>NZ_JAWOQQ010000100.1:0-1250 GCF_033337405.1 Vibrio sp. YT-16
TGAGTAACGACACCTAAGAGAGCGTTATTCGCGAAAAACTCCACTTGCGTAACCATGCCATCTGAGTCGCTTGCGTTGGCTGCGATTTCGTTGTTGCTGCCTGCGAGCACGACTTGCCCATCAGTTGGGGCGGTAATGGTAACTTGAGGTGGTGTTGAGCACGCTCCTAGGCCAGTCCAAGCGTCTTTCCAGTACAGGCCTTCACCTGGCTCGTAGGCCCATGTTGCATCGGACGAACACCAACCCGCAACGTCACAACGATATTTTTGGTTAAGGTTAGATACCAGAGCACCTACTTCATAACGCGTGCCAGCAACGTAAGGTAGAGCATCAGCACACCCACCATTGCCTGTTTCTGAATTCGCGACGACCAGCGCCACTTCTTGACTCGTGGTAGAGAGATTAGAGTCATCTGTTGCTTGAGCTTTAAATGAGTGTGTGCCAACACTCGCTGTCCATTGGTATTCGTAAGGTGCACTGGTATCAATGGCGACGGATTGGTTGTTAACAAAGAATTCAACTTGAGTAACTACGCCATCAAAGTCATCAGCTTGAGCAGTAACGGTTAGGATATCCCCCACACTCAGTGTGTCCGTACCTGTTGGGCTAGTGAGAGTAATGCTAGGTGGCGGCAGCTCTACTTGAGGCTGAACGACGATAGCAACCGTTGTGGAGGTTACTGCGCCTTCATTGTCTGTCGCAATCGCGGTGAGTTGAGAAACGCCTTGGGCTGCAGTCCAAGATGCCTCAAATGGCGCTTGGGCGACGATAGCAACGGTTTGGTCACCCGCTAAAAACTCCACTTGTGTGACCTGTCCGTCCTCGTCGGACGCATCGGCTAACAGAGTAATGGCGCTGCCTTCAGGAATTTGCGCGTTGTTCGTTGGAGAAGAGAAGGACACCGTTGGCGACAGATTACTGTTTCCTCCATCACATTGACCTAATGCCTTCCACGCTTCCCATGAGCCTGAGTTGGTGACGGGGTCGTTACCTTGTGTCCAATAAGCGGCCTCATAGGCGGCACCTTGAGTTTTCACTTGAGTGCCTGAGGTGTAGGTTGCAGTGCTATCCCAATCAGTCAGGCTTTGACAGTTGTAGGCTTGAGCTTGATAGCTAACACTGAGTGCAGCGACCACCGCTCCGTGAAGTAGAGTGACCTTCATTTTCCTCTCCTTGAGTCATGGATATAAATGAGAACAGAGTAATAACTAGCTGATAAATAGACATAAGGGTGAAAAAGCGAAGAACAA
>NZ_JAWOQQ010000101.1:0-1240 GCF_033337405.1 Vibrio sp. YT-16
TGCTGAGTTCGCGATCACAAAAAATCTAGCACTACAGGTTGAATGGGAATACATGAAACCTGAGTTAGACGTAGCGAAACTAGGCAGTGAAAAAGTCACCGTTGAAGCAGAAATCAGCGCGTTCTCTGTCGGTATGAGCTACCGTTTCTAAGCATTTTTATTCAAGTTCTTTGGGCTTAACCCAAGCGGTGTGCTGTTGTTTGTTCAGTTAAGCCCTCAGTTTGAATTCATATAGATATGACACAGGAAGTTTGGTCACTAAGCTTCCTGTGTTATTTTTGGTTTTTAGAAAAACGCTCAGGAAGCACTGTGAACGATGTAAATCTTAGATATTTAGATTTTCTGCTCAAACATTTTGAACCGCATAAGCATCATTTAGTGACGCTTAGCGAACTCGAATCTGTGATTTGCACGTCCAGACGTAACGTTTCCATTGTGATGAAAAAGCTGGCGGCTTACGGTTGGGTGGATTGGCAACCGGCGATTGGGCGAAGCAACCCAAGCCGCTTGAGTATCACCATTACTTTGCAACAAGCGATGACCGAGTTTTTGGTGGAAGAGCTTGCTAGGGGCAGAATGAATTCGATAACAAAGCTTATCGATTGGTTCGGCCAAACGGCGGTTCGTTCGCTTACGATTGCATCGGAAAAAGTGAACGAGCTGAATGAGTCTAAAAACGCCATTCTTATTTCTTCTTATCCCTGGGTTTCAAATATCGATCCCGCAGAGACCTTCCGTCATACCGAATTACACGTGGTCAAAAGTGTTTATGATGGGCTGCTAACACAAAACTCCAATGGTGGCATTGAGCCCGCTTTAGCTCATGAATGGAAAATGGAAGAAAACGTCATGACGTTATGGTTAAGGCCGGGCATTTTTCGTCATGATGGTGAGCTTCTGAGCATAGACGACGTGGTTTGGAGTTTAGAAAGACTCAAGCAAATTAAAGGGCCGGTTTATGAGCTTTGGCAATGCATTGAAACCGTTACAGCCGAAACTCCGAACTGCTTGAAGATAGTGCTCAAACGCGCAAACCAATTCTTTCCATACATGTTAGCCACGCCACATGCCTCAATATTGTGTCGAGACACGGCCTCTTTTGGCTCGGGTTATTCATATCATATCGGTACTGGGCCATTTCGAATCAGCAGTTGGAACAAAGAGAGCATCACGCTGCAAGCGCACAAAGAGTATTTTTCTGCACGCGCGCTTTTGGATCAAATTACGCTTTCTCACGGCG
>NZ_JAWOQQ010000102.1:0-1238 GCF_033337405.1 Vibrio sp. YT-16
GACCAATCGGCGCTCAAAAAAGTCAAAATATCACTTTAAATTCAAAGCGTTATTTTACGTTCATTTTGCTTATTACTGACAAATCATCCAGTAAGAACCGTGTCTTCTGGGTACTTAATCAAGGTTGGTTCTGGTCTCGCTAACATATATGCGAGCGTCAAAGGTCCAATACGGCCAATGATCATCACGACGATCATGATGTACTTACCTGGTTCTGAAAGCTCCGCCGTCAAACCTGCAGTAAGCCCAACCGTTGCAAAAGCAGAAATCGTTTCGAACATCACTTTGTCAAAAGAAGCTTTCTCCGTCAGCATCAACAAAAACATAGCAGTGGTAAGAATCGCTCCGCTCACCACAATGATTGCCAGTGACTTCGTTACCGTTGGCCAGTTTACCGTTCTCTTAAACATCACCACGTGTTTCTTTTGACGCAAGAACGTCCACGTCGCCATAAACGCGACAGCAAAAGTAGACACCTTGATACCGCCACCCGTAGAGGTCGAACCCGCACCAATCAACATCAAAACGATCATGATGAGTAATGCCGGTTGCGTGAACTGCGTTAAATCAACACTGTTAAAACCCGCTGTCCGCGCACTGGCTGATTGGAAGAAAGCAGCCAACCATTGCCCGCCAGTAGTGAGTGACCCCATGGTGTTGGGGTTGTGACGTTCCAAAAGCCAAAAGCGCGCCGTTCCCACCAACAGCAGTAACGGCGTGGCAACCAACATGATTTTGGTGTGAATATGTAAGAAGTGGAAACCTTTACGCCAATGTCGCCAAACGTCACCAATCACAGTGAAACCCAAGCCGCCAAAGATAAACAGACCAGCTAAGGTGAAACTCACTAACGGATCGTTGACAAAACTCATCATGCTGTCAGAAAAGAGAGCGAAGCCAGCATTGTTGAAAGCCGAAATAGAGTGGAACAGCGCATAGAACATGCCAGTCTTCCAACCCATTTCTGGCACCCAACGATACGAGAGGAAGACAAAACCAATCGCCTCTGCCACCAGCGCAAATGTGACGATCTTTTTCACCAAACGACGCAGGTTGACTTGCCTTTCTTGGCCAAGTGCTTCTTTGGCTAACGCTTGCTGACGTAGACTCAAGCGCACCCCAAACATATAGAGCAGCACCGCAGATAAGGTCATTTGCCCTAAGCCGCCGATCTGCATCAAACACATCAGAAGAATTTTACCCGCGAGCGTAAAATGTTGGCCGGTATCGACCACACC
>NZ_JAWOQQ010000103.1:0-1236 GCF_033337405.1 Vibrio sp. YT-16
AAAGAACAAGCTAATCGGGTTCCTACGCTGACAGAGCAGCAATACCAACTTGAAAGCATGAAAAGCAAGTTGGTCGAGAAGGTTGAACTGGATAGTGCCATCGCTGCAGGACTTCAGCAGAAATCAGAATTTGAAGAAACGCTAAAAAAATACATAGTGTTTAGGGAAAAACTGACGCAAGACGCCCTGCAAGCGCAAAAAGTGTTGGAGCAAGCTCGCATTGATGTCGCAAGTATTGGTGGTGTGGATGCAGAGATCAAACAGCAGCAGCGTTTGATGTCGGATCTTCAAAAGTTAGGTAATTTAAATCAAGAGCTTTCAAAGTTAGATGCATTGACGTCAAGTAAACAAGCCTCGGTAACTCAAGCCAAGTCTTATTATGAAAACCTTCAACGTGAAGCGGATGCGTTAGAGCTCAGTTGGCATAATGCGCAAGCGGCAGTTCTTGCTCTTCGTTTACAAACTGGAGAGAAGTGTCCCGTTTGTGGTAGTACCGAACATCCTCTGCCTGCTCAATTTGTTGGTGATGAAGTCACAAAAGAGCAAGTTCAACAGGCTCGTCATCAGGAGCGTGAGGCTCAAATCACGCTGAACCAATTGAGCAACCAGCTGGAACAACACAATATTGTGATTGCTCAATACACGCAGCAAATTGAGCAAATGGTTTCGGAGTTGGGGCAGAACGTGAACCTAGAGCTGCAAGCATTACAGGCATCAATTCATCAACTCAATGAACGATTACAGCATTTGAACGCAATTAATATTGCTCAGCTTGAGCAAAGCGTGAACGAGTTGAATCAACGTTGTGTGGTTGGCGAAGGTAAGATCAACGATTTGCAAAACCAGATGGCTGCAAATGAATCGACGATTAAAGCAAATCAGCAGCAGTTAGCGAAATTGACTGCGTCATTAGGTGATAAATACACATCACTAGAGCAACTAGAAAACGACTTGACTCAGATACACAAGCAAATTGTTGAGCTGAATAACGGCCTAGAATCTGCGCAAGTGCAGTTACAACAAGCTGTGCTGGCGAAATCAAATGTCGATAGTCAGTTGACGACTCACCAACGGTGGCTGTTGGAAGCGAATAGTAGACTGGAAGATGCTAAAACCGAATGGGAAAGTGCACTAAAAGCGAGTGCATTTGCTGATGAAGCGCACTTCTTACAGAGTAAAGTGAGTGAACAACAAGCTCAAACTTGGCAACAAGAAATAGATAACTTTAAGCAAACA
>NZ_JAWOQQ010000104.1:0-1232 GCF_033337405.1 Vibrio sp. YT-16
TTCCAGTCTGCCGTTGGAGTGAACGTAGCAATCCCATTGACGATCGCCACTTGAATGTTGCTGTTGCCAGAGACGCTAAACGTTAACTCGCCATCCACGTTATCCACATCGCTGAAAGCGGTATTCAGATTGATGCTGTATGGGGTGAAATCTTCCGCCAAGGTTTGGTCTGCAATGCTACTTTCAACCACAGGCGTGTCGTTCACCGCATTCACGGTGACGTTGACCGTCGCTTGGTCAGTCAGTGCACCATCGCTAACGGTGTAAGTGATTTCAGCGTCACCATGGAAGTTCTCAGCCGGTGTGAACACCAACTTGCCGTCAACAATTTCAACTGTACCTTGGTCACTCGGCACAGACGCCGAATCAATGCTTAACGTATCACCATCGATGTCAGTATCGTTTGGTAGGACATCAATCGTCACTGGCGTGTCTTCGCCAGTGACAGCGGTATCATCTTTTGCCACTGGCGCATCGTTGACTGGCGTGACATCGACGTTCACCGTGGTGAATTCCGATACCCCACCGGAGGTAACGATGTACGTGAAGCTGTCTGTACCGTGGAAGTTGTCGTTTGGCGTGTAAGTGACGCTGCCGTCCGGGTTGACCGAGACCGTGCCGTTGGCTGGACCGTTATTGCTATCGAGCGACACTACTTTGTCGTCGCCTTCGAACGTGTCGTTACCTAAAACCTTGATGATGGTTGGTGTGTCTTCCACAACCGTAGCGCGGTCAGATTCAATATCTGCCACTGGCGCTACTGTGAAGTTCACCGTTTGGCTAACGCTTTCACCGCTTGGATCGGTGGCGGTAAAGGTTAGGGTTTCTGAGCCATTCCAGTCTGCGGTTGGAGTGAACGTAGCAATCCCATTGACGATCGCCACTTGAATGTTGCTATTACCAGAAACGCTAAACGTTAACTCGCCATCGGCGTTATCCACATCACTGAAGGCCGTATTCAGATCGATGCTGTATGGCGTAAAATCTTCCGCCAAGGTTTGGTCTGCAATGTTGCTTTCAACCACAGGCGTGTCGTTCACCGCATTCACGGTGACGTTGACCGTCGCTTGGTCAGTCAGTGCACCATCGGTGATGGTGTAAGTGATTTCGGCGTCACCATGGAAGTTCTCAGCCGGTGTGAACACCAACTTACCATCAACAATCTCGACTGTCCCTTGCTCACTCGGCACAGACGCCGAATCAATGCTTAACGTATCACCATCGATGTCAGT
>NZ_JAWOQQ010000105.1:0-1231 GCF_033337405.1 Vibrio sp. YT-16
CCCAGCCGCAGCATCAATATGACGCGTCTGCTGCTTTCTCTCGACAGCACGCCTGAGAATCGTGAGGAAATTGTCTTAGCCAACCGTGTGTTGTCTGATCCTCGCTTTCAAAGCCAGCTCAAGAGTCTCGATCTCAATTATCTGGATGACGCTAAACGACATCTCAACCTCGACTGGGTTTCTGTCGATGAGGCGATTGATCACTTGAACGAAAGCCAGCAGTACATTGAGGAAAACTTTGCCTCTGATGAGATCATCTTTGAACCTCGCGGCATCACGTTCAAAAACATCGTGATCAAAAAGAAAGATTGGCAGGGCCGCGCTTGTGCCTACGATCTGCGCTATAAACATCACCCCAAATATCGCCCCCCTTTTGGTGAGACCCGATTCACCATCACCAAAGATTCGTTAATTGAACACCCGAGTGTTGGCGACCATTTTCAAGGTTGCTTCATATCGCCGAATCACCAAATTACGGAAGATATTGTCGAGCCGATTAGCAAATTTGCGGATTGGTTTAACCTTGTTGGTTGCGCTATCACAGGATGCACCCGCAACGACTTGAACGGCTTCTCTCTTGCAGACTTTGACGATGAAGGCGACTGGAAATATCGCTCAGTCGCGATGAATTTTGACCCAAGCACTGAGCTCTTTATGGAGAAAGTACAAGGTCTCGGGCGCAACAAACACATCCAACACAGCAACCGCACTGAAATGCTGTGGTTTTCCTACCCTAACACCAGCGAACACGACATCGACTACCTCGGCGTGTGGCAGCAAACCCAATATCACCAGCAATCCATGACACAATCGTGTCTGTTAATGCGCCACCAACAAGTGATGCGATTGCCACGCAGCGCCGAGACCTGCCCAACCGATGCAAGCCTATACACCCAAGATGTCACCCGCGAGTTTGCCGATATGTGGTGGGTAAACAATGACGAACCGAAAGCCAATTTGGCGCAAATGAACATCATGGTGCGCTGGTCAACCACTCCGGCAGAAATCAACTACACCACTTGGGAATACTTACCGGCGGGAGCCAACTGGGAGCAAGGCATTTTGTATCGCTACCAACAGAACGTTAGTCGTAACCGAGATGGTTCTGATCATATTGAAACGCATACGATTTCTGAATTTGTCAAAGTGAGTGAAGAGGTATAACCATGGCAACGACTTCAGCCCTAACCCACATTATTCAGCAGTGGCAGTCTGGCAACAAACAAGCCGA
>NZ_JAWOQQ010000106.1:0-1216 GCF_033337405.1 Vibrio sp. YT-16
CGAAGCACACAAGATCATTGCGCAAGCCGCCTATACGATGGGCAATGTCCGCTCAGCGATCGATAACCTCAATGAAGCAGAAAAGCTCGCGAAAGAATACCAACTGCCTTACATGACTTTGGATGTGCAACTCATGCGCAACCAAATGATTTGGATGTACGACCACAACTATTCAGCAGCCGAAGACACCCTCAATCAAATTGAAAAACAGTTAGACGAAGCCGACTCTGTACTTCAACGTACAGACAGCGTCCGTTATCGTCTGGTGATGCAACGAGCCCTGCTAGCGGCTCATCGTGGCGATAACGTTGGCGCAGAGCGTTTGTATGCTCAAGCGAAAAGCATGCTTGAAGACAGTCGTTCCGATTTGGCCTTAATTGATTACTACACTTCTGTTGGTGAGTTTTACCTTAACAGTAAAAAATACAACCTTGCGCTTTCAGAACTGCTTTACGGTTATTGGCAGTCCATCGAAAGTGACAGCGGTACTCGCCTTGCCAAAGTAAACCGCTTGCTGGAGAGACTTTTCCAAGAGCGTCGTGTGTACGACAAAGCCATTGAATATCTGTCTCAGGCTGCAGATTTCTACGACTCTTACCCAAGCTCCCCTATTTTGGCCGATGTACTTGAACAAATGGGCGACATCTATTTTTATCAAGGCAAGTTCAATCTTGCTTTGGTGCACTACTTCAACGTACTGGATCACGAAAGCACCAGTCGTAATATCAATCGCACCATTAAGATTCGGTTGAGCTTGGCTGCGACTTACCTGCAACTCTACAACTACGCACTTGCAGAGCAATATCTGGAACGTGCGACAGAGTTACTGGAATACGCGGATATCCCTCAACTTGAAGCGAAAGCCGCCCTACTTCAGTCTGGTCTCGCTTATCATCAGAACGACAGCAAAAAAGTAATTGAAAACGCGAAGAAAGCCTTAGAGCTTGTCGAAAAAGCGCCGGAAAACAAAAACTTCATCAAACAGCAATCTTACCGTTTGTTGGGCTTGGGTTACGAACAGGCGGGCGAATATCAACTGTCACTGCAAGCGTACAAAAAATACACCAGCTTAGTGCGTTTGGAGCAAAAACAACTCAACCAAATTAGTGAAGATGCGTTCCGCCAGCAAAAAGAGTTTGCGGAACAGACTATTCACTATGTCGGTCAATCAGAGCGTCTAGAGCAGGTGGAGATGGAACATCGTAAGTTCCAGAAA
>NZ_JAWOQQ010000107.1:0-1212 GCF_033337405.1 Vibrio sp. YT-16
TATTCAAAGCACTCAGGACGCAATCAAGTCACCCTAGCTTACGAAAACCTGCCAGATCTTAAGCTTTATCAAGCCGGTCACTTAAAAATACAAAGGGTTTCCTAAAAATAAATAACTCATTTCTTACCACGATAGCCTCTTTACTAAGAAACCTCCGTCCTACGCAGTCCCCACAATAACATCGCTAAAAACTCGCTTATCTAAAAACCTTATAACTATTAGTAAAAAGTGCTCTATATGTGTTCGCTATTTATCGACCTAAACCACCATCATTACATCCTTAATATCGACTTTAAAAAGCTCGCAAGTCAGCAAAAATCCATTCAGATGAAAATGAGGCCACTGACCCTTGCTCATTTCAAAGATGGACACTCACGTACACAAATCGTCAAGTTTCTCAAGGTAAGCCGAACCAGTGGTAATAATTGGGTCCAAACCTTTCTTGAAGAAGGACTAGAAGGACGACAAGAAAAGCCAAGCACAGGAGGATTTGAAAAAATCAAAATCGAAACGATCCTTAAGATCCCAGAACATATAGCTTTAGAGTAAAACCAGATTTGGGCAATAAAACACGACAACACGCTTATGGGCTAAAAAAGGAACTCGCCCAAGAGCCGTGAAGCAATAACAATTTGAGTATGCTTATCTGTTCGGTTCAGTCGTCGCAGAAGAGGAATTGGTGAGGCTATCATTGTCCCTGGGTTAATAAAGACATCATGATAGAGCACTTAAAACAAATATTGGCAGTCACGGAGGAAGGACGTCACGCCGTCGTTGTAATGGATGGCGCAGGATGGCATACAGAAGAAATTGCCAATGACTTTAAAATGTCAGTGTCATCAAACTTTCGCCCTATTCTCCAGAGCTAAACCCTATCGAACAAGTATGGCGTTGGTTGAGGCAACGCTATTTAGCCAACCAATCTTTTACTGATTACCACGACATCATCTCCAAAGTCTGCGATGCATAGAATCGGTTTGGGATTGCTCCAAAAGAGTCACCAAAATATGCTCGAGAAGATGAATAGACCTGACCAGTTAATTTTCCAGATTGGTATAATAAAGGTATGGAAAGATCTCTTCAGCTCAGATCTGCAGATACAAAAAAGCCCCAGTCTTTCGACTGAGGCTTTAAATATGGCAGGGGTGGAGAGATTCGAACTCCCAACACGCGGATTTGGAATCCGCTGCTCTGCCAATTGGAGCTACACCC
>NZ_JAWOQQ010000108.1:0-1210 GCF_033337405.1 Vibrio sp. YT-16
TAAGCCGAGATAACCAATCACACCTTCAGCAATTGCATTGGCCTGCATCACCTAAAAGTTGGGTCGAGCGTGTTGATGTTAAGAGCTCAAGTACTCAAGGGTGGGCTGATGGATTGCTGACCGATATAGCCCATGTTCGCGCTCACATTCGCGATGAGTTTCTGTCTTCATCAGCTTCAACGCTTAATGAAATCGCGTTAGCGGCTGACATTGAAGAGCGAACGCAGAGCGTCGATGTCTTTCTCGGTAACAGCTTGTTTGTTCGATTAGTCGATATGTTTGGCCGATTAAATACTGAGGTGTTTACCAATCGCGGAGCGTCGGGTATTGATGGTCTATTTGCCACAGCTTCGGGTGTGCAGCGCTCACGAGGCAAGCCGCTATTGATGTACATCGGAGATACATCGGCGCTTTATGACCTCAACTCGCTCGCGCTGTTTTCTCGTAATGATCTGCCGTCAGTACTTGTGGTCACAAACAATGATGGTGGTGCGATTTTCGATATGTTGCCAGTGCCTCAGGAGCATCGCACTGCGTACTACCAAATGCCCCACGGTTATCAGTTTGAACATGCAGCTAAGCAGTTTGGCTTAAAGTATGAAAAGCCAACAACATTAGAAATGTATCAAGCAATGGTTGCCGAGCACCTGTCGAGCGGCCAAGGCACAATGCTGGTGGAAGTTCAAACCCCACCAAGCCAAGCCGCAGAGTTGATAAAGGCATTTAATAAGAGCCTGCATGCTTCACTCTGAGCGTCTCTCTCCAACTGAAAAACACCAAAGTGGTGATCTTCCCACTCTGGTGTTTTTGCATGGTCTTTTAGGAAGTGGTGCTGATTGGCAAGCTTGTTTGGATGAGCTGACTCAGTTTGAACGAGTCGTTATAGACCTTCCTGGTCATGGTCGCAGCCAGTTTACAAAGTGCAACGATCTCGATGATTGCTGCAAACTTCTTAATTCCACACTATCTTTATTATTTCCTCCGCAACAACCACTTATTTTGATTGGCTACTCAATGGGTGGAAGAATCGCAATGCACGGTCTTGCTGGTGAGTGCTTCTCAGATCTCAATATTGTCGGCGCGATTGTGGAAGGGGGAAACTTCGGGCTTCAAACAGAGTCAGAGATACAGTCAAGATTGCACAACGACCAAAAATGGGCACTGCGCTTCGAGAGTGAACCACTTGAACGTGTTTTGAACGATTGGTATC
>NZ_JAWOQQ010000109.1:0-1206 GCF_033337405.1 Vibrio sp. YT-16
TGTATTAGTTCCGACTAGATCTGACACTTCAAGTTGAAAAGAAGAGAGTTACCCACTTTGATTAAAGGTGCTGAATCCGTAATCAAAGACAATAAGAGGTAACTCTCATGCTTCATACTAGCAATCCAATCATCAAACACAAAGCTGGCCTTCTCAATCTTGCAGAAGAACTCGGCAATGTATCAAAAGCCTGTAAGGTCATGGGTGTATCAAGAGACACTTTCTACCGTTATCAAGAGTTAGTCGAAACTGGCGGTATTGATGCTCTAATTAATCAAAGTCGAAGAACACCAAACCTGAAGAATCGTGTCGATAGTGAAACTGAGCAAGCCGTTCTCAAGTACGCCATCGACTTCCCAGCTCACGGGCAAGTTAGAACAAGCAACGAACTACGTAAACTCGGTGTATTTATCTCTCCAAGTGGCGTTCGCTCAATCTGGCTTCGTAATGACTTAGAAAACTTCAAAAAGCGCCTTATTGCCCTAGAAAAACAGGTCGCTGAGAATGGTATCATTCTAACGGACGAGCAAGTTGCAGCCCTTGAGCGCAAGAAACATGATGATGAGGCTTGTGGTGAGATAGAAACAGCGCACCCAGGCTATCTCGGTTCTCAAGACACGTTTTATGTTGGCAACCTTAAAGGTGTTGGACGCATCTATCAGCAAACGTTCGTTGATACCTACAGCAAAGTCGCCTTCGCTAAGCTCTATACGACAAAAACACCAATCACCGCGGCGGACATGTTGAACGATAAGGTTCTACCGTTCTTCGAAGCGCACGAGTTGCCAATGCTACGAATCTTGACTGACCGAGGTACCGAATACTGTGGCCGTGTTGAACAGCACGATTACCAACTCTATCTTGCCATCAATGATATCGACCACACGAAAACTAAAGCGATGTCGCCACAGACAAATGGTATCTGCGAGCGCTTCCACAAGACCATATTGAATGAGTTCTACCAAGTAACGTTCAGAAAGAAACTGTATGGCTCAATGGGAGAATTACAGAAAGATCTGGACGAATGGATAGACTACTACAACAATCATCGTACTCATCAAGGAAAAATGTGCTGCGGCAGAACGCCAATAGAAACATTAGAGGATGGGAAATCAATCTGGGCTGAAAAGAATCTAGCCCAGATATAATCTGACAGGCACCGAGTCGAAAAGTGGGTAACTGTCAGATCAGGTCTGAATTAGTACA
>NZ_JAWOQQ010000010.1:0-165870 GCF_033337405.1 Vibrio sp. YT-16
GAAAGCACCGGTCTTGAAAACCGGCATACGTTAATAGCGTATCTAGGGTTCAAATCCCTATCTCTCCGCCACTTTTAAAAAAAAACCGCTGTTCTTACAGCGGTTTTTTTGTATCTGCTGTTTTTTAACCGCTGTTATCGAAACTTCTAATTGATTTTTCTCTAGCTCTTTCTCCAAGTTTTTGCGTACCTACTTTGGGTTTAGTTTACGCAGTAATACCTTCAATCGAAGACATTTCCATACGTCTCATTTGGGCTTCAAATAGAGCTTTCTTAAGTCTCAACGTGGGATGCTTAAACGCATTTTGATAGAGTTCCAGTCTAAATACTGCGGATGCACTTGGAGAAAAAATGAAGCTACTTTACTGGTTAGATGAATGGCAAGCTCTTACTCAACAAGAACAAGAGATGGCTTTACCTATCTCTGGCTACGATTTACTTGATGATGTGTTTGTGAAGTATGAACTCGTCGATCTTAACAAGCCATTGTTGTTTACATTTTCTCCTTCCGGTACTGATGTGCAGGTACAAGATTTAACTCCGGATTTTTCTCCTTGGGGCTACGAGCTCGGAATACAACAACAAGTAAACATTATTGCCTTTCAACATTTAGGACAAAGTAATTGGTTCCGTAGTCGGAATTTGATTTTCTTTCTGGAGCAGCTATCTGAGTTGCTTCATCCCTTCAAATGTCGTTTGGGTTATGGGCAAAGTCGAGGTGGCTTTGCAATTGGCGCGTTCGCTAACTTGCTGAAACTAGAACATCTTTTGTTGTTTTATCCTGTTAGCACTAAAAATAAAGCGTTAGTGCCTTGGGATGATCGGCCGAGTACTGAGCTTGCTCAGCAGTTTGCTTGGGAAAGCGGCTACCATGATCGAGATTTGGGCAATGCCAAAGGTTATATTATTTATGACCCATCCAATCGCATTGATCGTCTTCATGCTGAACGTTATCCAGAGCTTACCCATTTAAAAGTCGTCGGTATGGGACACGGCACTCAATCCACACAATTAGATAAATTAGAATTTTTTAATCTGGTGGCGCAGGAGTTTGTTCGCCATCAAACCTTAGATATTGACCAATTTAATAAGCAAATTCACGCTTTGTTTTAAAAGAGGACTGATATCAGAGTCCCCTGTAACCAGGGGGAGATGATCACACACTAAAAACTAGATTTTTAACACAATTGCTAGGCGCAATTTAGATGGAGGATTAATGAAGTTACTGTACTGGTTGGATGAATGGCTGGCTCTTTCTCGTGAAGAACAGCAAACCAGGCTACCGATGTCCGGGGAGGACTTACTTGATGATGTATTTGTTAAGTATGAGTTTGTCGACCGCAATAAACCGTTGTTGTTCACCTTTTCCCCTGCTGGTACGAATCTACAAGTACAGGACTTACACTCAGACTTTGCGCCTTGGGGTTATCGCTTAGCCCAGAAACAAAAAGTAAATATTATTTCATTTCAGCATCTTGGGAAAAGTAACTGGTTTCGCAGCCGTAATTTGATTTTCTTTCTAGAGCAACTGTCGACTTTACTTGAGCCCTTTGAATGTCGTTTAGGCTATGGACTTAGCCGCGGTGGTTTTGCTATTGGTGCCTTTTCTAATCTATTAAAGTTGGATCAAGTATTGATGTTTCACCCGGTCAGCACAAAAAACAAAGTTTTGGTGCCATGGGATGATAGGCCAAGTACTGAACTTGCCCAACAATTTGATTGGGAAGGAAAGTATCACGACCTCGACCTTGGCGATGCAAAAGGCTATATCATTTATGATCCAACTAATGAAATCGACCGCCTTCACGCCAAACGCTACCCAGAGCTCACTCACTTAAGAGTCTTCGGGATGGGACATGGTACCCACGCGACGTATTTGAATAAATTCGGTTTTTATAAGCAAGTGGCCGTAGACTTTATACGTTATCAGAAGATAGATATAGCGCAGTTTCGTCATCAGACCAAAACGCTGCGCTTAAAAGAAGATTACTATCAGTGCCTTAACAAGGCGAATGCGAGCTCACAGCATCGTTTAAACTTACTGAGTACCGCTCATAATGTACTAATTGAAGAAAAGAAAGAACATGTGAAGGAGCATCAAGCGCAAATCGATATTCAGCCACTTGTTGATATTGCACTTAAGCATGAGTATGACAACCCGCAAGATGCAGTACAGCTTTTGGAAGTCGCTCAGCAGCTGGTTCCGAATGATCCCGTTGTGGAGCGCAAGTTGCAGCAACTGTCGTAACGTGGAGATGTAATGCGGACGATATTGGTCGAAATAGGTCAGTGGCTTTTGTCGCTGGCCTTTTTAATAGCTTATGGATTGATATTTCGATGAAATCTAATGAAGCAGTACAAAATAAAAAGCCCAAGCAAATGCTTGGGCTCCATAAATGTTAATGCGAGTTTTAAAACTCTTTTGGCGCAAAGCCTGTCATCACATCAAGGCGAAGTTCTTTACCAACTTTTGTTAATGGGTGAACGATTACTAAGCCGCGTACGCGTTTTTTCAGTTTGCCGATGTCCGCTTGTTCTGCTTTGGTGATTTCACGAGAGAAAGGCATATCAAGTAAGCTTTTACGTTCTTTGTTCAGCTCATAGTTTTGCTTGTGCTTTAACTGGTTAAGCTTTTTGGTAAGCTGTTCTACTTCATCCGTGAACTTTGTAATCATTTCGTGATCACCACGAGAACGTGCCGCATCAAGTTTACGTTGGCATGTATCTAAACGGTTGTGCAGCTTTTGAATATCAGTTTTTATGCTCATGGTAATTTGACTCAAATTTTAAATAGTCGAGGAGTATAGCATAGCTGAGATCACACGCTCTACTATACTTCTCGATTGTCTGGCTTTAGTTAATCAGTTCATTGCCCGATACGTTACCAGAGAAAAAGGCTTCGACGTTATCAAGCGTCACAGAGGCAATATTATTAAGTGCTTCGTGAGTCAAGAATGCTTGGTGGCCAGTAAACAGCACGTTATGACAAGCCGATAAACGGCGGAAAACATCATCTACAATGACATCGTTAGATTTATCTTGGAAGAATAAGTCTTTTTCATTGTCATACACGTCTAGGCCAAGCGCACCAATCTTACCTTGTTTCAACGCTTCTATCGCCGCTAGTGAATCTAGCAACTCGCCTCGACTGGTGTTAATGATCATTACACCATCTTTCATTTGCGCGAAGGCTTTTTCGTTCAATAAGTGATAGTTTTCTTCACTCATTGGACAATGGAGAGAGATAACATCCGCATTAGCGTAGATTTCTTCAAGCGAACAGTAACGGGCTCCCATTTCTAGCGCTAATGGGTTTTCGTAGGGGTCGTAGCAAAGCAGCTCCATGCCAAGCCCTTTGAAGATACGCATCGTCGCGATACCAATCTTACCCGTACCAATAACACCAACAGTTTTTCCGTAAAAGTTAAAGCCAACAAGACCCTCTAGCGAGAAGTTGGCGTCACGTGTGCGTTGGTAGGCCTTGTGAAGACGGCGGTTTAGGCACATCATTAAACCAACCGTGTGCTCTGCCACTGCTTCTGGTGAGTAAGCAGGAACTCGAACCACTTGTAAACCTAGTTCTTTGGCTGCTTGTTGATCAACTTTATCAAATCCCGCGCAGCGCATAGCAATAAGTTTGGTCCCGCCCAGAGAAAGCTGTTTAAGGACAGGAGCTGAAAGATCATCATTAACGAACGCACATACAACATCACTGCCGTGCGCCATCTTGGCTGTTTTTTCGGTTAGTCGGAAGTCGTGATAGTGAAATTCAAAATCGCGGTTATTTTTAATTTTATTAAAAGAGGCTTCGTCGTAGGATTTTGCACTAAAAAAAGCAATGTTAATCATGGTTCCCTCTCAAAAAGTACGGACTTTATAAATAAATATGCTTATAAAGTAATGCAACTTAGCCGCAATGAATAGAGAAATCTTCTCTTTGACTTTTGTTGTATCAAACAACAACAAGAAGTACGCCTTTCAGCGAGTGCTATCTTACGGTTCCGCATTAGATACTGTTTGCTTTACGAGCATTAACTGACTAGCATTATCGCTCTTTTCTTGTTCACTTTATTAGCTTAGGCGTTACGACAATGTCAGTAAAATGGTTCTCTATGTTCTTGTGTTGTGTGTTTGCTTCGGGCACTCACGCAGCTGTTGACCTTGTTAAAGTCGACAAGTCTAAGCGTCGAATGTATTTGATGGAACAAGGAGCAGTGCTAAAAGAATACCGAATTGCTTTAGGAGCGAACCCTCAAGGACATAAACAAGAAGAGGGAGACAATCGCACGCCAGAGGGCGAGTACACTCTAGATTATGTTATAGAGGACTCTGCTTTTTATCGTTCTGTGCATATCAGTTACCCTGATGCGATTGATACGTTGGAAGCGAAGCGCCGAGGGGTGTCCCCTGGAGGGAACATCAAAATTCATGGCTTAAAAAACGGTGAGAGTCAGTTGCCGATTTACATCCAAAGTTTTGATTGGACTAATGGGTGTATTGCGATTACCAACGAGGAGATGGATGAATTTATCCAGCTTGTCGAGATGGGGACACCAATTCAGATTGAGTGGTAATAAAAGGTCCCCTTTAATGTTCTGGCTCTTATAGGCTATGGCATAAAGCGCTGTGGATGATCACTAAAAATACCGTCTAACTGAGGCAGGTATTTCAGTTTATTTGGATTGTTCACCGTATAGCACATCACTTTGTAACCGGCTTGTTGGAGTTTGTTTATCTGGCGAGTACGAACCCAGTTAATGTTTAGGTTGCAGCTATAGGCACTAACTTCTTCCAAAAGGCGTTTATCTTTTCTCGTAAAGAATTCACTTAACACACCCAATCGGTAGCCACTGCAGTATTTGTGCATCGCTCTAATGACGTCATGACTAAAGCTCGATAGGAGTACATTCTCTTGCGGCATTGGACTTTTTGCTAACGCATTGGCGAGAGTCTGCGCCACTTCTTCCGCTGGATGGTTGTCTACTTTAACTTCGATATTCAAGTTAAGCTTATTCTCAGTAGCTAAAGTGAGCAGTTCATCTAGTGTCACGATCTTCTCGCCTGAAAAGTCTGTGCTAAACCAACTACCGAAATCTAATGCTTTTAACTCTTCCAGGGTGAGCTCATCAACACGGCCTTGTCCATTGCTGCATCGATTGACGGTATGATCATGGCAAACCACTAAAACATTATCTTTGGTAGGCTGTATATCCACTTCCACCCACTTCAACCCCAGGTCAATGGCTGCCTGAATGCTTATTTTTGTATTCTCAGGGTATGAACCTGCCACGCCACGGTGACCAATTAATAACGTTTCCATTCGCTTTATCTTTTGCTTTGCGGTTGCCAGATTGTACTCGTTTTTTCTATGAAGATATATCTAGGTGCATATTGTTAGGAACCTTTAGTAAAAGTGAACATTAAACTCTAATGGCACGTTGCTGCTTCTTGGACTGAGTCCTGTGGACTTAAAGCCTTAGAGTGTGTAGTTGTTTAATTAGTAAATGAGTAATAAAATGCGAACCATTTTTATTTGAATGGTGAGTGGTAATGTCACGAGTTTTGATAGTCGATGATGACGTTCCTTTGTGTGAGCTGTTAGAAGCGGTTTTGCAAGAGGAGGGCTACATCGTCTCTTCTGTGCATTGCGGTGAAAGTGCGCTGCAATATATGGAAAAAACGCCTGTAGATCTTGTATTGCTTGATGTCATGTTACCAAACCTTAACGGCATGCAAGTTGCTCGTAGGATCTGTCAGCGCTTCGCGACACCTATTCTAATGCTTACCGCTCTCAACGATGAAAACTCGATGCTTGATGGTTACCAAGCGGGGGCCGATCAGTATATCGGAAAGCCCTTTAATGTCGCTGAGCTTCTAATGCGCATCAAAGCGATTCTTCGTCGTGTTGGCTTGGAACGTCAACGTCAGACGATGTGTAGTACCGTTCAAACGATCAGCGACCAGCTTAATAGCTTACCCCTCACAAGTACGGAAGCTGAACTATTGAGCTACTTGGTAAAAAACCAAGGAGTCGTGATTTCAAAAGCAGAGCTTCAAACCGAAGTGTTAAAGAAAGAGCTGAGTCCTTTTGATCGCAACCTTGATATGCACATCAGTAACATACGTCGCAAGTTAGTTGAGGCGGGGCTTTCCAAGCAACATATCAAAACCTTCCGTGGCAAAGGTTACAGTTATTTAGAGGCTGTAAACCGTTAATGAAGCTCCGGTGTCCACCTTTTATTGCAAAACGTAAAGATAGCTTAGCGTTCAAGTTATTTAGTTGCATGACCGCAATTGTCATTAGTATTTTGGTCGTGCAATCCTTAGCGGAACAAGCTCTGGTGAAAGCCATGTTGAAAGTGCCCGATAGTGTGCGAGAAGAAATGCTAGACCTTGCACATCAAGCCAATGTATTGATTGAGCACGGAGACATGGACGAACTTGCTGACTGGGCAAATGCGCAAAACTTTTATTTATTTGTGTTGAATGAACATCAGCAACCAGTTACGCACCGTCTGATGCATCCGCACTTCGAGTTCAAACTTCAATTTAAGAGAAGCATTGATGATCAACTTGAGGGGAAAGTGAATCGCCCCATCATCAATATTCCTTTAGTTCATGGCAATACTTTAGTGATTCAATTGCCACATCGACTGCACCCTGCAAATGACTTCATTCTGTATTTCTCTATTCTCAAAGTCGTGATTGCAGTGGTTATTTTGGCGCTCTTTTCGCTGCTAATGGCACGTAACTTACAGCAACCATTGGATCGATTGAGAGAAGCAAGCAAAAAGCTATCTAATGGCGATTTTAATGTCAGTGTCGTGAAAGAGCTGAAGTCGAGCACGCGTGAGTTTAACGAGTTAGCGCAAGACTTCGATCACATGACGCAACAGATTCATTCTCTCGCTGAAAAGCAGCGACTGCTTATAAGAGATGTCTCTCACGAATTGAGAACGCCGTTAGCGAGGCAGAACTTGGTTCTGCATCTTTTGCGAAAGCGTGTTGGAGAAAGTGAGCAAAGCCTAGTGACAAGGCTAGAAGATGAAGCAAAAGAGCTAAACCATTTGATCAGCGATATATTGGAGTTCAGTCGCTTGGAAAATGCGCGCTTCGACAAAGCCACGAAACGCTGTGATTTAGAAGTTTTGCTCTCCCCGCAAGTAGAGCGTTGCAAAATAGATTTGAAGTCAGAACAGACGTTGTCTTTCCGCTCAGAAGCTGTATGTGCTAAAGCTTTTTGTGAAGAAACGCTCGTCATTCGTTGTTTGAACAATCTTATTGGTAATGCCATTAAATATTCAGGACAAGCATCTCAGATAGAAGTTTCTCTGGAAAATTATGTCAAAGAAGGGCAGCAGTTCACCATCATGTCAGTATCTGATGATGGGCCTGGTATTCCAGATAACAAGCTGGTCGATATTTTTGATCCGTTTACGCGCTTAGATGCTTCTAGAGATAAAAAGCTTGGTGGCTACGGTTTAGGTCTTGCGATTGTCAAAGAATCCATGCGTATTATGGGTGGAGCAGTTACGGCGAAAAACCGTGAGCAAGGTGGTCTGAGGGTTACTTTAGTGTTCAAGCAATAAGTATGATTAAGTCGTAATTTTTGTGATTAATATCACATTATCATAGCGCATCATCAGAGAGTACTTTACAAAAGTTTGCAAATGCAAAGAATGTAAATTTAATGCAAATGGTAATACTTATCACTTATATTCACCCGCGAAATAATTAAGAGGGAATCGCATTCAACAAGTATGTGACCCGAAAAATAATAATCGGAGTGAAAGGATATGTTTACTAAGAGCCATTTGGCGTTAGTGATCGGTGCAGTGTTAGCAACACCTGCAGTGGCGGAAGTTCAAACAGACGAACATGTAGTTGTAGAAGGTCGAGAGTTCGGCTACAAGGCAGATACAAACAGTACAGCAATGCGCATGGAAATGACGCAGCTGGAAACGCCGGGACAAGTAGCGGTTATCGATGAAACGGTAATTGATGAGCAGCGTGCAAGTACACTTGGTGAAGTGCTACGTAACGATGCAAGTGTTAGCGCGGGTGGTACAAGCCGTAACCGCGAACGTTTCTCTCTACGTGGTTTTGAACTTAGCAGTTCAGACGGTTTTCTTCGTGATGGTCGTCAACACTGGTCACACTACCGTCAGCCAATTGAGCTTTTAGAGCGTGTTGAAGTGCTTAAAGGTCCATCAGGTCTGCTATACGGTAAATCTGAGCCAGGTGGCTTGGTAAACATGGTTTCGAAAAAACCAACAACTCAAACACAAGCAAGTTTGAGTCAAGATCTAGGTTCGAATGATCACTCACGCACTGTGCTTGATGTGAGTGGCGCGCTAAATGATGCAGAGACACTGCGAGCGCGCGCAATTTTTGCCAAAGAAAGCTACGGCTCTTGGCGCAGGTACGGTGATGGCACCGAGCCAGAAACGGATCGTACGGTTGCGGGCCTAGTGGTTGAGTACGATATCACAGACAACTTTATGGTATCGGCTCATTACGATCGCACGAAAGACGATGGTAGCGTGGACTCTGGCGCATACATTGTTGATGGCAAAGCGGTTCGCGGTGATAAGTACATTTGGGATGCGCAGTGGTCTGAAATTGATAACGAAGTAGAAAACTACGGTGTCGATATTAATGCGCAAGTCACGGATAACGTGAACGTAAAAGCAGGTTACAACCGCCAAGACTTTAAGCGTTTTGATGTAGAGTCTTACCCTAAGTTTGATCAGTATGAAGAGTTAAATACGATTAAGCATCGAGGCAACGATCGCTCCGATAATTGGGTATTTGATACTGCATATATAGATGTGACGACGGACTTTACTTTGTTCGGTACGGAAAACACGTTGTTAGTGGGCGCTAACTACTTAGATTACAGTTATGATCGCTTTATGGCATTTCATAATGAGGCGAGTATTGCGCCAGGAGAAACGGTGCCTAAGCCTAGCTATCGTAGTTCGAAGAAATCACCAACTGCTGAGTACGATACTTGGGGTATCTACGCGCAAAATATGATGACGATTAATGATTACTGGCAAGTGCTTGCAGGTGTTCGTTATGACGAAAAGCGTGATGATGAACTGACCGAAAACCAGGTTTCTCCAAAATTTGGTGTCATTTTCCACCCATCGACGAATGGCTCGGTTTACGTTCAGTATTCTGAAAGCTTCATGCCTCAAGGTGAAGTCAGCAACGGTAGTCGTACCTACATCAATGAAGGTGAGAAACTCGACGCTGAGCGTGGTATCTCTTATGAAATCGGTACGAAGTGGGAACTGTTTGATCAGCGTTTATTTGTATCTGGTGCTGTGTTTGATATCACGTTAGAGAACATCTCGCTGGATGTTGAAAGCGGCAAAGACGCGGGCGGCAATCTCCTACACAAGAAAACGCAAGGTGGTGAGCAAGTTCACAAAGGCGCTGAGTTAATGGCTCAAGGTTTTGTGACCCCAGAGTTGTCGCTAACCGCTTCTGCAATGTATTTGGATGCAGAGCTTAAGAAGGCAGAAAGATATGAAGGTAACCGCCCTGTAGACGTGCCAGAGTTCTCGGCAAGTCTATGGTCTAGCTACAAGGTTCAAGACAACACTAACTTAAACCTTGGTTTGATTTATGAAGGTGATCGCTACGGTGATGCAAAGAACACCTTCAAGAAAGATGGCTACGCTCGCGTTGATATGGGCGTGTCATACAAACATAAGTACGATGAAAACTTGGATATTATTGCTCGATTCAATGTCGAAAACTTATTCGATACCGACTACTTCGCAGGTGGTGGTAGCACTAATGGCGAGCAAAAAGGTGCGAGTGGGGTTGTGGTTGGAGAAAGCCGCAACTACATGGCAACAATCCAGTTCAAGTACTGATAACAATTTGATTATTAAAGGGGAAGGGTAGTCTTCCCCTTTGGTCGTTTTTGGAACACAGAAATATAACTCGTATGAATCTAATGAAATCAAGTATCGCTCTGTTGATATCATCGGTTTTGATTCCCGCTCACGCGGCGAACTTAAACGATGCACAAGCTGTGCAGAGTAAAACAAACCAGTCGTCGGCGGTAAGCCAAAAACGTATTGATGCAAGCGCAGAAAAATCACTTACTCTAGAAGCCGAAATTGAGCAGCTGCAAGAGGAAGTCGGTAACTTGAAGATTTATCGCGATCATCTTGCAAGCCTTGTTGAAAGTCAAAATCAAGAAGTTGATAGCTTGAACGAGCAAATTGAGCAGATTGCTCAAACTCGTCAAGGTGTCGTGCCTTTGATGTATCACATGCTTGAGGGCTTAAAAGTGCTCGTCGCTAACGACAAGCCTATACGCAAAGCGCAACGTGAGGAGCGAATTGCAAAGCTGGATTCCATGATGACGCGTGCAGACGTTGCGGATGCAGAGAAGTTTCGTCGTATTTTAGAAGCGTACCAAATTGAAATGGATTACGGCACCAAGCTTGGCGTTTACCAAGGCAAGATTAACCTGGGTGACAATGAAGCTGTGGAGGCGGACATTCTCTATTTAGGGCGTTTGTCTTTGGTAGCGCGTAGCTTATCTGGTGACACATTTTGGAGCTGGTCACAGCAACAACAAGCATGGCAACAAGTGGGTTCTGAGCAAAAATCAGAGCTAGACAAAGCGTTCGCTATGGCGAATAAACAGATCGCGCCGAGCATGTTAACTCTACCAGTGTCGTTAACCGCTGCGGAGGGCAAATAAATGATGAAAAAATGGTTATCGGTTGCATTAATCTCGACAGCCGCATTAATGCCTTATACAACTTTTGCTAGTGATGCGTTGTTACAAAAGGCGCAGCAAGAAAATCGTCAACAGCAATCGCACAATGTCGCGCGTGAATCAGGTTTTAAGCAAACAGAGCAAGACCTACAGGCTATAAAGAATAAATTGGTGGCAGAGCGTGCTGCTCTTCAAGCAGAGGCGGACTCATTAAGTGTTACCTTCGGTGAAAATGAAGCAGAACTGGCACAGCTAGAAGAAAAGTTGCGTCTAGAAACCGGGAGCCTAGGTGAGTTATTTGGCGTCGTTCGCCAGAACGCAAAAGAGCTAGAGTCTGAGCTAAAAAGCTCAGTAACCGGTGTAGATGCAAACTCATATCAGAAAGATATCGATGCTATTGTTGCGGCTAAATCACTGCCAACGTTGACCCAACTTCAGGCGATGTGGCGCAGCATGGAAGAACAAATCAAAGCAAGCGGTGAAATGGCAAACGTCTCTTTCACACTGCTAAATGGCGAGGGTCGTGAACAAACGGTTAGTGGTGTTCGTCTTGGTTCTATGGCGCTGCTGGATGACACTGGCTACGTTAAGTGGAATGGTCAACGCGGAGATGCGGTAAACTATCTTCGTCAGCCTGAAAGCGGTCCAACAGCGAATACTATTTCCTCTGGTGACATTGATGCGCTTGTCATAGATCCGTCACGTGGCATTCTTCTTGAGCAGCTCGCAAACTCACCGACTTTGGCTGATCGCCTAAATGCGGGTGGCGTTGTCGGCAAAATCATCCTTGGTTTATTGGCTATCGGCCTATTGATTGCGCTCGTACGTGGTGCATCTCTGATGATTTCGCGCCAGAAAATCATGAAGCAACTGAAAACCCCAGCGCAGCCAGGAAACAACCCTTTGGGTCGCGTGCTTGCGGTATACCAGAAAGACAAGCATCGCAGCGTAGAAGCGTTAGAACTACGTCTTTTGGAAGCCGTTGTTGATGAGCAAACCCACCTAGAAAAAGGGTTGTCGATGCTTAAGCTTCTTGCTGCTCTAGCTCCTATGCTTGGCCTACTAGGCACGGTAACGGGTATGATCGAAACCTTCCAAGTCATCACTCAATTTGGTAATGGTGATCCGAAAGTAATGGCGGGTGGCATTTCGATGGCACTTGTGACTACCGTACTTGGCCTTGTTTCAGCCATGCCTTTGCTATTAGCGCACAACGTATTGAGCTCTCAAGCAGAAAATATTCGCAGTATCTTAGAAAAACAAGGCATCGGTTTAGTTGCAGAACAAGCTGAGCGTGATATGCCGAATAACAAAAGTCACTCTAACACCTTAGCGGAGAACGCAGCGTAATGGAGCAGATCCTACTCAGCACATTGGGTTTGATCAGTGAGGATTGGGCCACAACCTTGATGAGCTTTATGCAGCAAGGTGGTCAAATCCTATGGTGGCTGGCCGCCGTCGTGGCGGTGTGCTGGCTGTTGGTTATGGAGCGAGTTATTTATCTCACAACGGTTTTCCCTGGGGTAAAAAAACAGCTTTGTGAGCAGTGGCACGCAAGATCAGAGCACCACTCTTGGTACGCGCATCAAATCCGTGAAGGATGGATTGCAAAAGCGCAAATCGAACTACGCCAAAACCTATCGACTATTAAGCTACTTGTGGCGGTTTGCCCAATGCTAGGGTTGTTAGGGACGGTGACAGGCATGATTACGGTGTTTGACGTAATGGCATCGCAAGGCAGCAGCAATCCGAAATTGATGGCTTCTGGTATCTCACTTGCTACGCTGCCAACCATGGCAGGTATGGTAGCAGCGCTTGCGGGCATGTTTATTCATGCTCGCCTTAGCAAAGTGTGTGAACGAAAAGCTATCCAGTTAGAACAATCTTTAAGGAGTCAAAAGTGAGACTCGGACGCAGACCTAACCAACAAGATGAAGCTCAAGTCGATTTAACCTCGATGCTTGATATCGTCTTCATCATGTTGATCTTCTTCATTGTGACCAGTTCGTTTGTACGTGAATCCGGTGTAGAAGTGAATCGCCCCCAGGCTTCTAATGTAGTAAGTCAAAAAGACGCGGGCATTTTTATCGCAGTAACGGCAGCGAATGATGTGTACATTGACAAACGAGTGGTTGATATTGAGCGTGTTGAGGCCTCTATTGAGCACCTGTTACTTGATCAACCTGATGCCTCGTTAGTTATCCAAGCTGACGAGCATGCTTACAATGGCACTGTCGTGAAAGTGATGGACGCTGCAAAGGCGGCGGGTGTGAAGAACATTGCATTGGCGGCGGAGAAACCTTAATGGGCAGGCTGTTACTTGCACTACCAGCATCACTGTTAATTTCTGTGAGCTTGTTTAGCTTTATGGCGTGGATGGTTGATAAAGGCAACCAGCGTGCACCAGAAGCTTCAGAAGCCGTTCGTTTTGATATGGTGATGGTAGAGAATGAAGCAGACGTGCAGCGTCGTCAACGTTCAGTGCCGGAGCAACCAGAACCACCTCAAGCGCCGGAGCCAATGGATCTGTCTCAAGCTGACACTCAAATGGAACCAATGAGTCAGATGACGCCAGTCAGTGCTTTAGGTTTAAACACAGCCCTTGAAGGCATCGCGATTAGCGCCCCAAACTTGAAGGGAACAATGGGCAACCAGCAAGCACTGCCGTTGTATCGTGTTGATCCTCGTTATCCAAGTAAGGCGCTGAAACGTAGAGTGGAAGGTTATGTCATTATGCGTTTCACGATCGATGCAACTGGACGACCAAAAGATATTGAAGTGATCGAGGCTGAGCCCGAGCGCATGTTTGAAAGGGAAGCAATCCGTGCGCTTAAAAAATGGAAGTATCAGCCAAAAGTTGAGGATGGTGTGTCAATTGAGCAGTTCGGACAAACCGCTAAAGTGGAGTTCAAGTTAGCCAAATGATGAAAAAATTCTTAATCGGTACGGTATTAAGCCTGAGTGCACTCTCAACCATTGCCAGTGAGTTAAGCCAATACACCGCAGCGAGAGTTCAACGAGCACACAACTTGGCTCAAGAGGAGAAACTAAAAGAAGCGATTTCATCTCTTGAAGCTATGGAGCTTTCTCGTGGATATGACCAAGCTTATGTCGCTCGAATGTTGGGTATTTTTTACTGGCAGAACGAGCAAACTCAAGCGGCGATTAAGCAACTTGAGTTGGCAGTCAATAGTGGTTTGCTACAAGATGAGCAAGCATGGCAAACCCGAAAAATGTTGGCTGATATACTGCTGAACGAGCAACGTTTTTCTAAGGCTTTACCTCATTACTATGCCTTGAGCAAAAACATTCCTAAAGGTCAAAAAGCGCATGAACTATGGCTGCGTATTTCCCAATCTCATTATCAACTGAGTCAGTGGCAAAAAGTGCTTTCAGCAATGGCTCGTTATGAGAAGTTTGGTCAGCCAGACAAGCTTGGCGCATTGTCGATAAAGCTTTCTGCTGAGCTAGAACTGAAAAAGTGGAAGCCGGCAATCTCGACCATCAAACGCTTAATCGTGATTGAACCTGAGCGAATTGAATGGTGGCGTCAGCTTGTTGCTCTATACCTACGGGTTGATGACAACAAACGTGCCCTAGACTCTTTGGCGTTGGCAAAACTGAAAGGGTTACAACTTAGCCAAGATGACTTAAAGCTGCTGGCACAATTGTACGCGAAACGAGGTATTCCTGAGAGAGCTGCGTTGGTGATGAACGAGCTAGAGGATGTAAACTCGAATAGTAAGCTAAAAGCTCAGCAAGCAACGTATTGGCAAATGGCAAAAGAGTGGGAAGAGTCTATTGATAGCTGGCGTATTGCAGCTCAGCTAGATAGGCAGTATTACTGGAACTATTCTCAACTGTTGGTGCAAGAAGGCCATTATAAAGATGCCATTGCCGCGCTCGATAAGGTCAGAGGTCGTAAAGCGGATGTTGCACTTATCAAAACTCGCGCTTACTACAAACTTAAGCGGTTTGACGATGCGCTCGCTAATGCCAAAAGAGCGAATGAGATTAAGCCATCGAATCAGGCAAAGAGTTGGGTTAAGTATCTATCACAGCTACGCAAAGTAGAATCGACGCAGAACTCATAGCGAACATTTTTATTAAATACCCGAGCTCAGTCTCGGGTATTTTTTGTCTAAAGTCATAAAGGCTATTTATTGTATGAGCTTTTCATAAAAAGCTAATGCATCAAATGGTCGGGAGAAAAAAGGGCTTTTCTCTATATATTCTTGATGTACCTTGCTCAGTGTTTCAAACTTTTCTCTCGATGTAGGTTCGATATGAAAAGTTAGGCTTTCAGTCGATTCTACAAGCTTTAATGTTGAGGTTCTTGAAGCGTTATTTTTTGCTATTAATAGATAATATGCTAGCTCTTGCTTCTCTTTTAATACACAAGCCTCAAAAGCTTTCTCGCTTAAAAACGGCAGAACAGGAGTTAATGCTTCTATATGCTTCTTTGAATACTCTAGGGTTTGTTTGTCAGGTGTATTCTGGTCTGCCATAGATTCGCACAGCTTTATCTTAGCACCATAATTATCGATAGATTGGCTTACGTTGTTAAACAAACTGGCTTCAAACTTTTCACTTGCGAAAGTGACACTTGAGAAAAGTGATAAGAGAATTATTCCAACATTCTTGTTCATATTTTTCCTTCTGAACTACACCATAACGTTTGGCTAGCATCAGAAAATCTTCTCTATCTAACCCTACACTAACTTCTTAGCTTACCTTTTTTATCTAGTTTATGGATAGCTTTTAAGCTTTTCATTAAATATACATAAAGGCGCATTTTGGTGGAGTCTATCCCACTTTTTAGTATTGGAAATATCATTAAATTTTGAGTCATTAAAATTGATAGGGTTATTATCTAGAGGGTAGGCAATCGGTAACTCGCATTGGGCCAAATAGCTAAAACATGTGCAAGCCAAGCTGAATTGAAAAAGTAAACAATGTAAATTAAATGCCAATACGAATGATTATCACCTAAATTATGCCCCACATTTATTGGTGATGATTGTTTCTATGTTGCTTAAAAGCAAAGGTGTTCAAACTTGGGCTCGCCGCCTACATATCTATATTTCGATGGCTCTTCTCTTAGTTACGCTGTTTTTTGCAGTAACTGGTATTACCCTCAATCGCCCCGAATTGTTTGAACGCAGTGAACCTATCATTCAACAACATACTCTGACGGTTCCGCACTCAGTTCTATTCTCACATTCAGATACCTTTCAACCTAATCGTGAAGAACTGGTAGCTTTCTTGACTAAAGAAACCGAGCTTCGCGGCACTCCCTCCGCACTAGATGTGTATACCGAAGTTGAGCAAGGTGAGTTGTTACTCGGAGAGCTTTCTATGGATTTTAAAGGCCCGGGTTATAACGCTACGGTCTTTATTGATATGACTACTGGTGCAGCAGACGTCGAAACGACGCACTACGGTATTGTTGCGCTGCTGAACGATCTACATAAAGGACGCAACAGTGGTGGGATTTGGAAGTGGTTTATCGACGTCACTGCGCTTTTGATGGTGTTTTTTGTTCTTACAGGCGTGTGCTTGTTACTGCCTAAGAAGAAGACGCTCAGAACGTCAATGCAATGGATGAGCTTTGGTACGTTACTGTCGCTCGTAATTTATTTTGTTGCTGTTCCATAACAGCTTTTTAGAGAACACTTATGTTGAACACAGGAAGATTTTTCCGCCGTAATCACTTTTGTAAAGCCGCTTTGATCGCGGCTTTTACTCCTTTCTCTCTTTCCGCGGCGCCTCTACCAGATAACGCGAAGGTCGACTTCGAACTCGAACTTCCAAAGATAGATACCTCAATGTATGCACGCCCTTATGTGGCGGTTTGGGTTGAAAACGATCAGCGTAAACCGGTTAAAACCATTCAGTTATGGGTAGGGAAAGACGAATGGTTAAAAGATCTACGCAGCTGGTGGAGAAAAACGGGTCGTTATGATCGTGAACTTGTTGATGCGGTGACTTCTGCAACACGTCCTGCTGGTCAATACCGCTTTGTCTGGGATGGAACCAATGACTCAGGGGAGCGTTTGGAACAAGGAAATTACACGTTGTACGTCGAAGTCGTTCGTGAACACGGTGGGCGAAACTACTTACGTCAAAAAATAACGCTAGCGGACAGTGACGTGCGCTATGAGCTTAAACCAACACAAGAGACGGGTGTCATCACCGTCAATTATCAAGTTAAGTGATTAAAGGACACAACAATGAAAACCAAAATGAAAGCAGTGGCATTGGCGAGTGTAATGGCAATGGGGTTGGCTGTAACCACCACCGCGCAAGCACATCCACGTTGGGTTCTGCCCTCTCACTTTACGGTTTCTAAAGAAGGCGGTGACTGGCTGACATTTGATGTTACTGCCTCTCACGGAACGTTTGTTTTTGATAAGCCTGCGGGTAGTGATCAGGCATTTGTGGTGATGCCGGATGGCCGCTCTGAGCGTCCTAACTTTGTTGTTCGTGGCAAGCGTCGCTCTATGTTTGATTTCTTTTTTACAGAAGAAGGCACGCACAAAGTTGCGATTAATAATCAGCCGAGCTACTACACACAATACAAAGCGGGCCGTCGTGATACGGTGAAATGGGCGCGAGCAAGCAAAGCTGAGCGTGGTGATGTGCTTCCCGAGCAAGCGCGTGATGTGGTTACTCAACTAAGTTACACCCGAGCAGAAAGCTACATTACGGTTGGTATGCCAACGGACAAAGCGTTGGAGATTGAAGGCAAAATGCTGGAGATGAAACCGATCACGCATCCATCGGACATCATTGAAGGTGAGCCTGTGACTTTCCAGTTTTTCTTTAACGGAGAGCCACAAGAGGGCGTTACTGCTGAGATTACACGTGAAGGTACTATGTACCGAAACCATCAAGAACAAATCGATGTGGTGAGCGATAAAGATGGCAAAGTGATCTTCACGCCAGAAGTCGCCGGGCGCTACTTAATGAAAGCGAACTACAAAGGTGAATTGAAAGATAATCCATTGGCGGATAAAGCGAGTGCCAATGTTCACCTTACGTTTGAAACTCAACTTAACTAATCGAATTAGGCTCAGCAATTGCTGGGCCATTTTGGAATTATCATGAATAACACTTCTCTTCTAAAAGCGGTTTTGCTTTTTTCTGGATTTGCGTCCTTTCACGCTGCTGCACATTTTCCTCTGATGAGCTGTCACTTGGCGCAAGATAAAGTGATTTGTGAAGCGGGCTACTCGGATGGATCGACAGCGGTCGACTACGATGTCGAAATGTACGATTACGACGACAATCTGATCGCCAAAGAAAAAACAGATAAGCGTTCCATCGCAGAATTTACTCACCCTGAAACAGATTTCTATTTGGTATTTGATGCCGGACATGAAAGCCCGGTGGAAGTGGATATCGTTGAGCTGAAAGAGAAATGAGCGTTCAGAAAGTTCGCCCTGATGATGGTAACCGAGAAGGAAAGTGGGTCGCACTGACAATCGCAGCGATTCTCAGTTCAGCAGCCATACTTATGCCCTACCATCAGGTCGCGACTGAAAAGCCAGACATGCAGTCTCATCAAGTGTTAATCACGGATTTACATCAAAATGAGTTGGGGTTGATCGCTGAACTTAAGCTCGCTCATGAAGAGATTCGTGATTTGCAGTTAGATACCGGAACTTGGCCTGAGATCTCTGATATGGAGGCGCTTTGGATTGCTCCATTCGTGAAAGACCAAAACTGGAAGCGTAAAGGTTCTCATCAGTGGCAACGAATTGATGACGGTGTCTACATTGGCGTGAAGACCAGTGCCCAAGGCTCTGCTTCCATGCTGTTGGATAGCCGCAGTTCTCAAGCTGATATTTGGTTTAATGATTCTAGCCGTTCGTTAAATGTGGAGGGACTAAGCGATCTAGCAAAACGCCACGATTTCGGGTGGAAACAAATCGTTCTGTCAGACTCTTCCTCTCACTCTCACGCCCATTAAGACAACATAATTGATAAGTACTATGATCAAACGCTCTCTTTTACGTCGTATTCTTACAGCCACCGCGTTATTGACGGTGTCTTCTACTGGCTTTGCTGCCGAAAAACTCAGTATTGGTATTACGCTACAACCTTATTACAGCTATGTTAAAGCCGTTGTTGGTGAGAAGGCGGACATCATTCCTTTGGTTGATGCTGGTTTTAATCCTCACAACTATTTGCCACAACCTAATGATCTTAAGCGCTTAAATGAAATGGACGTAATAGTGATCAATGGTATTGGTCATGACGATTTTGCACTGAAAGTGATCAAGGCTTCTCAGCGTGATGATCTCGTGGTTATCGAAGCGAACAAAGAAGTGCCTTTATTGCCCGCTATGGGGCAGTCTGTTGGTCAAGGAGCAGTGAACCCTCACACCTTTGTCGGTCTATCAACAACCATTCAAAAGGTTTACACCATCGCGAGTGAGCTAAGCCAATTGGACCCAGACAATGCTACGTTCTATCGCCAAAATGCTCGTAAATACGCGAAAACATTTCGCCTGATGAAGCGTGATGCAATGTTGTCTCTTGGTGAGTTGGACACGGCTGGTATGAAGGTGGCGACAACCCACAATGCTTACGGATATATCCTTCAGGAGTTTGGTGTTGACGTTGCCGCTGTCATTGAGCCTGCTCATGGTGTAGAACCAAGTGCAAGTCAGCTACAGGAAACGATAGCGAAAATTCGTGAATCGGGCATTGATGTGCTGTTTTATGAGCTCAATATGCCGAATCGCTTTGTTGATACCATCGAAGAGGCGACTGGGGTGCAGCTTTATCGCTTTTCTCACATGACTCACGGTGAGTATGAGGCTGATAAAGTCGAGGTTGAGATGCGAGATAATGTGGAAACACTAATCGAAGCCATGAAATTTGTGGCGAGTAAGCGAGCAGGGGAAAAGGCGTAATGACTGGACCTTCCGTTTCCTTAAGTAACGTGGGCCTAAAATACGCCGACAATATCATTTTGCAGAACATCAGCGCCGAATTCGAGAACGCGAAATGTCACGTGATTATGGGACCGAATGGCGGTGGTAAAACCTCTTTGCTTCGTTCGGTACTTGGACTCACGCCATTTTCGGGAAACATAGCGCTCAATTGGCCAGAACCATCAGCTGCATCGGGGAAGATAGGGTATGTGCCACAAAAAGCGATGTTTGAAGCAAGCCTCCCGTTAACCGTGATGGATTTTGTACTGCTTAACCAAACTCGTATCCCTCTATTTTGGCGACGTAAAACGAAACAAACTCAACATGCCCTGGCCCAGCTGGATCGCGTGGGTATGGCAACGCGTTGCGATCGTCGTATGGGGCAACTCTCTGGCGGTGAGCAACAGCGTGTTTTGTTTGCGCAAGCTTTACTGGATGAGCCCAATTTATTGGTTTTAGACGAACCTACAACTGGTATGGATGAGCAAGGTGTTCGATATCTTGAAGGTTTGATTCATGAAGTCGTTGGAGAAGGCAAAACGGTACTGGCAGTGCACCATGACGTGACCGCAGTGCGCCGTTTAGATGCGCAGGTCCATGTTGTAAATCGTCAAATTGTGGCGTCAGGTCACCATTCAGATGTGCTAAGCCCTGATCGTATAGAAACATTATTCAAGCACTACACAGCAAAAGTGGAGGCTGCATAATGGATTGGTTGCGAGAGTTAGCGGTTAGCGGCGTTGAAGCTGGATGGTTAAGCGATAGCTTTTCTTATGCTTTCATGGTGAACGCAATCGTGGCAGCGCTGATATTAGGACCATTACTTGGTGGTCTTGGTACATTAGTCATCGCCAAGCGACTGGCTTTTTTCTCTGAAGCGGTTGGGCACGCTGCGCTTACCGGAATCGCGATTGGTGTGTTGCTCGGTGAGCCGCCAGAGAATCCGATCATCGGATTGTTTAGCTTTTGTATGATTTTTGCGCTGTTGCTTCACTTTGTTCGTAATCGTACGAATGTACCTTACGACACACTGGTTGGGGTTTTTCTTGCACTAGCGTTAGCGGTTGGTGCTGCACTGTTAATGTACGTTGCTCGCAAGATCAACATTCACATCTTGGAGAACGTGTTGTTTGGCTCGATCTTGACTGTGACGGACAACGATATCCTTATTTTAGCGATCAGTTGTTTGATCATATTACTGCTTCTTATTCCAACGTTTAACCGCATTTTGCTAACTTGTATCAGCCCGGATATTGCACGTGTACGCGGCTTTAATACCAGCTTTTATGATTACTTATTTGTCATGATGATCACCTTGGTCACCATCGCCGCGGTAAAGATTATTGGCGCGGTATTGGTTGGTGCATTGCTACTGATTCCTGGTGCAACGGCTAGGTTATTGACTAAACGCATGAGCAGTTTCGTTCTCCTTTCTTCTTTATTGGCAACCATTGCGTGTTTAGTAGGAACCATACTGCCGATGGAGCTTGAGCTACCAGTGCCATCAGGCGCATCCATCATCATTGTTTCTGCGGCATTTTTCCTAACAGCAACGGTTTACCGAATTATCCAAAAAGCGTAACCCTTTTTATAAAGTAATGAACATGAAGATAAAAAAATTAGCGATAACTTTTGGTTTGGTTATAGCGACAACACTTCCATCGTTGGCAAGCGCCAAAGACATTTTAACCAGCACTCCCGTCACGTACATGTTGTCTGAGCAACTCATGAAAGGTACAGGGATAGAGACTCAGTATCTGCCTCCAAAGCGTTACGGCGTTGAGCGTCTTGAAAACTGGTTCGCAAATAAAGGTACAGAGCAAGTTAAGCAAGCGGGTCAAGCCGCGACGGTTGCTATTACTCTTGGTGCGATTTGGAAACAAGACCCGACTTATGTTTACGCTCGACAGGGCAACATTCACTTGATTGAAATCGATGCATCGCAGGCCATTTCTCCTAGAGCTCAAGGAGTTGCAGTACTGACATTGGAAAACGGGTCAACATCGAAGTACGCGTGGCTTAACCCTACAAACTTAATCCGAATGGCGGGTATTGTTGGAGAGGATCTACAACGTGTATATCCTGAACACCAAAAGACGATTCAAACGAATCAACAGGCTCTTATGCTCAATGTGCGTGAACTGATCAACCAACAACAGGCAGAGATCTTCGATAAAGGCATCGATTCAGTGGTACTGATGAGTGAGTCATTAGAGGACTTTGCCTCTGGCAACCAATTGTTTGTGGTTGGGCGCGAATTTAAGCCGGAACTCGAGTGGACAGAAGAAGACAAATTATCTTTAAAAGCTCAGTTTGAACAAGATAAAACGCTATGGTTGGTGACGGATAAACGACCGTCGAAAACCTTGACATCGCTTATTAAACCGAGTCGTATACTGCAAATTGATGTTATTGACCGCTGGGGCAGTAAGGGTATCAAAACTGAGAAGCCACTCGCACGTTGGGAGATGTGACACGTAAAAAGCCACAGATTTTATGATGGGGAATGAAAAGTTCCCTATTTTTTTGTGACTCAGTTCAAAATGTGAACATTAATACCACTGGTTGCATAAGAAAGTGTTTGTTTCATTTCTATTTCATTACTACTTTGTTATGTGTTCGTTGCGATTGATTCGGATTTAATCTGTTTCTAAGCGAACCGGTACAAACAACTATACGGATGTTAACAATGAAAATGAAAACTCTAGCCGTTGCAGTGGCGGCACTAGCATGTGGTTCACAGGCCTTCGCAGCAGAAGTTTACAACAGCGATGGTACATCTTTATCGATCGGCGGTCACGTTTCAGTTGGCGTGGGTGAGTATTTCGAAGAAGATGTAAAAGTTCACCAAGTGTCTCCACGTATTAACGTTGCGGGTAAGAAAGACATTGGCAACGGTATTACTATCGACGCTAAAGGTGAATGGGCGCTTAACTACCTAAACGGTGGCGAGCAATCGTTCAAAACTCGTCTAGGTTACATCGGTGCTACTCATGAGCAGTTTGGCCGTTTAGTAGCAGGTACTCAATGGTCACCTTACTACGATGTCGCTGGCGTTGCGGATCTACCAATCGCGTTTGCGAACGACTTTTTGTACGACAACCACGGCAACCTAGGCTCAGCTCGTGCTGATAAAATGCTTAGCTACCGTAAAGGTTTTGAATTTGGTGAAGGTTTTGCTTTCAACCTAGGTCTAGGTTGGCAAGGTGAGCAAACTTCAGATGCAACAACATACGAGCAACGTGGTCAAGTTGCATTGAGCGGTTCTGTAGCTGGCTTTGGTCTAGGCTACGTATACAGCGGTGGTGATGTTAAAAACGCGACTCTAGGTACTAAGAACGCTGAATCACACCTATTCTCTGTAAACTACGGTCAGTACGGTTCAGGTCTATACGCAGCGGTAGTATACGGTATGAACGAGTACTTCTACCAAATGCGTAAAGACACTTCTCAACTTGAAGCTCTTTTGGCATACGGCGTAAACGATTGGACATTCAGCGTTAACTACGAAGGCGTAGAAGACGAAGAAGACAATAAGACAGTTTCAAGCGAAACTGCGCTACAAGCAGAGTACGCTGTAACTCCTGCTTTCGTAACGTTTGCAGCTTACCAGTTTGATCTAGGTAACGACTACAACAATGAAGAGAACGACTACTGGACTCTAGGTGCTCGTTACTACTTCTAATAAATAGGCCAGTTTCTACTGCCTAAACACATTTATTGTGTTAACGCCTACTCGTTGTGAGTAGGCGTTTTTCTTTCTGCTATCCTTTGGCTATAAGAGACGCTAGTCATTCTGTGCTTAGGTAACCCCACTCTTTGTTTAGAGAGTGCGTCTATAAAAAATGCCCGCAACTTGCGGGCATTTTTGTTGTTAGAAGAGATGCAGTTCTATTAATACGCTTATTTTTTATCGAGTAAATCGAGGAAGAAGGTATACTCTAGCGCATCTTCTTTTAAGCGCTTAAATCGACCAGATGCGCCGCCGTGTCCGGCTTCCATATCGGTTTTGAACAACAAGACGTTATCGTCTGTCTTCATTTCACGAAGTTTGGCGACCCACTTCATTGGTTCAAAGTACTGTACTTGAGAGTCGTGCAAGCCAGTCGTTACCAACATGTTCGGGTAGTTTTGCGCCTTGATGTTGTCGTAAGGCGAGTAACTCAACATATAGTCATAGTATGTTTTGTTATTTGGGTTACCCCATTCATCATACTCGTTGGTGGTCAATGGAATTGATTCATCGAGCATAGTGGTTACCACGTCCACAAACGGAACATGAGCGCCGATACCGCGATACAGTTCTGGTGCTTGGTTGATGATAGCCCCCATTAAGAGGCCTCCTGCAGAGCCACCAACAGCGAAGACTTTATCTTTCGCGCCATAGCCTTGTTCAACCAAACCTTTAGTCACATCAATAAAGTCGTTGAATGTGTTTTGCTTGGTTAGTTTTTTACCGTCTTCATACCAAGGGCGGCCAAGCATTTCAGATCCACGAATATGAGCAATGGCGTAAACAAAGCCGCGATCCAATAGACTCAAACGTGTCGAGCGGAAAGTTGGCTCAATGGTTGCGCCATAAGATCCATAACCATATTGGTAGAGTGGATTCGTACCATCTTTCTTAAATAAGTCTTTACGATACACCAAAGAAACGGGTACTTCTTTACCGTCACGGGCTGTGACCATGATGCGTTCTGATTGGTAATTGTCAGGATTAAAATCACCAAGTACAGGTGTTTGCTTCATGATTTCTGACCCGCCCGTTTTTAGATCGAAATCGTAGTAGGTTCCTGGAGTGGTTAAACTGCTGTAATAAATACGAACTTTTTCGTTATCCAGCTCTAGGTTACCTGTCAAATAGGCAGCAAACGCATCGTCATTAAATGTGAGGGGGAATTCTTTTCCTGTTGAAAGCTGACGTACAGTGACGCTTGCTAGGCCGTTAGAGCGCTGCTCATAGACGATGTGATCATCGAATAACTCGAAGTCGACAAGTTGAGTGTTGTCGTCTGCGGCAATCACATCTTGCCATTTAGAGCGGTCATGCATGTCATTTTGATGAACTTTCATCAAACGGAAGTTGACGGCTTGATAGTTAGTATAAATGTAATACCAATCGCCTAGCTTAGAAATACTGTATTCAATGCCATCTTCACGAGGATAGAACGGTTTCGCCTTTGCTTTAGGGTTGTTCGCATCAATGATAGAGACCCCACTGGTTTCTGTACTCGAATGCCAGATATAAATATCTTCGCCATCTTTGCTTTTGCTTAGTGAGGTGTAATAGGCGCTGTCGGTTTCCTCAAAAATCAGCTCATCGCTGCTTTGTGGTGTGCCCAATACATGACGATAAACTTGGTAGCCCAATAAGGTCTGTGGATCTTTTTTGATGTAGTAAAAGGCGTTGTTATCGTTCTGCCATGCGACAGCGCTTGAGGCCCCTTCGATTTCATCTTGTAGGTAATTGCCTGTTGTCAGGTCTTTGATCTTAAGGGTGTACACGCGGCGGCTTAATGTGTCTTCGCCATACGCCAATAAGTTTTCATTCGGACTAACGTATAGGCCGCCGATACTGAAAAATTCATGTTCTTTTGCTAGTTCATTGACATCTAAAATGATTTGTTTGTCTTTGCCTGCAAAGCCTTTAGCTCGCAAATGGACTTCGTACTCGTTATCTCCGGTCACTTCACTGGAGTAGAAGTAGTTGCCTTTACGAACCGGTACTGAGTTGTCGTCTTTTGCGATGCGCCCTTTAATTTCTTCAAATAGCGTATCTTGAAGTGTTTCAGTGTGCTTTAGAACGGTTTCTGCGTACTGATTTTCTTTCTCTAGGTGCTGTAAAATTTCAGGGTCTTTACGTTCGTCGTCACGCATCCAGTAGTAGTTATCAACGCGGGTATCGCCATGAATAGTCATCGAGTGAGGGACTTTTTTCGCAACCGGAGCTTGAGTTTGTTGAGCAACGATCTGTGTTTGGGAGTATTGAGTCATGCTGGGGATTCCTTGATTGCTGCATCCGGCGACAAGCGCGACCGAGACGGCCAACGTAGCTAAAGTGAAACGCATCTGATTTTATCCTTATTGTACACCCAAGTGGCCTCATCCTGAGGGCTGGGCTTTCATTTTGTCAGTGGTTTTCAGTTGTCCATTCTTTGTTATGGGGTATACCGAAAAAGTGAGAATCCTCAATATTTCCGAGTTGGATACTCAATTTGAAGGGAGCTGAAAACACATTGTGTAAGCAGCTGTTATTTTTAACAAATATCAATTCGAAAGTTAAATCATTCTCATCGGGAAATCGATATAGTGTGATATGAAAAAAGGGACACACTTGTTGAGTGTGTCCCTTTTGGATTTTGAAAGTAAGCTGATAATGATCAGATAACTTGCGGTACTTCGTTTGAGTGATTGTGTGCTCGATTCACCCACATTAGCCCAAGCATTGCAATTACCGACATTGCCATCATCAAAATGCCCAAAGGCATCTGGTTATGCGCTGGAAATAGTGACGCGAGCAAAGTTGCGACACCTGCCCCCAAGTTTTGCATGCCACCCAATGTCGCGCCTGCTGTTCCTGCATGGTATGGGAATGGCGCAATCGCTCCAGTTGTTGCTGCTGGGAAGAGAATGCCCGCACCCAAAAAGTACACGGTTGCGCCTCCAACTAGCGTTAATGCCGTGGTTAAACCAAACAAGCCTGGGATGAGCACAATAGCAGAGCCTACAAAAATAGAGACCAAGCCTACGTTTAAAGCACGACGCTCAGAGCGACGTCTTGCGATGTAGCTAGATAAGCCTGCGCCCACCAAGTAACCTGGGATCGGCAATATAAACAGCAAACTTACCGTTGTTGCAGGTAATTCTAATACCCCACCCAACAACACCCCAGCCGCTGCTTCGAATACACCCACACCAGCGAATGTTGCAACCAGGCAAATCAAAAAGCCTTGAAAGCGACGGTCAGACAAAACGTGTTTGTAGCTTTTGGCTACTGGTTCGAATTTGCGTTTCTCTTTTGGTAGCGTCTCCATCATGCTTGTCATCATGGTGATCACAACCGCGATAGCAAATAGCGCTAAGAACAAGTAGCTCGACCGCCATCCGAAAGCTTCTGTTAGGTAACCGCCTAATACTGGTGCCATTAATGGTGAGAAAATCACACACATGCTAATTAAGCTGTTTGCTCTGTGTAGATCAGAGCCTTCAAAGCAATCGCGAGTCAGAGTGCGTGACATCGCACCGCCGCAGCCAATACCTAAGCCTTGGATAAAGCTACCAATCAAGAACCATTCAAATTGATGTGCAAATAATGCTACCAGTGTACCCGCGATGTAGATAAGCAGCCCGACGATGATGATCGGTTTGCGTCCCAAGCGGTCCGATAGTGTGCCATACGCAAATTGCGACAAGCCATATGGGATTAGGTAACAAGCCATCACAGCTTGAAGTGATGACGCAGATACCAAAAACTCGCCCGCCATATGACCGATTGAAGGCACGTACATTGTCTGGGTCATTTGACCCACGGCAGTCAATATAGCGATTAAAAAGGTAAGTTTCGCTAATGGAAACGAAGCAGACATTTGCGTATCTCTCCAAAAAGTTTAAGACGTAAAAACCCTTAGCGCTCTTTTATAGAGTGCCAACTGACTTCTTGTGTTGCGGGGATATTTGCGCGAGATAATAGTGCTTGCTTGTATAATTAGCAATCGAAAAGTGTGAAGTCGAGCAAGATAAAAATCTATGATTTCAATTAGAAAAACTAATCCGATTTTGTTTTCAAAAAGAGGTGCATTTCTTTGTCTATTTACGTTAAATCTTTTGCTTTTCGTGAATAGAATGAGCCTTATAGGTAACTGGTTTTAATGGTTAAAGTGCAAAAATAAAGCGTCTGATCGGTTGAGGTGAGTTCAAGATGAAACGAGTGAATAAAAGGTAGAGGAAGGCATCAGAAAGAAAAGGGAGCCGAAGCTCCCTTAGAAATGATTATGTCTATTCGCGCTCAGATGCGTATGCGTAAAGCATTTCTAGTGCGATGGTTGCTCCCGCTAGTGCGGTAACATCACTGTGGTCGTATGGAGGCGATACTTCGACAACATCCATACCCACGATATTCATGCCGGCTAAACCACGAATAATTTTCAGCGCTTTGTCTGAGTTCAAGCCACCACAAACTGGTGTACCAGTTCCCGGTGCGAAGGCCGGGTCTAAGCAGTCGATGTCAAAAGTGACATATACTGGCTTGTCTGCGACGGTGCGACGAATTTCTTCTAGGATCTCGTTCACCGACATGTCATTCGCTTGCATCGCATTAATCACATTGAAGCCGTGATCTTGCTGTTTGTACTCCGTACGAATGCCAATTTGTATTGAGTTCTTTGCTGAGATCAAACCTTCTTTCGGCGCATGGTAGAACATCGTACCGTGGTCGTATGAACTGCCATTTGCATAGGTGTCCGTATGAGCATCAAAGTGAATCAAAGCCATTTGGCCATGATGCTTCGCATAGGCACGTAGGATAGGTAGCGTGATGAAGTGGTCACCGCCCAATCCCAACATGGTTTTACCACTTTTTAGAATTTCACTGGTTGCCGCTTCAAGGCGGTAAGTAAAATCTTCCGCATCACCGCAATCGAACACGAGATCACCTGCGTCGATCACTTTCAGTTTATCCAATACGTTGAAGCTCCACGGGAACTTCTTACCTTCCCATGCCAAGTTGACTGAGGCACGGCGAATTGCATCTGGACCCATACGCGCACCTGGACGACCAGATGTTGCCATGTCCAGAGGGACTCCCAACACCACAACGTCTGCGTCTGCCGATACCGGGTTACGAATGTACGGCAGACGTAAAAACGACATAGAGTTGGAGTAAAGCGAATAATCAGTTTTAGTAAACAAATCATTCATATCAGAAGTCCTCTAAATAGGTGTATCCTGCTAGACCTTGTTCTAGTTCTGCTAGGATTTGTGCTTGTTCATTGGCTTCAACTCGCTGTGAAACCAATTGTTTATAATTGTCACGAATCGCATCCACGTCGATATGAACGTAGCGCATCATGTCTTCTACACTATCACCTTCGTTGATGTAACTGATCTCAAATTGACCATGTTCATCAACATTGACTACAGCACTGTGGGTATCACCAAATAGGTTGTGCATGTCACCAAGGATTTCTTGGTATGCGCCTACTAGGAAAAAGCCCATTAGGTACGGTTTGTCTTTGCTCCAAGCTGGTACAGGTAGCGTGCTCTCGATGCCTTGACCATCAACGTAGTGATCGATCGCGCCATCAGAGTCACATGTGATGTCCAACATCACTGCACGACGCTCTTCCGCCTCGCCAAGACCAGAAAGTGGCAGAACAGGGAACACCTGATCAATACCCCAAGCATCTGGTAGAGATTGGAAGAGAGAGAAGTTCACGAAGAACTTATCCGCAAGACGTTCGCTCAACTCGTCCAGAATCGGACGGTGGAAGCGATTCTTAGTGCTCATCTTTCGGCTTAATTCGAAGTAAATGCGAAGTGACAATTGTTCTGCCCACGCACGTTGTTCCAAGTTAAGCACACCTGTAGCAAATTGAGAGTGCACTTCTGCCAAATCACTTTGGGTATCATTATAAATCTCAATTAACGCACGAGCGTCTGTACCATCTTGTAAGTTTTCCCAGTTTCGCCACATGTTTTGTAGCAAAAGCGGAGCGTCATCATCAAGCTCATGTACTTCTTCCGGTAGGTACGACTCGGTACCAATTACGTTAGAAATCAATACAGCGTGGTGCGCTGTTAGCGAGCGACCCGATTCCGAAATGATCACTGGCATTGGTTGTTCGTATTGCAGACACACATCGCCCACTGTGTTCACGATATTACGTGCGTATTCTGCAAGGCCGTAGTTCATCGAATTCGATGATTGGCTGCGTGTGCCGTCATAATCCACTGCCAAGCCGCCGCCCACATCGAAGTACTCGATGTTTGCACCGAGTGCGCGTAGTTCGCAGTAGAAACGTGCAGACTCGTTCACACCATTGCGTACATCACGGATGTTTGCCATCTGTGAACCAAGGTGGAAGTGAACCAGTTGCATCGCGTCTAGGTTGCCTTCGCGTTTAAGACGTTCAATAACGCTAAGCACTTGCGATGCTGATAAACCAAACTTCGATTTTTCACCACCACTTGCTTGCCATTTCCCTGCGCCTTGAGAGGCGAGGCGAATGCGTAAACCAAGGCGCGGTTTTACGCCCAAACTTTTCGCTTCTTCTAGTACCAGATCCAGCTCAGAAAGCTTCTCTAGTACGATGAATACCTTGTGACCCAGCTTTTCACCGATCAGTGCAAGACGCACATACTCACGGTCTTTGTAGCCATTACACACGATTACGGAGCTACCTTGTTGAGCCAATGCAAGTACCGCCAACAATTCTGGCTTGCTACCCGCTTCAAGACCAAGCTGCTTGGTTTCTAGTTGAGCTTGGCTCGCTAGAATTTCATCCACCACTTCACGTTGTTGGTTTACTTTAATTGGGTACACCAACAAGTATTTGTTTGGATATTGGTATTCTTCAATTGCTTGGTTGAATGCGTGGCAAATACCATGCACACGTTGGTGCACGATTTGCGGGAAGCGTACTAATACAGGCAGATTTAACTGCTTCGCTTCTAGCTCATTTACAATAGCGCTGAAAGGGATTTGATGTGCACGATCACTACGTGGTGATACATATACTTCGCCTTGGTCATCAATGCCGTAGAAACCTTGGCTCCAGTAGTGAACGTTGTAGTCCGCGCGGATGCGGTCTAATTTAGTTGCTTTTTCCAACTCGATTCTCACAAAAATGTACTTAACTCCTTAATTAATTAGAAGGAAAAGTACAAAAAAGCAAATCATGAGGCATTTACCTCATACCCTGACACGAACTCCGTGTGCGCGCATTAACGGATAAAAGGGCCCTTGAGTCTAATGATTAAAATCTATCATCTCGATTATGATTTGTTGTCGTCGCTACGTGTGAATATTTGTTTACCGAAGCGTCCATTCTGCTGTTATAGTTGGTCTGACCAGTAAGGATTCGGTCATGAAGCATCTCACTAAAATAAGGACATATTTTGCAGCTGCACAGAATTCAGGGGTACATTCAAACCATGTATCTCGCCGAATATCCCGATAGATTATTGTTGCTTGATGGTGCCAGTCGAGCAGACATTCCTCATCTTAAAGACTTTATTGAACATCAACTCCATCGTCCTTTTTCTGATCTAAAATTGGTTGTTGTGACCCACATGCATCCAGACCATGCTGGTGGTGCGCACAAACTACGTGATTTAACAGGATGTAAGCTATTGGCCGCAAAGCGAGAGAGCCAGTGGTATAGCGGTGTAGACGGTTGGCTAATGCATTTGATCGATTTGATGTTAGCACGCTGGATGGCGAATCGGATGCGTAAACCAAAGCAAAACCTGTGGTATTCCCGTAAGTTAAAGCCAGATATTGAACTTATTGATGGAGAGTTTATTCCTGGATTTGATGATTGGCAGGTGCTAGAAACGCTTGGGCATACCGACCGAGATCTGTCGGTTTATCATTCTGAACAAGATGTGTTGTATGTGGCGGATTTAATGGTGCAGGTGAAAAAGCATCTGATTGCGCCGTTTCCCATATTTCATCCGAATCAATATCGGCAATCATTAAAGCGTGTGTTTGAGATGAATCCGCAATGTTTGCTTTTGGCACATGGGGGAGAGGTGACTTTGGATGAAAAAGCGTATCAGCACATTTTGAATACAGCGCCAACTAAGCCAATGACGCACTGGCGAGTGACAAAAGTTAAAGCGAAGGGATTGTTGTTTGCGTTATTTCGTAGGAAGTAGGCGAAGATAAAGCCAGACGAGTGATGCTCAACAAAAACGTTCGATCACTCATCTGAAGCTACGGGGTTAAGATGCCAATAAGTGAGATTGGCTAGGATCAACGAGCACTTTGTCTGCCATGCCCTGACGACCTAACAGCATCATGTAAGTCATTTTTTCACGGTTAGTCAACGTAATGTCGATTGGCCATTGTTGGTCGCCCATACGCAGCATCGTTGTGATCACGCAGCGGTGCTCAAAAGTACCGTTAGAAGATTTAACCTTACGGTTTGCTTTTAGTTTCGCTGTGCAGCGAACCACTTGTTCTAAATGGTATACATCTGGGTGTAGATCGAATGCAACATAAGACTGACCATCTTTTTCAAAGCAATCAATATTGTCTACATGTAATGAAGAGGTTTGAGCGCCTGTATCAATACGCGCTTCAAGGTGAGTAATCCCTAACTCTGGCAAGCAAATAGCTTCGGCATTCCCAATGATCATTTTCTGATTCATAGTGTCATCCTAGCGACGAGTAACAAGAGAGCCGGTTTTTGGCTCTCTTGTGCGTTAAACAAAAATCAACCTTTACCGCGAGTACGGTTTGAATTTGGCTTAGCGTTTTTCTCGATAAAATCGAAGATCATACCTGCAATGTTTTTACCCGTTGCTAGTTCGATGCCTTCTAGACCAGGGGAAGAGTTCACTTCCATTACCACTGGGCCATTTTTAGATTGAAGGATATCCACACCACAAAGGTTCAAGCCCATCACTTTCGCTGCATTTACAGCGGTCGCACGCTCTTCTTTGCTCAAACGCACGAGTTGTGCAGAGCCACCACGGTGAAGGTTAGAACGGAACTCGCCTTCTTTTGCTTGGCGCTTCATTGCGGCAATCACCTTATTTCCGACAACAAAACAACGGATGTCCGCGCCTTTTGCTTCTTCGATAAATTCTTGCACCATGATGTTAGCTTTCAAACCCATGAAAGCTTCAATCACGCTTTCTGCCGCTTTATTTGTTTCAGCAAGTACAACACCAATGCCTTGAGTGCCTTCTAGCAATTTAATCACTAGAGGTGCGCCACCAACGTTTTTGATCACGTCCTGAATATTGTCAGGATGGTGAGCAAAGCCAGTGCGTGGCAAACCGATGCCTTTACGTGATAGCAGTTGTAATGAGCGCAACTTGTCACGAGAGCGGCTGATCGCGACAGATTCGTTGACACAAAATGTACCCATCATTTCAAACTGACGTACAACAGCAGTGCCGTAAAACGTAATAGATGCCCCAATACGCGGAATAACAGCATCGTATTGCGGTAATTCTTCACCCTTGTAGCGGATCTTAGGGTTGTTGCTCGTAATGTCCATATAACAGTGAAGCGTGTCGATCACATCGATTTGATGCCCACGTTCTTCACCCGCCTGTTTTAGGCGCATGGTTGAATATAAATTCTCATTACGAGAGAGAATAGCAATACGCATGGCAATTCCTTAGTAAGTCAGTACCAAATTAAAATATAAGTATAGAGCATAGAATGCAGTAGGCAGGTGATCATGTTATGACATAACCTACTTACTTCAACGATTTAGAATTGTGGTTGAACAACCACGTCGTCAGAGGTGCGCACCTTAGGGCGTTTTTTTGTGAGATGAAAACGAAAAAGCATCATCGACACGACAAAAATATTTTATCGAACGCTCACGCCTTGCGGTATGAGACTGTCAAGGGTGAGATAAATAAAATTGAGCAAAAATTTCATCGCTTTGTCACGAATTATCGCTTAAAAAAGCGGCCAATTTGACCGCTGTTTTTAGCTGTTTTGATAGTGACTTAAAAAAAGTTCCGCCGTTTGGGTAGCTAACAGCCTAGATTCTTCATTCGACAAAGAGGGGCGAATTCCCATTAACTGCGGCCAGAATGCACTGCCTTTAAGTAAGTTGTGCAATTGAGTGCTTGCTATATGTACATCATCAATTTGCAAAGCGCCACTGTTCGATTTCTCAGTAAGCCAGCGGTACAGGGCGGTTTCCTGTTTCGACATTTGTTCTGCTTGTTCTTTGAGATCTTCCGGCTTAAATAAGAAGTGCCCAAATGCCACTTTTGCCAGCTCAATATAGTTTGGTTCCGTTACCACAATGATCTCGCTGTAGAGTAATTCAATCAATTGATCTTTGAGTGGCAGAGTGGCCAAGCGTTTAATATCGCTTTCCATCATTGACGAACGCCAAAGCTCAGTCAGCAACTCCGTCACGATCGCTTCCTTAGAAGGGAAGTGATTATAGACCGTGCGCTTAGAGACTTGTGCGATTGCAGAGAGCTTATCCATGCTGGTGTTTTGCACCCCAAACTCTTGGAACGCTTGCCTTGCCGCGCACAAGATGGCTTCTCTTTTGGTTTCGCTACGACTTTTTCTTTTTACATTCATAAGCTTGCTAAGTTAAGAAGATCATTTCTTGATCTATTTTACACTAAGTAGTTTACTTTTGATAATTAGAATGTAAACTGCACCGTGTAGTTTACTTTTGTTCGGGTTAACTTTTTATGAAAAAAACTTTGCTAGCCACAGTAGGAGCGTTCGCGATGGGTACATCCATGATTTCTTGTTCTAATGTTGATACTGAAAAAGCGCCAACATACCCGGACAAATTTGCAAATACAGAGTTGGAATACAAAAGCGGTTTGGGCGACATGTTCGAAATCATGAAAGCGTATTTTACGACTGAGCGCCTTAACCCAATACCAACGATTGAAATTCCAGTGCATGCGATCACAGCGCGGCAACTGTTAGAAGAGCAAGATGACGTCATCTATCGTCTGGGTCACTCAAGCGTATTAATGAAGCTCGATGGAAAACTGGTGATGACCGACCCTGTATTCAGTGATCGCGCGTCTCCTGTGAAATGGGCTGGGCCAAAACGTTTTCACAAAACTCCCATCACGATAGAAGATTTGCCAACTATCGATGTGGTGGTGATCAGTCATGACCATTACGATCACCTAGATAAAGCTTCTATTAAAGTGCTAGGCGACAAGGTGGGCACTTTCTTGGTGCCGTTAAAAGTTGGCCAATTACTGGTGAATTGGGGTGTACCCAAAGAGAAAGTGATCGAACTAGACTGGTGGGAGTCACACTCTGTTGACGGCATTGAATATACACTAACTCCGACTCAGCATTTCTCTGGTCGAGGTTTGACAGACCGCGATACGACGCTGTGGGGCAGTTGGGTTATCAATGCACAACAACACAAAGTGTTCTTCAGTGGTGACTCTGGTTACTTCAATGGCTTTAAAGAGATTGGCGAAAAGTACGGCCCGTTTGACTTCACCATGATTGAAACAGGTGCGTACAATGAACTCTGGTCAGACATTCACATGTTCCCAGAGCAAAGCGTTCAAGCACACATCGATGTGCAGGGTAAAGTGATGATGCCGATTCACAACAGCACGTTTGATCTGTCGATGCACGATTGGAATGAACCGATGCAACGCGCGTTAGACATTAGTGAAGAGCGCGGTGTAACGTTAGTGAGCCCTGAGATTGGTCAACGCTTGGCGATTGCGGAGCCTCAGCCTGCTAAGGCGTGGTGGCAATAATTGCTGAGCTAAACAGCCAAACACCAGAATAGTTAAGTCACTTATCAGTAGTTACTATTAGTAGTTACGTGGTCAGGGATAAGGATAAAGGTGCGATGAAAGCAAAGTGGACGTTGTTACTTACATTAAGCATTCTGCCGACCTTTGCACTAGCAGGGGTAGAGCAAGATATCTCGACGTTGATAAAACGAGTTGAGCAATCCTCTTGCACCTTTATCCGCAACGGCAAGGCGTACACTAATCAAGAAGCGGCAGAACACATGCGCAATAAATGGGATTACGCCAAAGATGACGTTGATTCCGTGGATGTGTTTATAAAAGAAGTTGCGTCGAAAAGTTGGTTATCTGGCAAACCATATTGGGTGGATTGCCAAGAGGAACGCATTACCAGCGAAGAGTGGCTAACATCATTGATGCGCACCACCGACCACATCCAATAACACTTCTTTGATGGTCTGATAGCGCAGAGGTAGAGCACGACTGCGCTTACGAACCAGAAATAGCTCTTCACATACAGTGTTTTTCAGTTGAGCAATGTATAACGTGTCTTTTAGTGGAAAATTGTCGACCGCACTTTGAGGCAGCACGGTGAAGCCAAGTCCTTTGCTGACAGGTAGCAAAATTTGGCTCAATTGATTTACGTAGCCGGATAATGGTAAATCGCTCATCTTAATTTCTTGGAGCTGTGGTTCTTCACACTGGTCAAAAAACAGCGTCATGTAATGCTCGGCATCAGGGTGGCTAATGACACCACAGTCATGCAAGAGTTGTGGCGTTATCTGCTTATTTTGATAATGCTTTGGCAGAACCAAGCACAACCTCTCTTTACCAATTCGCTCACTGTGAAACAGACCTTTGTTGGGAACATCAGTCACGATACCAATATCGATGTGCCCTTGCGTTATGGCGTTGAGAATAGATTGATTTGGCGCGGCTTCTAAATGTAACGATAAGCTCGGGTGCTGTTTTTGCTTCTCCAAAATGGGCCCATACAACATTAACGCCATTGCACCAGAACAAGCCAGTTTACAGTGGCCTGAAAACGCATCATCAAAACTGAGCTCTTCGAGCAGCTTCTTCTCTCTATCTTCTAACTCGAGCGCATATGCGTAGACAATCCTGCCTTGCTCGGTTAATTCGAAGCTTTTGTTTTCGCGCTTGATCAAGGCATGCTGACAACTTTGCTCTAATTTTTTGATGTGTTGGCTGACGCCAGGCTGAGTCATAAAAAGTTTTTCTGCCGTTTGCGTAAAATGACCGACTTCAATCAATGTCTTAAATGTATGTAACCAAACAGGATTAAGCATAGTGTGTGATTTTCTGAGAGCTTCGTTGGGAGACGTAAAGAAAATGATAGCACGGTGTTTTATGAAAACAGAGAAGACTTAAACGATAAAGATGAATCTTTATCAATACATTACAGACAAAATAAAACCCCGCCTGGTTTCCCAGACGGGGCTTATTCTTTTTCGCAGCAATCCAGCTACTAATAGGTGCTCCCTGCATCTATCCTTGATTGTGGCTAAGTCCTTTAACCGAGTTCCTTGTTCATCGCCTTCCTAGCGGTGTCCATTCTTGCCTATCATCCTGACGGGCGAACTCTATCCTAGAGCTTAACTACATCCTTGCTGACAACTCATCCTAAGCTATCAAATCTTCATCCTGAAGATACCCAATCCTTTAGGCTTTTTTCCTGTTCCCGCCAACATCCTGTCGACAAGTTGAGTATTGATGTTTTGCTGATTTGACTCAATTAACTTTTCTAAATTATTTTTACTTATTATTTTAAGTGAATTTAAATATTACTTTTAAATCATATGCTTAATGTTTTTTCTGGCATTGCTCTTAGAGGTGATTAATCTATTTGCTTACAACTCTTGTAAGAGATCTCGCACAGGTTTGGTGGTGAATGTATTAATGTGCGCTTTTTGTTCCGAGTTCTGTGGATTGAACTGGATCACAATGCGTTAAAAGGGAGGCGATAAAGATGAAAGTGAATTGATCTTGAGTAGAGATTTGTTTGAAAAGAAATAAAAAATCTTGCGGTTTTTATAAACAGTATGGTAAATCTGAAATGCCCACCTTGTTAATCCTTATTAAGATTCAATGACAGTATAAGTAGGGAACTTGATTGCCATTTTTCTGTCATATCTGGTGAGTAAGTTAACTGTGTCAGATAGATAATATGCCGTTTGCCAGTAAAAACAGGCTGCAAGAAATCGGTAATTATCATTATGTTGTGAAATTGGTCACGGTTAAATGATTGATTCCCTTATAGATTGAAGGGGATACGACCTTAGACAATAAGCTCCATGAGGAGCGTTACTTATATAAGATGAGGGACTTTACTATGAAAAAGACTAGAAGAGCTCAGCTACATCGTGTGCGTATTCAATACTGGAAAGACACGAAAGACGCCCCAGCTAAAAAATCATAGTTAATTATACCTAAAGGCACGAGCTGGCTGTGGAACACAGTTTCCCGTTGATTGCCAGCTCAAAAACACCACAATCACATTCACTCCGCGCAACTTCCCAAACCCCTATTTTTACTATCGCATTCTTCAAAAAATAAAAAAGCCAGTCTTAAGACCAGCTTTCTCTACCATTTACTGAGCTCTGCGTATTACAGGTTGCCCTTTAGTTACAGGTAGTTGGCGTCAACTAGTTCGCCCGCTTGCGCGCTTTTCACTTCTGGACGTGCTTCTAACCATTTAATAACTTGCGCTTTCTGTTCTTCAGTCGCACTGCCGTAACGGTCAGTAGAACATAGGAAGCCTTCAAACAGTTCTAGACCACCGCCACCGAAGCAAAGACCAAGCTCGTCAATGTAGTCGATAAAGTCATCAACGAATGCATCGTAACGGTCGAAGTCGTTAATGTCTGTTTCACAGCTGATCTCGAAACCTAGGATTGCGAACTCACCTAAGAACAGCTTTTTACGGATACGACGGCTCTTGTTATCGATCTTGTCTAATTTCATGATTATCTCTCGTAGATGATTTGATTTCGTACACCTTATACCTTCTATCACACTTTAGCCCAAGTAAAATCAGAATGAAGCGATACAGTTGGTGATTATGTGACCAGAATTTAATTGCTTCGTTAGCTGTGTTGGTTGGTTTGCAGTATTGTTGAAACACAAGTTTCATATGTTTTAAGCACTTTTGTCATTTTTCTTATCCAAACTTCTTGCCGTTCAACTAATCACTTATTTATTAATTAAACTATAAGATCGGGAAAGTAAAAATGAGCAAGGAAACCTTTGACGCGACGCGTTATAACCAAAGTGAAAACAAACCATTTGAAGAAGTATTAGAAGCGAGCCTATCTCGACGCAGCATTCTGAAAGGTGGTTTAGGTATCAGTGCGATGACAGCGTTTGGTGCTTTCGGATTGGCTGGTTGTAACTCGTCTGACTCAGGGAGTACAGTAAGCAGTGGTTCGGGCGCATCTAAAGCCGTTCTTAACTTTGAATCTATCCCTGGCTCACTCACTGACGCAGTTTCAATTCCACAAGGCTACACCGCACAAGTACTAGTACCTTGGGGAACACCACTTAATGCGCAAGGCAGCGCATGGCAAAATGATGGTACCAACACCAGTACCGATCAGTTAAATGCGCTAGGCATGCACCATGACGGCATGCATTTTTTCCCATTGAACGATAGCACTACAGATGGCTTGCTATGTATTAACCACGAGTACATCGACACATCAGCACTGCATCCAAATGGTCCGACGGTTGAAAATGGCGTACGTACCATTGTAGATGAAGTGCGCAAAGAGATTAACGCGCACGGTGTGTCAGTGGTTCGAATTCAACTGGAAGACAATATGTGGAAGTTGGTTGATACCGATCCACTAAACCGTCGTTATACTGGTGCGACAGTCATGGATTTGTCTGGCCCGGTGGCCCACACATCTTTAACTGTCACTCGTTTCTCGCCAGATGGCAGCCAAGCGCGTGGTACGTTAAACAACTGTGGCAACGGCTACACGCCGTGGGGCACGTACTTAACGTGTGAAGAGAACTGGCCTGGTTACTTTGTTAACGCCGGGACTCGTACAGAAGAGCAAGATCGCATTGGTGTTGATGACCAAAGCACACGCTACTTGTGGGAAACATTAGCAGGAAATGCAGAAGAGCGTCTTGATGAGTTCTCTCGCTTTAATGTGGCTCCAACAGGAGCAAGTGCGATGGATGATTACCGTAATGAAGCCAATGGTCACGGTTACATTGTCGAGATTGACCCTTACACGCAAAACTCACGTGCGAAGAAACGCACTGCGCTAGGTCGTTTCCGTCACGAGGGCTGTACTTTCGGTAAGCTTGAAGAAGGCAAACCAGTGGTATTTTATTCTGGTCACGATTCTCGCTTTGAATACCTATACAAATTTGAATCTGCGGCAGCGTGGGATCCAGCAGATGCTAACCCTGATAACCGCTTGGCGATGGGTGACAAGTACATGGACGAAGGCACACTGTATGTGGCGCGCTTCAATGAAGACAGCACAGGTACTTGGTTACCATTAACGCTTGATAGCGTAACAACCGCTGGTGGTACGTTAGCGGATCACTTTGATTCACTGGCTGAAATTATCATCAATACTGCGGGTGCGGCGGATTTAGTTGGGGCAACACCAATGGATCGACCAGAGTGGTGTACGGTTGATCCATTCACGGGTTCAGTATATTTAACATTGACGAACAATACGCGCCGTACAGATGAAACCAATCCTGGGAATCCACGTTTGAATAATAAGTTTGGTCATGTTATTCGTTGGGATGAAGGTGCTTCAGCAACTGACTTTACTTGGGATATCTTTGTGTTTGGTTCGCCAGCAAATGGTGATGCAGATACCAACCGTTCTGGCTTGAATGAGTTAAACCAGTTTGCGAGCCCAGACGGCTTAGCGTTTGACCCTCGCGGTATTCTGTGGATTCAAACAGACAACGGTGCAGACGAAGTGACGTCTTACACCAATGACCAAATGCTTGCGGTTGTACCTTCTAAGCTGACGGATGAAAACGGCACACAAGAAGTGATCGGTGCAGAAAACCAAGCTGAGTTGAAACGTTTCTTTGTTGGCCCTAACGGCTGTGAAGTGACGGGCTTTACCATTAGCCCAGACTACAAGTCTCTGTTCGTGAACATTCAGCACCCAGGCAACTGGCCTTACAGCGACAATGCAGCAGAAGAAACACCTGCGGGGATGACACTGCGTCCACGTGCCGCGACGGTGGTTATTCGCCGTGAAGACGGTGGTGAAATTGGTGTTTAACCAATAGGTCATACGACTGAATATCGGGAATAAGAAAAGCCCTGCGTTTGCAGGGCTTTGTTTTTTCTATCTAAATACACATGCACTTTGTATCTAGGCTTGTATCTAGATAATAAGCTTAGTTTTTCAGCGAGCCGCCCGCAGTGCGAATCACATCTTGATACCAGAAGAAGCTCTTCTTACGTTTACGTTCTAACGTACCTTGACCATCGTTGTGGCGATCAACGTAGATGTAACCGTAACGTTTGCTCATTTCAGCGGTTGAGTTCGCGACCAAATCGATTGGTCCCCAACTGGTGAAGCCCATCAGCTCAACGCCATCCAAAATTGCTTCATGTGCTTGTACAAGATGGTCGTTCAAGTAAGCGATGCGGTAATCATCTTGAATCTCACCGTTTTCATCGATTTCATCACGCGCACCTAGGCCGTTTTCTACGACGAACAGTGGCTTTTGGTAGCGGTCGTGAAGGAAGTTCAGCAGAACACGCAGGGCTTTTGGATCGATCAGCCAGCCCCATTGGCTCTTTTCAAGGTATGGGTTTGGTACGCTATCGACGATGTTACCCACTTCTTTCTGTTTCGGATCCGCACTTGCACAGCCGCTTGCGTAGTAGCTGAATGAGATGAAATCGACACTCGCAGACGCAATTTCTTCTAAGTCGCCTGCTTCCATCTGAATTTCGATGCCGTTTTCACGGAAGTAACGCTTCATGTAGCCTGGGTACTGACCACGTGTTTGTACATCACCGAAGAACAACCACTTGTTGTTTTCATGCATGGCAGCAAGCACGTCATCAGGGTTACAGGTGTATGGGTAGTTGATTGCGCCAAGCAGCATGTTACCAATCTTGCCGATGGGTACGATTTGCTGACACAGTTTTACCGCTTTTGCGTTGGCGACTAGTTGGTGGTGAATCGCTTGGTAAATCTCTTGTTCACTGGCGTCTTCTTGCAAACCAACACCAGTAAATGGTGCGTGTAGAGACATGTTGATTTCGTTGAACGTTAACCACAGCTTCACTTTGTCTTTGTAGCGTTCCAGCACGGTGCGGGCATAACGTTCGAAGAATTCGATGACGCGACGATCGCCCCAACCGCCATAGTTTTCAACCAGTGCGTAAGGCATTTCGTAGTGAGATAAAGTTACGAAAGGTTGGATGTTATGCTCGGCAAGTTCGTCAAAAATTTTATCGTAGAACGCCAAACCTTCTTCGTTAGGTTCTAGCTCGTCACCGTTCGGGAAGATGCGGCTCCACGCTAAAGACAGGCGCAGACAGTTAAAGCCCATCTCTTTGAATAGCGCAATGTCTTCTGGGTAGCGATTGTAGAAGTCGATCGCCACGTCTTTGATACCCGGCGTACGCTCTTCACGAGTTTGATGCGGACTCAAAATACCGTTTGGCAGCATGTCTGATGTCGATAACCCTTTACCCCCAAGGTTGTACGACCCTTCTACTTGGTTTGCAGCAATGGCACCGCCCCAAAGAAAATGTTCAGGAAACTTAATCATGTTTCTCACTCTTTATCGTTCGGAAGTTATTCGTTTTATTTGCTTGAGAATAGTGTAGGTCAAGGAGGGATTCTTGTATCGAGATCGTGTTTTTCTCAAACAGCGGGGATGCCTAGTTCTAATGATGATTTTGTAATCAATATCACCTTAGGCTGATTTGAACAATAAAGTGAAAGTCAGCCCATTTTGTTCATTCCTATGCACGGTAATTTGTCCGTTCATATCACGCATATTGTTGGCCGTAATTGCTAAACCCAGCCCTAAGCCTTCACCAATTTTCTTTGAGGTTTGGAAGGGCTCGAACATGGATTCAAGCATCTCATCCGACACGCCGCAGCCATTATCACTGACGATCAGTTCGACCCGATTGCCGGTTGGATTGACGATCAAGTTGAGCTGCGGGTTGGTGGTATTGTTCATTGCGTCTAGCGCATTCGAGACAAGATTACCGAGCACCTGAAGCAGTCGTTGTTCTTCACCCATGATGTTAGGTAAGTCATGAGGAACTCGAACACGTACATCCACCTTGTCTAATTGGGATTGATAAACGCGTAAGGTTTCTTCGAGTGCGGAGGTAAGAGAAATCGCTTGTAGGCTTTCTGGTTTGTTATAGGCGAACGTCTTTAACTGGCTAGTCATGCTTGCCATGCGATCAATCAGCTTCTGCACCAATACATTGTTGGCTTTCATCATCTCGGTTTCGCCACGTTCTGCTAACAGTTCGTTTGTTGTGAGCAGGGTACGCAAACCAGTCAGTGGCTGATTGAGTTCATGAGTAATCGCGCTCGACATGCGACCCAAGGCGGCCATTTTGCTCGATTCAATCAACTGGCTTTGTGCTTCTTTTAGCGCTTGAGTTCGCTCTTCAACTCGCTGCGCCAGTTCTTGGTTGACCTGTTGCAGTGATTGCTCGGCTTTTTTCCGCTTGCTGATGTCGATGATCGTCGCAAGGAAATACTGCTCGCCATGCCAAGGGAAACTGGTCAGTGAGAACAAGACAGGGAAGACGCTACCGTCACTGCGTCTGGCAATGGTTTCGACCGTGCTGATCTCTGCGAGCTCTTTATGCTTAGGCAGGTCCTTTAGTAACTTAAGTGTTGTGGAATTGGGATTGCCAGCGTCGAATAACTCCCAAGCAAAAGCGTGTCGATTGACGCTTTCTGGTAAACAGAACAAACGTTTCGCCATTGGGTTGAGGTCGAACAGTTGCCCTTGTTCATCAATCAATAGCAAACCAACGTGGGTTTTATTGATCATCTGTTTCAAGCGGCGTTGGGACTCTTCCAACAGAGCTTGAATTCGTTGTTGATTGATGTGCTTTTGTCGTCGTTGTAAGCCAATGATGACGAGCAATACAACCAATAAGAGCAGCGCTGCTACGCTCCAACCAATCACATTGATGGTTTGTTGAATCGGCTTAGAAGGGGTGAGGTAGCTGACGTACCAATTCAAATCATCTAATTTAACGGTGTGTGCAAAATAACGCTGTTGGTTGAGCGTCCACACACTGATGTTGGTGTTGTCGTATAAGCGTTGCGTTTCTAACTGAACGGTGTTGCTCGGTTCGTTAAACCAGTCTGCGTTATAGAGCGAGCTGCTCGATAGGAAAAAGCGTTGCTGACGGTTCTGCAACGTAATGATGTCTTGGCTAGTAATGGTCTGTTCGGTCAATAGGCTAAGGTTGATTTGCACCACCACAATGCCAGCGATATCCAGACCATCGTAGATAGGGGCTGCAAGATAATACAATGGGCTCGAACCTTTGGTTTTGTTCACCAAGGAAACACCGCCGCCTTGGTTGTGAATTTGTTCCACAATGGCTTTTCGGTCAGACAGGCTAAAGCGCTCTTCGATCAAACTTGAGACCAATACTTCGCCAGAGTTAGACAGGATTAGCCAACCTTCCGTATTGGCGGCTTTATCTAGTTGAGTCAGTTGGGTTTGCAACGGTTCGTAATAAGTCAGATTCCCTTTCACAAAAGCGATGGTTTCTGGGTTATTGGTGACGAGGTAAGGTAAGTGGTAGAAACGTTTGAGTGCACGGCGAACTTCACCGATATAGTCGAGCAGTTTTTGTTGAGCTTCGGTTTGAGTTTGTACGCTCAACCATTGACGAGCAACCTCTCTGCTGGCGCTATAACAAGACAACATCAGCACTGCTGCAATTACGACCACAAGCCACGTTTTGCCATTCCTTTTGCGCTGCATACTGACTCCGTTCAGCTAGTGCGTTCTCACCGAGAGTCATTAAAGAGTGCGCCTAACTGGTTGGATGTTAAAGACTTGTAAGCAAGAAGTGAGATCTAGCTCCTTTTCTCCTCAGTGGTTTTTGCTACCGTTAGCAAAGAGCGATTTCTATTCCACCTACGGTAGTAACTCATGGCTTTTGACGACACCCCTAAAATTGCACTTATCGAAGACGATGACATTGTTCGTCAGGCTACCAGTCAGTGGCTGCAACTGGCGGGGTTCGACGTGACCGCATTCAGTTTAGGAGAAGAGGGGAAAGCGGCCATTCTTAGCCAAGAATTTGATGCGATTGTCAGTGATGTTCGCCTGCCGGACACCGACGGCTTGTCGATACTAGAAAGCCTGATTGCTAATCACATCCCAACGCCAGTTATCTTGATCACCGGACATGGTGACGTCGATATGGCAGTAGGGGCGTTACAAAACGGTGCGTTCGATTTTATTGAGAAACCTTTCCAACCTGAGCGTTTATCCCAACGAGTAACCGAAGCGGTCGAGAGCTATCGCGCACAAACGTCTACTCAAGATCGCCAAGAGTACCTATCTAGCGTTAGCGGCTTAGAAGAGGTGTTGATTGGGCGAAGCCGAGTGATGCAACAGCTTAGAGAACAAGTAGCCAAGTTAGCACGCATTGATACTAACGTGATCATTTACGGCGAAACAGGTTGTGGTAAAGAGCTGGTGGCGACCAGTTTGCATAATGAAAGCCAACGCAGATCCTATCATTTTGTGCCAATCAACTGTGGCGCTATTCCTGAGAACCTGTTTGAAAGTGAGCTGTTTGGGCATGAAGCAGGGGCATTTACCGGAGCGGGTAAAAAGCGCATTGGTAAGTTGGAATACGCGGATAAAGGCACTTTATTCTTTGATGAAATCGAGAGTATGCCGCTGTCCATGCAGGTGAAAGTGTTGCGTTCATTACAGGAACATACGGTAGAGCGCGTTGGGGGCAACCAACAGATCTCAGTTGATTTGAGAGTGATCGCCGCCGCGAAAGAAGATCTCAATGATCATGACGAGTTTCGTCAGGATTTGTACTATCGTCTTAATGTGGCGCAGATCTATTTGCCACCGCTACGTGAGCGAGAAGATGATGCGTTGATCTTGTTCGAACACTTTGCTCTGAAAAGTAACCCTGAGAGCCGCCCACTGAGTGAAGCCGATAGAAAGGCCATTCTTGCTTACTCTTGGCCTGGTAACGTACGTGAGCTTAGGAATGTAGCGATGCGTTTTGCATTGGATGAAACCGTCTCCGTAATGGAAATTCTCTCTAGTCGACCATCCTCAACAACCGAAGAGACGCATGCGGGCGTGCCGTTGGCGATTCAGCTACATAACTTTGAACGTAAGGTGCTACATGATTCTTTAGTCAGGCATCATGGACGCATCAATGAGGTGATGCAGGAGTTGGATTTACCACGTCGAACCCTTAACCAAAAGATGCAGAAGTTTGGTTTGAATCGCTCCGACTATACTTAGTACGATTTCTAGCTAATGTAAAATCATTGGCATAACAAACATGTTATGCGCTTTTGGCAGGAGCTGGGACAAACTTATAATTTAGGTCTTTACCTTCTCCAAACAAGGTAACGAGGTTCCTTCCAGTATGTTTAGAGCTATATAGCGCTTCGTCTGCTTCAGCAAGCGCCTCTTGAAGTGATTGCCCCTCAGATAACTGACTGATACCAAAGCTCATGGTCACTTCAGTTTTAAATGATTGCAAAGCGGTTTCAGTTTCGACCGCAAGGCGAATTTGCTCTGCGACAATTTTGGCTTGTTGTGCTTTTTCGAGCAAAACAATCATGAACTCGTCACCACCAAATCGCACAATGCAGGCTGACTCAGGAAGATGCTTTTTAAAAATAGTGGAGATCGTTGCCATGACGGAGTCGCCAACCGTGTGACCATAGTGATCATTAATCGCTTTGAACTTGTCGACATCAGTCATAATAATGCTGATTGCTTGGCTTTTTTTATGTGCTTTACTAACCAAGTTTGGAACGATTTCTTCCATGGCTCGACGATTATATAGCCCTGTGAGTGCATCTAAATGAGAGAGATCATTTATGGATTGCACCAAGCGTCCGTTAATTAACCACAGCATACTAAAGCTCAAAGCAACGATCAGGCAGATGCTAAATAAGAAAGTCAGCTGATGGATAAGGCCTGCGACCATAAAACTTGGTAACTCACCTGAAAAAGTACTCCAAAGCGCCCTAAATCCCATAAAAAAACTAAATCCAAAGAAAGAGTAAGCCATTGCTTTAACAGGGAGCTTTAAGTCCTTTTGGGTACCTTTAAGCATGGCGACACCACTAAAGAAGGTGACGATACAAATATACATGCTCAGATAAATAATGCGGCTTTTGATAGAAGGGTCATGGAAGGTGAAATAGTAAAATGAACCACTGAAAACAGGTGTTAACAAGGTAAGACAGTGAGCCAATTTTAAAGGATATTGACGAAAAATGCTTACGCTATATAGCGTAAGCAAGAAGCCGACTAATATGAGAGTGTTGGCTATGACGATGGTCAGCCAGTCTGGCGCAGAGCCTCTAAAGCCAAGTAAAAAAGGGCCTAAACCAATAAACAGTAGTGATATCGAGAAGGTTTTTAAGCCTTTGACTCTACCCTGAGTGTATTGATAACAAAGCAGACTAATAGAGTAAATGCAAGAGAACAGAATAACGATAAAGTTCAGTGTTCTGATGTCTAGATACTGATTATCCATAGGCGACCCATATCAATCTTTCATTCAGGCAACTCCTTTGCCTGATATCAATAAGCGAGCTACATAGTAACGCACTTATTGAGCGATGTCTTATGTTAAACGGCTATTCATTCACCAGCTCGAATTGTTCGGTTTGGTTGGTTTTCGTCGTAAACAGCAGACCAACAATCATCATAAATACGCTAGGCACAATCCAGCTAGCAAAGTCATTGTACAGAGGCATGTAATTACCCATCCACTCATCAGTGGAACTTGGCATGTAACCTAGGATGTGCAGCGCATCAACACAACCAAACGTTAGAGCAGTGAACGCCGTCGCGACGACCATGATTTGCGACATCTTGTTGCGCACCGGTGCCATGATCATCAACGCAATCGCTACTGGGTGAAGCGCCACAACCGCTGGTAATGTGATAGCCAATAGTTGCTCCAGACCTACGTTGGCGATTAAACCTGCCAATACCATGGTCGTGATAACGCAGCCTTTGTAGTTCACTTTGCTGAAGGTGTTGTCGTAAAACTCACTGCCTGCGGTGGTTACGCCGATAGCAGTAGTCAAACACGCTAATACCATCACGGCACCTAGTAATAGTGAACCAAATGCGCCGAAGTGGCTGAAGGTGAATGCCGTTAAAATGTCGCCACCATTGCTGAACTCAGAACCCAAGTATGAGCTTGTCGAGCCAATGTAAGCCAATGAGATGTAAACAAACGTCATGGCAACCGCGTACATCAAAGCTGCGATTAGCGTGTATTTTGCGGTGGCTTTCGGGCAATCCACACCCATGCTGCGAATCGCGCGGAAGATAATCCAACCAAAACCGATAGAACCTAGCGCATCCATGGTCATGTAGCCTTGGGTCAAGCCTTCAGCAAATGCACCAGATAGGTATGGTCCCGTTGCGGCAGTTAGCTCACCTGCAGGAGAAACCAAAGCCGTCACAGACATGATGATCAAGATTGCCATCAAGGCAGGCGTTAAGATCTTGCCTAGGTTGTCGACCAATTTACCCGGATATAGGGCAAATAGAATGGTGATAGCACAGAAGGCAATAGTGAAAGGCACCAAAGCTGCATCACCAAACATTGGCGCAAAGCTGAATTGGTAAGCCACGGTAATTGCACGTGGAATCACGAACGCAGGGCCAATTACGATAAATACCATTACCCAAAAACTGGTCGCCAAAGGTTTAGGTAGGGCAGCGGTTAATTTGTCTGAACCGTTTACGATAGCCACCATCACTAGTGCCATTGCAGGCAGACCTACACCCGTCAAGAGGAAGCCAGACATCCCGCTCAGAAAGTTTTCACCTGCTTGGTAACCCAAAAATGGAGGGAAGATCAGGTTACCCGCGCCTAAGTACATGGCGAAAGTCATGAAGCCCAAAGCGGCGATATTACGTGCGCTTAACATTGTTATTCCTCTTATGTTTCGCTTGGAAGAAACTGAAAGGAATGGGAGGAGTATGTGGTGTTCCCGTCAGCTTCTTCTCAAGCTGACAGAAAGTTTAGATATAGCCTGTCAGCTCTGAATCAGTTTCAGAGAGAGCAGGAGGATCGCATCAGCAACGCCAGATGGGCGTTTTAAAGCGAATTGTAATTGCGCAGTTGCTGACATGGGTGATCCTTAATGACGAAAAAATACCAAGGAATACGTTTGCCTTGGCGTGTTGTTACCCTAACGAACATAGGGCTATTGGCACAACCCCGAAGTAGAAAATAAGTTGATACGGTCAATGTTTGTTTCTGAACTGGTGGATCGAACTGCTTTTTAAATTCAAAATCAGAATAAATGACTTTTCATTTCTGTAACATGGCTTGTTTTGCTGTATTTTTGTGCTATTTGTAGTCGTTTAGGCTATAAATCTCCGCTGATAAAGTGAGCAGTTTAGAATGATGCGCTTTTTCTTCTTATTGTTAAGACGGTCATTAGTTGCAGTTCAATCCAAAATTGCATCGGCAAAATATTGCTTATTAGTGAATCGTGCATTTGTTTTGTCTTGATCACATTTTATTAACCTTTTGCGATCTAGGCGCACAACCTTCTTCTCTTCAATGAGCAAGGTTTTGCTCATTACTTTGCTATCAAATCAGCAGAATTTTGCTCATTTTTGATGTCTTTCAGCACTTAGTTCAATAAATACAAAGGGTTAAAAGTTGGCATTTCAATTGCTCTAGGGAATTTGTTGTTAATAAAGATTTAACATGATGTAAATCCCCAATCGTGAAACGACTACACGGAGAGTAATAATGAAAATAAATAAGCTGGTAAAAGCTTTGGCTGTCGCTGTGACTTCTTTTGGTATTGCTGCTAACGCTGCGGCAGAAGATCGTAGCTACATTCTTGCAACGGCATCGACAGGTGGTACTTACTACCCTGTGGGCGTAGCGTTGGCGACGTTAAGCAAAGTGAAATTGGCACCAAAGCACCACTTCTCCCTTTCTGCAATCAGCTCTGCGGGCTCTGGTGAAAACGTCAAACTGCTGAACGAAAACGAAGCACAGTTCGCGATTCTACAAGGTCTTTACGGTGCATGGGCTTGGTCTGGTGAAGGTCCTTATGAGAAGAGCGGTCGTCAAGAACAACTGCGTTCAGTTTCTATGCTGTGGCAAAACGTTGAGCACTTTATTGTTCGTTCTGACCTAGCAAAAACGGGCACAGTGACAGACCTGAACAACCTAGATGGCAAGAAGTTTTCTATCGGTAAGAAGAATTCTGGTACTGAGAACTCTGGTCGCCAAATCATGAAAGGTCTGAAGGTCGACCCTGATAAATTCAACCTTGCGTACATGGGCTACGGCGGCAGTGCGAGCGCACTTCAAAATGGCACCATTGACGGCATGAACACGCCTGCGGGTGTGCCAGTTGGTGCAGTAACCCAAGCTTTTGCTGCGCTGGGTAAAGACATTTCGATTCTCTCGTTTACTGACGAGCAAATCAAAGAGGCGAACGGCAACTACAACCTATGGACGAAGTACGAAATTCCTGCGAACACGTACCCGGGTTTAGATAAGCCGATCACCACCATTGCACAGCCAAACTTCTTGGCAGTTCGTGAAGATATCTCGGAAGAAGACGTTTACCAGCTAACCAAAGCGATCTACGAGAACCTGCCTTTCCTACAAGGAATCCACAAAGCAACAAAAGCAATGGCGATTGAGAAAGCGATTGCTGGCTTGCCAGTGCCTCTTCACCCAGGCGCAGCGCGTTACTACAAAGAAATGGGCATCGAAATCCCATCAGATCTAATGGCGAAATAACGCCAACTTCGCCCCGAGTTTCGGCTCGGGGCATTTTATCCCTACCGATTTCTAAGATGGAAAAAGCCGCCAGAACTTGGAGTATGAGATGAGCGACTCAATAGAAAAGGAATTGCAGAAGTTTGAGCTGCCCACGCGCACTGATTTTCCGTGGGTAACCACCACAATTACAGTGTTTGGCGTGTTGTTGTCTGCTTTGCACATTTGGTTTAATACCTTATCGACGTTACCAGAGTTATGGATTTCCGCTACCCACTTTGCTGGCTTTGCGGTGATTTGTGCGCTTTGGTATCCGGCTCATATCTCTCTCAAGCAGAGTAAGATTGCACTCGGCATCGATGTGTTGATCGCCATGGGCGCGGTCGCGTGTTTACTCTACATTCCCTATGCCGAAGATGCGCTGTATGAACGTGGCGTGAAGTTCGTGGCCAGCGATTGGGTCTTCGCCATCATGGCAATTCTGATTGTTATTGAGCTGATTCGACGCACCATGGGCTGGTTTATTCCAGTGCTGATTGTGGTGTGTCTGAGCTACGTTGTGCTTTGGGGTAAGTGGGCAACAGGTATTTTCCACTTCCCGGGTTTGAGCATGGAAACCTTGCTCTACCGTAGCTTCTATTCTTCCGAGGGCATGTTTGGCTCTATCTCGCGCATCAGCTGGACTTTCGTATTCATGTTCATTCTGTTTGGTGCGTTTCTTGTGCGCTCTGGTGTTGGTGATTACATCATCAATGTGGCTCGTGCTGCGGCTGGCAAAATCATTGGTGGTCCGGGTTTTATCGCAGTGATTGGCTCCGGTTTGATGGGCTCAGTATCGGGCTCTAGTGTGGCAAATACGGTTTCCACCGGTGTTATCAGTATTCCTTTAATGCAAAAAGCAGGTTTTCCTTCGCGCTTTGCGGCGGGGGTTGAAGCTGCAGCGTCGACAGGTGGTCAGTTGATGCCACCAGTGATGGGGGCGGGTGCTTTCATCATGGCGTCTTACACGCAAATTCCTTATGTCGATATCATCGCAGTTTCTTTCATTCCTGCTCTTATCTATTTCTTGTCTGTGGCGTTCTTTGTGCGTATTGAAGCTAAACGCAGCGGCGTTCAAAAAATCACGACCAGCGATGAATCTCTACTGAAAGTGCTGATCAGCGGTTGGCACAACCTTATCCCGCTGGCGGTATTGGTTACTCTGTTGGTTCAAGGCTTTACACCAACTTACGCTGCTGGTCTATCGATCATTTCAGTAGTGGTGGCGTCTTGGTTCTCGAAAGATCACAAGATGGGACCAAAAGCGATCATCGAAGCACTTTCGCAAGGCGCGAAGAACATGGCGACAACCGCCGTATTGCTGGTGGGTATCGGTTTGGTGATCAACGTTATCAGCACAACGGGTATCGGCAACACCTTCTCATTGATGATCGACGGTTGGGCGAATGGCGATTTGTTCATCATGATCGTTCTGATTGCGCTCGCTTCTCTTGTTTTGGGTATGGGTTTACCTGTGACAGCGGCGTATATTGTATTGGGCACACTGTCTGCCCCTGCGCTTTACAAATTGATTGCGGAAAACCAATTGCTTGAATTGATGGTGTCGGGTCAATTGCCTGAACAAGCAAAAGCCATCTTCATGTTGGCGGCACCAGAAAAGTTGGAACTGCTTAATGCACCAATGGCGTTGGAAACCGCGAAAGAAATGGTGGCGCTAGTACCTGCGGACTTTATGGAAACTCTACTGGAGCAAAGCCTGGGTATGGAAGCGGTAGGCTTGGCATTGCTGGCTGCTCACCTCATCATTTTCTGGTTATCGCAAGACAGTAACGTTACGCCTCCAGTGTGTTTGACCGCATTCGCTGCGGCAACTATCGCGAAAACACCCCCAATGCGCACTGGTTTGATGGCGTGGAAAATCGCCAAAGGTTTGTATCTTGTACCGCTGTTGATTGCTTACACAGGCTTAGTAAGTTGGGATGTAACGTCAGTGATTACTGTAGGCTTCTTTGCCATCATCGGTACCTATGCATTGATTGGTGCGATTGAAGGTTACTTGGAAGGTCCTCTAAACATTCTAACGCGTCTCTTGTTGGTAGTGGTGGGTACATTGCTGGTTTGGCACGACATCCCAATGTTGGTTCGTGTGGCAAGCTGCGCGGTATTTTTCGCTGTGTTCATTTACAGTGGTCGCAAGTTCAAATTGCAACAATCTCAACTATCGGTTTTATAAGAGGTCGTATGAAATCAGTCTATGACTACATCATTGTTGGTGGCGGTATCGTTGGTGTGTCGACGGCATGGCAACTGCAGCAACGTCATCCAGACAAATCCATTTTATTGGTTGAGAAAGAGTCCGGTTTTGCCAAGCACCAAACCGGACACAATAGCGGCGTGATTCATGCTGGGGTGTACTACGCTCCGGGCAGCTTAAAAGCGGATTTTTGTAAGCGTGGGGTAGAGCGAACCATTTCGTTCTGTGCTGAGCACGATATTCCGGTGGAGAACTGTGGCAAGTTATTGGTTGCGACCAATGAGCAAGAAGTCGAACGCATGAATGCCCTCTATGAGCGCTGCCATGTCAACGGCATCGACGTAAAGCTACTCGATGAAGTTCAACTCAAACTGGCTGAGCCAAACATCACTGGCTTGGGTGCGATTTATGTCAAAACCACTAGCATTGTTGATTATCGTTTGGTCACTGAGCAGATGGCGGAAGAGTTCAAAAAGCTCGGCGGTCAAATCAGCCTGAGAACCAAAGTGGTGGCTGCCGAAGAGAAGGATGAAGAAGTCCAACTGACCTGCATTTCAGACGGTCAAACGATGCAGCTTAATACCAAGTTCTTGGTTACTTGCAGTGGCTTAATGGCGGATCGCATGACTAAGATGATGTCTATTCCGACCGATTTCCAAATCATCCCTTATCGTGGTGAATACTACCGCTTAGATAGCAAACACGACCGAGTGGTGAATCATCTTATTTATCCAATTCCAGACCCTGATTTGCCATTCTTGGGCGTCCACCTGACTCGCATGATTGATGGCAGTGTGACTGTTGGTCCAAATGCGGTTCAAGGCTGGAAGCGGGAAGGGTACGACAAGGTTAACTTCAGCTTGCAAGATACCATGCAAATGCTCAGTTTCTCCGGTTTCTGGAAGGTGACACAAAAGCATCTAAAAACCGGACTGGATGAGTTTAAGAACTCGTGGTGGAAGCCGGGCTACCTCAAGTTGGTCAACAAATATTGCCCTAGCATCAAGGTAGAAGATCTCAAACCATATCCTGCGGGTATTCGCGCACAAGCGGTGTTATCCGACGGAACCTTGGTTCATGACTTTTTGTTTGCCGAGAGCGCCAGAAGCCTACACGTTTGCAACGCGCCCTCTCCCGCAGCGACATCTGCAATGCCGATTGGAGAGTACATTTGCGATAAAGTGAATGAGAAGATAGAGGCGAAAACCGAGACGGTTTAACAGTAAAAAGCCATGTTAAAATATATGAGCGAAAAGAATGCTTTTCTAGAATATTGACTGGTATGTTATTTGCCGCACAATAATGTAATTAGTATGTAAGAAATGGTTTTAAAGTGTCGTAATACAATGTCAACTTCAAATTTTATAGGTGATTTTTTGTTCTTTCAGTTTTAATCTTCATCAGATGGAGGGACTATGATTACAAAACAGCACCTTAGAAAAGTATGGAAGAATGAAACTAAAGTTTCAGAAGACTATTTAGTGATTATAAGCAAAGAACTTTCTATGAAGATCTCTGAATGTAAGTTAGACAGTGAACTGAGACTGTCACACTTTGTCGCTCAATTAGCAAAAGAGGTTGGTCCTGGAATGAGAATGGAGGAAAACCTGAATTATTCAGTTCAAGGATTGAAAAGCACTTTCAGAGTCTATCGGAATAGGCCGGCGTTAGCTGAAAAGCACGGGAGAAAAAATGCCATCAATCAAAAAGCAAACCAAGAAGCGATAGCAAATAATGCCTATGCCATGAAAATAGGCAATGGTGATGCAAGTACCGGAGATGGATGGAAATATCGCGGTAGAGGAATGATACAGTTAACAGGGAAAGGAAACTATTTAGCGACAGAAAGCATACACGCAAATATTTGGAATGAAAATACGAGTTTCTCTTCTTCGCCCCAGTTAGTTGCTCAACCTAAATATGCCATCAGGACTGCTATGATTTTTTGGCTGAAGAATAAACTATATTTAAAAGCCGATAAGGGAGCATCTAGAACGGTGACTGATAGTATTACTAGGGTTATTAATAAAAATACAGATTCATATGGACAACGACATGAGATATTTACCGAACTGTATAAAAAAGGTATTTTCAAAGAAATTTTTAAGTAGGGCTTTTGGAGCTTGTTTGATAGTACATTACCCTGCATTTTCCTTTCAGTTAACTAGTGTCGACGATGGTTATTTGTTGACTGATAATAAGTTTGAATCGGATTATATGGTATATACTCCGGGCGCGAAGGGAGCGGAAATTACTGATGCATATGACTTCACTTGTGTTGGTAGCAAAATCGAAGTGGTTAAAATTAGAAGTGAAATTAACAATGCCGTGACTCATGGAGAGCAGCTCCAATATTACTTTTTTCTTGTTACTGAGAATAAAGCTTACTGGCCACTTAGAATTGTTGAATCTTTCCAGACCGTGGACAAAGATTCCCAGGAATTAGTGTCAGAACATTTACCTTTCACAAAAAATGATGACCTTGGGTTAGCTTGTGATTTAGTTAGGCCTCAGGTTGAAAGCTATTACTTTTCCCAAGCTTTTGAAGCGATACCTAAACATACCAACAATAAAGGCGACTGAATCAGTCGACTTTATTGTGTCGGCTGTAGAGTCGTAGTGTCTATTGCTATTTAGGGCAGAGTTCCCCTTTCTTGGCGTGTCTTTCTATCATGTAATCGCCTCGGGCACTGTGCAATACAATTGCATTCCAGACTTGACCATCTTGCAACTCGAACTCAAACGCATAATGGGTGCCGCCGACCATTTTCGTTCTCACCTCATGAATTGCTTTCAATTTATCATCGGCATTCATTTGATAAAGCACCATGTTAAGTGAACGTCTGGCGTCAGGAGTTGCTTCGGCAAGTCGCCAACGGCCCTGCTCGTCTGTTGCGGAGCAAATAGACCGCATTTTACTTTTAATGGCGGATGACATCTGCTTGTCTACGGCCAATGCATTTGGTGAAAACAGTGGAACCGTCAAAGGAATCAAAGTTACCAGAAACCGCTTTAAGGTCATAAAAACACTCCGTTGTTTTACTCTTGCTTGAGTATAGACCTCAATGGCTTCAGATGTGGTGCAGTAGACTCTGGGCCTACAATATCGCAGTTCGTATCAACGAACTGATGATAAACAAGGCGACCACGCTTACCAGCCAAATGCCAATGAACCACAAAATGGGTTTTAGTTTCATCAGTGATATCCTTCTCCACGTTTCATCTTGCCGCGGAAAACCCAGTACGAATAAGCCGTGTAGGCTATGATCAGAGGAAGTAATACCACCGCGCCGGCAAGTAAAAATGCCAAACTTTTGTCTGGCGCGGCGACGTCTTGATAAGTGAGTGCGAATGGGACCAAGTAAGGGAATGTACTGACACCGAAACCCATCGCGGACACAAGAAACAGGCCGATCGCAAGAACGTAGGCTCGGACGGCTTTGTGGTCGAGTAAGGCTTTGAATAGCTGCCAAATGAGTGCCGCTGCAATAATTGGTAATATGAAAAACAGTAGTGAGTTTGGTAATGAGAACCAACGTTCAAAGACGATATTTTGGCTCAATGGCAGCCACAAACTGGCGATAAATATACAGGCTACCATCGCTAGTCCCCATCGTCGCGCGACCACGTAATAGCGCCCCATCAGCTCTTCTGGAAGCTTGATTAATAACCAGCATGAACCGAGCAGGATATAAGCACAAACAAGCGCCAAGCCACAAAATACGCTAAATGGCGAAAGCCAATCAAACCATCCACCTGCGTATGCTCGTTCACTAACCTCTATACCTTGGAGCAGGGTTCCGAGCATAATGCCTTGCATCAATGCCGCGGTGAGTGAACCAATGAAAAAAGCGCTATCCCATAAAAACTTTCCGCGTTGTGTTCGGAAGCGATATTCAAAAGAAACCCCACGCAGAATTAACCCGAGCAGCATTAAAATCAGAGGAGCATAGAGTGCTGGCATAATGACCGCGTAGGCGAGGGGGAACACGGCAAAAAGCCCACCACCACCAAGAACTAGCCAAGTTTCATTCCCATCCCAAACAGGAGCGATGCTGTTCATCATCATGTCGCGCTCTTCATCGTCATTAGCGCTGAGAAATAGGATACCAATACCGAGATCAAAGCCATCTAACACGACATAAATCAGAACGGCGAGCCCAATCAAAGCGTACCAAATTAATGCGTAATCCATGAGTTAGCTCCTAGGTTAGATGGTTAGAATGTGTGATGGCATCGGTTTTCGTGCCATCAGGAAGTCGGCTATCTAGACCTTCTTCATATCGAGTTGGAGACTTACGCATCAAACGTAGGAGATAGAAGAAGCCAGCTCCAAAAACCACAAAGTAAACCACGATGAACGCCGTCAGGGAGACGCTCACCGCGGCGGCATCAATAGGCGATGCCGAATTGGCTGTGGTTAAAAGACCGTATACGGTGTAAGGCTGTCGACCGACTTCGGTAGTTATCCAGCCTGCTAAAACTGCAATGAACCCCGCTGGGGCAAACAGCACACAAATACGTTGAAGTGCCCTCGAATCAAAAAGTTTGCGACGTTTTCTTAGCCAAAGGCTCCACAAACCAATAACAAGCATGCCAAAACCAAGCGCGACCATGACTCGGAAAGACCAGAAAACGATAGATACAGGAGGGTGTTCCTCCTCTGGAAAAGCATCTAATCCCTTCACTTCACCGTTGAGGTCATGAGTTAAAATCAAACTACCGAGTTTGGGGATTTCCAGTGCGTATTCCATGCGTTTTTCTTCATCGTTAGGGATACCGAAGAGGATCAATGGCGCGCCTTGGTGAGACTCATAGTGCCCTTCCATCGCGGCGACTTTGGCGGGTTGATGTTCAAGGGTGTTTAAACCATGCATGTCTCCAGCAACGATTTGAATTGGTGTCACGATGGCAGCCATCCACATTGCCATCGAGAACATAATTCTGGCTAGAGGGTTATGGTTTGCTTTTAGTAAGTGATAAGCGGCAACGCCGGCTACAACAAAGGCAGTAGTAAGGTAAGCGGCGAGCAACATATGAACGAGCCGGTAAGGGAAGGAAGGGTTGAAGACAATCGCCCACCAGTCTTCTGGGATAAACTGTCCGGCTTCGTTGATACTGTAGCCCGCTGGTGTTTGCATCCAACTATTAACCGAAAGTATCCAAAACGCAGACAAAAACGTCCCGAATGCAACAATACAAGTCGCGGCGAAGTGAAGCTTCTTACCTACCTTATCCATACCGAAAAGCATCACGCCTAAAAACCCAGCTTCGAGGAAAAACGCAGTAAAAACTTCATAACCCATTAGCGGGCCTAGGATTGGGCCTGTTTTGTCGGCAAACACGCTCCAGTTAGTACCGAATTGATAGCTCAACACGATGCCACTCACCACACCCATACCAAAACTGATGGCAAAGATTTTGAGCCAGTACTTATAGATTTGCATGTACTGTTTGTTGCCCGTTTTTAAGTACAAGCCCTCTAATACAGCGAGATAACTTGCCAAACCAATCGTAAAAGCTGGAAAAATAATGTGGAAAGAGACAGTAAAGGCAAATTGGAATCTAGCTAGGTCAATGGCGAGTGTGTCCATGAGCGGTCCCTTTTTCGTTGGATAAACTGTTCGCCGGATTTAAAGAGGAGACAGAAGAGTGGCGAACAAGGTGAAGTACGAAGAAGGAAGACGAAGAGATTAAAAAACGATCGCTTTTTACACATGTGCGTACCATCTTTTAGATAAAGGAGGAGCGTTATGAGCCTTAAACATTACTTTGAGAAAGCGACACCTAAGTTTGGTCCAGGTGGGAAGTATCACAAGTTCTACCCACTTTTCGAAGCTGTCGAAACCATTTTTTACACGCCTGGTAAGGTAAACCAGGGCATGACTCACGTTCGAGATAGCATCGATTTAAAACGTATTATGATCATGGTGTGGTTGGCGGTCTTCCCTGCCATGTTCTGGGGTATGTACAACGTAGGCCAGCAAGCGAGTGATGCCTTGTTGTATGGAATGGATCAAGCCTCAGCTCAGCAAGCGCTTGTTTCTTCATGGCAACTGAGTTGGGTATGGGGCTCGTTAGATGCGGTTTCACAAGCGGGGTGGGGAAGTAAAATGTGGCTTGGTGCTACTTACTTTCTCCCGGTTTATGCGACGGTGTTTATCGTTGGTGGTTTCTGGGAAGTTCTGTTTGCTATTGTGCGAAAGCATGAGGTAAATGAAGGTTTTTTTGTCAGCTCTATACTCTTTGCGCTGATTCTTCCTCCGACAATTCCACTATGGCAAGCGGCTTTAGGTATCACTTTCGGTATTGTTGTGGCGAAGGAGATTTTCGGTGGTACTGGACGAAACTTCCTAAATCCAGCTTTAGCAGGGCGAGCGTTCTTATACTTTGCCTATCCTGCCAACATGTCCGGTGGTGCTGTGTGGGTCGCGGCTGATGGTTACTCTGGCGCTACTCCACTTAGTCAATGGTATGAAGGCGGGCAAAGTGCTTTGATAAATAATATGACAGGACAAACAATTTCATGGGGAGATGCTTTTGTTGGTAATTTACCAGGCTCGATGGGTGAAGTCTCCACGTTGTTGATCGCACTAACAGGCTTGGTTCTCATCTTTATGAAGATTGCATCGTGGAGAATTGTTGCGGGCGTGTTGGTCGGTTTAATCGGAGCTTCACTACTATTGAATGCGATCGGTTCAGACTCTAACCCCATGTTCTCCATGCCGTTCTACTGGCACTTCGTGATTGGTGGGGTTGCGTTTGGTACCTTCTTTATGGCGACAGACCCTGTCTCGGCAGCTTTTACCAATAACGGGAAATGGGCATACGGACTATTAATCGGCGTGATGACGATTTTTATCCGAGTGCTGAACCCGGCTTATCCAGAAGGCATCATGTTAGCGATTCTATTTGCTAACTTATTCGCGCCACTTTTCGATTACCTAGTCAAAGAAAGTAATATCAAACGCAGAATGAAAAGGGCGAGACCTTCTTAAAATGAGGGTGACCTCACTGAAAATTGATTGAAAACTGCACTATATTGAAAAGGTCAGAGACATGGGGTTTCTGACTTTTTATTTTTATCAGGAGGACGAAGACGATGAGAATAAAGGATATTCTCGATAGCCGTTTGGTGCTGTCGTTCTGGTATAACCTAGACTACTGCTTGTCTCTTCTTAGTAAAATCTCTTCTCGTTGATTTCCTCAATGCAATCGCATTGAAAAGCATTCTATCTATTTGTTTTTTAGTCTTACGTGAAACTGCGTAGGGCAATGCGTATAAGGAAATTAACAATGAAACGTATTCCAGAACCTTTCCGTATCAAAATGGTTGAGCCAATCAAAATGACGACTTTGGCAGACCGTGAAGTCGCGTTAAAAGAAGCGGGCTATAATCCATTTCTTCTTCGTAGTGATGATGTTTATATCGATTTGCTGACTGACTCTGGCACTGGTGCCATGAGTGATAATCAGTGGGCTGGCATCATGATGGGGGATGAATCCTATGCGGGGAGTCGAAATTACTACAACCTGTGTGATGCAGTGGAGCACTTCTTCGGTTATAAGCTCACCGTGCCTGCACACCAAGGGCGTGGTGCCGAGCAAATTTTGTTCCCAGCTTTGATTGAGCGTATGCGTCAGGTGCGTGGTGGCGAAACGCCAGTATTTATCTCGAACTACCATTTTGATACCACAGCGGGTCACATTGAACTCAATGGCGGTAAAGCGATTAACGTGGTAACGGAAGAAGCATTCGACACCACTACGCCTTATGATTGGAAGGGCAATTTTGATATCGATAAGCTGGTGGCAACAATTGAAGCGCACGGTTCGCATAACATTTGTGCAATTATCACCACGATTACTTGTAATAGCTCCGGTGGTCAGCCTGTGTCGATGGAAAACATGCGCAGTGTGTACGAGATTGCAACCAAGTACGATATTCCAGTGGTGATTGACTCGGCTCGTTACTGTGAGAACGCCTACTTTATCAAGCAGCGTGAAGCGGGTTACGAGAATAAATCGATTCTGGAAATCATCCGTGAGATGTACCAGTACGGTGATATGCTCACCATGTCAGCTAAGAAAGACCCGATGGTAAACATTGGTGGCATGTGTTGTATTCGTGATCATAAGGAGTTGTTCCAGGCGGTGCAGACGCGCTGCGTACCCATGGAAGGATTTGTAACATACGGCGGCATGGCTGGGCGTGATATGGAAGCGCTCGCTCGCGGTTTGTATGAAGCCGCGGATGAGGATTTTCTTCACTATAGAATTAGCCAAGTTCAATACTTAGGTGAGCGCTTACGTGAAGGCGGTATTCCGATTCAATACCCAACGGGTGGTCATGCGGTGTTTGTGGATGCCGCTAAGATTTTGCCACATATTCCAGCGGATCAGTTTCCTGCGCAGGTATTGTGTAATGCTTTGTACTTGGAAGCGGGTATTCGAGCAGTAGAGATAGGATCGTTGCTGCTTGGTCGAGATCCGGAAACGGGTAAACAAAAAGTGTCAGAGCTTGAGTTGATGCGTTTGACCATTCCACGTCGTGTCTACACAAACGATCATATGGATTACATTGCGGATGCGATTATCGAACTGAAAAATCGTGCACATGAGTTAAAAGGGCTCACTTTCGAGTACGAGCCACCAGTGCTGCGCCACTTTACTGCTCGATTTAAAGAGATCGATTAACTCAAGTTTAAATCTAGATAAGCAAAAGGCCGCGAGTTTCGCGGCCTTTTTCGATTCGTTTATTTCTTAGCGTTACACTTACGCCAACTCTAATGTGATGCGAACGAACTGGTCGTCTTGATACTGCACTTCATAATTGAAGGTACCACTGGCGTAAATGCTGCCAAGAAAAAGTGAACGTTGACTCATTGGTCCGCGGAACAGCATCGAAATAGGAGCGATTAGGGCGTTATTATCATCGAAGTGCTGATTTAAGTTCTCAGAAAGCACACACAGCAAACAGCCGTGTTGGTCGTGAGATAAGTCGACGTCTTCCGGTCGAGATAATAACACGGTAGTCCCCAGTTTCTTCTCAATCTCGTTGATCAGCAGCAAGTAGCTATCTAGATCGGGTTGAGGGTTGCTGGGTTTGTCTGCACCGACGCAGCGCTCGAGTAATGCTTCCAGATTTCCGTTCTCACCTTTTGCCTGCTGAGTCAAAGATTTTAACGGCTTTTTAATCAGCTTATAGCGATTACTCTTCAGTTTTGGTTTCAGCCATTTCTGAAGTAAGTCATTACGTTCTTTAAGGGAGAGGCCATGCGAGGACGCGTGAATTTTAAAGTGCAGGTGTAATAAAGCGTGAACCGCAAGCTCACTCAGAAGTTGATTAGCATCTGTAGACTGTCTTGCCTGCTTAGAACTTTGCATTACACTCGAACAAAATTAGGGAAGAAGGATAATGGTGCCGAGAGAGGGACTCGAACCCTCACACCAAAGGCACTAGCACCTCATGCTAGCGTGTCTACCAATTTCACCATCTCGGCATCATGATGCTCTGAATACTCAGAGGCCTCGAAAGAAGCAACGCGAATTGTATAACCAAAATCCACCTGTTGGCGAGAGCAAAATGACGAATTTTGGCTCTTTCGAGTTTGATTGCATATTTATTGGTCACTTTTATGTTTTTTACCATCAACGCCTATCCTTATGCCCTTACTTTTATTAATAGTATGACGACAAAAGAGTACTTTTGCCTAAATTTTGAACGCTTGAACGTTTGCGTAAATAAATGTGATGAATATCTCTTTTTGTTGGCTATACTTGCGTCCCGTTTAAGCGGGAATTAGGGTTTAGTTGTTCAGGACCCTTACCCATACAAGCCGTCACATGGAGCAGGCCAAGCAACATGCTCGCCAGCAGTGAATGACCCCACGGACCGGACCAGCTACGTTCAATTGCTTGTATAAGGTAAAAATAAGATGTCGAACTATTCGTTCTGTCTACATTCTGGATCTAAAAGTGAGTTATCACTCGCTGCGTTGTCCCTTTCTTCTGCCAATTCCTTTGGCTCTTTTTTCTTTTTCAACGTTTAGTAGGTCCAGCTCATGAGTGTTCTATTTAGTCTATTTGGTATTGTTGCACTGCTAGGTTGTGCTTTCCTACTTTCTGAGGGTCGTTCTTCCATTAATTGGAAAACTGTATCTCGCGCCTTGATGCTACAAATGGGGTTTGCTGCTTTGGTGCTCTATTTCCCGTTGGGTCAAGCAGCGCTGGCGAGTTTAAGTAATGGTGTCGCGGGGCTACTCAGCTTTGCTGATGAAGGGATTAAATTCCTCTTTGGTGACCTCGCTTCTTCTGGCTTTATCTTCGCTATCCGTGTCCTTCCTATCATCATCTTCTTCAGTGCTCTTATCTCCGCCCTTTACTATTTGGGCATTATGCAAAAAGTGATTCAATTTATTGGCGGCGCTATCCAGAAGTTCTTAGGTACGAGTAAAGCAGAGTCTTTGGTTGCAACAGGGAACATTTTCTTATCTCAAGGCGAGTCACCACTTCTTATTCGTCCATTTCTTTCTAACATGACTCGCTCTGAACTGTTTGCCGTGATGGCTGGTGGTATGGCTTCAGTGGCGGGCAGTGTGCTTGGTGGTTATGCTGGTTTGGGTGTCGACCTCAAATACTTGATCGCGGCAAGCTTTATGGCAGCGCCAGGTAGTTTGATGATGGCAAAAATTATCGTTCCTGAGCGTCAAACGCCAAGCGATTACAACAATATTGAGCTAGATAAATCAGAAGAAAGCAACGTAATTGATGCGCTAGCAAGCGGTGCTATGGGCGGTATGAAAGTTGCTGTTGCTGTTGGTACCATGCTTATCGCTTTCGTGAGTGTTATCGCGATGGTGAACACGGGGCTAGAAAACTTGGGTGAGATACTTGGTTTCTCTGGCGTAACGCTACAAGCGATTTTTGGTTATTTGTTTGCACCTCTCGCATGGTTGATTGGTGTGCCAAGCCACGAAATCCTAGCTGCGGGTTCATACATTGGTCAGAAAGTGGTGATGAATGAGTTTGTTGCGTTTATCGATTTTGTGCAGCACAAAGCGACACTGTCTGAGCATACTCAAATTATTATCACTTTTGCGTTGTGTGGTTTTGCGAACATTGGCTCAATTGCGATTCAGTTGGGTTCTATCGGCGTGATGGCACCTGAGCGCCGCAAAGATGTTGCAAGTCTAGGCCTAAAAGCGGTTGCTGCTGGTACACTCGCTAACCTGATGAGTGCGTGCTTAGCGGGCATTTTTATCTCTCTCTAATTTAGATTGAAGATACACACTAAAAACCCGCCTAAATGGCGGGTTTTGTTATTTCTAAGGCTTGGGCATTAAGCCGTAAGGTATCGATTTAAAAGCCTCTGGGTGCTCTTGATAAGTTGGCGCTTTATGTACCCCTTTCCAATCGAGCAGCATGATGGCTAGCACGTTACGGTGTTCGCCGTACTTGAGATCAAAGTTACCGTCGACCGACGGAATCATCCCTTTTTCTGCGTTGATTGCGTGACGAATGGCTTGGCGGGTTTTCTTTACGACCGGATCATGGTCCAAGCCTGCTAACAAAAACGAAATGCCGACTTCCGCAATCACGTCTTCTTTGGCGCGCAGTAGGATAGTGTCGATATTGTTGCGAAAGTAATCATAAATCCACTGGTGTTTCTTCTCGCTTACTCGCTCCTGATAATACTGTGAATCGGCAAAGATGATGTGCGTCATCCCATAGAGTTTGTTCCAATACTGCTGAGCTGAAAGCATCTTATCTTTATCGTCGGGGTAGGTGTCACGGAAGGTTTGAGTGAATTCCTCGACCACATCTTGCTCTCCTAACTGACGAAGCCAGTAGACTTGGTTTGCAAGCTGAGCTGCCCATGCTTCTATCATCTCTTTGTCCGTAACGTAACGCGAGAAATCGTAGCGCCTAATAATTTTTCTCAGCGTTTTGTCTTGTTTATGCTTTAGGCCGTATTCGTTTGCTCTTGCCATTGCGCCAAGCAAATCCACACCAAGATAAAGGTACTCAGGATGGTGTTTAGTCACGGTATAGCGTCGCTGCCCTCGTTCGGTTTCTTTCTCTTGATACGTGGTCAGCCTTTGAGATGAATAGAGAATGATGTCTTCTGGTTCAACAACTTCATTAGCAAATTGGTTTAACCGGCTGGCTACTTGTGCCATGTCGGTCCAAATGGCAGCGTGATATTTCTCATCTAATGTTTGGCGGTACATGCGTAAGCCAAAATGGCCCTCTTTAAACGCCGGGAAAGTGAACAGTTCCTGTTCGTAGGTACTACGAATCAACTGCGCTGATTGAGTATTATCGAGAAGCGGTACCTCTTCCTGTGATGCCTGAGCTGCAAAGGTAAGTGAGCAAGAGAGTAAGACCGCTAAGCTAAGAGGTTTAATACGCATAAATCCATTCCCTATGAAGTCCTGAACCTAAACCTACCATCAATATTAATTGAGAATGTAAAAGCTGAGTCAATAGTTAAAAATTTGCCTAAAAGTCAGGTTGATACGTTCATCTTTGGTTTTCGCGGTTTTTGGTACGCAGTGCTTCCAGTGATGCTGTAGCTCGCCAGCCATAATCAGTAAGGAGCCGTGAGAAAGCTCATATTCAATCTCAGTTTTACAATGTAAATTTCTAAGCAAAAATCGACGTGTTTCACCTAAGTTCAAAGATGCGATAACAGGGTTTCTACCTAACTCTGGTTCATTATCTTGGTGCCAGCCCATTGAGTCTTGGCCGTGTCGATATAAGTTAGCGAGAACAGAATTAAAAGTGACATCAGCAACTGATTCACAACGCACTTTGAGCTGAGTTAACTCAGGAGTCCAAGGGTGAGGCTGCATGGTTAAGCCTGAGTAAGTATATGCTGCATCACCGTGCCACGCTTGTAAGCGAGGTTGAAGTACTGACTTGCCGAACATAGTAATGTGTTCTTGGTGCCATGGCAGTGTCTTTCGAAGTTGATCAAAGTAATTATCCGCCTCAAGATGGTTAAGAAATTGAGGATCATAATAAAGTTTTCCTCTTTCTACTTCTTGCCATAGATCGCCGCCAAATAAATCGCCTTGTTGATGCATCATCTCACACCTAAAACATAAAAGTTGTCAATCACTGTTACCTTTCTGATTATGATTGGTTATTCTTGTGATAATAAGAATTTTAACAATAAATAAAAAATCTCGTAGTTGTATACGAGTTGTGGGGAGAAAATGCGTTATTTACCCAGAAAACGATGCTATTTTGCATTGTTCTTCCTCACCTTTTTCGCTTTGTGTATTGGGGTTATCGAGCTGTTAAATCGAAACCAGCAAGAGCTTCACAAAGAGCGAGTTCAAGTTGAGGCCAAAGAACAACTTTCCATTCTCCGTTCCAATTTGGAAGCGGTACTTATGGCGGATATCTACAAAGCCAGTACTTTAGCGACACTCATTACGTTACTTCCTAAAAACCAAGAAGAAGAATTGAGTATCGCCGCTCACCGAATCCTAAATAAAAGTAAACATATTACAATCATCGGTATCGCGAAAAATGATGTAATTAGTCATGTATTTCCACGCCAAGGTAATGAGCGCCTAATCGGCCTTGATTACCGCGCAGTGCCACAGCAGTGGGTACAGGTGCAAAAAGCCAAGGATGTACAAGAAATTTTCATCGCAGGGCCAGTGACTTTGATTCAAGGTGGCCGAGGTTTGATCGTGCGTGTGCCTGTTTTTCTTGATCCTCCAATGAATCAGGACTACTGGGGAGTGATCAGTGCGGTGATTGATTTCGATGCTCTGATGAGAGAAACCGGCGTAATTGATTTCTCGTATCGTTACCCTTTAATGATCCGTGGTTACGATAGCGGTGGCTCATTTGGTGATGCTTTCTTTGGCGCGCAAAGTGTAAATAGCATGGCATATGCAAAAGAGATGGTTCATTTTCCTTATGGTGGGTGGAGTATGGTGGTTTTCTCTGGAGGCAAAGCTGATCGCCAAATCTCTTGGCATCAGTTGCATTTAGCTAGAGTAATCGGCTATCCCATTATATTCGCACTTAGCCTCGCGCTGTTCGCCATTTATCGACTGTATACCATTGCAGATGACAGAGCTTTACACGATGAACTCACGCGTTTACCAAACCGTCGCTATTTTATGAAGTTTTACAAGCAGCAGTTTGAAATAGCGAAACGTTATAAAAAGCGTTATAGCTTCGCCTTAATTAATATTGACCTAGATAGGTTTAAACACATTAACGACACCTATGGTCACGACGCAGGTGACAAAGTTTTAATCGCTACGGCTGAAAGGGTAAAAAGCTCTCTGCGTAAATCAGACATCGTGGCCAGAATGGGCGGTGATGAGTTCTTAGTTGTAGTTCATCACCCAGGAACGGAAGAAAATGTTCAGTCCCTTCTACAAAAACTTCGATTAGCGCTATGCTCGACGCCCGTCATTTACGATGAAACGCTTATCTATTTGAAAGCCAGTATTGGGTACGCGATATTTGACCCGAAAATGTCATCTTCTGAGCAAATGATGAAACTAGCCGATGAGAGAATGTATCAACAAAAGCATGGCGGATGAGCCTGAACCCAGTTTCAATAAGGGGTTAGAAGAATGGTAAAGTTGGGAGCCCGAAATCTCATCATCATTTGGGTACAAGAATATGTGACTTCATATGTTCACAGACACTTTGCTGAGAGAGTCGTTATTAGCAGTGCATTAAGTGGCATATTTGCATAATGTTGCATTTTGCAAATGCAGTTTGCGAAATTAATGGTTAATAAAGCAACGATATGCATCTGGATCTACTAAAAAACGGCTTTTTTAAAGTTGGCACGCATCGTGCTTTACTTAGAGTGACCCTTATTAAGCCGAGGGTCACCTAGCCAACTGACGTTGTTAGTGAATACAAATTGTTCACAAGTATATACCGCCAATCACGTATATTGTGATTGGCGTTTTTTCTTTCTAAAGACCGATGATATTCACGTCGTTGCCCGTCTCATCAGCTTCTCCGCACTTGCTGTAACAACTAGGTTGTCTTGGACAAACCGCCCCTCTGGAGCAGATCAACCTTGCTTGGGTTTGAATCCCGCGCTCTATCCAGTTGATGTTTAATATCTTAGCGATAGTCGTTAAGTCTTTTTTGATGTGGGGAGGAATAACACTACTTCCGCCGGAAGCGACACAAAGGGACTTAAGTTCTTCCGCTATGGAAACGGCATCGCCACCTTGTGCAGAAATGGCAGGGTTAAGATCAATACCGGCACATAGCACGCGATTATTCCCCGCAGGATCAAATACGTTGACCGATTCGCAGCAGTAGATACGTGGCTCGTCGCCAACATTTAAAATCGAAATTTGCGCTGAACTGGTATCCAAAGGCTGGGAAAGGCGTCGGAATACGGCCCAGTGCTGGCAAGGGTCGTTCACTTTGCGCATGTTGCCCCAAGGCAATGGAATACCATTTCCGCGATACACGGCTTTTAACTTGCCAGGGCCATAGGCATCAAAATAGTGCCAATGAGGGTAAGGCGAGACCACCGTCATGCGACGCATTGCAACGGAAGGAGAAACCCCCGCCTTTTTGTGAACATCAATCTCGTAACCAGAACGGTCAAGCAACTGACGAAAGGGTACTTTGGGGCAGAGTAGGGCACCGGCAAAGAAGCTGGACTCAAAATCACGCCAAGCTTGCAGGATATCTTGCGAATTGAGTTCAGAGTTCGACACAGGGCTGTCCATTTGCTCCCAATTGTTTTGATGCCCGATAGATAAAACGTTATTCATTGCATCGCTGCTATGGAGCACTCGATGGCCGATATATACCGCCAAGTCATACTTCAATCGGGTTGGATAGTCACGCATTCGTTTATTGAGATAAATAGTCCCAGGTGGCTCCATGAAAGACGTAATCAACTGTTTGGCGCTGACGCCCAGTTCATCAATCACATCTTGTGGCGCTCGGTCTACCCAGCGAATATCCAACCCCATACTCTTTGCAATGTCGATCAGATCTTCCACTGACAGATTAAGTCGCTTTAAGCCCACTTCTTCCGCTGCCCGTTCTAAGTCTGGGAAATGGTTTTGGTGGTTCTCTTGGTGTGCGCGGATCAGTAAGTGGGCGAATTGACGCCCTGTGATACCTGTTTGGGAGAGCATTTCTGGTATCGCGATTTGAAGAATATCATTGGAGAACAGGAAGCTCGGCTCCAGCGCCATGCCACTAATCCCACCACGATTCCCTTTGTTGGGTGTGATGGCTTCTAATTCGGGTTCATCATCTAAAAACCACGCAGGATCTTTTTGAAAAACTTCCGCGATCACTTCGAGCATATCGATACTCGGTACGCGTTTTCCGCGCTCAATCATCGAAAGGTAAGAAACCGAAGGAGCGTACTCTGGATTAATTCTTACACAACGGGCAGATAAATCCTCCATCGTTAAATGGTTGTTTTTTCTTAGATTACGAATTTTCGTACCAAGAAAATGAGACTGACGAATAAGGCTTTTTGACACAGACATTTTGTAAAATTCACATTGTAAAATTTTTGTTGTGAAATTGTAGTCAATATTTCGCTAGTCTACATAATGAGCAGGCAAGGAAATTAACCATCCACTTCACAGAATTGCCTGAAACTTAAATAAAGGATTTAAGTTTTTACTCTAGGACGAGTTTTTAAGTGCGAGGATATGACGATGAATATGCTGAACTTCGATAAAAAAGAGATGCAACAACAACAACGCCCATTTATCGCTGAAGCCGTATTTGCCGTCGAAGCGGTAAGTGCCGAGCAGCAGAGTGAGAAACAAGTAAAAGCGAAGCAACTGCTTGACCGCATGTTCCCATTGGAGAACGGGTCGCACCAAGACGTATCAAGTTACGTAATTGATTATCGCCATGTATTGGCTTACTTCAAAGACGGTACGCATAGCGGCCTGAAAAGCCCGAAACATTTTGTGGCGTACACTGGTGAAAAGGAAGATCCAAAGTCGATTTTGTTTAAAGATGATTCGGGCAATCATGTAGAAGTGCTGTTTGGCTGTCACAAAGGCACTGGTTGCGTGGAGTTAGTGGACATTGACGATATTCAATTGGAAACTCGCACGACGTTTCATCCTGAACTAACTGGCAATGCACCAACCGCGATGCGCCATTGGATAAGTCTAATCAAAGGCGACAAAAAAGGTAAGCCGATGGCATGCAGTGAAGATAAAGAATATACCGCAAAAAATGGTGACGACTACATTCTAAGTTACTGCTACAGCGTCGATTAAGATACTCATGATTGGATATAAAAACCCCGCACTTTACGTCGCGGGGTTTTCTTTTTCATCGTAAAAGTCGTTTTCGCTTAGTCAGTTTATTTAAATTGGCATCACGCGGTTACGACCGAGTTGTTTTGCTTCATAAAGCTGTTTATCAGCTTTATTGATTAAGGCTTCAGGCGTATCACCCGGCTCAAATTCTGCTACCCCAAAAGAAGCGGTAATGCTGTGAACTTGTGTGCCTGAGCGCTTATCTCTGATACGCAGTTTTTCTATCATCCGGCGTAGTGTGTCTGCATATTGGCGAGCAATTCGCAGAGATTTGTTAGGTACAATTAACGCGAATTCTTCACCACCAAAACGGTACGCACATATCCCATCTCGACAACTTTGTTGTAGCCGGCGGGCAATGGCTTTTAATACTGTATCGCCAAAAAGGTGCCCGTAATTGTCGTTAAATGATTTGAAATGATCGATATCAAGCATGATCAAGGTCATTGCCTGATTTGATGCAATAAGTGAAGAGAGATCTTTGTCAAATGCTCGGCGGTTGTATAGGTTTGACAAACCATCGAACAACGCATCTTGCTGTACTTCAGCCAGTTGGTTTTTGAGGCGAGAAATTTCTTCACTCGCGTTAGTCAATTGGCTATTCAAAAACTTTGTTGAGTGACGAATTTCGTGTGACTCTGCGACAAGTTGACGAATCACTACCATCACTTCTTCAATGCTTAGGCTATTGTCCTCAACTTTTTCCAGTTTATTAAAGCTTTTGTCTACCATCTCAGAAAAGGAGGAAGTATCTGAAATTGTATCGCTCATTGAACTGGATACTTCATGTAGCAGAACTTCTACATTGGTTCTAAGATCTTCAAGGCTGGTTTCTGCTTTGCTGGCCACATAGTTGTTGTAAAGCTGTTTATTGGTTGCTGGCGGGCAAATACCGTAGTTTTCTAACACCGTGTCTAACTCAAAGTTGAGTTCTGGAATGGTCTTGTCAACGTAGGTATACCAAAGCGCGTAGTTGGCTGGCGTGGCAGCAACATGGTTTTTGATCATCAGTGGGACCGCTTTTTTTAAATTAGCGGTTGATTTCTTAAACTCGTCGGTCATTTCTGCGATGGTACTAGCAAAATGGGATTGGGCTTAGATTAACGGATATTAACTAATGTCGCTTTAATTTTTATCACTTTTGCATGGTTTATATAGAAAATGAGTGATTAAGATCGTGATCAATACCGTTGGATTCAAATTTTATAAAATATCAGTATGAAACATGTACAGGCATTTGGTGGTATTGCGTGTTTTGAGATATCCAGCAAATGGATTCCGTGTAAACGCCAGTAACCTAATGATCGTCAAACTCTCGTTTTCGTATAAAAGCAAGAAAATCAAAAGGCTTAGCGTCAGGGTCTCCGTGAAAAGAACTCGTAGACGAAGAATTAACATCTGAGGGTGCGAATTGAAAAAGAAAATAGGACTTTATTGGTTCACGAACGACTTGCGATTGCACGACAACCCACTGTTGAAAAGCGCCAGTGTAGAAATGGACGAGTTAATTTGCTTGTATTGCTACCCTTCAATGACGCCTTACTTGCATCACTTTGCGCAGGAAGCCTCTTTCGGGCGTGCGAAATTGCAGTTTCTCGATTCATCGCTTAGTGAACTCAATCAATCTTTGAATCACCTTGGTCAGCGATTATGGGCAGTTGAACTGACGCCCGATCAAGCAATCAAGTATGCTGTTAATCGCTTCGGCGTCACACATATATATGCTGACGCTTTTCCCGGTTCGGATGAGCAACAAGCGTTAGGTCGCGTAGCTGAAGGCGCTTCTCATGTAAAAATAAAACAGCAAACAATCCGGACCCTGTTAAGGGAAGAACAACTGCCATTTGACTTGAGCAAACTGCCTACGACTTTCACGCAGTTTAGAAAGCAAGTTGAAAATTTAGACATCTCTCGGCCCCACGAGAGTATCCGTTCGTTACCTCCAATTCCTTTAGGTGTGAATCTGCCTTCCGTTACTGCATATTACTTTGACACAAAAGCTACGTTTCATGGTGGAGAAAGCCGCGGGCTTGAACATTGTCGCCAGTATTTTGCTTCCACACTAGCCAGTGAATACAAACAAACACGCAACGGTTTAGATGGCATGGATTACTCCACCAAGTTCTCTCCTTGGTTAGCTCATGGGTGCGTTTCTCCGAAAACCATTTATGCCATGTTGAAACGCTATGAAGCCGCGAATGGTGCAAATGATTCAACCTATTGGATTTATTTCGAGCTGCTTTGGCGTGAATACTTTTATTGGTATGCCCGTCGACACAAGCGACAGCTCTTCCGATTCGGTGGCATCCAAAATCGAGCACCACTCACCAGCTTTTACGCGCGCCGTTTCCAACAATGGAAGAAAGGTGAAACGCCATTTCCTATCGTCAATGCGTGTATGCACCAACTTAATGAAACCGGTTATATGTCGAATCGTGGCAGACAGTTAGTCGCCAGTTGTTTGGTGCATGAACTTGGCCTCGATTGGCGTTATGGCGCGGCGTACTTTGAGTCACAACTGGTTGATTACGATGTGGCATCAAACTGGGGAAATTGGCAATACCTAGCGGGCGTTGGTGCAGATCCGCGTGGTTCACGACAATTCAACCTCGAAAAGCAAACCGAAATGTACGATCCGCACATGGAGTTCATCGATAGGTGGCAAGGTCGTTGTCCTGGCGCGCATTTGGATAGTGTAGACATGGTCGATTGGCCGATTGTGATGGGCAGCAGTGACAAAGCTTCGTCATCGGAGAAACCGTAATGCAATTTGAAACCGTACGATTGATCTTGGGCGATCAACTTAACAGTGAGCACTCTTGGTTTCAGCAACCTGATGAGCAAGTGCTTTACCTGATTGCGGAGCTCAAGCAAGAGAATACTTACGTCACGCATCATATTCAGAAAGTGTGTGCGTTCTTTTCTGCAATGGAACAGTTTGCGAAAGAGCGTCAGAGTGAAGGTCACCAAGTTCTGCACCTCACGTTGGATGACACACAATCCTTCGACGATCTTGAGCAAGTCTTGCAACACTACGCGAGTGAAGTTGGTGCAAGTAAGTTTGAATATCAACGCCCGGATGAATACCGTCTTCTGGAGCAGTTAGCCAAACTAAAGCTTGATGGGGTCGTGACGCGTTGTGTCGACTCGGAACATTTTTTGTTGCCGTTTGAGGAAATAGAATCGCAGTTTCCTCAAGGTAAACACATCATGATGGAGCACTTTTACCGCCGTATGCGCAAGCGCTTCGACATCTTGATGCAAGACGGAAAGCCCGTCGGCGGAAAATGGAATTACGATGCCAATAATCGTAACAAGCTCAAAGCCAAAGACATTGAACAACTGCCACAACCTTTGATGTTCAGTACCGACGTACGTGGCATCGTTGAGCGGTTGGCAAAACATGACATCGAAACCATCGGAAATCTTGAAGGAGACTTGTTGTGGCCGATCAATCGCGCGCAGAGCTTGTCTTTACTCGCGCATTTCTGCCAAGTCTGCTTGCCGTTGTTCGGCCGTTTTCAAGACGCCATGACAGGCCAGCACGATGCTAAGTGGAGCTTGTATCACAGCCGAATTTCATTCTCGCTCAACAGCAAATTGCTGCACCCGAGAGAAGTCATTGATGCATCACTCAAGGCATTTCACTCCAACGCAGATATCGACATTTCTCAAGTCGAAGGGTTTATTCGCCAAATCTTGGGATGGCGAGAATACATCAGAGGCGTCTACTGGGCGAACATGCCTCATTACCCGAAAAAGAACGAGCTGGGCGCAGAAAGAAAGCTGCCAAACTTCTTTTGGAGTGGCGAAACCAAAATGGCCTGTATGCGCAATGCGATTGGTCAGTCCCTCGATTATGCCTACGCACACCACATTCAACGTTTGATGGTCACAGGTAACTTTTGTTTGCTAACCGAGATCGACCCAGACCAAGTGGATGAGTGGTATCTCGGTATCTATGTGGATGCAATTGAATGGGTTGAAATACCGAACACACGTGGCATGGCATTGTTTGCGGATGGCGGCATTGTTGGCACCAAACCTTACGCGGCGAGTGGTTCTTACATCAACAAAATGAGCGACTACTGTAAGGGTTGCCATTACGACAATAAGGCGAGGAGTGGGGAAGGATCGTGTCCGTTTAACAGCCTTTATTGGCGCTTTATGAACAAACACGACAAGCGCCTCGCAGCCAATCCACGAATCGGGATGATTTTCCGCTCTTGGGACAACATGGAAGAACAGCAACGCCAAGCGATTCTTGATACCGCAGAGCACTACATAGAAAACGTGGAGAACTTGTGATGGAAATACTCATCGTCGGTGGCAATGGTGGAATTGGTTTGGCGATGGTTCAAGAAGCCGCAGCTCGGTTCCCTCAAGCGCGCGTGCATGCCACTTATCGTAAGCAGCAACCAGATTGGCAACACCCAAATGTCGTTTGGCATCAAGTGGATGTATCGCAAGACGAGCAGGTAAAAGCGTTCAGTGAGCAGATTGAACACGTCGATTGGTTGGTGAACTGTGTTGGTATGTTGCACACCCAAGAGAAAGGTCCTGAGAAGAATCTTAGCTCGCTCGACGCAGACTTCTTTCAGCAAACCATCACGGTCAATACTTTGCCAAGTTTACTGTTGGCAAAATACTTCACGCCCAAGCTAAAATGCAGTACTGCACCTAAGTTTGCGACCATTTCAGCCAAAGTTGGCAGCATTAGCGATAATCAGTTAGGTGGTTGGTACAGCTATCGAGCATCGAAAGCCGCATTAAACATGTTCCTCAAAACCATGTCGATCGAATGGCAAAGAATGGTCAAACATGGCACGGTGCTGTCACTTCACCCAGGTACTACAGACACCGCTTTGTCGGCACCTTTTCAAACCAATGTGCCAGAGGGAAAGCTGTTCACACCAGAGCGAGTCGCAAAGGATTTATTAGGCTTGATAGAAAAAGCAACCCCGCAAGATAGCGGGGCGTTTTGGGCTTATGATGGGACGTTATTACCTTGGTAAGAGAACGCGTACAAACGTTAATACAAATGAAATAACATACTCCAGAGAGGGTCGGAGTGACCTACGTTTTCGTTGATTTATTTCTTCGGCAACGCTCAGAACAATAAACGATTTCCTCCCAATTTCGCGCCCACTTCTTTCTCCAAGAAAATGGGCGCTGACAGACCGGACAGACTTTCATGGGAAGGTTGGATTTAAAACCTTTCATCGCGCTGAATGTTCACTCCTAATTTGGTTAAAACTACTTATCAAATAGGTACAGGTAATCGCCGTAGCCTAAACTCGCCATCTTGTTCACAGGTACAAATTTCATCGCAGCAGAGTTCATACAATAGCGTAATCCCGTCGGCTTCGGACCATCTTTAAACACATGACCTAGGTGTGAATCACCAAACTTACTGCGGATCTCCGTTCTAGGGTAGAGCAGTTTATAATCGGTTTTCTCCACGATGTAACCCGGGTTAATTGGTCGAGTAAAGCTTGGCCAACCTGTGCCAGATTTGTATTTATCAGTAGAAGAAAATAGCGGTTCACCGGTCACAATATCCACATAAATTCCCGCTTCTTTGTTGTCCCAGTATTCATTATCAAACGGACGCTCCGTGCCTTCTTCTTGCGTCACGTAATACTGTAGCTCTGTTAAGTTTGATTTGATTTCAGACTGAGCAGGCTTACTGTACGCTTTCACTTTCGAAAGCAGCTTTTTTTCTCCAATCAACTGTCGAAGTGTTTTAGGACTTTCTTTTCGATCTTCACCAAACACTTCGTCGAGGTATTTATCGCGACCTGATGCGTAGCGGTAGTATTTGTATTTCAGACTACTCTTCTTGTAGTAATCCTGATGGTACGACTCCGCAGGGTAAAACTTTTCAAACTCGATCAGCTCTGTTTTCAACGGCTTTGGATAGATCATCGCCTTGTCGATTTCCATCATAAACTGCTTAGCAATCTGCTTTTGCTCCGCATTATGGTAGAAGATCGCTGGACGGTATTGAGGGCCACGGTCAACAAATGAACCTTTATCGTCGGTAGGGTCGATATGACGGAAGAAGTAGTCCAGCACTTGCTCGTAGTTCACGACAGCAGGATCGTACTTCACCTCAATCACTTCAATATGACCAGATTTACCAGAAGAGACTTGGCGGTAAGTCGGGTTTTCAATATGACCACCAGAATAACCTGACACAACATCGATTACGCCGGGCAGTTGCTCTAAATCCGATTCTGTACACCAGAAACAACCGCCAGCTAGCGTTGCGATTCTTGTATTCTCTGAAGCCTTCAGCTTATCCATCGTATCGGCGGTACCTGTTTTACTCAATAGTAGAAACAAGACTGGAAGTGCGAAGGAGAAACCGGCCAATAACTTAGACATATTCTTCATAGCTACCTCATCGTTATTTTTGTAGAAAGTGTTACTTGAATAAAAAGTGTTACGTATAGAGAAAGGTAACCGAGCGAAAAAATTACAGTAATGTTGAAAATTCCGTTGCCCTTTTATGCGATAGAGCTAAAGTATCGACAAGAAACACACCGCTAGTAAGGGCAACGATGCCTTGAATAAGCGATGCTAAATGAGGTAAATCATGCAAGCTGAAGTTAAATGGATAGAAGATTTTAAATTCCTTGGGCAATCTCAGTCGGGCCACTCCGTAGTGATGGATGGCAATGGCGGTGCAACCGCACCAAGCCCAATGGAAATGGTACTAATGGCTGCTGGTGGCTGTAGCTCTGTCGATGTTGTTGATGGTTTGAAAACAGCAGGCCAAAAGGTTTCGTCAGTTAATGCCAAGCTAACCACAGAGCGTCGTGAAACCGCACCGCGTATCTTTACGCAAGTGAATATCCACTTTGAAGTGTCAGGTGACGAGCTTGACCCAGAAGTCGTAGCAAAAGTGGCGGCTGACTCGCTAGAAAAATACTGCTCGGTTTGCTTAATGCTAGGCGAAGGTCTTGAGATGACCCACAGTTGGGAAATTGTGTAAGTTGACAGACTCCACAAAATATAAAAACAGGAAAGAGAAAAGTCCGGGCTTTTCTCTTTTTTTATTTCGCAGTTCACGTACCTTGTGAAGAATCTGAAAGCAGTAATTGCAGGTTGTAGGAGTCTTCCAGTGACAGAACTAGAAAAAATGATGTCTGGCCAGGTCTTTGATGGCATGGACAAAGAAATTGACGCCATTAGAAGCCATGCTCTTCAAGCACTTAGAGCACTTAATAATAACACCGACGAAAGTCAGCGCGACGAATTGCAAAAGCAGCTATTTGGCAAGGTAGGCCGTTGTATTGTCCAGTCCCCTTTTCATTGTGAATTTGGTAAGACCATCGAAATAGGTGAAGAAACCTTTATCAACATGAACGTGGTCATGCTCGATGGCGCCAAAATTACCATCGGGAACCACGTGCTCATTGGACCGAGCGTGCAATTCTATACCGCTTCTCATTCTGTTGATTACCTAAGTCGTCGACGTTGGGAAACGTTTTGTAAACCTATCACGATTGAAGATGATGTGTGGATTGGCGGAAATTCCGTCATCAACCAAGGTGTAACAGTTGGCGCTCGCTCAGTAATTGCGGCGAATTCAGTCGTTAACTATGATGTGCCGCCAGATTGTCTATACGGAGGCACACCAGCGAAGTTGATTCGTCGTCTCAACGAAGAAGAGTAAGAATCGATAGTGATGGCATGATGACTCGCTTTACAGGCGTATGAGAATCATGCCATCAGAAAGGGATAATTCGTCAAGGAGTCTAAGATGTCGAACAAGACAGAAGTCCTCATGTGCCCTACATGTGGGGTAGAAACGCATCATGTCGTGGTGTTAGTTAGAAAAAAAAGTGGCTTTGAAGGCGATAAAAATCGCAACAAGAAAGAGTTCATCGCTGGCTTTCTCAAAAGTGTAGTGTTCGGCGCCTTCCTTGCTTCTATGGATGAATTTGAACGTCACTTGATCTGCGAAAACTGTGGTCATAAAACCATTCAACAGTAACGGATAGTCTTTCTTTCTCTGCATAAGTTCATAAGTGCGGTTTGAAGCACTGGTTATTCAAATCGCATTATCCTCTTTTAGTGCTTTTGCTCTTCTTATGTTCCTCTCTCAAAAATGAGTCACATCAGTACGCATTTTAACCGCTTGGATACGGGTAACTCACTGCTATGTATAATAAATTTTGGTGGGAAATACGTGTTTCAGCTCGATGTTTAACCTCTGTTCTATCGACACGTTTTGGGTCAGTAAACACTTAAATTTCGTTTGCTTTATGTTGTATGTAGCGTAATTGTGTGAAATTGATCACATTAATGTTTAATTTATAAAAAAATAATTAATGAATAGTAATTCACAAATATGCTGACCGTATGTGCTATTTAGTTTTGACTTATCTTTTAATTATTCACTTGGTGAATGTTTTGTTGTTTTTAGATTGACTAAAGGTTTGATTTTCTATTCAAACTTGTGAAAGGTTGAATCGATATATTAGAAAACATGAATTTGATCTTGTTTCTATCTTTTGTTTTAAATGCGAAATTCATTATTAACAGCGGATGATTTTGATGATTTCTCTTGTGTGTATCCCACCAATTTTAGAAATTGAAAATTAAACTTTCTCAATAAAATAACGACTAAAATTAAACGGAATGATGTTCTTATATTTTTATTGTATTTTAACTTATACATTTTGATTCATTCATTTTAACTGTTTTTGTTGATTTTAAGTTGTTGATAGTAATTGTCTTTTAACTTTTGTTTTAATGGCGTTGCTTTGCTGCTTCTTTAATGTTGTGGTGAGTGGCTTTGTTTATAAAAAGTCATTTTAAAGTGCGTTTTTAAGCAAAATAGAACGCGACAATACTCAGATAAATAGTATTAAAAAATTAAATAAGGATTTAACCATAAGAGTAATTTTATGGTTGATAGGTTTATTGGGGTTGATTATCTGAATTTTTATGGAATTTCATCCCAATAATCTGTTTGTCTTTAAGTTTATTCTAATAAACTTAATTCTCATGGAAGTTTCAATACATGCAGCACACAACAAAGTGGATGATGACGCCGCTTGCAATGTTGTTGGGTACGCTGTTTTCAGCGCCATCATTCGCGGTGGAAACGAGTGTAATTGATAGCACTAGCACGCCTGAATCTACACAAAATGAAGGAGATACGTCCTGTATTGTTTGTAAGTTTAGTGGGGCCGTTTACCTATCTTACGATACAAACATTTACGATAAAGACGACTACCGTTCTGTCCGCAATTTCTCGTGGGGAGGCGATCTCGTTTATTCCTTTTCGAGCGACACAAAAGCCTATTTTTCTACGGGGGGCTATCGTGCCCTAGAAGATGAAGTCGGCACCTACGCGACAGATTCGGTGTTGGGCTTGCAATACACGAACCTATATCGCTTTGGAGATACAGGGAAAATCGGCGTTGCGGGTCAGCTCACCATTCCAACTTCAGAAACATCTCGTAAAGATGAACTGCACACCGCGGTTCGTTTAGATGTGCCGATCTCTTTTTCAGCTTGGAGCGTCGATTTTTCGGTTTCGCCAAGACTGAGAAAAAATTTCCACGAATACAAAACCATGGGTGGACGCTCGCTGACTGAGTGGACTTACTCGTTGTTTGCTGTTGCGGAAAAGTCGTGGGAATCGTTCGCAGTGGGGATTACGGCGTTAGGTGGTAACAGCATCAGTTATCAAGGTACGCGCAGAAGCAGTTGGCAGTATGAGGGGGCGTTGTACGGCACATACGAGTTTGATGAAAGCTGGTCATTGCTACTCGCGGCATCATCAACGGGTTTCTATCAAGATGCAGAGCGAGGCACCTTGGGCAACATCGATTTGTTGGACCAAGAGAAAGCGTCTTACATCGTGACAGTGACTTACTCCTTCTAGGAAAATAACAACAATTAAGGATATCCAAATAATGTTTAAAAAATTGACTCTGGTGTCAGCAATAACGGCCGCACTTGCAGGCTGTGGCGCAGATGATCAGGCGTATGACTATGTCGAAAGAGATGCAAAAGAAGTCGCAGTAAAAGATCTTAAAGACGGTCGTTGGTTTTACGTTCCGACGACTGGTGCCGCTCCACGCTTTGCTCTTAACCAATTCCCATTCTTACAAGGTTCACCTCGTTACGTTGAGCTTTGTTTTACCAAAGAAGGTCTGGAAGTTCGCAGTTACGATAAAAACTACCCAGACGCGCATCTAAGCAAAGATGCTAATAACTACTGCGGTGAAGAGAAATTTGTCGCAGACGACGACGGCGTTAACTTCGCGCAAGTGCTGACGATTCCGGGTGACTTTGCGGCGTATCGCTGTCAAGAAGACGCGCATGGTGATTGCACCAACAAAGAAGAAACCAACGAAGACGCAAGCCTAAACTACAAGAAGAAAACCCACTTCACTCCTCGTCCTGAAGATCTCGAAATTGCAGAATTCAATATGGAAGATCTGTATGGCATTACCGAGGGCATTGATGAAATTGGCGCACCACGATTGATCTCGTGGGACTTTGACCCTAAAAACGGTCTTCTCAATTTCGAGCTAGAGCGCACGTTCCGTATCGATTTAGATAATATTTCTGACTACATCAACTTTGCAACGAAAGCGAGCTTGGATGAAGCGCTTGTGGATGGCGCGTTTAAATCTCGCTTCTACTACTCGTTAGTGCACGAAAGTGAAGTGGCAACCGAAGGTTACCAGCCTATCTTGTACCCAGTGGGTGATGAGAACGACATTGGTTTCTTCACCACGTCGACGAAAAAGCTTAACCCAGTCACGAATAAATACGACCGTGATGTGGTTTACCTCAATCGTTTCAACCCAGATCAAGGCTCTATCAAATATTACTTGAGCGACAATTTCTTTGAAGAGAAGAACAAGTTGTTCTTGGATGCAACGCTGCAATCGATCGACAAGATGAACCAAGCGCTGAATGTATTTGGGGCGGATGCAGGCAAGCCTGAAATCGAGATTGTGAACAAAACCAAAGCGGCTGGTATTCACCCAGGTGATCTGCGTTACAACGTGATTAACCTGATTGACGAGCCTCTAGCGAACGGTCTGCTTGGCTACGGCCCGTCAGTTTCTAACCCGATGACGGGGGAAATCATCAAAGGCCACGTGAACCAATACGCAGGCGTTGCAAGAACGGGTGTACCTTTCTATTGGGATAACTTGGCGCGTTTCTATAATCGTAATCAACTGGACTTAGATGGCTTAGAACCATTGCCAACCAGCAGCGAATCTGTGAAAACAGAAGTTGCGGATAGAATTGAAGCGCTTTCTACAATGGCGGCGATGGCGAGCCTGAAATCGGATGAAAACATTCATGCGCCGCTCGTTTCAAAAGAAGACATCGTTTCTGGAAAAGCAGCGACGAAGAGCCCAACTCAGCTAATGAAAAACTTCAATGATGACATGGAGTTTGAAAAGGTGGTTGAAGCTGAAGAGAACCGTTTGTCTTTCTGGGCAGAGAACAACGTCTATCCAATCGAAGCGTCGTGGGTTTCTTCAACCAATAAGGCCATGTTGGACAACTTGAAGTTGGATGACGAGCGTTACTTTGAGATCAAACTCGATGACGCCGGTCACGAAGTATCGCGTCAGCTTAAGCGTTGGAAATACCTACCAAAAGAGTTGCAAGTGAAAGCCGCAGATGCGATTACGGTTGCGACTTACAGCAATACGCTTGTTCACGAGCTTGGTCATAACATGGGTCTGCGCCATAACTTTAAAGGCTCAAATGACAAAGCGAACTACTACACGCTCGAGCAAGCGCATCAACTTGGTTTGAACAACATTCCTGCTTACAGTTCGACAATGGACTACGCACCAAGTATGTTGGATGAAACGCCAACTTGGGGTCTGTACGATATTGCGGCGTTTAAGTTTGGTTACGGTCGTAAAGTCGAGACGATTCAAGATTCTTCAGGTTCAGCTCCTGCGCCTGTTGCGAAACCGGCAGACAGTGCGAGCGATGAAGACAAAGCGGCATACGCTCGTTACCTCGCTGATCAGCAAGCCTACCAACAAAGCTTTGCATACAAGTTTGGCAACAATCCAGACAACACATCGCTGATGGTGTGTTCTGAAGTGAAGGCACTAACGGGGAACGAGAAAGGCAAATCACTCTACAACTGTGACTTCAGCCGATTCGATACCGCCGCGTTGTCTGATGATCCAGAACTGAATGCGAAAACTCGTTATGGCGCACTTTACTACCTAGATAAAGTGAATGAAATTGAGCGTAAGTCTTACGATTTCTGTACCGATGGGAACGTTTCTCTAAACAGCGACTGTAACCGTTTTGACGAAGGTACAAACCTAGAAGAAATTGTTTCTTACGAGTGGCAGAACTATCTCGATAGCTATGATCGACGCAACTTGGAGTTATATGGGACGACGGGATTATTCTCGTCCGATTATCCTGGTTACTTAGTGCGCCGTTATATGGAAATGAGCGCTATCCGTGACAAGATGGAAGATCTTGAGCGCATCGATAACCTGTACACCAATCTTGGTTACACTTCGTCAACGGATAAGCCGGGTGATTTCTTATTGCGCATTGCTTCAAACCCTCAATACTGTAGCGAAGGCAAAGCCGATAACTCATGGTTCTGTGATTACGCGAATGGGGCGAAAAAATCCGCGGCGTTCTTCCTTGATATCTTGCGCACACCAGAGCATCAATGTGTGATAGAAAATGCGGCAGGCAACCAAAAAGTGATTTCTTTTGGTCAACTGTTAGACAACAACTCACACCAAATTCCGGCTGATTACGATCTTTCAACAGCCAGCTGTTTTGATGATTTGGCAGCACGCTTTATCGAAGATTCAGATGAGGGCTATATAGCTGTTGCGGAAACTGCGAATGGACGCTTCCTAAACTCAATTGGTAGCTTTGACCCGGATTACCCTTGGTCAAATGCGGTGTCTGTGTTGGGTAACTGGCCAGACAAAGCGCTTGCGAGCCACTTCTTAGCACGTCGATTCTCGAACCGTTTTACCGATGAGGTGAGCTTTGCATCGCTGCTTGATATTCCTGGGGTGCAAGCTGAATACGAAGACATCATGGGCAACATCGTGGCAAATGATGCGTTAAATACGCCAGTTAAATTGGTGGGTAAAGACGGTAAGGAATACACCAATCTAAAAGGTGTTACCGTGAACCTACACATCACTGAGCAAATGGAGTCCCTACCACCAATGCCTCGTGGTATTGCAAGATTCCTTGATATTGGTGCAGAAGGCCGCGGACGTGTTGGCGATGTCATCTTGAGAATGGGTGTGCGCCAAATGAAGTCTTACGACTACACAGTGAAGACTCGTGGTCAATCTCAGTTTGATACGTTTACGAAGCAGCAAGACCGCTACGGTATTATTGCGGGTGACAAGGTTGAGTTTGTTATCGACGGCGAGAAGTTTGTGGCAACAAAAGCAAACAAGCTGGCTTACGACTACGCAAATCAACTGGTGACGTCCAAAGGTTACGATCTAAAAACGTACCTAGATAGCTATGAGCCTGCAACACTAAACAAGGTCGCAGAGAGCATCGATAGCGCTTGGGGGCCATTCCGAACAGCGATTGTCCCAGCGTTTCACGATCCTGTATTGCTGCTGGATGCACCAATGGTCAACGCAATGAAGCGAACCATTGATGCGGATATCGCGGCAGGTGTGCTGTCGTTCAGCCAGTCTTTCATCAACTTTACGACAGCGAATGTGACTTCGGGTGATTTGGTCATCGATGCAACTTCGGGCACATTGAGCTACAAAGGTGGTAAAGCGCACGATGAGCTGAAAGCGTTCGAAGCTTACACTGATGCGATGCTTTTGATTTACAACGATCACACCGAAGACATGATGTTCGCGGTCGACAATGTGTACGCAGGGTACATGGCGTCTTCAGATGCTGACAAAGAACTTTGGCTGAAAGATCTCAATATGATTCAAGCGTATTTGCGTGGTGATATCGGCGCTGTGGCTGGCGATTACTACAAGATGCTTGATCGCCTACCAACTGCAGTGAGTTTCCAGTAAATAACTCTTAATTCACTCATACAAAGGCCTGCAGCAATGCAGGCCTTTTTCGTCATAGGATTGATGGAATTTAGGAGTGAAAGATGATCTGTCCGTCTTCTGTCATCACAAGTGTCGCTTTGCTTTGTTCGATAAGTTGGGCAGCATAAGAAGGGGTAACTGCCTGCATATCACCTTTAGATCGAAGAGTTAAAGACTCCCACGCTTGATCTCGATATTTCCCTGCTTGGGTGTATTGAATCAGTACTTTCATAGCTTCACGCTCCGGTGTGGTTGACGTGCTACTTAAGTTAACGATCTTAGGTTGGTTGCGCATCCGTTAAAAATGAAACATTAGTTTAACCAAATGTGCCTTTCCAAATATCGCGCATTGAGCAGAGCAATTTGGAATCCTTGTGATGGAGGGATGAAAAATACTCAATCTTTCGATTCATACTGCGCAATATAATGTTTGAGAGATTTGGTTTCCGCACTCTGAAACTCTTCATCGTGCATACGCAGTGCTTGGATACGGTCGAGGCGGAACTGGCGATAGTCATCGCGCAATTCGCACCAGGCGACCAGCGTCCAGACTTTGCCCCAAAAGAACTGGCCTAACGGTTGGATTTTTCTCTCGGTCACCTGTCCGCTTTCATCTTGGTAATCCAAACTGACCTTAAACTGATGATCAATCGCGTGGCGCAGAAGCTGCCCTCGTTTGGCAGTCTCGGATTGGGTGTGATAATCGGGCACAATCAGCGGACAATCTTCCACTTGTTGTTTGAGCTTATCTGGCAATACCGAAAGTATTTTGGTGGACGCAGAGTGAGACGCTTCGGCGAGTTCGGCGTCCGACCAGGCTCGAACCATCCGCATACCCAGTTCAAGCGCCATCATCTCCTTTTCTGAGAACATCAAAGGTGGCAGATGAGAGCCTGCTTGCAACAGGTAGCCGACACCTGCTTCACCTTGAATCGGAACACCAGAACTGAGCAACGACTGAATATCGCGATAAATCGTACGTTCGCTGACTTCCATTCTTTCTGCGAGCTCTTTCGCTGTCACGGCGTAACGCTTTGCGCGCAAAAGCGTCAGTAGCTCAAACAGTCGTTCTGATTTGCTCATGATGTTCCTTATCTAGACCTACTGGTTGTTAGTAGTAGTGTGGCTGATTACTTCTCTAGCTCACTGCACATTTTTAAGTTGTGATGTATAAGCTCGAAGCTTTCGCAGTCAATCATTGATAACAGAGGCTGAAATTCAGCGGCTTGCTTGAGCTGTTTTCCCGCCTGTTTTGCATCGTCCATTGAACGCCAGTAAATGATGTCTGTCCACACATCGTCCGTCGCTTCGTGACTGAGTGAGCGATACAAAAAGCCCGGCAGATTCTTCACAAACGTTTGTGACTGTTTGGCAGCGGCGATCACGTCTTGCTCTGTTGTGCCTGCGGTTAGACGAAATTGCACAGTTTCGATAACGGTTTCCATATTGTGATTCCTTATTGGTTTTGGCGGATTGCCTGTTGAGTTCCAAATAAGGTTACGCGGATGGAATGTCAGAACATGTCAGTAGTGAAATCTCACTCACTTATCATCAATATGGTTATTTTTCTGGGCTGTTGTAACGATCCCAGTAAGGTAAATCTGTGCCGAGTTTTTCGCTGATAAAATCGATAAAGGCTCTTACTTTCAACGGCATGTGCTTGCGCTCAGGAAAAACCGCATAAATGGCGTGTTCTGGTAGAGAATACTCTTCCATCACCGGTTTTAGATTTCCTGCGGCAAAGTCTCTTCCTGCAATAAATGTTGGCAGTTGCGCAATGCCCGAACCTCTTAACAGCAACTGGCGAATGGCTTCGCTGTTATTGACGATAAAGTTTCCTTTTGGAAGCACCTTGTATTCGCTGCCGTTGTTGATGAACATCCATTCGACGCCGCCACGGAAATAGGAGTAGCGCAGGCAGTTGTGACTGACTAAATCACTTGGTTTTTGTGGTGTTCCAAACTCCGCTAAGTAATCTGGCGAGGCACAAAGCACACTTTTACAAGGGGCGAGGCGTTTTGCGATTAGATTGGAAGAGGTGAGTTCACCAATACGGATCCCCAAATCAAAACCGTCTTTAACCAAATCGACCATTTTGTCTTCGAGGTTTAAATCCACTTCAATTTTCGGGTAACGAGCGAGAAACTCGCTGATCAAAGGCGCGATATGCAGCACACCGAAAGACATCGGCACGGTAATTTTGAGCCGACCTTGTGGAGAGCCTTGCAGCTCAGATACCGCGTCTACGCCTTGCTGGGCCAGATTGAGCGCTTGAGAAGCGTACTCAAAATAGCGTTCTCCCGCTTCGGTCAGGCTCAGCTTACGCGTAGTTCGGTTAAGGAGACGAATGCCCAAATCGTCTTCTAGTTGGTTGATGCGTTTGCTGATCGCCGATTTCGTCAGATTCAGCTGTTTGGCCGCAAGGGAAAAGCTGCCGCATTCGACAACAGCAACAAAAACGGGCAGGGAGGCAATCGCGTTCACATCAATCTCCTATTATCGTGAAGCATTTATTGTTGAGCACAAGGATACAATTAATTTCCAATTATAGAGATTATCTTCAAGAAGAAAACAATCTAGACTATGCACCAGTATTACGACCTTGATTTTGGGAAGAAGAAAATGAAGTACGATTGGATCCTGTTTGACGCTGACGAAACCTTATTCCACTTTGATGCTTTCAAAGGTTTGCAGCTTATGTTTTCTCGCAAAGGCGTAGATTTTACTGAACAAGATTTTGCTCATTACCAAACCGTAAACAAACCGCTTTGGGTGGATTACCAAGACGGCAAAGTAACGGCAGATGAGCTAAAACAAAAGCGTTTTACCGAGTGGGCTGAGAAGCTGAATACCACAACAGCAGATCTCAATAGCGCATTTTTAGAAGCAATGGCCGATATTTGCAGCTTGTTGCCAGGTGCAAAAGAGCTGATGGAAGCGCTGCAAGGCAAAGCCAAAATGGGCATCATCACCAACGGTTTTACAGAGTTGCAAGCAATTCGCCTTGAGCGCACAGGGATGACTGAGTACTTCGATAAAGTGGTGATCTCTGAACAAGTGGGCGTAGCAAAACCGGACTTAGGTATTTTTGAATACGCGATGCAGCAAATGGGCAACCCATGCAAAACGCGCGTACTGATGGTGGGTGACAACCTGCATTCCGATATTCTGGGTGGTAATAATTTTGGTATTGAAACTTGCTGGTTAAATACCACAGGCGCAAGCGTCGATGAGCGTATCGCACCAAATTACACCGTTGAGTCTTTGAGTGAACTAAAGAACATTTTGGTGGCGTAACCGAATCGGGTATTATTCCGTAGTAACCCTCAGAAAAATCAAGGAATAATCATGTCAGATATCAAACAGCTAGACAGCAAAGTCGTTTACCAGAATAAGTGGATGACGGTGCGTGAGGACAAAATTTTACGTCCGAGCGGCGCAGAGGGCATCTATGGTGTGGTCGACAAACCTGATTGTGCTGCGATTCTGGCTATCGATAACGGGATGATTCACTTGGTTCAGCAGTACCGTTACACCGTAGGTCAACGTTGTTGGGAGATCCCACAAGGGGCGTGGGAATCAAACCCAGATGCGGATCATCTTGAGCTTGCCAAAGGCGAACTGCGTGAAGAAACGGGTATGCAGGCGAGCGCTATGGCGTATGTCGGCGCGCAGTTTATCGCATACGGCTTTTTGAATCAGACATGTCACGTCTACTTCGCCAGTGATTTAACGGACGTGGGCAATCAACTCGACAGTGAAGAAGAGGATTTGATCACTCGCGCTTTTTCTGTTGAGGAGTTCGAACAGATGATGATCGACGGCACGATCAAAGATTGTGTCACCATCGCCGCTTATGGTTTGGCGAAGCTGAAGAAATTCATTTAGTTATCCATGACGATTTTTTAATGAAAACAGCGGCCTAGTGCCGCTGTTTTTAGTTTGGGTGAGTTCGTTGAGCCATCGCTTACTCGTCGATTTTCTTACCTAAGATTTCCACTTGCGCTTTTTTGGTCACCCCCGCGACTTGCAGCGCAGTGCTGCCAACCGATTCATAGTTCAACTCGATTTTGTCTAACTTCGCGTTATCTTTTGTTGGTAGGCTTAAGCTTCTTGATGACATGCCTTTAGTCAGAACACCTAAACTGTCGAACGTCTTTTCCTGAGCATCTTTCATGATTACTTTAACGCTTTTCAGATCGACCGTACCTTGCGTACATTTGATTTTGATGTGGCTAAAACGAGCGTTAGCAAATGGTGACAGTGGATTGACTGTGTCGGTTTCCGATTTAAAACTGACGGTTTTATCTGCAATCTTGTCCCAATCGTTGTCTCCAGCAATCGATTGGAAAGAGGCTACAGCCGCTAAAAGACAGAGCGCGATGGTGTTGAACAGTTTCATAACTTTTCCTTACCTTAGGTTTAGATATTCTGTTTAATCAGTTCGATGACGTGTGTGACTTCGTCTTGAGTTAAAGCCCCTTCTTTCACGAATAAAATTTCACCTTGTTTATTTTGTACGATAATCGCAGAACTTTCTTGCTGCAGATCCCAAGTTGTTGCTAATACGCCATTTTTGTCTAACACCATGGAAGACCAAGAGAATGTCTTTTTGCTGTCCTCTGCCGACGATTTAACAAATGTACCGGTTCCCCAAATGGCGTCTTCTTGGTTGATCACGGTTGTGGTCTGATACTGATCTTCAGGAAAGTGAGCGGCAGTGATTGCTGACATCAGCGGCGCGTTCATCTCTTTGGCTTTACTACGACCTGCAATGGCTTGTATCACATGGACTTTGCCTAACATCTGCTGAGTTTCCCAAGGTTGATAAGCCACATCGTCTCCTTGCAGCGTCATTTCGCCATAGGTATCAATGCTGACGGAAGGGGTGGTTTGACCGACAGAAAGGTTATGAGAGAAGGCGAATGTCGGGGCGAGTGCGAGTAAGAGTGACAGAACAGATGGAGTTTTCATTGGGGGGGCCTGTAACGAAGTGAGGTTAGAGCGAATCAAAATAAGGGGCAAATACGATGCCCCTTATCGGATGTGGCGATTAGTTAGAAAGTACAACGCGCGCATTTAGCTGTTGCAGCGGACGATTGTTTTGTCCCATGACTTCCATCAGTTTCGCGGCTTGATCTTTGGATAAGGTTTGAGTGTCTTTAAGCACAAACCAGCGCACACCTTCTGAACATGGCGGTGTGGTTAAAGAGCCGTTAAATCGATAGTGGTTTGCAGTTTTTGGCAGTAAGTCGTTAATCTCAAACGTATCTTTGAAGAACGTGGTTTGATTCTCTTGTGGGATTGCGTTGATCAGTTTAGACAGTGCTGCGTTTTGATCGCCAGCATCAAACATCACCGAAATTACCGCCAACTCGCCGTCTGCGTTGGCGTGCACAAAGTGCGCTTCAAGTGGATATTGGCGGCCTTTGATTTGGTTTTCTGAAGGTGTGTGGAAATGGAACTGTTGCAGCTCGAACGTCTCGCCATCGATGGTGAAGCTGTTACGTCCGTTCACTTGCGCTTGCAGCGTATGACCATTGTTGGTTAAACCAATGACCTGACCAGTGTACGAAAGGTTCAGTGCTTCCAGTTTTGCGTCGGCTGGGTTGTCGATGTTGATTGGGCTTTGGTTTTTCGTGGTTGCGCAGTCTTTGGCGATTTCTCCCCAGTGTTCTGGCCCGTGTTTGTCATTGCCATAGCCCCATTCCGAAGCCTGAGCCGCGCCTAGAGTGAGAAGTGAGAGTGAAAAAGCAAGTAGTGTTTTGTTCATAATAATGTCTCTGTTCGGTCGCCTTGATAAGCGTTGTTACAAGGCAATGACCTAGAGGTTTGATCACTGCCTGACAAATTAGAAACGGTGGCTGAGCTGGGCACCAATTAGGAACGCATTTGAATGGGTCACGCCCGTCACCATCGGTGCAGGAACACCTTCATACGCGTACTCTTCTACGTTGACATCTTCACCAATCAAGTACGTCATGCCGATGTCAACCGTGGTATCTGATGACCATTGGTAAGAGGCCCCCGCAGATAACCAGTGACGGTTCGAATCTGGAATAGAAAGCGAAGTCAGCTCATCGACAGGTGTTTTGTCGAACATGTAACCCGTGCGAAGTGTCCAACGTTCATTGGCGTACCAAGTCGCACCGATGGAGTAGTGCGCGGAGTCTTGCCACTGAAAATCTTTTAGCAACTGATCATCAGCTTTCAAGCTGTCAAATGCTGACCAACCAATCCACTGCACAGAATAGTGCAGGGCAAATTTAGGTAAGACGCGGTGATAACCGGAAAACTCCGCAATATCCGGTAGCGGCATAGCAAGCGAGTCGTACGATTCGCCAGCAAAGTGGATGTCGCCCTTGGCATCTATGTTAGGGCTGTGCTTGTAGCTTAAACCTAAGCGATGACGTTCGTTAAACTCGTACATCATGCCAATGTTCGCGCCAAGCCCAATGCCGCCAGCTTCCACATCAAGTGCGTTGCCTTTTACGGATCCACAGCGTTGTTCTAGTTCGTTTCCAAGTATGTTCCCACCAACGCAAACACCCACGTCCATATCGCGGTACAGCTCACCAGAGCCGTAAATCACATCAATACCACCACCGATACTAAAACGATCGTTCACCTTGTATGCCAAGCTTGCGCCAAGGTTGACACTCGCTACGCTGGTGACACCGCCAAAAACAGGTGCGCCATAGTTTGGTTTAAACTCCATGTCGGTTCCGAAGTTGGAATATGCCGATAAGCCTAGATACCAGTCGTCGTTGATAGGATGAATAAAGTAAAAATTGGGTACAACGGCTGGTTGACCAACGCCATCGACGTCATCAATGTCGGTCACGGTTTGAGAGAAGGACGGGGTAATGTCAACTTGAGGGGACGGAGGAAAACCGCCCATACCAACATTGACATCTGCATTAATGTTAGCTCGATGATATTGCGCATTTTTAACGGTAACGTCAGGTTTGACGTAAGTGACACCGAACGATAAGGCATTTTGTTTAAACAGCGTCATCGCTGCGGCGTTGCGGCTGACTACAGATGCATTATCACCAATGACGGCATCACCAGCAAAAGCACGACCAAGACCCGTCGCAGAATGTTCGTTAATTTGAAAACCACCGGCATACGCCGTCGAGGAGGCTAACCCGATTAATAAATAAATCGGTGAAAGAGTTAATTGTCGCTGCATGTTTTTCTCATGAATTAATTAGAAGTTGTATTGCAACGAAAATCAGTAAAATAAACAAATCTGACCAGTGCATTTAAGAGTAAAACTAACAGTGTGCTGACAATAAGTAAATTTAACTTAATAAATATTTATTGTTGAATTTATTAATGCTTCATGGCGTGAATATAGTGGTTATTTTACGTGTAAATTAAATCCTGAACTTCTATTTTTATTTTTGCGGTATTACTTCTCTATTTTTATTGTACTGACTGTTCCCTAACAAATAGAGGGAAATCCAGCGATAAAGTGTCCGTGATGGAAACTCTGAGTCATTTGTATTTCCATTGCATCCCAACGTTGGTAGTTCGAATCAGCAAGAGAACTATCGTTTAAACCCACATGACACACTCCTCTCGGTCTTACCTGTGTTATGTGGGTATTTTTTATTTAACTTGTCACTTAACTCCTCTTGAAATTCAACAATTAAAAAATGGCCATAATGAAATCTAAATGGATGACATATTGAATAAGTTTAGATTTTACTGGTTTGTTGGTATTTAAAAATTTTGTTTATAATACTTATAACTTGAATTTCTATATTAAAAATGATCTTTGCTATACGTATTGAATAATATAGTTTTGAAGTGACTATAATATCTCGGATTTTTCACGTTAGTGAAGTTATTCCTTCAGTATCTTGACGTTAATTTACCTATCTTTACGTCTCGTACCCTGTACGGCTAAGACAAATAACAGTATAAAATCAAAACGATTATTTACTTCACTCCTGCTATGAAACTCAATAAAAAATGGCTCGTTTTGTGTGGCCTACTTGCTATTGGTGCTGGTGGTTATCATTATCTGCAACGTCCAGAACCCATTTCTCCTTACGCGACAGAAGTCGTTCGCAAAGGCAATATCGAAAAGGCGGTATTAGCCAACGGCATGCTGCAAGCGTCCAAATTGGTGAATGTAGGTGCGCAAGTATCTGGGCAAATTCAACGCCTCGCTGTGAACTTAGGGGATGAGATCAAACAGGGAGATTTGATTGCACAGATTGACAGCCTGACTCAGCAAAACAGCCTCAAAGAAGCTCAAGCGTCTCTTAATAGTCTCAACGCTCAGTACCAGGCTAAGCAAGCGCAGATTAAACAAGCAAACTATGAATACGTGCGCCAAAAAGGCATGTTGGCAGCGAAAGCGAGCTCACGAGCTGATTACGAGAATGCCGAAGCGACGCTCGCCATCTACAAAGCCGAGTTAGCGCAACTGGATGCCGAAATCGAGAAAGCCAAAATCAACGTCGACAATGCGCAGTTAGATCTCGGTTACACCACCATCAACGCACCGATGGATGGCACGGTGGTCTACACCGCGGTGGAAGAAGGCCAAACCGTAAACGCCAATCAAACCACGCCAACGATTATCGAGTTAGCCAAGTTAGATACGATGACGGTGAAAGCCGAAATTTCGGAAGCCGATGTGATTTTTGTTCACCCAGGCCAAACGGCGCTGTTCACCATTTTAGGCAAACCGAATCAGCAGTTTAAAGGTACATTGCGCGCCATTGAGCCGGGGCCAACCATCATGGATGGCGATGACAGCGATTTGAGCATTTCAGATAGCGACGCCATTTACTACAACGCTGTATTTGATGTGAAGAACCCGCAAGGTATTTTGCGTATCGGCATGACTGCGCAAGTTTCGATTGTCCTTGAGCAATCGGAAAATACCTTGATTGTCCCTTCACAAGTGCTGCAAAAATCTGGCGGCAAAGGCAACTATACCGTGCCAGTGCTTGAACAGGGCCAAGTGGTGAAAAAGCCTGTGACAGTGGGTATCAACAACAAAGTGAACGCACAAATTCTCTCAGGTTTGAAGGAGGGCGACCAAGTTGTTCTTGGCAATGCTATGGATGGGGAATCATCAAGCCGAGGTGATCGTCGTCGCCCTCCAATGAGGTTCTAAGATGAGTGACGTGCTTTTAAAAGTTGAGGATTTAACTCGACGATTTGTCTCTGGCGACGAGTCGCTTACCGTGTTGAACCACATTAATTTAGAGATAAAACGCGGTGAAATGGTCGCGATCGTGGGTGCATCAGGTTCAGGTAAATCGACGCTGATGAATGTGCTTGGCTGCTTGGATAAACCGTCCAGCGGTCGATACTTCATTAATGGGCAAGATGTCTCGACGTTGGAATCCGACCAACTGGCGGAACTGCGCCGCGAGTATTTTGGCTTTATATTTCAGCGTTACCATCTGCTGGGGGATTTAACCGCGGTGGCAAATGTGGAAGTACCAGCGGTTTACGCGGGAGTTCCTCATCGTCAAAGAACGGAGCGAGCGCAGTCACTATTGGCTCGCTTGGGGCTGGAAGATCGTTTGACTCACAAGCCCAGCCAACTGAGTGGTGGCCAGCAACAGCGCGTGAGTGTTGCTCGTGCACTGATGAACGGTGGTGAGGTGATTCTCGCTGATGAGCCCACTGGCGCATTAGACAGTCACAGTGGGCAAGAGATGATGGCACTGCTTAAAGAGTTGCATCAACTTGGGCATACTATCATCTTAGTGACTCATGATATGAACGTGGCGAACTTTGCGGATCGCATCATTGAAATCAAAGATGGTGAAATCATTGCAGATACGCCAAATGCACAAGTTGTAATCAATGAGCAAGCAGCAAAGACACCGAGCGCATCTTTTCATCGCCCAGCGCAAGCCGCCAGTAAGTGGTGGAAGTGGGACAGTTTTATTGACGCGCTAAAAATGGCGCTGCTGGCGATGTCTAGCCACAGAATGCGCACGTTTTTGACCATGCTCGGCATCATTATTGGTATAGCCTCGGTGGTTTCCGTGGTGGCACTAGGTAATGGTTCACAACAGCAAATTTTGTCGAATATTTCATCCATGGGAACAAACACCATTGATGTCAGGCCGGGCAAAGGGTTTGGTGACCGCCGCTCCGGACGAGTGAAAACGCTAACCGCCGACGATGCTAAATCGTTGGAGAGTCTACCTTTTGTCGACAGTGTCACGCCGTCTTTATCCAACAGCTTAACCGTGCGTTACGCCAATCAGGATGCAACCGCGTCTGTGGAAGGGGTTGGGGAAGATTATTTCCGTGTGCGCGGTTATGAGATTGCCAAAGGTCAGTTTTGGGATGAAGAGAGCGTGAACTCACTCGCCCAAGAAGCAGTGATTGATGACAACACCAGAAAGGAAATGTTTGCGGATAGAAATCCGATTGGTGAAGTGATTTTTCTTGTTTCATTGCCAGTGCGTATTGTGGGTGTCACGCAGAAAAAAGAAGACGCGTTTGGCAACAGCGACGCGCTGAAAATTTGGGTGCCATACACCACCATGTCGGGACGAATGATGGGACAACGCTACCTCAACGGCATTACTGTACGGATTGATGAGAACGCCCCAAGCGCAGCGGTAGAACAGAGCATCATCAACTTGTTAAAAATGCGTCACGGTACAGAAGATTTCTTCACGATTAACACTGACACCATTCGTCAGAGCATCGAGAAAACCACCGCCACCATGGCGTTACTGATCTCAGCGATTGCGGTGATCTCCCTAATTGTCGGCGGAATTGGCGTAATGAACATCATGTTGGTGTCGGTGACAGAGCGCACGAAAGAGATCGGTGTGCGAATGGCTGTGGGTGCGCGGCAAGCGGATATTTTGCGTCAGTTTTTGATTGAAGCGGTATTAGTGTGTTTGTGTGGTGGCATTGCTGGTATTGGCTTGGCGTTTTTGATTGGTTTTGCATTCAGTACATCTGGTAGCGGCTTCCAAATGATTTACTCAATGAACTCGATCATCTGGGCGTTTATTTGCTCAACGTTGATTGGCATCGCTTTCGGCTTTTTACCCGCTCGCAATGCCGCCAAACTCGATCCGATAGAAGCGCTAGCGAGAGACTAAAAATGAGTAACACAATGAAATTCAAAACTCGATTGGTCGCGGCTGCCTTAAGCGCAGTGTGGTTGTCAGGTTGTGGTTCGCTTATGCGTAGCGACTATCAAGCTCCTGAGGTGCAAGTGCCTGCAAATTGGCAACAGATGCATGTTGCGGGTGATGTCAGTATGGATCCTTGGTGGTTGGCGTTTAACGACCCAACGCTTAATCAATACATTACTCAGGTGTTGGCTCAAAACAACGATTTGACGCTGGCAACGCTAACGCTAAAGAAAGCGCGTTTACAGCTGGGTTTAGCGCAAGATGACCTTTTCCCTACGTTGAGTTCTTCCACATCAGGACAAGTTCAAAAATCTCTTGATAGCGGGGAATCGGCAGATAGCTACAGCACTAACTTGTCCGTCAATTACGAGTTGGATTTGTGGGGAAAAATCTCGGCGGACGTTGACCAAGCCAAGTGGACGGCTATGGCAAGTCAACAAGATCGCGAGGCGACCGCACAAAGTTTGGTGGCAACGACGGCATCGTTATATTGGCAAATCGGCTATCTGAAACAGCGTTTAAACCTCAGTCAGCGTAATGTGGAAGACGCAGCTCAAACGCTACAATTGATTGAAAAACAGTACCAACTTGGCGCTGTGGATCAGTTAGATGTGCTTGAAGCCAAACGTACGTTGGCAAGCTTACAAGCGCAGCAAAGTGAGTTTGAACAGAGTTTACTTGAGGCAAACAACGCCTTTGCGATTTTGTTCAATCAACCGCCGAAGAGCATCAGTGCAAACATCCAAATGCTGCCTGAAGGCGATATGCCATCGTTGAGTGTTGGTGCTCCGTCTGATTTATTGATCCGCAGACCCGACATTAAAGCAGCGATTTATGAAGTCAAAGCCGCGCTAGCAAATAAAGACGCAGCAGATTTGGACTATTTGCCCAAGCTGACGCTTACTGGGGCTCTGGGTGGATCGTCACAAGCGCTCAAAGACCTGCTTTCCAACCCGATTGGCAGCTTAGGTGCGGATATGACGCTACCGTTTTTGCAGTGGAATGAGATGAAAAATAGCCAAGCCATTGCCGATTTAGACTATCAATCGGCTATTGTGAGTTATCGCCAAGTGTTGTACGCCGCATTCCAAGATGTCGAAAATGCCTTGTCGGCACGCGAGAAATTGAAGTATCAGGCGGCGCGTTTACAAGAACAGTATGATGCCGCGAGTGCCGCTGAGTTCATTTATGCTGCGCGGTATCAGTATGGCTCGACATCGATCATGGACTATTTGAATGCACAAGAAGATACCAGAAACGCGCAAGCTTCTTTGTTGGAAAACCGCTACAACCAGTTTCTCACTCAGGTTACGCTTTACCAGTCTTTAGGGGGAACCGACGTCGCGCCGTTGTAATTAGGGGTCAGCTCACACTAGCGAAGCGCCATGCAACAAAGCCTTTTTTGAAGGTATTACTGGTCCCATCAATGGGACCAGTAATAAAAGCTTAAGTTACTTGGCGAACTTCTTGAAAGGTGCATCAACCGGGGTGTCAGCTAGGTGATTGGTGTAGTTACTCATCACTTTTTGCGCTAGACCAAGTACAATTTCAAGCAGTTGCTGCTGTCCGTAACCCGCCGCAAAGAACTTCTCTATCTGAGACTCTTCCACTACACCACGTTGGCGCACCATTTGAAGCGTTGTCTCTCGTAGTGTTTCAAGTTTTTCGTCTGCCAATGGTGTTTGGTTGACGAGAGCATCAACAATCTCCTGATCCACTTTCATTGACGCCGCGATCGCACTATGAGCAGGAACGCAGTAGTGACAACCATGTTCAACGTTGATGGTTTGCCATACGACGGTCAATTCTTCTGCGTTAAATGATGTTTGTTGAAATAGCTCATGCACAACTTGATAACCCTCAAGCAAGGTTGGCGCTTCAGCCATAACAGCATGAAGATTTGGTAGCATGCCAAACGCTTTGACTGAATTTTCAATCAGGTGCTTTGATCCTTCGGGTGCGTTTTCTGCGGTATACAGTTTAAATTCTGCCATGTTTAAATCTCCTGTAATTGGATATGAGCGGATTAGGCAAGAACAGGATAGTTGATTTTGAGCGGTCGCTCAATATAAAATTGAGCATATGTTCAAAATTGATAATTGCTCATGGCGAATACAAAGAAATTCCAACGTGATGAAGTGGTGAAAGCCGCCTCGGATCTATTCTGGAAGAAAGGTTTTCATGCAACATCTACACGTGATTTACAAGATAGCGTTAATCTGCGTCCTGGAAGTATTTATGCGACGTTTGGGTCAAAAGAGGGGCTATATTGTGAAGCGCTAAAAATGTACGTTGCGAACTTACAAGCCCTGTTTGAGTTGCATTTAACTCAGAACACAACGGTTCTAGATGCAATAGAAGCTTTCGCGATTGATGTGGTTATCAATCAGCGAGACTCCAATCCCAGTGAAGTGTGCATGTTAGTCAAATCAGCAAGTGAATTTGCTGAGGATTTTAATGCGCTGCGCAATCAAACAAACAGCTTAGCAAACCAATTTGAATCTTTTCTTGCAAAGCTGTTTGAGCGAGCAATCGAGAATGGCGAAATTGAAGCCCAGGATACATTGCTTCTTGCTCAGTTGTTCCAGGTTCAGTTTACGGGTATACGAGCCTACTCATACCGCAGTGATGATGAAACCTTAAAGACGTTGATCTCTATTATGGTGAACAGCTTCCGCGGTAACGTACCAAAACAGAACGCTGAATGAGACTGCTCAAAGTCAACGTCTCTAAATCAACGGCTTGAAGTAAGCGAGCTCAAATAAACCCGTTATCGGGGTTCGATATCGATAAAAAATGACCACGAAGCATCGTGGTCATTTTTATGCAGATTAACTTGCAATGAACAACAACGGCTTATTAAAAGCGAAACTCTTCTAAGTTATTGCTGCTTTCTAACATTTTTTCAGCCACATAACGATGCGTTGCTGTGGTTGGGTGAGTCACATCCCAGAACACGAACTTATCTGCGCCAGATGCTGCACATTCAGAACGTAATGAGTGAGTGTACATGTAGTCAACAGAGGATGAACGGTTGATGTCTAAGCAAGGGTCGCTTGCATTTACGAAACCGTGTTCTTCTGGTGCCGAGGTTAACTTCTCAAACAGTGCGTGTGTATCAAACAATGCGATGTTGTAGCCTTGGGCTTTGTAGTACATCGCTTGTGCTTTGATGAACTCGTTCATTTTCAATACTTTCGCACGAATCGTTTCAATTTCTTCCTGTGTTGAGTATTTGAACTGTGGTGCTTTGGTTGCATCTGGCAGTGTCATCAACATGAAGTTCTTCGCGCCAGCGTCTGTTAAACGAATCAGAGCTTCAGCGTAATCCGCTTTTACTTCCGGCACGCTACGGTTGTAGTTCATGAAATCATTTAAACCAAACTCTAACGTAAACAATGTGTTAGCAGGGTTGTAGTTCTTCGCCAGCTTTGTGTAGGTTAAGTAAGAAGAAACTTGTTCGCCGACACCAGTTAGCGCGATGTATTGGTTTTCACCTGCTGCGCCACCAACTGCCCAGTTGTATAGCGGTAAGTTTTTGGCTTTAGCAACGTATTCCGTCCAAACAAAACCGTTTGAGAAGTGACCCAAGAACCAGCTATTAGGGTTAGGGAAGCGCCATTGGGACGCGTTAAAGATGTTGCCTGTATCAGACAAGCTATCGCCCAAAGCCACTACCTTGTTGATTTGATCTGGTTGCATTGCAGCATCATTGCTCCAGATCGTGTGGTTATAAGAATAACGATTGTCGGCAGCAAAAAATGTAATGTCTGCGTTCTCGTTCGCTAGATCTAGTGTTTCTTCACATCGCTGGCGAATTACGTTTTGTGAGGTATTGGTGTAGAACATGTTTTTAAATGAAACAGAGCTCCACCAATAACCATCGATAGTGAAGTCACTACCATCTTGGTTTTTTGCCCATTTCCAATCGGTAGCCGCATCGTCCTTAGAGTGGCTCGTACGATACCAGCATCGAACGTACGTATAAGTTTGATTTTCTTGCGCGCTAACCACTTCAGCCGCAGAAACCATTGCTGGTGATAAAGTTGGCTCCTCTGCAATGGCGGAGGCAAGCGGAAGTAATGCAGTTAATAGTGTGATTGTTTTTTTCATCATTCACTCTTCTTGTAATGGTTATTGTTCCGAATGCGTGAATACGCTCGGCTATAACAGTATTTAGATGAGAATTTTTCTCACTAAACCTTCTAATTCTGAGTAAATGCTCAAGACAGTCAACAACTAAATATTCAATATTTCAGTTTTGGCACCACGGTCAAAAAATCCATTCAGCATAGCAATCGATTAAATGGGTGGTATTTAGAATAATTACTCACTAACATTAATTTAACATTCACTTTTTGTTAATTAAGTAATTGCTTTATAAGGTTTTGTTGGTGATTTTTAATGTTAACTTAAAGTGTTTATTGAATGATCTCTTGTACAAATTTGTATATTCATGAAACAAATTGTTTGGCATTTTTGCTCTGTAAACTATAGCTGAAGCTCTCATGCAAACATCATGATGATGACTTTTCATGAGAATATAGTGAATAAAAATTAGCTCAAATAAGGAATAGGGCAAATGCACTACACAACAAGTAAAAAACAAGGCTTATTTTCGTTGTCTGCCGTAGCAATAGCACTGACCACTTCGATGTCAGCGTTTGCGGCTCCACCAATGGGATTTGATGAATCTAAGTTACCGACGAAGTACATCGTCAAATTCAAAGAAGATGCAGTCAGCCGTTCTTCAATGGGTGGTAACTCATTCTGGGGGCCACGAATCGCGCAGGAGTCTGTTCTAGAACAGGTGAAGGCACGTAAGGTGGAAAAACTGGGCAATCGCGCCATTTACAGCGTTGAACTGGATGGCGATGACTTAGAGCCGCTTCGCAATCGTAGTGATGTGGAATACGTGGAAGTCGATCCACCTCGCTATTTGCTCAGCGAAACGACCCCATGGGGATATGAAGCGGTTAATGCTCAACTGTTAGCTGACTTCAATGCGGGTAATCGCACTGTATGTATTATCGATTCAGGGTACGACATTTCGCACAACGACCTAAGCGGTAACCGCGTTGCTGGTACTAACGATGGTGGTACGGGATCATGGAGTGATCCGGGTAACAACAATGCCCACGGTACTCACGTCGCGGGTACGATTGCTGCGATTGCCAACACCGAAGGTGTAAAGGGTGTGATGCCAAACCAGAATGTGAATTTGCACATCGTGAAAGTATTTAACGAATCGGGTTGGGGTTACTCATCTGGGCTTGTTAAAGCAATCCAGACCTGTGCCGATAATGGTGCTAACGTTGTGAACATGAGCCTTGGTGGTAGTCAATCAAGCCGAACTGAGCAAAATGCACTGCAAAATATTTACGATCAAGGCGTTCTATTGATCGCCGCTGCGGGTAATGATGGCAATACAGCGCACAGCTATCCAGCTTCTTATGACTCAGTGATGTCTGTTGCGGCTGTTGATAATCAAAATGATCATGCAGCGTTCTCACAATCTACTAATCAAGTTGAGATCTCAGGCCCGGGTGTGGCGATCTTATCAACGGTTACGGTAGGTGAAGGTAAACTTTCTGATATTACCTTGAATGGTGTCAGTCAGTTTGATCGTGGGATTGTTCCTCACAATCGTTTGATCAATAACGGTTCTTCGTATGTTCCGGATCCAATCGCGGGTTCAGTAACGGCAACGCTAGATAGCTGTGATGTATCTGGCGGTAACGTTAACTGTGGTGATATGTCGGGCAAAATTTGTTTGACTGAGCGTATTGGTAACCAGTCTTCAGGTAACTACCCAGAAGTGGATGCGGTTCAGGCTTGTTACAATGCGGGTGCGCGAGCTGCAATCGTATACAGCAACTCTGAACTACCTGGTTTACAAAACCCATTCTTGGTAGACACAAACAACGCTTATCGTATGGTTTCGGTAACGGTTGATCGTGCATTTGGTCAAGAGCTGTTGGGGTATGTTGGTCAGGAAATTACTGTTGCAACAACCTCTGGTGAAGATTACGAGTACTACAATGGTACATCAATGGCGACACCGCACGTAACGGGCGTAGCTGGCTTGGTGTGGAGTTACCACCCAACCTGTACAGCAGCGCAAGTGCGTAATGCCCTAGTGAAAACTGCAACAGATATTGATGTTGCTGGTCGAGACAACCGTACTGGCCACGGCCTAGTTAATGCTGAAGCGGCGAAGCTGTTCTTGGACGCCGGCTGTAATGGACCTGATGGTGGTAGCTCTTCGGACTCTAGCTTCTCAAATACCAGCCCTGTTGCGATTCCAGATAATAAATCTTCTGGCGCAATCAGTGCAGTAGAAGTCGATCGCTCTGGTGATTCAGGCACAGTAAGTATTGATCTTGATATTAGCCACACTTACATCGGTGATTTACGAGTGACTTTAACGTCACCGACTGGTGGAGAAGTTGTACTTCACAATAATACTGGCGGCAGCGCTAACGATATAAAAAACACGTTCCAAGCGGATTTTTCTGGTTTTGAATCGCAAGGTACATGGGAACTAAAAGCGGTGGACAGTGCCAGAAGAGACACAGGCACCATCAACAGTTGGACTCTGACCTTTCAATAAGGAGTGACTATGAAGAAGTTGACCTTACTTTCTTTGTCTGTGGTAGGCGCTACCGCACTATTGGCAATCGGACTGAGCTCAAGCAGCTTGGCAAACAATCAAGGATTTCCTCTCGTGGATGAACGCCAAGATCAAGCCGAGCAGCAACCTGCGCGTTACTTTGTTAAGTATCATGAAGGAAAAGAGAGCGAAGTGAGAGCGCTTCTTCGTCAGCACAACATTGAAGTGGTCGACGCTCTGGTGAAACAACACGTGTTGGTTGTGGTGGGTGAACAGGCGGAAGTCGAGAAGCTCGCGGATCACGATGCGGTCGAATACACCGAGCAAGAGCCGACAAGAAAGCTGCTATCTAACGGAACTACGCTTCAATAAGCCAAGCTTTCTTAAGATAGTGCCAAAAAGAAAAACGCCCCTCACGTGAGGGGCGTTTGTTTTCTTTCTACGATTGCTTTCTTCTAAAGTTCGTCGTTTGCTATGACGAGATATTCTTGAAGATTGATGCCGATGAGCCTATTCGCGCATCAATCAAGTCAGTTATCAGCTAGTTATATTCAGACTAACTACTTAGCGAACAATCAGACCCAGTAGGATACCAACAGCGCCGAAGTCTGCGTCACTAAAGGTCGTGTTAGCAAAGCCTAGGTCACCCAGTACTGGCATTAGGAATACTGGTAGGAAGGTAATCAGTAGACCTTGTGCAAAAGCACCCAAGATTGCACCGCGACGACCACCTGTAGCGTTACCAAATACACCTGCCGCTGCACCTACAAAGAAGTGTGGAACGACACCAGGGATAATCACAGTAAGCCCCATCACGTAAAGTAGGAACATACCCAAAAGACCCGCCGCAAAGCTCGATAGGAAGCCCACCAATACCGCGTTTGGTGCGTATGGGAATACAACCGGACAATCAAGCGCAGGTTTCGCGTTTGGTACTAGTTTGTCTGAGATGCCTTTAAACGCCGGAACGATTTCTGCGATAACCATACGTACACCTTGAAGGATAACGTACACACCACCGGCGAATGTGATGGATTGCATCAGTGCGAACATGAACCAGTGCTTACCACCGCTAACTTCGCGTACAAAGTCACCGCCAGCGAAGATACACGTCACCATAAAGATGATGCCCATGGTGAACGAGATTGCTACAGGCGTATCACGTAGGAACAACAAGCTCTTAGGTACGTTCATCTCTTCAGTAGAGTGTTCTTTATTACCGAACTTGCTGCCAATAAAGCCCGCTAGTACGTAAGAAAGGGTAGAGAAGTGACCAATCGCAACGTCGTCAGAACCTGTTACTTGCTTCATGTACTTGTGAGCAATCGCAGGGAAGAACACCATCACAGAGCCCACAACTAGAGAGCCAAGCGCGATCAGTGGAACACCTTTCATGCCGCTAGAAGCAAGGATCGCCGCTACCATCATTGACATAAATAACGTGTGGTGACCCGTTAGGAAGATGAATTTCCATGGCGTGAAGCGAGCGATCAGAATGTTCACTAACATACCGAAGAACATGATCATCGCCATCTCTTTACCAAACGCTTCTTGTGCGATAGAGACGATAGCTTCGTTGTTTGGAACCACGCCAGTGATGCCGAACGCGTGTTGGAAAATCGTCGCGAAGTCACCCAGAGAAGTTACAACCAGACCCGCACCCGCACCAAGCACGATGAAACCAAGAATAGTTTTTACCGTGCCTTTAATACACTCAGTGACTGGTTTTTTCTGGGCAATTAAGCCGATTAGGGCGATAAGACCTACCAGAACCGCCGGCTCTGATAGGACGTCGTTCATTAAGAAACTGAAAAATTCCATAACGCCACCTTATAGAGCGCCAAGCTCTTGAAGTGCTGCAGATAGACGCTCTTTCATTGCCACTTTGTCGACCATGTTATCAAGCGCAACGATTCGTGGTTCAACGCCAAGCGCGTTCAACTGTTCAACGATGTCGTTAGTACCGATGAAGATGTCACAATCCGTACCTTTTGCAGAGCCTAGATCGATATGATCCACTTCTGCGTTTACATTCAATTCTTTCACGATGCCTTTGATGCTCATTTCCATCATTAGGCTAGTACCAAGACCGTGACCGCAAACAACCATAATTTTCATAATTCAGACCTTTTCTTTTTATAGGGGTGTATGCCCATTTTTTAAGGGCACATCAGGAGTTAGTATTTTTCGATGATCGCGAGAACATCTTGTGTGTTTTGAGCGGTGCAGATGGCTTCTACATGCTCTTCATTCATAAACAACTCAGCCAGTTTAGAAATCGCATCCACGTGCGAGTTACTGTCTGTCGCGGCTAGCGTAACCAGCATTTTTACTGGGTCGTTACCTTCAGAATCGAAGTTCACGCCGTTTTGAATCACTGTGATGGCAAGAGACAAACGGTTAACGCCATCTTCAGGGCGAGCGTGTGGCATTGCCATACCAGGACCTACCACGTAGTAAGGACCGAGCTCTTCGTGTGAGCGGTAAATAGCGTCCACGTAGCTTGGCTCAATCGCGCCATTTTCAATCAGTGCTTCACAGGATTTGCTCACCGCATCTTTCCAGTCAGTAGCATCAGAATGGATGCGAATCACATCAGAGGTAATCAGTTCACGTAGCATTGGATCTTTCCGGTTTGTTGTTTTGTTGATGGGTACTTTATCGATCAATTTGTCAGAAAAACCTGAGAATGATCACAAATGGTAGCGCTATCTGATAGCGCTATCATAAATTGTGATAGCGCTACCATTTTTATCAGTCATCCGAGTTTCATATGCTTGTGATCGACTTCTAATGCGCTAATATCAAAACCACTAAAACGCTGTGGTAAGATGTCGCGGCAGAAAATAGAGAACACTAAATAAGAACAATGAGCGAACCTCGCAAACGAAGAAGTACTGGCAATGTCACCTTGGCGGACGTCGCTAAAAAAGCCGGCGTAGGCACCATGACGGTGTCGCGAGCATTACGAACGCCCGAGCTAGTATCTGACAAGCTGAGAGAAAAGATTCAACAAGTGGTTGATGAGCTCGGCTATATCCCGAATAAAGCGGCAGGGGCTTTGGCGTCTGCTGAAAGTTACTCCATCGCTCTTATCATTCCTTCCCTGTTTGAAAAAGCGTGCGCGCTTTTCTTACCGAGCTTTCAACAAGCGTTGAACAAAGCGGGTTATCAGTTACTGCTTGGCTACAGCGACTACTCGGTAGAGCAAGAAGAGAAACTGCTTTCGACATTTCTTGAGAGCCGCCCAGCCGGAGTCGTGCTGTTTGGTAATGAACACAGCCAACGTACTAATCAGCTTTTGGAAGCCTCGAACACGCCAGTATTGGAAATTGCTGAGTTAAGTTCGAAAGCCAGTTACCTCAATATCGGTGTTGACCATTTTGAGGTGGGTAAAGCCTGTACCAAGCATGTGATTGAGCAAGGCTTCAAGAACGTGGGCTTCATTGGTGCGCGTGGGGATCACTCCACTTTGCAACGTAAGCTACACGGCTGGCAAAGCGCGATGATTGAGAACTACCTTGCACCGGACCATTTCTTAACCACCCACGAAGCGCCATCTTCACAATTAGGTGCGGAAGGGTTGGCAAAGTTATTGCTGCGCGATTCAAGTTTGAATGCTCTGGTATGTAGCCATGAAGAGATTGCGATTGGCGCGTTGTTTGAGTGTCATCGCCGAGTGCTGAAAGTCCCGACTGACATTGCGATTATCTGTTTGGAAGGCTCTTCTATGGGTGAGCACGCCTACCCAAGTTTGACCTGTGCGGAATTCGATTACGAACGTATGGGGACGAAAGCCGCAGACAAGTTACTGCAAGCCATTAAAGGTGAGCCTGTAGAACATGCAACGGACATGGGCTTTAAGCTAAAACGCCGAGCGAGTACTGCGATCAACTAACCTCATTTGGTTAGAAACTAATACGTGATACAAAAAACCTCTCGATGCTGAGAGGTTTTTTATGTGTGAGAATAATGATTCTCTACTACGGACGCTCACCTGCTGCTAAGCGACGTTCGATATCTGCAACCACTTCTGGGAAGTCAGCGATCGTATCGATAAGGTAGTGCGGCGAGCTCTTGAGCAGTTTTGCACGCGCTTTTTCACGAGCGGCATCAAGCGTTGCTTCGTCCGCGGCTTGGTATTCTTCAAACGTTAGACCTGCTTCGTTACCAGAAAGCAGCAAACCAACGGTCCACATACCGGCGTTGTGACCTTCATCGATGCCCGGTGCGGCGTCATCCACTTTGATACACGCATTAACGTCGGTAACATTCAGCTCAATCACGTTTTTCAGTGCCATAAATGGTGCTGGGCGACCACCTTGCGGCAGGTCATCCGTTGCTACTACGTAATCTGGTTTGTAGCCGTAATCCGCAGCCACAGGAATCAGCACATCCATCACTTCACGAGGGTAACCAGAACAAGAACCGATCTTGATGCCTTTGCCTTTCAGACCGTTCACAACTTCAATCGCATTAAGGATTGGCTCTGCGTGGTCAGCCACTTTTGCTTTTTGCAGCGGCATGAATGCTGCGTAGATAGCGTCGATGTCTTCGCTGGTCATTGAGCGACCAAACTTCTCATTCCAACGCTTATCAACCGCAGGGATGCGACCCACCGCTTGGATGTGATCCCACTTACCAAGCCCCATTGGTTCGCGCGCTTCTTCAAGGTCGATTTCAAAATCAAAGCCTTGTTTGAACGCTTCCACAAAGATGCTGGTTGGCGCAAAAGAGCCGAAATCGACGATAGTGCCAGCCCAGTCAAAGATCACTGCTTGAATTGGTGAGTTGCTCATGTTCAATCCTTTTTCTTGCTTGCCAGAGCGCTGCCTACACATTGGAACCGCGCTCTGGATAAATTGGTTTTTGTTGAGGTCTATTGACCCTAAATGTAGTTAAAGTCTTTATACACTTTGGCGATGGCTTCTTCGAAGATCGCCAACGCTTCTGTCAGTTGTTCGCGAGTGATGATCAGCGGTGGGCTGAGTTGAATCACGTTACCTTGCGATACCTTGAAACTCACTCCGTTGTTGAGGCATTGGTACAGCACAGCTTCCGCTTCGTCATACGCGCGTGCTTTGCTTTCGTGGTCAGTGACCAACTCAATGCCCCACAACATGCCGATGCCACGCACATCACCAATCACTGGGTATTTGGCTTTCATCTCTAGCAGCTTTTCACGCATGAACTGGCTGTCGGCTTTGGCTTTATCTAGCAAGCCGTCTTGCTCAATGGCTTCCATGGTTGCCAGTGCTGCAGCACAACCGATAGGACTTTTCTCATGAGTGTAATGACCCATGGAGATTTGCTCGGCGGTGTTGTATTTGTCTTTGGTTACCATGGCTGCGATAGGCACTAAGCCTCCGCCCAAACCTTTTCCGATGCAGAGTATATCTGGCTCGATGTCGTAGGTTTGGTAGGTAAACCATTCACCGCTGCGACCCATACCGTTAGGGATGTCGTCGATGATCAGCATGACATTGTGTTTGTCACAGATTTCACGGATGCGTTTCCAGTAGGCTTTACTTGGCACTTGAACATCTGTGTTGCGAACCGCTTCTGCGATAAACGCGCCCACGCCGCCTTCTTTCTCAATCACGTATTCAAGGTAATCGGCGTAATGCACATCGCTGCTGTCCGCAACTGGGAAAGCGCCACGGTAAGATACGGCTGGTGGAATGCGTTCAACACCTGCCATTAATGGCCCCATGCCTTGTCGGAAACACGCTTCGCCACCTACTGAGATGGCATCCAACGATGCGCCGTGGAAGGAATCCCACAGAGACACCACCTTGTAGTTGCCCGTGATGTGGCGCGCTAGTTTAAGTGCCATGCCAACCGCAGATGTGCCACCTGGAGCAAACAGCACGCGGTTCAATTCGCCGCCACAGATTTGGGTGAGCTTTTCGGCACATTCAATTGCGGTCTCGTTGGTAAAACGACGTGGTGAAAACGGCAGTTTGGCAATTTGCTCTTGCACGCGTTTAATCACATGCGGATGACCATAGCCCAGCTGATGGACGTTATTGCCATGGAAGTCCATGTACTTTTTGCCGGTAGCATCTTGGATGTAGATGCCTTCTGCCGCTTCCAAGGTATCTAAGCAAGGCGTTGACATGGCTTGATGAAGAAAGACCTCCGAATCACGCTTCAGTAATGCTTGCGTGCGCTCGTCGTCCATCGATGCGTTCCAAGCTTGGCGCGCTGGTGTCGTGTTGACATCGCCTTCGCTACGGAAATGGGTCGGTTTGATATTCTGAGTCATAACGCTCTCTCAATCAGAAGGCTGCTTTACGCAACTTGCCAGTACATTGCTTTTTCAATTGCACCGATTAAGCGCTCGATATCTGCTGGGTAAACTTCGCCAATGTTGCCGATGCGGAAGCAATCTGCGTTCGATACTTTACCCGGATAAATTACGAAGCCTTGCTCTTTCAAACGCGTGTAGAACGCTTTGAACTGGTAATCACTGTGCGTCGGAGAGTAGAAAGAAGTGATGATTGGCGAGTGAAGGTCATCACTCAGTAGTGGCTCAAACCCCAAAGAACGCATACCTGCAACCAGTGTTTTCTGGTTAGTTTGGTAACGGTTATGACGAGCTTCAATGCCGCCTTCTTGTTCCAGCTCTAACAAGGCTTGGTAGAAAGCGCGAACCGTGTGCGTTGGAGACGTGAAACGCCATTTACCGTGGTTCACTTCCATGCAGTGCCACTGGTCGTAAAGATCAAGGCTCAAAGAACGTGCCTGACCTTGGCACTTTTCTAGCTCAGTTTGTTTCGCAATCACAAAGCCAAAGCCCGGCACGCCTTGAATACATTTGTTTGCAGAGCTGATCATAAAATCGATGCCTAGCTCAGCGATATCGATAGGAATGCCACCAAAGCTCGACATGGCATCGAGAATCACCACTTTACCGTGCGCTTTTGCAGCAGAAGCAAACGCCTCAATTGGGTTAAGCATGCCAGTGGTTGTCTCACAGTGAACAATTGCAACGTGGGTAATAGCTGGATCCGATGCCAATGCAGTTTCCACCTCGTTCAAGTGTGGCTGTGATGTTTCGCCTGGGGAAACTACATGGCATGGAATATTTAGGTAATCAGCGATCTGAGCGATACGCGCACCGTAAGCGCCGTTGTCGACAACCAACAATTTTCCATCTTTGCCAATGGCACTGCCAATCGTTGCTTCTACTGATGCGGTGCCGCTACCTTGCATTAGTACGCTGGTGTAGCCGTCTTGCTCCGTCGCCAGTTTTACAAGCTTAGTGCGGATCACTTCTACAATGTCTTTGTTGTATTCATCATCCCAAGTACACCAGTCTTTTAGCATGGCTTCACGTACTGTTTCAGAAGTAGATAGAGGACCTGGAGTCAGTAGTAGGTATTCGTTTTTCATCTCGATTTCCATTAGAATAGGCTAATTGGTCTACACCAAGTTTCGAGTTAACTCTAGCGAGGAAGAAAAGGGCAGTAAATAGGCGAATGTCCAATTTCATAAAACTTTAATATCCAGAAAATGGCGGATCAATTGAACGATTATTCATCGCAAATTTTCGTAAAACTGCCATTTAATGGTCATGATTTCGTCACAAAGGCTCAGTAGGGTGTATATCGTCAACTGGTACAGACCAAATGAAAACTTTGCCAAATTAACTGGAGAAAATGATGAAAAACCGTTTGATGAAAGGATCGCTGGCTGCACTTGTCTCTCTGCTAGCTACGAATGCAATGGCAGCACAGGAAGTCACGGTTTACACCGCTTTCGAAACTGACATTCTTGCTAAATACAAGTCTGCGTTTGAGAAAGATAACCCAGATATCAAGATTAAGTGGGTTCGTGATTCAACAGGTATCATGACGGCGAAATTGCTGGCAGAAAAGAATAACCCTCAAGCAGAAGTGGTTTGGGGTCTGGCTGGCTCGTCAATGGCACTGCTTAAAGATGAAGGTCTTCTTAAGCCTTACACACCAAAAGGTTTGGAAGAGCTGCATGCGAACCTAAACGACCCTCAATCAAACCAAGCTTGGTTCGGTAACGATGCGTTCTTTAACGCAGTTTGTTTCAACGAAGCGGTTGCGAAACAACTTAACCTACCGAAACCAACGTCCTGGGAAGACCTAACAAAGCCGGTTTACAAAGGTCACATTGCAATGCCTAACCCAGCGTCTTCAGGCACTGGCTACATGCAGGTTTCTGCGTGGCTACAAAACATGGGTGAAGATCAGGCATGGAACTACATGCGTGACCTAGATAAGAACATTGCACACTACACGCACTCTGGTTCTAAGCCATGTGTTCAAGCGGGTATGGGTGAAGTGGCTATCGGTATTTCTATGGCGAGCCGCGGCGCGAAGCTGAAAACACAAGGTGCGCCACTAGCGGTTATCACACCAAAAGGCATCGGCTGGGAATCAGAAGCCGTTGGTCTAGTAAAAGAGTCGGATGCAGCGAAACGTGTTGTCGACTGGTCAATCTCTAAAGCAGCAAACGAGCTTTACGTAGAAATGTACCCAGTGGTTGCACATAAAGAAGTGAAAGCTACTGTGTCTAACTTCCCTAATGTTCAAGAGAACATGGCGAAGATGGACTTTGCGCAAATGGGCAGCAAGCGTGCAGAGATTCTAACGGCATGGTCTGAGAAGTTCGATGCGAAATCAGAACCAAAGTCTTAATTGAAATTGCTTTGAGTTGAATATTGAAATCCACCTCGGTTGAGGTGGATTTTTTGTTTTCCCTATTATTTCAGGGTTTGCTGCAAGTAGATTCCTAGTCTCACTTAGGTTCGCTGGAATGACGGACTTAAGAAAGTTGGGATTTTCTATCCGCACTCACCACGTCATTCTCGAGAACGACGAAGGAGCGAGTCGGAAATCTCAGAATATAGTGCTTGTAAGAGATTCCGGATGGCTCGCTTAAGCTCGTCCGGAATGACGATCTTAAGCTTATGGCGCGAAAGTCAAAGTTCGTAATTCTAGGCAATGAGTGTGATTCAGAATTTTTGATCCACACTTACCACGTCATTCTCGAGAGTGACGAAGGAGCGAGTCGGGAATCTCTAATTACCACTTGAACAAACCTCATCGCCCTTCATCTATTTGTCATCTTCTGGCTATAAATTTGTCATTGGAACGTAACACTCCAAAACTAAAGTTGGTATATACCATTTGGAGCGTGTGTTATGTCAACTAACCAACATTACCTAAATATCGAAAATGTAGTGAAGCAATTCGGACAGTTCACTGCATTAAAGAAAATCTCGCTAGCGATTGAAAAGGGCGAGTTCGTTTGTTTTCTTGGTCCTTCTGGCTGCGGTAAAACCACTCTGCTACGTGCCATTGCAGGTTTAGACTTGCCAACGTCTGGTGCGATTTTTCAAAACGGTCAAGAGACCACATTCCTACCACCAGAGAAGCGCGATTTCGGCATCGTATTCCAATCTTATGCTTTGTTTCCGAACCTAACTGTGCAAGAGAATATTGCAGTGGGTTTGAAGAACCAAGGTATGTCGACCAAAGAAGCGCTAGAGAAAGTAGATTACTGGTTAGAAACCATTGGTCTTCCAACCTCTGGCGAGAAATTCCCTAACCAACTTTCTGGTGGTCAACAGCAGCGTGTAGCACTCGCTCGCGCATTAGCGTTGTCTCCGGGTCTACTGCTACTTGATGAGCCGCTGTCAGCGCTGGATGCAAAAGTACGTGTTCACTTACGTGACGAGATTTGTAAGCTGCAACGCAAGCTGGGCATCACCACCATCATGGTTACGCACGATCAGGACGAAGCGCTGTCGATGGCGGATCGCATCGTGGTAATGAACCATGGCGTGATTGAGCAAGTCGGCACACCTCAAGAGATCTACCAACAACCAGCAACGCGCTTTGTCGCTGAGTTTGTCGGCAGCATGAACTTTATTGAAACCTCAGTAGCTACGGACTCCCAAGTGCGCATTGCGGAAACCCTAATGCCAGCGCCAAGCTTGACCAATCGTAAGATCCAACGTGGTGACCGCTTCGACCTTGCGGTGCGTCCTGAAAGCATCAAGTTCGTTGAAAACTACACCAACTCTTTACCAGTGCGAGTTACGGCAACTGAGTTTTTGGGGGCGTTTTTCCGCATTGATTGCGTATTGCAAAACGACAGCTCAACGAAAACCATCGTCGTGGATGTGCCTGTGGAAACGGTTCAAAAACTCAATATCAAGGCGGGCGATGTACGTTACATCCAGTTTGCTGAAGAAGGGCTGCATGGTTACGCCGTGCCCTCGGTTGATAAAGCGCTAGCGGCGTAGGTGTAAACATGAATGCGAAGACAATGACGATGAATAGCCTGACCACACAAGACAAAGCAAAATCCTTACTCGGACGTGTTAGCCGCGACAACCTTGTGTTGTTCGGTTTGCTCGCTGGTTTGTCGACCATGATGGTGCTGTTCATCTTAATGCCGCTTTGGGCAATGTTGACCAAGAGTGTGCAAAATGCCAATGGCGAATTTGTCGGTCTGGCAAACTTTGCGACGTACTTTTCTTCTTCAAGCTTGTGGGTGTCGGTGGGTAATACCTTCACTTTGGGCGTGATTGTGACCTCGGTAGTCGGTGTGCTTGCGTTTGGTTATGCCTACGCGCTGACTCGTTCATGCATGCCGTTTAAAGGTTTGTTTCAAATTCTAGGTACTGCGCCGATCCTTGCGCCTTCGTTGTTGCCGGCGATCAGTTTGATCTTCCTTTTCGGCAATCAAGGCATTGCTAAAGAGATGCTGTTAGGAAACTCGATTTATGGCGTGATTGGTATCTCGATGGGTTTGATCTTCTGGACCTTTCCTCATGCATTGATGATTTTGACCACTTCGCTGCGTACTTCAGATGCCCGTTTGTATGAAGCAGCTCGTGCACTTAAAACCTCTCCCATCAAAACTTTCTTTATGGTGACGTTACCTGCGGCGAAATACGGTTTGATCAGCACGCTCATTGTCGTCTTTACGCTAGTTATCACGGACTTTGGTGTGCCGAAAGTGATTGGTGGTAGCTACAACGTTCTGGCGACTGATATCTTCAAGCAAGTCGTGGGACAGCAAAACTTTGCCATGGGTGCGGTGACTAGCATTATGTTGTTATTCCCTGCGGTAATGGCGTTTGGCGCAGACCGCTGGGTACAGAAAAAACAAAAGAGCTTATTCGACACTCGCTCGGTGCCTTATCAGCCAGAACCTAATAAAGCGCGCGACAGCATCTGTTTGGTTTACTGCAGCATCATTTCTATCGCAGTGCTGGCTGTGCTTGGCATGGCGGTGTATGGCTCGTTAGTTACGTTCTGGCCTTGGAACAAAGCGCTGACGCTAAACAACTACAATTTTGCTGAAATGAGCACCTACGGTTGGAGCCCATTCTTCAACTCGCTAACACTTGCAGGTTGGACGGCGGTTATTGGTACAGCCATTATCTTTGTCGGTGCTTACTGCATTGAGAAAGGGCGTGCGTTTGGTCCAATTCGTCAGGTGATGCAAATGCTTAGCGTGGTGCCAATGGCGGTTCCGGGTATGGTGCTTGGCTTGGGTTACATCTTTTACTTCAATGATGCGAATAATCCTCTGAATGTGCTTTATGGCACCATGGCGTTCTTGGTGATTAACACGGTAGTGCATTACTACACAGTGGGTCACATGACCGCCCTGACAGCGCTAAAGCAGTTGCCATCGGAGATTGAAGCCACAGCAGCATCGGTGAAGCTTCCTCAATACAAGTTGTTCTTTAAAGTGACATTACCTGTATGTTTACCTGCGATTTTGGACATTGCGACTTACTTGTTTGTTAATGCATTGACCACCACTTCTGCGGTAGTATTCCTTTACTCAACTGATACGATTCCGGCTTCGGTCTCGATTCTGAATATGGACGATGCAGGTCAAACTGGCGCTGCAGCAGCGATGGCTGTGATGATCATGATGGCTGCCGCGATTGCGAAGATTGTTCAGATGACTTTGGGTAAATTGTTAGAAAATCGCACACAAGCTTGGCGCAAAAGATAAGGACACTTCGTGCAATACGTAAAAATTAAAGATTCGATTGTTGAACAGATTGAAGCGGGCATGCTATCGCCGCGTCAAAAACTGCCAGCAGAGCGTAAGTTGGCGGAGTCGTTCGATACTACACGCGTCACTCTGCGTGAAGCTTTATCACTGCTAGAAGCGGAAGGTCGAATCTATCGCGAAGATCGTCGAGGCTGGTTTATCTCACCTGAGCCATTGCGTTACGACCCAACCCAAACGCTAAACTTCCCGAACATGGCGAAAGCGCAAAATCGTGTGCCCAAAACGGAGTTGGTTGCAGCAAAAGGAACGTTGGCAAACAAACAAGCCGCGCGCTTGCTGGACTTGCAGCCTTTCTCGGATGTGTATCGAGTCGACCGTGTGCGATACCTTGAAGACAGACCTGTGGTATTCGTAACAAACTACATTCGTCCAGAGCTGTTTCCGAACCTGCTGGATTACGATTTATCAAATTCACTGACGGACATTTACCGCGATCATTATGGCGTGACGTATCAAAAGATTCGCTACCGCATTTCAACCAGCACTTTGTTGGGTGAAATGGCTCAGGCACTGCGCGCGACAGCTGGCACTCCCGCGATGGTGGTGGAGCGCATCAACTATAACCAGCACGGTGAGTTGATTGATTGCGATATCGAGTATTGGCGACACGATGCCATCAGCATTGAATCTCTGGCGGAACTCAATCGTTAAGTGGATTTTCTCATCATCTAAGGCTCCATCTCGGGGCCTTTATTTTATTCAGACAGGAACATTGAAATGGATTTGTTGGCGATTGGTCTCGTCGTTTTTTCTGCTGTTCTCCATGCGGGCTGGAATATCCTTGGTAAAAGCAATTCAGGCTCTGGACTCGCGTTTACTATAGCAGCCAGCTTCTCTGCATGTTTCATTCTTACCCCTTATTTGATTTGGTATGTGGCGACCATTGGCTGGACATCATTACCGAGCGAGTTTTGGGGATTGCTGTTCATTAGCGGCATTTCACAAATGGTCTATCTAGTCGGTTTGATTGTCGCTTATAAGCACGCAGACGTGGGGGTGGTTTATCCAATTGCTCGGGCGTTGCCTGTGATGATGGTCGGCGCAATCAGTGTGGCATTAGGGCATGAATTATCCAGTCAGCAGTGGCTTGGATTCTTGCTGATAACCCTTGGTTGTATGCTGGTACCACTGACGAACTTTCGTCAGATGACGCTGAGCTCTTATTTGAATGTCGGTGTGTTCTGGGCATTAATTGCCGCAATAGGCACAACGGGTTACTCCGTGGTTGATAAAGAAGCGCTGAGTTTACTCACAGGACAAGCATCAGAGATCTTGAATGATCAGTACAGTGCAATCTTCTATTTGGGCGTGCAGTTTTGGGCAATTGGTATTCCTGCCCTTGTGTGGTGCTTAGTTACGGACAAGCCAGATGAGATTAAGACAGCGTGGCAGATCCGCAAAACAGCCAGCATGGCAGGGGTAATGATGGCATCCACCTACGGCTTGGTGCTGTTTGCGATGACCATGACCGACAACGTGAGTTTGGTCGTAGCACTAAGGCAAATCAGCATTGTGTTTGGATTGTTTATGGGGATTTGGTTTCTGTCTGAGAAATGGTATCTCACCCGAGGGCTTGGCGTTACTTCTATCGTGGCGGGGATCATTCTCGCGCTTGCGTATTGACCTATATTCACGAAAAAAGGCAGCGAATGAGCCTCTCGCTGCCTTTTGTATTAACTTGTAAGCCTTGTTTAAAAACGCAGTTGCGCACCAAACATCACGCCGCTAGAGTCAAAATCGCTGTTTTTTGAGTACACATATTCTGCATTCAAACCAAAGTGTTTATAGCTCCAGCCGATACCGCCAGCCGCTTCACCTCCGACACTTGAGTGTTCGATGTTCTTGCTCTGACCGTTCACTTTATAAGTGTATTCGAGAGTGTAGAGAGTGACACCTGCCTTGCCGTACAGTTCGAAACCTGAACCCAGAGGATAGCTAGCATAGCCACTCAAGCGAGGTCCGGAGAAGCTCGTATCGGTGACTTCTGAAATCGGACTCACGAGTATCGAGCCGATACCGTCAAACGCGCCTTTATAACCTGCTTCGATACCAAAGTTATGTGTTGGCATGTAGCGGTAATATATTTCACCTAAGAACATGTCGCCTGATTCTTTGCTTGTCGGAGCATCGTAGTTCACATCGCCATAGCCAATGTTTGTACCTATGATGTGCTCACTGGTTTCTGCATTGGCTGACAAAGAAAAAGCCGACAACACTAAAGCAGTAATGAATGAATAACGCATGAACGCTTCTCCTTAGCTTTTAGCTTGCTCGCCTTTTAATATTTGTTCGAAAGTGATCTTGGTGTTGTCTAGCCATTCATAACGGCGACGATACATCGAACGCTTAGAGCGCGACATGCCTTCGATATCTCGACGGGGTGCATTTACATCAATTGAGTAAAAATGACGATTGTATTCGGTGCCGCCTAATTCTTGCCAGAGTGCATCGTAATCTGTTTTGATTCGCCCTTTGCTGTAGCGCTTAGCTGCGTAAGTATGGGACTGCGTTTTCACTGCTAGAATCGTGTTCACTTCCCAAATTTGTGCGAGCAAAGTGAGCAAGCTCACCATCAAGCTTTTTGGTCTCTGTCCGTAAAGCTTACGAGTTAGCTTTTTAATTTTCGCGTTGTTTTCTTCACTGCTTCGCGGTCCTTGTAAGCCGCCAATCATAATGCTGCGTCCAGATTCGATGTGACCGAGCGTAAAAGAGAGCGTGTAGAAGTTGCCATCTTCAGCGCTGTGCAGCACTAGGCTCATATCGCCTTCTTTTTGATAACGTGCTTCGTATACTAATCTCACCGAGTACAGGATTTCGTCAATTTCAAAAGAGGCTAATGTTAGGCCTTTCGAGTCTGTGTAGATTTCTTCGATTGTTTGTTTAGAAAACAGTTCTGAAATCGTTTTATAGTGATCAACCACCAAGTTAGAACGATCGAACGCTGAGTTGTTTTTGATGATATACGGACGAAACGGCTTCTCTAAAAATCGATGCGTACGTGTACAAAGCAACTCTAACAATGACGATTCAATATTGTCTGAAAGGTGCTTAAACGCACGTTTGTAATAAAGCGCACGTAAGATGAACTTAGCTCTGTAGGTCCAAATTGGCTTGTAGACATCAGCATAATCATCTGAGTAAATCGATTTGCTATGGTAAAAAATGGATTTGTTCGCGGTCATTTTCACTCCAGATTAACTTGTGCTCAATAGCGACAATTAAGAACCGACGGACGAGCAGCGAAGAACCCGAAAAGGAGGAATGCAAAGCACGACTGAAAAGAGGTGGTTTTTGCTGTGTCCGACGTTTGTGTAAGGTTTTGAACACTGTTCTTTTGCTGGAATTCTAAGAGAAAATTGACCTTAGGTATTGTATGGTTTGGTAAGGAAGTGTCAGGTTGAAACCCATTGTTCAAAAGAAAGAAAATGCGAATGTCGGCTGAATATGACGTTGAGTTGCTAAGTTAATGTGAAATAAGTTGAACGAAAATTGAACATTATTTGAAATTGTTTTGACGTGTTTTAGGTCTTTATACGTACCTTATAAGTATCGAGCCAATTTTGGCCCGATGTAAAGGTAAGTAAGGAGAGGTTTATGAAACGCTTAACAACTTTAGCAAGTACGATTGCTCTGATTGCTGCACCTTCTATGGCTCTTGCTGGTGGTTATCAGTGGACAAACGATACCGAAACTATCCATGGCGACGTAATGGATAGCAAACAAGCGGCTTATGAAATGGGCCGAGACATGATCCAAAGCTACCAAAATAAATCATCTGGACAACTCCGTGATGAGTTTACGAGCCTTACAACGTATGTTGATCGCCAATCGTTTTCTATCACTGACTCAAAAGTCATGGTAAATGAGTTCTTGCAAAGTGACGGGCAAGTTGTTTACCAGCCTATTCTCAATGTTCAATACGAGTACCGCATGCGTGATACCGGTAAATACTAACCAGTAAGACGGACTTGAATTGTTTACCACTAATATTTTTTGCTGTTTGTTTTGGGGAGCCACGAGCTCCCCATTTTGTTTTTGTCGAAAGCGAAAATTTTCACACTCTCAGTGCAACATTTTCTATCGCTCAGCGTTAGATTTTCTTGCTCGTTGATTGTCATCATCGTTTGTAAAGTGTTTGCGGAAATGGATGTAACGCACTAACGAGGATACCCGATGACACATCATTCATATTGGTTCAAGCAGGCAATTGAAGCTGAGCAACCAGAAACGCCACAACCGTTACAGCAGAACATTAATAGTGACGTTGCGATTGTTGGTGGCGGATACACCGGACTTTGGACCGCGATTATGATTAAGCAGCAATCTCCGGAAAAAAAGGTAGTCGTGATTGAAAAAGGCCTTTGTGGCAGTGGTGCATCGGGCGCAAACGGCGGTTGTATGTTGACTTGGTCTACCAAGTTCCCGACATTGAAACGGTTATTCGGTGAAGAACATGCTGCTTGGTTAGTAAAAGAGTCGGAACAAGCAGTGCTCGAGATTGACGACTTTTGTCAGCAGCACAACATCGATGCGCAATTATCGTTAAAAGGGGTTTATTACACTGCAACCAATCAGGCTCAAACTGGGGGAATGCAGCCAGTTGTGGACGAGTTAAAGCGATTAGAAGTGAACAGTTGGCGTCGTTGCTCGGTGGAGGAACTGCGTGCCAATGCGGGTTCACCTCGACATATAGAAGGCTTTCACTCTCCAGTTGCAGCCAGCGTTCAACCTGCATTATTAGTGAGGGGGTTACGCCGTGTTGCTATTGATCTGGGTGTAGAAGTTTATGAGAACACGCCGATGACGCGTCTAGATTATGGAAAACCTGCCATTGTCTGTACACCTAAAGGAAACATTCAAGCGCAGCAGGTGGTATTGGCATTAAATGCATGGATGGTGGAGCAGTTTAAACAGTTCAAAAACAGTATCGTGGTGGTATCTTCCGACATGGTGATCACCAAGCCGCTTGGTGACGCACTACCTCTATCTGGTTGGCAGGCAGGTTCTAGCGTGTTGGATTCACGTATCTTCGTCCACTATTACCGAGATACGCCAGATGGCCGTTTGATGTTGGGGAAAGGCGGCAATCAGTTTTCTTTCAATAACCAAGTCGACGCAATGTTTAACAAGCCAACACGCTACCAAGGTCTACTGCGCAAGTCGTTCGATAAGTTGTTTCCTCATTTGAGAGGAGAGGAGTTTGCTTATTCATGGACGGGGGGCTCTGATCGTTCTGCTACTGGTTTCCCTTTTTTCGGCGAGCTAGATAAACAGAGCAATATCTTTTACGGATTTGGTTATTCAGGCAATGGTGTAGCGCAGACTCGAATGGGCGGAAAGATCTTATCTTCATTGATATTGGGAATCGATAACGAGTGGACGAACAGTGGTTTAGCCAAAGGACCGTTGGGGCATTTCCCGCCAGAGCCATTCCGTTGGACGGGAGCAATGATGGTACGCAACGCGGTACGTCGAAAAGAGGAAGCAGAAGATAACGAGAAAACGCCGTTTATCTGGGATAAGTGGCTAGCAAAACTCGCGGGACCAGCAGGCAAAGCGGATAAGCTTGACTAAACTGAAGACTTTAGCCACAAACGAGACAGTTTGCAGTGAAAGTCATTGGGGCGCGATGAGGCCTTGTGTTAGCCTCTGTCTTTCAAGCTCAGATTTAAAAGGTGAGTCATAAAATGAAAGTATTCAGCAACTTCGATAGCGGCAGCATTCACGTAGTGAAAGCGGACGACAAAAACGACATCCAACTCAAAATTCCTAACGACAATATGTCGGAATTCTACCAGTGGTTCCACTTCCGTCTTGAGACAGAAGTCGAGCAATCACACACCATCAAATTGCTTGATTTGGCTAAATCGGCTTATCCAGAAGGATGGCAAGGTTACGATGTGGTTGCGTCTTACGATCGTGAAGAATGGTTCCGACTACCGGCAGAGTTCGATGGCGACACGCTGACTTTCACTGTAATCCCTGAGCGCAGCTCAATTTACTTCGCGTACTTTGCGCCATACACGTACGATCGTCATTTAGACTTGTTACACATGGCACAAAGCGCGCACCACTGCCAACTAGAGACGCTTGGTCATACGCTAGATGGCAATGACATGAGCTTGCTTACTTTCGGTGAGCCAGAAGAAGGCAAAAAGAAAATCTGGATGATTGCACGTCAGCACCCAGGTGAGACAATGGCGGAATGGTTCATGGAAGGTATGATCCAACGTCTGTTAGATGAAAACGACACGGTTGCGCGTGCATTGCTTGAAAAAGCGGTGCTTTACGTCGTACCAAATATGAACCCAGACGGTGGTATTCGCGGTCACTTGCGTACCAACGCAGTAGGTGTAAACCTAAATCGTGAATGGCAAACGCCATCAATGGAAAAGAGCCCAGAAGTCTACCTTGTGCGTCAGCGCATGCTGGAAACGGGTGTTGACATGTTTTTAGATATCCATGGCGATGAAGCGATTCCGTATAACTTCGTCGCTGGCTCAGAAGGTATTCCTTCTTACGATGAAAATCTTGCCGCTTTAGAGGCATCATTTAAGCAAGCGTTATTGACTATTACGCCAGAGTTCCAAGATGAGATTGGTTACGATAAAGATGAGCCTGGTAAAGCGAATTTGACTGTGGGTTCAAATTGGGTTGCAGAGCAGTTCAAATGCTTGTCTTACACAATCGAAATGCCATTTAAAGATAACAACAATCACCCAGATCCACTTTACGGTTGGTCTCCTGAGCGTAGTGTCTTGTTTGGACAAGATGTATTAGCTGCAACGTTAACCGTAGCGGATAAAATTTAGCGCGACGAGTTAACGCTTTTTCATTATTTCGAAAACAGCTCATTTTAAATGAGCTGTTTTTTTGTGCTCTCCATATCCACGCTCCCCTGTAAAAATTTGTTGCCATTCACAAGCTTAAATGATGATTCTTAAATTTGAGAAAGTGGCTTTTTATGGTGATTTGCGTCACAGAAAGTTGGCTTCTTTGTGATATTCTCCGCAACGAATTGACTATGGCTAAACCAACGCAACGAACTTTATTTTTCGGTTGGGTATGCGGATGAAGCTCATGAATAGATGGTCTTGAGGTTACCTTTTTCCGTTTTACGTCATTGGCGTTTGAATATCATTTTTGATTCTTTCCTACGCTATTTAGCTATTTCTATTCGAAGAAAAGAGAAAGTTACGGCTTCATATTTTACGGCAGTATGCTGCCGCGGTGTGTTGCTTTGTGTACAAGAAAAAGGAAAAGAATAATGAAAAAAATCGCTATAGCAGTGGCTACTGTACTTGCTGGTGGTGTGATCTCAAACGTTGCACTTGCTGACACTTACATGGGCGGTAAAGTAGGTTACAACTCTCTAAACGATGCGTGTTACCTAAACGAACCTTGTGACGACGACAGTTTTGCAGCATCTATGCACTTAGGCTACAGCTTCAACAAGTACGTTGCAGCAGAGTATGGTGTTGATTACCTTGGTGACTTCACTGCAAACTTCAAAAAGCCTGGCCTAAACACCGTTGATGGTGATCTTTGGGCGTTGACGCTTGCTCCTAAATTTAACCTACCGCTAACGGATTCTTGGAATCTATTCGCGAAAGTTGGTGCTGCATACATGATGGCTGGTGACGAGAAAGATTTCGTACCAACTGGCTCTCTGGGTGCTGAATACCAAATCAACTACAACTGGAGCCTACGTGCTGAATACCAACGCTACCAAGATATGTCTGATGATGTAATTGAAGACATGGATTCAGATTTCTTCGGTATCGGTTTCAACTACAAGTTTGGTTCTGAGCCAGTCGTTCAAGAAAAAGCCGTTGAAGAGGTGGTAGAAGCACGTCCTGCAACACGCATTGTAGATCACGTTTACCCTGCTCAAACAACAGCGACAGTACAATTCGACTTAGAAAGTGCAGAAGTGAAAGACGCGTCGAACCTTTCTGGTACCGTTGATTTGATGAATACTTACCCACAAGCTCAAGTTGAGATCACGGGTTACAGCGATACGACAGGTTCTGCTGCTTACAACAAGCAACTCACAGAAAAACGTGCGAAAGCCGTTGCTGACGAGTTCCAAGCAAAAGGTATTGCGGCTGAGCGTATGACAGTGAAAGGCATGGGTGAAGCTAACCCAGTGGCAAGCAACGAGACACGTCAAGGTCGTCAAATGAACCGTCGTGTTGAAGTGGTTGTTCCTACGTTTGAATACCAAACCACTGAGAAAGCAGAATAATTCCTGCTTAAGATAAAGTTCCAAAAGCCAGCGTGTATCACGCTGGCTTTTTTGATCCCGCTTAACTAACTCAGTAGTTGTGTAGAAACATAGTTATATCGGGACGCTTTGACATGTGCTCAACATACGTAAACTCAGCTCCTTCATCAATTTGTCATCACCAGTTCATAGCATGACAGCCAAGTGCTTGGGAGAATGATATGCAAAGTTTACCGCCGCTCAATTTGCTCCGAGCTTTTGAAGCCACGGCGCGACTACAGAGTTTTACAAAAGCCGCAGAGGAGCTAAATGTGACTCGTGCGGCCGTAAGCCAACAGGTGAAATCGCTAGAGTCACAGCTCAATGCGACGTTATTCGAGCGCAAGGGCACGCACCTTACGCTGACCTGCTCAGCACAAGAATACTGGCCTGTGGTTAATCATGTGCTTCAAACATTATCGACCACGACGCAGCATTTATTTACTCGTCCCAAGAATACGCAAGTTAACTTACATGTCGCTCACAGCTTTTGCTCTCAGTGGTTAATGCCAAGATTGGCTGATTTTCAGCGACAATTCCCAGACATCTCCTTTAAAATCTCGACTACTGCTAATACAGTTCCAAGCGCCAGTGCGATTGCGGATATCGAAATTATTAACGGAGATGGAGATTGGCAAGAGCAAGAAGCCATACGATTAACCCAAGAAAACTGGATCGTTGTCGCAAGCCCTGGCTTTATGCATTTAAACCCGATAAATGACCTCTTGCAATTAGCTAAAGCGCCTAAAATTTGTACTGGCGGTTATCATGAATCTTGGCAAGAGTGGCTTACGCACCAAGGTTATCAAGGGAAGGTGAGCAAAGTCGTCGCCGAGTTTGAACACTCATTGCTTGCTATTCATGCTGCGATGAATCAACTTGGCGTGTTGCTGGTAAGAGACTTTCTTGTTGAGGATGAGCTGCAACAGGGCGTATTAGTCCAGGCTGGAAATTGGAATATGCCAAGTTCTGGTGCACATTATATGATGGTTCGAGCATCCGAAAAATCACACGTAAACACCTTTGCTCAATGGTTAATACAGAGTCTTTAATGTTCGTTCAGCGAGTGAGTAGAGCGCATGTGTGGTTTGGCTATTATTAGCAGTAGCAAGTCATCAGTCTAGGACTGAGCGACATGCTTAATGACATCTAATAACCACTGATTTACCGGAGCTTGCTGTTGAGAGCGACGACAGCTCATCACGTAGCGAACATCAAGCTCTAGCCCAGCAGGAAGCGCGATACTTCGGCAACCCTTAGGAACATGTCCACTCATCGTTATGCCAAAATGATTCGTTTGCAGAAGCACTTTTTGAATCATCGCTGGGTGCTCAATTTCCACTTTAGGTGTGGTTCTAAAACCCATATGTTTGAGCCTTTCCAACACAGGGTATCGGTAGTCGTTCCATCCCGGCGTTTTAAAAAGTATAAAAGGGTATTCTTCTAGCTCTTGGGAGTTTTGAGCGGGATGATCTTGTCGAACAAAAAATACCGCTTTTCCTCGCCCCAGTTCGGTCTGAACAATTGACTGTGGCAGATCTTCATCAAAGTAATGAATCGCAATGGCGTTTTCACCGTCAATTAATCGTTTTTTTGCTTCGCTACCCCAGCGCAAACATGAGAATTTTGCTTCTGGAGCGTGCTTTAGTAACTCCAAGTAAAACTTGTCACCGAAGTACTCCCAAAACAATGTGTTGGCATAAATAGTGATTGAGCCGTCAAAATGAGCTGGTGAAAAATGCTGTGGTTTGATGGAATCAATACTGTTGATTATTTGCTCAAAATGCGCAATGTTCGCTTCCACAAAAGCTGTTGGTTCAAAGCCATTTTTGGTCTGAACGAATAGCGGATCATTGAGCTGAGTTTTCATCTTTGTCAGATTTTTGCTGATTGCTCCTGACGTTTTACCGAGTGATTCTGCGACTAACCGGACGTTACGTAACTCATACATCCGTTTTAATACCAAAATATTTTGAATATCCAGATTAACGCTCATACATTGTCTCGCTTGGCTTTTGTCGACAAATCATATCGCTGAATTTCTTAAGAAAAGACAACGCTCGGTCAATTTAAGTTGCTGCCTTATCCCTGATTTATTGAAGGTAACGATAAGTTATTCTTGGTTACATCAGTTTATTAGCATGGATTTCCATTTGGTAAATAATGGCTTTCCTCGTATGAGCGCGTTTCTGTTGTTACAGTTTTTCCACCGAAAGAAAGTAAGAACGATAATAGAGGTGATGTATGAAAAAACTAATCGCACTTGTTTTGATGGTTTGCTCAACAAACGTAGCATTTGCTGGCGATGGGTCATACACGGGCACGATTGATATGGCGATGGCAACGAAAAATCAGGTTGACGTAGAGCGTGCAGATTCTCAATTGACGCTGAAGGGTCGCAATGAAATGGCCTATGGCGGTGTAACAATCCATTCGGATGCTGCAACTCAAAAAATTGAACTTCGTGGTCGACGTGATTAATCGAATAGTTTCTTGTTAAGAAAATGCCGCGAAGAACGCGGCATTTCTATATGTAATATCATCAGATCATAGTTACCAGATAAGCGTATGGTGAGAAGCTAAGCGCAATGACCACTTGCCATTATTCGCATGGCGGTGCCATATGAATGACAGCTAAGCCCCCCAAAGAGGTTTCACGGTATTTTTTATTCATATCTTTACCAGTCTGATACATGGTTTCGATTACTTTATCTAACGAAATTAAGCATTTACTTGTGCGCTTTAATGCCATACGCGATGCATTAATCGCTTTCATTGCTCCCATGGCATTTCTTTCAATACAAGGTACTTGAACCAAGCCGCCAATCGGGTCACAAGTCATACCCAATGAATGCTCCATCGCAATTTCCGCAGCAATACAAATCTGCTCGTTACTGCCCCCTCTTAGCGCTGTTAAGCCAGCGGCAGCCATGGATGAAGAAACCCCAACTTCTCCCTGACACCCCACTTCTGCACCAGAAATTGACGCGTTAGTTTTATATAAGATGCCGATAGCGCCGGCGACTGCGAGAAAGTCTTTTAGCTGTTTAACATCGAGCTCTTTGATGAAGCGATGGTAGTACATCAATACCGCCGGAATCACCCCTGCTGCACCATTCGTTGGAGAAGTGACGACTTGCCCTCCTGCTGCATTTTCTTCACTAACCGCAAAGGCGAAGAGATTGATCCAGTCCATGATCTCCATCGGATCGTTTTCAACTGCAGCGTTGGCTTCGAGCTTTTTCAAAAGGTTTGGTGCTCGACGAGTGACATTTAGACCACCTTCCAAAATCCCTTCCGTATCGAAGCCACGTTGCATGCAGAGCGACATCACTTTCCAAATTTGCTCTGCTCTTTGGTTAATTTCTTCGTCTGAGCGAAATGCGAGTTCGTTTTGGAGGATCATGCCTCCCAAGCTGAAACCGTTCGTCTCGGCTTTTTCCAGCATCTCATCTGCGGATGTAAACGGAAATGGTACTGCGACCTCATCTTGTTGCGTGCCGTTCTCTAGTTCGTCGGCGGTGGCGATGAATCCGCCCCCAATGGAGTAATAAATTTCAAACGCTACTTGATCTCCAGCAGCGTCTAATGCCGTAATCGTCATGCCATTTTCATGCAGGGGAAGGTTGTCGCTATGAAAGACGATGTCATGGTCGTAGCTAAACTCAATCTGGTGTGTACCGGCGAGCATGAGCGTATTATTGTCTATGGTATTTTGTAGCGCACTTTTGGCACTGCTCATTTTGATGGTATCAGGTTTATTTCCCATCAAACCAAGGACCGTGGCTCGGTCTGTATGGTGCCCTCTACCTGTCAGTGACAATGAGCCATAAAGGTCCACTTGCACCCGATGCACTTTCGCCATAGAGTCGCTAACTAGCTGAGTGAAATGGAATCCGGCAAGCATAGGACCATTAGTGTGGGAGCTGGATGGCCCGACACCAATTTTAAATATATCGAAAATCGACAGCATAATTGACTTCCTTTAGCAGTGAACCTTTATAAAGGTCTCTAGAACAGTGTTGTTAACTAGATGTTAAAGCTTGTGGGTCGGGAGTGAAAGAAGATTTTTGTAACACTGTCAACTAAGCGCGAGATTTTAAAATGAAGTTAGACAACATCGTCATCGTTTTAGGTAAACGCCTCGTCAATAACAGGTTGACCTCTGAGGGCATAACAAGAGTCGAAGCTTTGTCTTGTAGGACTGCATCACTACCGACAGAGCGAACGGCGATTATTTTTTGTGGCGGAGTAACGCAAGGACAAAGTGTTTCTGAAGCAGAGGCGATGTACGCGTATTTTAGAACCCTAAACGCAGACTCTGTGAATCCGTTCCCTGAACGTCATATACTCTTAGAAACGGAGTCGTTGAACACGTTTCAAAACATGCGTTATGTTTCCCAAGTTTTGTGCAAAAGTGGGTTGTTCGAGTTATGGTCGGGGCATCCGGTTGAGGTTATCTTGCTATCTAATGACTACCACCTCGAACGAATCATTGATATCCAGAATTTGATGGATGAGCAAGGCTTATTACGAGTACTTAAATCCGATTGCGAATCCATGGGGGTGACTCTCAATATTCCACTGGATATCAGCAAACATATTAGCGTGCCATACCCACATAAGGGGCTTATGGCGGAGACATTCTTGCTACTCGATGAACTCACAACCTACCGAGTTTATTTAGAAGGGGTAAAGCATGGCGTATTTTTCCGAGATTTATCAATTGTCCGAAAAAAGCCACTTATGATCGCAAGAGATGCTATTCACAAATTGCTCTCTTTCCCGCTTGATAAAGAGGCTTTGCAAGATATTGAAGAAATGAAAAAGGCCGTCGAAATGACGGCCTTGGATGAATCTGTAGGTGCTGCGGAAAAGGCATTAAGTATCTTCCATCCGATACTGACTGCATTGAACCGTCGCTTTGATCCTGAGTCTATTCATTAAGCTCGCGTTTTGTACGGACGGCGCTTAATGCGATCAAACAGTAGCAAAGCAGTTCTATACCTTCTTCTGAGATATTTTTAACATCACGGATGTAATTTTCATCCATCACTTGTTGCCAAAAACTGCCCATACCATACAAACGAGAGAAGACTAATAATAGCATTACAGCACCAACTAATAGCTTCATATGTGGCACCGTTAAAATGGTCGCCATTTCGTTCATGGTACCTTTACCACCTTGGTAAGCTTTGGCGCAAGCCAGTGCGGTGACAGCAAGTGCTGGGAAAACCCAAGAGCCATGATGAATCATGTCTGTCCAATAGTCCGTTTCGCGAATAATCAGTACTGCAAAAAATCCTGCAATCAAAATAGCCGCATGCTTTAGCTGAGGCTGTTGTTTCGATAAGCTGAAAAACGACCATGATGCAATAGCAAGCATCACAAGCTGGAGCGTTTCTGTAACGGAAAGCTCGCCAAGGCTTGATCCCAACACGACATAATCAAGACGAAGACTAAGGTTAACGAGAATACTTATAGCGACAATCATCAAGGCGTTTAAACTCGATTTATAAATAATGCGCTTTGATTTTTCAGTAACAACGTTGCTTGGGGCTGACTCGGCTTCTTTTACTATTTGTGTTTTCATCTTGCTCACCTGTCCCAGAAAATGTGGAAGAAATGTGAATTAGTGTGATCTGTGTTTGGAATTTTATTGTCCAAGTGGAAAGTTATGTCAGGGGAATGTCAAGAATAGAACACTGTTCGATATAGGGTCGATGTGCGGTAAAGTCAGAGATATGTAAAAACAACGTAAGAACACTTTGATAAATCAAATAAAAAAGGAGCCCAAAGGCTCCTAAGTGATAGAGGGAAGGTGACGTATCGATAAAAATAATTAGTAGTTGTCACCCTCATTTTCTTTGTGATTCTCGCGATAGTATTCCCATTGCTCGACGCGTTCATTGTCCGACAGCACACAGTAAGTGACACGTTCGCCGTTTTCCGACACGGTATCCAGCTCACCACCTTGCTGAACACAGTATACGGCTGCGGGATTTGCAACGGAGGTATACTCAGTTGATCGGGTCGCTCCCTCGTAAGTTGAACAACCAGCCAGTACCAATGTTGCAGCCATAGCCATCATTAAATTTGTCTTTTTCATTCTTTATCTCCGCATGGGGTGGGCGAGTATTGTATTGATTATAGGCAACTTTAAGAGATTATTGTCTTATCGATGTTAAAAGTAAGAGGGACGTATAAGAATTTAGATATTCTCATTTATTGCTGATTAGCACGTCACACTTCTGTTCTTGGCGTATTGTTGTGAAGGTCATATCAATCACTTCCTGACAAGCGCTCGAACGTACCTGGCCTACAACAATGATTTAAAGTGTGAAATTCGGTAATATGCGCACAAAACATTGACCGTGGTATTTTCGATGAGACATTTAAAATCGACCGTTCATCCAGACATAGAGCATTTGGATGACAAAATTGTTTTTCAGCGCAATGCAGCGCGAGCCATTGTACTTGATGGTGAAGATGTGCTGTTGCTCTATACAGAACGTTACCATGACTACACGCTACCAGGCGGTGGTATTGATGATGGTGAAGATGTCATTGCTGGATTAGTCCGTGAATTAGAGGAAGAAACGGGCGCCCAAAATATACATGGTATTAAGCCTTTCGGAATCTTTGAGGAGTTTCGTCCGTGGTACAAGGATGACGCTGACGTGATGCACATGGTGTCGTATTGTTATACATGTAAAATCGAACGTGAGCTAGGCGAAACGGCGTATGAAGATTACGAAGTTAAAAATGGAATGCGCCCGGTATGGATGAACATACACGAAGCAATTGCACACAATGAAAAAACGATGGCAGAAAGCCCGAAAAAAGGCATGAGCATTGAGCGCGAAACGTTTTTACTTCAGTTGATTTCTAAAGAATTACTATAAACAGCTAGTTTGCATCATTACGACTTAGCTTCTGTTGGCTCTATTGTGGGCAAAGATTTTAGAGCAATAAAAAAGTCCGGACTCCCCCCCGGAACCCGGACTTATTCCAGACGCGCAAGCGAAGCGTCATCTTGATATGTTAGATTTGTTTCGAACTATGAAAACAATAGCTGTTTTAAATTTAGTGTGTAAATAATTATTAGGTCTGACCATTGGTTTTCATGTTTTTTTGCAAACGCAATGTGACGCATATCTACCCAATTGCCAAGCGCAATTGGGGCGCTTTTTAGTAAACCACTACTCTTTCTTATCTTTGAGATACCTTACCTCAACTTTTTTGCACACGTTTGCATAGAGATCACGAGTTTTCAAATTCGCCGAACAGGATCTTGTGATTTTACGTTTCTCTGACATTGAGCTCTGTCGTAGCTTTTATCACAAATTAACTAGCGGAGGCAGTCGGCTAAAGTCGACCAGCGGTTGTGAAATCATAGGAGCGTCTGGAGCAAATAAGAGTAAAGGTTGAAATGATGAGGATTGTAACTGACCGATATCTATCAACTTTTCCAATGCATAGAAGCGGCTGACATATTGGCGAGTCTCGTTAGGCAGCGTGAGTTGTTGGAAATCTCGACTTCCTGCTCGCTGAATAGCACGTGCAACACGTCCTTCTCCGGCATTGTATGCAGCTAAAGTGAGAGCCATATTTTGATCGAATTTGTTGTATAAAAACGCCAGGTACTTGAGCGCGGCCGTTGTGCTAGCTTCTGTGTCAAAGCGATCGTCTTGTTTTGTATTTATCGTTAATCCGAAACGTTTCGCTGTGGCTGGTATCAGTTGCCAAAGTCCGGCGGCGTTAGCGTGAGAAACGGCTTTGGGGTTGTAAGAAGATTCTAACATTGGCACTAAGGCTAGGCTATTTGGTAATGAGTGGTTTTGAAGCTGTTTGAAAATGTGGTTAATTACCGGTTTGGATGAATCGAGACGCTTGGCAATTTGTGGTTTGTATGGGGCTAATACTTGATACTGCGTTTGAATATCGACAGCATTTGGTTTTGCCTGGCATGTGAATGGAAGGTAGGACAGAAAGGCAATAAAAATAAAAAGGCCTACAGTACTCAGCCGAGATGGCGACTGAATCTGTAGGCAAGACGAACATCGTTTAGAACGATTTATCTTCATAAGTGTGTTGCACAGGTTGTTTGAGTTGACTGACCAACTCATGGAACGCCGCAGAGCTGTGGCCATTGCTCTGATTGTATTGTTGGCACTGACTTACCAACGTTTCCAATAGCGCCCATTGTTTTCTAGCTTGCATACCTATTTGGGCAGGCAAAGCATTGAAAATTCGTTTTACGCTGGCGTCATTACACGCTAACCCCAGCGCTCGCATACACTGGCTTCTGTCATTGGCGGAGCGGCTGAGTTTATTGAGTATCGGCATTTGTTTCTGAACATTGTCGTTCAGTGCCTCTCCATCAAACTTTAAGTACAATACCTTTTGCTGCTGAAGCAAAGGAAGCAGTTGTTGATAAAGCTTAATATCCTCAGATATAGAGCGAACAAATTGTTGAATTCGCTGCGATACTGCGCTTGCCATGATGTCTTCCTAGCGTTTTATTACTCGTGACCTGTATGGAACTGCATGATTGCCTTGGATAGCACTTTTGTATCTAGGCTAAGTTCACCACGCGCTAATGCGTTGCGTACTTGTTCTACTTTTTCCATATCAACATCAGGTAGTGATGCCATTTCAGCTTGAGCGCGATCTATCGCTACGGTATTCGCTTGAAATGCAGGCTCGTGTACTTTGCTCTGTTCGACGACGTCGACAGGCTGTTTGCTTGCTTGCTGTAATTTTGTTTGTGGGACATGACCGCCCGCGACTTTGTCGATTTTCATGCTGTGGTCCTCATCATCATGTTCTAAATTAAGTAGGCGGTTAGAATGTGATAAACATTAAATATTTTTTTTGTACTCGAAGTTCAGTGTTACTGACGAGAGCCAAAATTAAAAAATGTTACCCCGAGTCAAAAAATCAAAATTGAGTATGAACCTGGTTTAATCCAGTTACGACTGCTCTTATGACCTTGCCCGAACTTGGGTTTTCCACGTCAATTTGTTGCCCTTTCGCTCCATCTTCTAAGGCGACTCCTTTTGTGCTGGCACTAAATCCATTTTTGCTCGCAATGACTATGACTTCATTGCCTTTCTCGATTAGAGGTGGGGCCGACAAATTGGATGGATTAACCACTTGTCCAGCCCGCAAACGACGAGAGGTTTCTAAGCCTACTGCTTGCTCGGGGCGAGTATAAAAATCGTCTTGGCGAGAGATGGTTCGGGTTTCAAGCTTTATGTGTTTAGCCGTTACGGCTTCATTTCGGCCAACCGTGGTTGTCGCGACCAAAACAGGCAGAGTCAGCGAAGACTTTATCGTAACGTTAATTCGCCATGGTGATGCGATATTGTCGCAGCTGACTGAGCGCTTGAGGTTACCGACTGGCAACGTGTTGTTGTCACGACCTGTGATAACTAAAGGCGATTCACATTCTGGCAAGTGATTGGCTGAACCGGGCACCCACATGTCGAAGTCTAGTTTGTACTCCCCCCACTGATTGGAGAGCGCTACGCGATCCACCTCTTGTTCGAAATCCGTTGCTACAACGGACCTTATCTCTTCAACGCTTAGGGTTTTGTCATTGGTGTTGGCGAATGCTTGTTCTGATGTCAAAGCGAGTAACGTCAGCATTATTGTTGAGGAAGTAGACACTTTCCTCTTGTTTTTAATGCTTTCCGAGAACCGGAAGTTTGGCTTCCATCCTTGTTTGTAAATCATTGATATATATGGCTATTTTTTATGGCACGTATCTTGTTTGTATGTTGGCGTATTCGAGCCAACTGTAAGGAAGATGCATGGCGATCACATTTGAAAATGCTTTAGGAGTACATCCAGAGGCACTTAATTTTCGCGTTCAGCGTACCAAAGTCCTCGCCAGTAACCTAGCAAATGTTGACACCCCTGGGTATTTGGCGAAAGACCTAAGTTTCACCACCGTAATGAACCAAGTAACGGCAGGTGGTGTGAACAAACCGGTGCCAAAGTTCCAGGTTCAGGCCCAATACTCGGTGCCTTACCAGAATAGCAAAAATGGCAACACCGTAGAGCTTGGTGTTGAACAAGCAAAATTCACGCAAAACAACATGGACTTTCAAACTAGCCTGACGTTTCTCAACATGAAATTTAATGGCTTAGCGAAAGCGATTGAGGGACGTTAATTATGTCATTCACTGATATTTACTCGATCACTGGTTCCGCGATGACAGCACAAACTGTGCGTCTTAATACGGTAGCCAGTAACCTAGCAAACGCAGATGCAGTATCTGCAAATCCAGAAGATGCTTATAAAGCGCTTAAGCCAGTATTTGCGACTGTGTACCAAAAAACGCAAATGACAACAGAAAATGGAGCTTATCCCAATGCAGAAGTTCGCATTGTTGACGTTGTTAAAAATGCTGGAGATGCAGAGAAGCGTTTTGAGCCGAACAACCCACTGGCTAATGATGAAGGCTATGTGTTTTACCCAGATATTGATGTAGTTGCTGAAATGGCAGACATGATGTCCGCAACACGCAGCTTCGAAACGAATGTTGAAGTATTAGCCAATGTAAAAAGTATGCAGCAAGGTCTGCTTAGATTAGGGCAGGGTAGCTAATGAGTATTGCACAATACACCCCTTTATCGTCTGACGCTCCAGTAAATACAAAATCAAAAGACAGCAACGGTATCTCACCAAACCCTAAAGACATGAACAGTGCTTCTTCATTGGAGAATGAGTTTATTTCTTTGATGGTGGCTCAAATTCAAAACCAAGACCCACTTAACCCCCTTGATGGTACGGAATACGTTGGTCAATTGGCTCAGTTCTCGCAGGTACAAAGTACCGAGAATATGTCTAAGACAATGCAACAGAGCATGGTGTTACTGGACAACATGCAAGTGCTGTCAACAGCAGGCCTTGTTGGGCAAACGGTTTACGTCAATGCGGATGAATTTCAGCTTGGTGAAGACGTACAAAACGGAAAAATCGAACTCGCTCATAGCTCAAACCAAGTCACGTTAGTTGTTAAAGATGAATTTGGTCAATCAACTAAAGTGCCACTAGGTGCTCACGGCAAAGGTGACGTCGACTTTTCAATTAATCCTGAAGAACTTGGTCTTAAACCAGGCAAATACTCAGTGGCCGTAGAAGTGCAAGAAGGGCAAGCAAGTCCAAATGTGCTGATGGCAGGCACTGTTGAGCAAGTGCGCATTCCTAATACCGGTGGCGCAGCATTAGTCAATGTCCATGGCGTTGGCAACGTTCCTTTCTATCAAATCACTCAGTTTGGTGCTTAACCAAATACGGAAATCAGAGGTCTATTTATGAGTTTTAACATCGCACTAAGTGGTCTGGACGCGACCAACACAGAGCTAAACACAATCAGTCACAACATTGCCAACGCATCAACGTATGGTTTTAAAGGTGGCCGCACAGAATTCTCCGCTGTATATAACGGCATGCAACCTGGTGGTGTGGAAGTCGCGTCAATTTCACAGAACTTCGACAAAGACGGCAGTATCACAGGAACTGGCCGTGCGATGGACCTAGCTATTAATGGCGGTGGCTTTTTTGTTACTAAAGATAATATGGGTCAAATGTTGTACACACGTTCAGGTGTGTTCTCAACGGATAAGAACAACTTTGTTACGGCTAACAGCGGTGCAAAGCTTCAAGGTTACAGTGTCGATAGCAACAACAACCTAATGACAGGTTCTGTGGGTAATATTCAGGTATCGACTTCCTCACTGAATGCTAAAGCAACAGACAGCTTAGATTTTGTTGCGAACTTCGACGCAAGCGCGTCTGTTATTGATAAAGCCGTAACGCCATTCAATCCAAAAGATCCAAGCTCATTTAACTCGTCTTACACAACAAAAGTCTACGACTCACTGGGTAACTCGCACACGGTAACTCAGTACTTTACTAAGACTGCTTCTAACTCGTGGGAAGTGAACGTTCAAGTAGATGGCGGTACGACGCCAGTAGCAACTGTGCCTGTAACGTTTGGTAAAGACGGCTCGCTTTCAGCACCAACTGCGCCGTTTAATGTTTCATTCCCTGCTGCAGGCGCGAACGCGATGAGTGTAGACATTAACCTGAAAGGCAGCACGCAATTTGGTGCAGCTTTTGGCGTAAGTACTAATAGTCCTAACGGTTACACATCAGGTGAACTTGCAGGTGTACGCGTTGAAGGTAACGGCATGGTTTACGCGACTTACACTAACGGCCAATCACAGCTACAAGGTCAGGTTGTTCTTGCTGATTTTGCAAACACACAAGGCTTAGCGAAAGTGAGTGGAACATCATGGACTCAAAGCTTTAGCTCAGGTGCTCCAATTATGGGTGTTCCGGGTTCAGGTACGATGGGTGACCTAACTCCGGGTGCATTAGAAGGTTCTAACGTTGACTTAACCAGCGAGCTTGTTGCTCTAATGACTGCACAACGCAACTACCAAGCAAACGCAAAGACAATTTCTACCAGCGACAAGCTTACTCAAGCTTTGTTTAACGCGGTGTAATGGGAGTTTTGCATGGATAGTTTGTTATTTACGGCAACGTCGGGTGCCAGCCGAGTTCTTAAAGCGCAGCACGTTCGTTCAAACAACTTATCAAATGCTGATACTGCGGGTTTTCGAGCGGATATGGAGCGTGTGCGTAGTGTAGAGATGCAAGGCCCAGGTTTTGATGGTCGCACTATGGTTGTGACCAACTCTGCCTCAACACGTTTCGACGCTGGCGATATTGTGAAAACAGGACGTCCGTTGGACGTTGCGGTTATGGGGGAGGGATATCTCTCTGTAGAAACCCCAGCGGGTAACGAAGCTTACACCCGTGCAGGCAATATTCAGGTCGATACTTTTGGCGCTCTAACAATCAATGGGTTCCCTGTCCTCGGTGACAATGGTCCTTTGGTTGTGCCGGATTATCAAAAGATTGAAATCAGCGAGCGTGGTCAAGTCTCAGTGATCCCACCAGGTGGCGGCGCAGAAATTGTGGCAGGCACTTTGAAGTTGGTTAAACCGGAAATTAATCAACTGCAAAAAGAGAGCGATAGCTTGCTGCACAGCGTAGATGGCGTGCCATTCGCGGCAGATGAAACCGTGCAACTCTCTCCTGAGCACATTGAGGGCAGTAACGTATCTGCTATTGATGAATTGGTTAGTGTGATGTCGCTGACGCGCAACTTTGAAATGCAAGTTCGCATGATGAAAACGGCGGAAACTCTAGCAAAAGCTGGTAACAAATTAATGGCGGCGAGCTAAGTCTCGCCCCGCAAGGAGTAAAAAATGCATTCAGCATTATGGGTAAGTAAGACAGGCATGGCAGCGCAAGACACGAAGATGACTGCCATTTCTAACAACCTAGCAAACGTAAACACGGTTGGCTTTAAGCGTGACCGAGTCGTATTTGAAGATCTTTTCTACAGCATTCAGCGTCAACCAGGCGCACAAGTAGACCAAGTTAACGAACTACCAAGTGGTATTCAGCTAGGTAGCGGTGTTCGCGTTGTTGGCACACAAAAAGTGTTCACGCAAGGTAATACCCAAAACACAACGCAAGAGTTGGATCTTGCTGTAATGGGTCAGGGTTTCTTCCAAATAGAAAACTCGGACGGACAGATCATGTATACACGTAATGGTCAGTTCCATCGAAACTCAGAAGGCTTAATGGTGAACAGTCAGGGCCTGCCTTTAGAGCCTCAAATCCAGATCCCAGACAATGCGGTCTCTTTCTCTGTGGGTGTTGATGGCACAGTGACTACAACAACAGCAGACGATCCAACACCTCAGCAGCTTGGTCAAATTACACTTGCAAAATTCATCAATCCAGCCGGCTTAGAGGCCATGGGTGGCAACTTATTCCGTGAAACGGAAGCCAGCGGTCCAGCTGATGAGCTGATTGCAGGAGCTGATGGTGCCGGCATTATCAAGCAAGGTGCACTGGAAGGGTCAAACGTACAAGTAGTAGAAGAGATGGTCGACATGATCACCACTCAACGTGCGTATGAGATGAATGCGAAAGTGGTCTCTGCTGCAGATGACATGCTGAAGTTTGTTTCGCAATCAATGTAAGTATGAAATTGGTGATGATGAAGGAAAAAGCAATGAAATGGCTTTCTAAGAGTTGGGCAGTAGCCGCCGTGTTGCTGGTGGGATGTGCTGGCCGTCAGGAATTTATTCCGCCTGAGCCGAATGCTGAGGAATATGCACCACCAACGCTCGATTACACGCTGCCGGAAACCCAATCTGGTAGCCTTTATCGTCACCAATACACGATGACCCTGTTCCAGGATCGTCGTGCTTACCGAGTTGGCGATGTATTAACGGTTCAACTATCAGAAGAAACCTCATCGAGTAAAAATGCGGGTACTAAGTTCGGTAAAAGTTCAGCAATTAACTTTGTGGCGCCGACCATAGGCACGAAAACTATCGATGAGTTAGGGGTTAGCGTGGATGGCAAACGTAACTTCGATGGCAGTGCATCAAGTTCACAAGGCAACAAGCTTCAAGGTGCCATTACGGTAACGGTACACGAAGTATTACCTAATGGCGTATTGCGTATCAGCGGTGAAAAATGGCTTCGTCTGAATCAAGGCGACGAGTTTATTCGTCTAACCGGTATCGTCCGTGTGGATGATATTAACCGCAGTAACCAAGTTTCTTCTCAACGAATTGCTGATGCAAGAATTACCTACGCAGGTCGCGGAGCGCTAGCTGACAGCAACGCAGCCGGGTGGCTAACTCAGTTCTTCAACAGCCCATGGGTACCTTTCTAATGAAGACAATGCAATCTTTCTTTATGTCTCTCCTATTGGTGTTGACCTTGGGACTACCAGGCACTTCACGTGCTGAAGCGGAAATTCCGATCATGGACTTGGTCGATGTTCGCGGCATTCGAGAAAACCAACTGGTTGGTTATGGTTTGGTAGTTGGCTTAGCCGGCCAAGGTGACCGAAACCAAGTGAAATTTACCTCTCAATCTATTACCAACATGCTACGTCAGTTTGGGGTTCAAATTGATGACAGTATGAACCCTAAGCTACGAAATGTGGCTTCTGTGAGTGTGACAGCGTCCGTTGACCCAATGGCAGGCCCAGGACAAACGTTGGATGTGGTTGTGTCTTCAATCGGTGATGCAAAGAGCCTTCGCGGTGGTACGTTATTGCTAACGCCTTTACGTGGTATTGATGGCGAAGTGTACGCGATTGCGCAAGGTAACGTGGTTGTGGGCGGCTTATCTGCAGAGGGGCGAAGTGGCTCCAAAGTAGAAGTAAACACACCAACGGCGGGTCGCGTTCCGAATGGTGCGACTTTAGAGAGAGAAATCAAAACCGATTTCAACCAACGTGATGAAATCACCCTAAACCTGCGCAAGCCTAGCTTCACTACAGCAAAAAATATTGCGCGTGAAATTAACAACACTTTTGGACCTAACGTTGCAGTTGCGATCAATAAAGCGCGCATTGATATGCGTGCACCAAAAGATACACAGCAACGTGTCGTCATGATGTCGATGCTTGAAGAAATGAGCGTCGTTGAAGGCCGTAAACCTGCTCGTATTGTCTTTAACTCTCGCACTGGCACCGTAGTGATCGGTAAGAGTGTCAAAGTGAGTGAAGCAGCAGTAAGTCACGGTAACTTAACCGTGCGAATTTCTGAATCACAACAAGTTAGTCAGCCTAATGCGTTTGCAAATGGCGATACGAAAGTCGTTAACCAAACGGACCTTGATGTGAATGAAGATCTCGCTCAGATGGTGATTTGGCCTCCAGGCACGGAACTTAACACCATAGTTAATGCGGTAAATAGTTTAGGTGCCACGCCTACAGACTTGATGTCTATCCTGCAAGCTTTGAGTGAAGCAGGTGCATTGAACGCTGAATTGGTCGTGATATAAGGAGTTAAGGATGAAGCTAGACAGTACCAATGAACAAACTCAGTTAAATTCGATGCTTTATCACGACAATAGTGCATTGGCTAACATCAAGCATAGTCGTGATCAAGAAGGAGCACTTGAAGTCGTCGCAGGTCAATTTGAGGCAATGTTCCTACAAATGGTGTTACGCCAAATGCGTAGCAGTAGTGATGCTCTTGCTGATAAAGACAGCCCGTTTGCCAGTCAGCAACAAGGGGTATTCCGTGATATGTATGACGGTCAGCTGGCGATGGAACTAGCAAAGAAACAGAGCTCAGGCATTGCCAATATGCTCATCCAGCAGCTGAGCCCGTCTATGCGTGAGGTTGCTTTCGATGCTGCGCGCAACATCTCATCCGCTAACGATGGTAAAGCTTCGAATTCTGAATCTATCTCACAAGTAGATTCTAAAGAGGTGGAGAAGAATTCAAGCCTATTTAATACCGCTTCTCAAGCCGTCGCCTCTGTAAAACAGGTATTCGGTGAGGCCGGTATGACTACCGCGTTTTCTCAGCCGTTGATCAGAAAAATGGAGCTGTAAATGAACCTAGTTAATATTGCCCTTTCAGGTTTAGGCGCGAACCGTGTGGCCCTAGACGTAACCGCGCAAAACGTGGCAAACGTGAATACCGTGGGTTACAGTCGTCAACAAGCGTTGATGGCGTCTGTCGATGATGGTAAAGCCAATCGCTTAAGTCCAGGTTTAGGGGTAGAAGTCACTAGCATTCGCCGCGTTACTGATCAATTTCTGATTAAGCAAACGTGGTCGACTAACAGTATGGCGGCATACGCATCTGGATACACCAGTAACATGAGTCAGCTGGAGAATACGCTTGGTGCCGATGGTTTCAGTATATCGGCTGGCTTGGACTCGCTAAACGCTGCGCTTAACGATGCGACCGTTAAGCCGGAATCCATACCTTACCGCCAGCAGATCATTAACGAATCTGAAGCTTTGGCCCGCCGTTTTAATACGCTTACCGAATCTTTATACAATCAACATAAAGACATGAGCGATCAACGTAATGCAGCGCTTAACCACGCGAATAGCCTTATGGAAAATATCGCGAAGGTGAACAAGCAACTGGTAGAGATGCAAGGTACAGGTGGTAACCCATCACAGTTAATGGATGAACGAGATAGGTTAATCGGTGAGTTATCTCAAACCATTGAAATCAAAACAACACAGCAGCATGACGGCAGTGTTCAGGTCACACTAACCTCTGGTCAACCGCTTGTGATGGGTACGGACCATGGCAAACTGGAAGCCATTCCTGACCCGAGTGATCCTTACTTGGCGGACTTACACGTCACGTTCTCGAATCAAAGTTTTGCGATTGGTGACTCGCTTGGTGGCAAATTAGGTGCGATTAATGACTATCAAACCGAAGTGTTGAAACCAAACCAACTGGCTCTGAATGACATGGCGAAAGCTCTCGCGGATGAATACAACGCCGTGCTTGCGACTGGCAAAGACTTAAATGGCAACCCAGGTAAACCTTTGTTCAGCTATGACCCAGCAAACCCTGCAGCCAGTTTGGATATTACCAAGCTAACTCCAGATGAGCTTGCGTTCTCAAGTGATGGAACACCTGGTAACGCAGATGCGTTGCAATCATTGATCGAGTTAAGCAACAAGCCAGTGGCGGTATCAGGTTACGGCTCAGTAAGCTTGAACGATGCCTTTAGTTCAATGGTGGGTCAAACCGCAATTAAAGCACGCCAAGCTAATGCTGATTATCAAGCGAAGTTAGCCATGAACAAGCAAGCGCACGCAGCTCGCGATAATGTTAGTTCCGTAAACAGCGATGAAGAAGCGGCTAACCTAATGATGTTTGCTAATGCGCACAATGCCAACATGAAAGTGATCAGCACAGCAAATCAACTGCTCGATTCTATTCTGCAGTTATTCTAAGAGGAAAGTTTAGATGCGAATTAGTGACAATCAATTTAGTCAAATGATGTTGCACAGCTTGCAGAGCAATAGCGCGGGATTAGGCGAAGCTCTGCAACAGATGTCTACTGGCAAGCGCTTAACCAAGCTGTCTGACGATCCAATGGCTTCGATCAAGTTGCTTAACTTAGACCGAGAAACCAGTGCGATTGCTCAGTACAAAAACAACATTGAAAACGTAAAAACGACGCTATCGAGTCAAGAAACCCATTTAGATTCGATCAAAGAAAGCTTAAAAAGCATGCGAGACATCGCGCTTTGGGGTGCGAACGGCTCTCTTACTGACGAAAGTCGTGGCGGTATGATTACAGAGCTTAAGAGTTACCGTGATTCTATTGAGTCGTCTTTTAACGCGCAGGATGAAGAAGGGCACTACCTTTTCTCTGGTACTAAAACGGATACTGCGGCTGTAAGTAAAGCGAGCGGCAGCTACGTAATTGAAGGTAATAGTGACAAGCGCGTAGTAACAATTGCTAAAGGCGTCACGATGGATTCCAATATGACTGCAAAAGAAATATTGGACCTTGGGGGAGGCCATAACGTGCTTAACCAAATTGATGCGCTGATCAAAGAGTTTGAGAGCCCTACCGCCAACTTCAGAGCTGAAGTTGAGGCGAGTATCAGCGCTATCGACGATACTTTTTCAAACGTACTAGGGACCATGACTGAGATTGGTGGTCGACACAACAACTTAGATCTTGTTGGTGGCGCGCACAGTGAAAACAAGCTGTTCGTTGACAAAGTATCTGGAGACCTCTCTGCTCTGGACTATGGTGAAGCGTCGGTACGATTGAGTAATTACATGGCCGCTTTGCAAGCAACGCAAGCAAGCTATGTGAAGATCGATGGTTTGTCGCTGTTTGACCGTTTATAAGGTTAGGAAGTTCTTTTTATGGTAATGAGTACAGTAGAGGTTAGACCCCATAGCATACGCTTAGGTGGACAAGAACAAGCCTCTATCATGCCGACCCGTTCTGCAGACTCAAGTACGGCAATTAAACCGCGCCCGGCGCAAATTCAGGCTGACACTGCGTCAGCCTACTCTGTATCTGGTATTCAGCTTACGCAGGGTCAGCAGCAAGCCACGGCGGTTCAGATCGCGTCCAAATCGCTGCAGGTGATTGGCAAAGAGCTCACGCAAATTAAACGTGGTTTGACGCAAGCTATTAATCAAGGCGTACAAAATGTTCCTGGTTTGCAGGATACATTGGTTCGTTCTAAAGCCACCATCCAAAAAGTCGTTGAGCAAGCACGTTTCGATGGCCAGAAAGTCCTAAATAACGAACTGCACTTAAAACTGGATAAAGCGGATATTCGTCGCTTTTCTATTCCAGGTTTGAATGTTCATCGCTTAAGCGACAAGGCCGAGCAAATCCGTTTGGATTTTCCTCAAGGTCAAGCGGTGATGATTCAGTTTGATGGACAATCAGACGGTGAGCGAACGGTCAAAATGCTGGATCGCAGCTTGATTGCGTTAGGAATGCGAGCCTCATTAGCCGATGATGGCAGCATTTTATTTGAAGCCAGAGACAACGCTTATCAACAAATGCAGCAAAAGGTGATGGTAACGGGGGAAGGGCACCGATTCCCTGCGGGGCAGCCTAACGTTTTGAACTTAAAGTCTGAGCCAGATGGTATTGCGGAGCTCGGGTTTGATTTAGGCTCACGCGACGGCATCAAGCAGACGATTGCCAAAGTAAATCAGCATCTGAAACAAGTTCAAACGAGCTTGCAGGAGGCGAAAGCTTTTCATGGTGAACTGAATACTCAAATGCGTTCTATCCAAACCAAAACCGCACAGCTTTCAGTCAATGAGGTGAATGCAAAACTGGATGGATTCATGCAAAAGTCTGGCGAGTTTACTTCGACTTTTCAGGCATTGAATGCGCAAGCAAACGTGCGTCGTCATACCGTGGTCGCTTTACTGAAGTAACGAACACTCCAATGATTCCCGGCTTTACACTGTTATCGTCCCCCAATAACGAAAACAGCGCACTGTCGGGAATCTCTCTTTGACTCGTCTAGGGCTCGAGTGCTTTTGCCACCGAACGATTCAATTTCTGGAATAGCCATCCAAGTGCTATCAAAGATGCACCTAAGCCTAAGAAGCTTATTGCTCGCCAGAACCCATCCAGAGAGCTCACATCCCATAAGAATACTTTCAGTGCGACACCGGCAAGGACCACTAGACCGACACGCTGCATCATCAGCCCCTGTTGGGTCACGCCGCGCCAAGTCAGCAATCCACCTACGAGCAAGCCAGCCACTGAATAACTGAACAACTCTGCCATGCTGGTTGGCTGATACAGCATCATCGATGTGGTTTGCCAGAATTGACGGATAGACATCCCCAACCAAATGGCTGCAAGTAAAAAGCCTAGACTAGCAATCGCAAATCGATGAACTTGCAACGTATTCCAGCGTTTAAAGGTTGCGATAAGCAGGATGCAAGCTGGTAACAGCCAGCCGATACTCAGCATGTTAAAGATGGGAAGTGCTTGTGCCGAGACGTTATCAGTCACCAACGGCGATTCTGCCGTATTAAGCAAAATAATCAATATAGCGAACGCGCACCAAAGCAAGTAACTATAGATTTCGTAGATACGGCTTAAGCGTTGCGCAAATTGGCTGCGGTAGCTGTATACCAAACCCATAACTAATGCTTGATTGGCAAAGACTGCCGCACTTGTGAAGTCGATGTTCCCCAAGTAACCATATTGCCCCGTTAACCAGTAGTTAGTTTGGGTGAACAATGCCATTAAGAATACATGTAAAAACGCCCCTTCAAACCAGTTGGTCAGTTCTCGGTCCACTTGTTTTAGTGTTGAACGAGCATAAGACAAGATGAAGAGAGAAGGCAGATAACTCACCAGAACCCAAGCCCAATGCCCAGCTTCTACCGGTTGCCATTCGGGTATGAAAGGTAGCAGCGTGAGTCGGATAACCAGTATTCCCATTGCCACTTTAATCGCCCAACTCGCAGGTCGAAATAACCCGACTTGAGCCTGTAAGGCCATTATCGCAACTTGTATTGAGATTGCTGTTGTTAACCAAGTATCACTCAACCAAACAAAAGCGATACCTACGATTAAAGCATGCATAACGGCAGAGCATTCTAATGCCAACGAACGTGCACGCTGACCAAGCACAACGTAGTAAGTGGCCATCAATGCGCAGAATGCAGTCCAATACCACAGGTAGCCTTGCATAAATTCGTCAATATAAAACAACGTAATTAAGCTCATCGCGGGAGCCAGTACCAGCAGAAGCAGCCCACTGAGTTGCGAACGGTCACTAAGTGATTGGCAATATGTTCGATAGCAGATCAGCGCAATACTCACCGCCAATGCGAATAGGATGCTAGCTTCTCGCTCTAACATATACAGCGCATTAAAAGCGATGGTAAGAACAATCAGCGCGGTTGCTGAGACGAGAATGGATGGCAAAAATACACGTAATGACCAGCCTGTACGAAGTGCTGGTAGCCAGATGATCGCAACAAGCAGCGTATAACAGTACGCCATTTGTAGAGTGTTCAGATCCGGCATTCTGGTGACGGCAGAAAAGGTCAATAAAGCAGTTGCGAGAGCGGTAGCGGTCGGCGAGTTTGTCCACTTGCTTTGATAGTGACGAAAGCGAGGATTGAGCATCCAACCCATTCTCGGAACCGCGAAAATGAGATACAAAGTGATGGAGAGATAAATCGCGAGCCACGAGAACAACAGTTCTGTTGGTGTACTCTCAATCAACAGCAACATCCAAATGACATGTGGAATCGCGATACTTGGCGTAATCCATGACCTACGCACTTTTTGCATCAATAAGGTCGCCGCGAACGAAATTGCGCAGATGTATCCGGCTAACAAAAAGTAGTTGGGTTCATTACCCCCAATCCACAGTGGTGCTGTGTAGCCACCAATTAAGCCAAGCACGGCCATTAACGGCCCTTGTCGCAATGATAATGCTAAACTGAAAAATGCCGCTGAAGCCAAGATGAACAACGAGATACTCGGCGTTAGCATTTGATAAACCACAAAGGCAAAAATGACGGTGCAGTAAATGCCCGTTAATCCCGTACCGGTAACAGCAGCAGGAACATACGTAAAGCCTTGGGCTCGTGCTGCCCGTTGCGGATTCTGTTGTTCTTTACGGTGAAACCACTCGCCAACAAGCACCATAAGTAATGAGATCACAAAGGCAAAGGACACTCGCATAAATGGCGAAAACTGGATGTGACTACCAATCACCTGTACGAGATAACCTCCACCGATCAGCATGGCCAATGCGCCTACCCAAACCAACCAATTTTCTTGAATGTTGCTAAGCAGGCTCTGAACTTTACTCTGAAGGAATGACTCATTTTCTTGACTAAAAACATCCAGTTGCACTTCTCTTGTCTGGGCGTACCCTTGATTCGCAGCGCTCTGGTCCAAGTCTAGGTTGGCAGCTGGATCATGTTCCCCAGAGGATGAGACATTTTTCTGTGGTGATTCTATGTGAGGTGACGTCGCTACAGATGGTGTGTCTTTTTCGATGCTGGATTGTTGGTGCGCTTGTGGGTTTGAGCCCCCATGGACACTGGCTCGTAGTGATGTGACTTCCTCACGAAGTTTGGCTAGTTCTTTTTCTAAAAGTGCAGCTCGGTTGGCGGCTTTCACTCCGATGAGGATGGCGAGACACGCCATGAACAGTGCTAGTATTACGTACAATCCATTTCTCCTTGCGTACGTCGCGTGACCCACGATTCTTAACTTTGAGCACTTACGCTAAAGCTTAGTTCATGCTCTATGCCTTAGCCTCATATAGTGCTAGGTTCCGCGCTTTCTTTAGATTCGACAAAGTCGCACACTTGTGTGCCACTTTAAGACCTGATGAACAAAAATGAGTCGTTAAGTCATTGGGGGTCAACTATATTCATAATTCTGATGCGATCGCCAAATGACTTCAAACATGTGCGTTTCATAGCGATGTCATCGAAGGTCAGTCGTTTGATTTGCACGTTCGGTTGTTTCTATTTGACCGTAAGGCTGAATGTATTCGGGTATAGCGCATTCACGCGAAAAAAGACAAAAACAGGTAATTATTGATGCAAGTGGGTAATGAAGCGCTGGTGCTGTCAGCGGTTGGGGTTATTGGTTTAGGTTGCCAATGGTTAGCTTGGCGATTGCGTTTGCCAGCGATTTTATTTTTGTTGTTGGCAGGGCTGATCGTCGGGCCATTTATGCAGTGGTTAAATCCTGATGAGATATTAGGTAATTTGCTCTTTCCGTTGGTTTCTTTAGCGGTGGCAGTGATTTTATTTGAAGGCAGTTTGACCTTAAACTTTAAAGAAATTCGTGGCGTGAGTGGTTCGGTATGGAGCATTGTTTCCATCGGGGCGATCATTTCGTGGGCAGCGACCAGTATCGCAACACACTATTTCCTCGGCTTTACTTGGGAGCTTGCCATGTTGTTCGGCAGCTTAACCGTAGTAACAGGGCCGACGGTCATCGTGCCACTTCTACGAACCGTAAGACCTAACAGTACGCTTGCTAACATTTTGCGATGGGAAGGGATTTTGATTGACCCGCTCGGTGCGCTTTTTGTTGTGATGGTTTACGAGTTTATCGTATCTCACAGCGCGATAAATAGCGTCGAAGTGTTTGGGACGATCATTGCTGTCGGCGTCATGCTAGGTGCGGCCTCAGGCTATGCAGTTGCGACGATCATGCGTCGCTCTTGGCTACCGGAATATTTGCAGCCATTTGCGGTTTTGATGGTGGTTCTAGGTGTATTTTCGGTCTCTAACCACATTGAGTCTGAAGCTGGGTTACTAACCGTCACCGTAATGGGTATGTGGCTCGCAAACGCTAAAGACATCAATATTCAGCAAATTCTGCACTTTAAAGAGCATTTAACCATTTTACTGATCACCGGATTGTTCATCTTCCTTGCGGCTCGAATCAGTCTGGATGATTTTGCTGCGCTAGGTAGCGGTGCGTTATTGTTGTTTGTATTTATGCAGTTAGTGTCGCGTCCGTTATCGATTTTTCTTTCAACCTTCCGCAGCAACTTGCGTCTCAAAGATAAGCTGTTTTTGTCTTGGGTTGCACCGCGCGGTATTGTTGCTGCTTCGATTTCGTCTCTTTTCGCGATCAAATTGACCGAATACGGCATTGATGAAGCGATTTTACTGGTCCCTATGACCTTCATGGTGATTATAGGAACGGTCGTGTTACAAAGTGCGACGGCACGTCCTGTAGCGCTGACGTTGGGCGTTGCAGAGCCAGCACCACGCGGCTTCTTGTTGATTGGTGCTAACCGAGTAGCAAGAGAAATAGGGCAGGCGTTGTCGCGTTATGACCGTCGCGTATTAATGACTGACTCAAACTGGGAGTACATCAGTCAGGTTCGTATGTTGGGACTGGATTACTATTACGGCAACCCTATTTCTAGTCACGCGGACGACAACTTGAACTTGATAGGAGTTGGACAAGTGGTTGCATTAACGCCCGATCAGCATTTCAACATTATGGCTTGCATGCAATTCGTCGACGAGTTTGGGGAAGATAAAGTTCACTGCTTACAAAAAGTGAAAACCAACGGCAATGGCAGCGAGAAGCACTCCGTGGCTCAGGAGTACCATGGTAAATTGCTGATGGGCGGCAATGTAAGCTATACCCAGCTAGCCAGTATGTTAAGTCGTGGTGCCGAGGTTAAACACACGAAATTGAGCGATAACTTCACGTATCAAGACTATTTAGCGCATCACAAAGGTAGTTCAGTTGTACCGCTGTTCCATGTAGAAGAAAAAGGAAAAATTCAATTCTGTGATGATCCCGAACAGTTTGAACCAACGACGACAAGCACTGTTGTGTCGCTAATTCTGTCGGACAGCGTAAAGTAAACTACAGAGCAATGTGATCCATTTTCATCATGGGTATCGTACGCTGATTATCTCAATTTGAAGAGAAACTTGCCGGCTTGTTTAAAACGGAAAGCGAGTTTCTTTTCTTATAATGTCAGGGGCAGTCGAGATTCATTACTCGTTTCGGAAAAGTAATCCGGCAAATTCACAAAATTCGCATTGACGTTACTGATAAGGATCGCAATACTGCGCGACTGTTTTACTTTAGGGTGACATTATGGCTCCGCAAACTAACCGAAAAGATTTACACCTAGATGCTGTTTTACATCATGATATGAGCATGAAGCATAAAACGGCGGGTTTTGAGTCTGTCGAGTTTGAACACTGTGCGCTGCCAGAATGTGACTTTCACGCGATCGATTTATCGACAGAGTTTCTTGGTCATCAATTAGCGCTACCGTTTTTGATTAGCTCGATGACTGGCGGAGCAAAAGACGCAGAAACGATCAATTGTCGTCTAGCTGAAGCAGCAAGTGAATTAGGTATTGCCATGGGTGTGGGCTCGCAACGGATTAGCTTAGAAGAAAGTCAGCATTCGGGCTTGGGTAAAACCATTCGTGAGTTGGCGAAAGAAGTACCGTTGTATTCCAATCTTGGAGCCGCTCAATTGCTCGATAAAGGTAAACTCGATAATGCGCAACGTGCGGTTGAGGCGATTCAAGCCGATGCCTTGTTTGTGCACGTTAATCCAATGCAGGAAGCGTTTCAGAAAAATGGCGACCACAATTGGGTTGGTGTTTTCCAGGCAATTGAGATGCTTAAATCTCGCGTGAAGGTTCCTATCATTATCAAAGAAGTCGGTTTTGGTATTAGCGGACACGTTGCGCAGCGATTAATTGATGCTGGTGTGGATGCAATTGACGTTGCGGGCGCGGGTGGCACAAGCTGGAGTGCGGTTGAAGGGTATTGCCAAGATAATCCGAAAATGCAGCGTGCAGCCGAGCTTTTCCGCGATTGGGGTGTCCCTACAGCAACATGTTTGGCTCAAATCCGCGCACTGCATCCTACATTACCCTTGATCGCCTCGGGAGGTGTTCGTAATGGGCTTGAAGCGGCGAAAGCCATTCATCTGGGTGCTAATCTCATTGGGCAAGCAGGTGCAGTATTAAAAGCTGCGACGATCAGCACGCAATCTGTCGTCGATCACTTTGAACAAATGGCATTAGAGCTGCGTTTAGCGTGCTTTGGTACTGGCTCTTTTAAGGTTGGTGAGCTAACAAAAGCGCGCTGCCTATAGCTTTTAGAATGGCGCGCTTTACACAGTGTCGCTCAATAATTTTTCGGTGTCTTAACACGTAGACTGATAATTTCGTTATAGTTGATACAAAAGTCACTTCAGCTAGTGACGCCTTTATTCAGACACTTGAATGGGCATGTGTTGAAGAGATTGAGTTTAATTTTACTATTGTTTGCAACTGGAACCTTAAATTTATGAAAAAACTAGTCATGCTGATGTTGGCGGCTTCTGCTTTGACCGCTTGTAGTGATGAAGTGGGCACTGAAGGCTGGTGTAACGACATGCGCGATAAGCCAAAAACAGAATGGACAGCAGACAACGCGGTAGACTTTGCAAAGCATTGTGTTCTGCAAGATGGTGTCGGCAGCGAGCAATGGTGTGAAAACCTGAAAGATAAGCCGAAAGGTGACTGGACTGCAAACGAAGCGACCAGCTTTACTAAACACTGCATTTTTTAAGCACAGCGGAAAGCGCCTTTTCTGAGGCGACATTCTGTGAGGGAAACACCAAGCGTTATTGCTTGGTGTTTTTGTATCTAAAATAGCTCGATTTTTCACGTGTCGAGCGCACTTCCCTCTGAATGGAATGTTTTACATTTTCGTTTCATTTTTGAAAACCTGTATTGCCTGTCTTTAATTTTTCGTATTGCAATGGCATGGTGTCGAGATAGCCATCTAATTCAATTAGATTCATAACAAAAAGGAATTCAAATGGAAGTACTAAAAGGCTCATGTCTGTGCGGCAAGGTAAAGTTGGAAGTGGCAGATGAATTTAAGTACATGGGAAATTGCCATTGCTCTGAATGCCGCAAGTTCACAGGTTCTGACTATTCATCTGCCGGTGGTATTGCGTTGGATAAACTGCTTATTATCCAAGGGAAAGAAGATATTCAAACTTATCAGAAAAGCGAAAATACCATGCTATGCTTTTGTCGCCACTGCGGATCGAGCCTGTATTCGAAAAAGAACAATGGGATCGTCAATATTCGCCTTGGTATCTTGGATGACACACCTTCTCACAAGCCTGATTTCCATATTTTTGTCGCATCGAAAGCGCCATGGATCGAGATATCGGACAACCTGACTCAATTTGATGCAGGGCCCAGATAGTAGAGTTGTTGTAGATAAGTATTTAGAAACAGAGCGCGTTACAATACGCTTGCGACACGCTCTGTGCTTTTACTTTGTATATTAGAACGGAGACGACTATTTGGCGTCTTGTAGTTCTTCTAAGCCACCTGCATTGTGCAGATTCGTAAAGCCTTGTGATTGTAAGTATTGATACGCTTTGCCAGAGCGGTTACCACTGCGACAGTACAACACGATAGCTTGATCTTTATCGACGTCTTGAAAATGTTTATCAAGTTCAGATAAAGGGAAGTTGACGGCATTATCCAAATGCTCTTCAGAAAACTCTTGCGGCGTACGCACATCGACAATCATCGCGCCCTTGTCAATCAATTGCCACCCTTGTTCAGCGCGTTCAGAAGCCGACACGTTGGGTGAGAGGAAGCCAACGCACAACGTTGCAAGAAATAGAGATACGGCCTTTTTCATTGTTTGATTATCCTTTTTAAGAGTACGTAACCACTCTAGATTTGATTGAGCATATTTTCCATCATAAAGAGATGCTAAGTAGTTGTGAATGCGATAATTCGATAGAAAATTTTATTTAATTTAATAAAAAATTTTTATCAAATTCACCTCTTGAACTCTCATTTTTCGACCTTATTATTTTCATCGAAAGCGAGCTGTCGACTCGCAAATCCATCTTGATGTTTATTTTGTCTTTTATTTTTGGTTCCAAGTAGGAGGCACTTAAAAATGAAAATTCGTCCTTTAAATGACAAGCTAATTGTTGAAAGACAAGAGGTGGAAAATAAATCTGAAGGGGGAATCGTTTTAACTTCTCAGTCGGTGAAAAAATCAAACCGCGGGAAAGTCATAGCTGTTGGTTTAGGTAAACGTCTTGAAAATGGCGAACGCGCTGCGATGGAAGTCAAAGTGGGCGACCAAATCATTTTCAATGACGGTTACGGCGTGAAAACCGAGAAAATTGACGGCGCAGAATACTTAATTCTGTCCGAATCTGATGTGTTAGCAATCGTTGAGTAATTATTTTTGTAGTAGTTTTTTGAGGAGATAACCATGGCTGCAAAAGACGTATTATTTGCTAATGACGCACGTCAAAAAATGCTGAAAGGTGTGAACTTACTGGCGGACGCAGTAAAAGTGACACTAGGCCCGAAAGGCCGCAACGTTGTGCTTGATAAATCTTACGGCGCGCCAACCATCACCAAAGATGGCGTGTCTGTAGCGAAAGAAATCGAACTGAAAGATAAGTTCGAAAACATGGGCGCACAAATGGTGAAACAAGTGGCGTCCAAAGCGAATGATGAAGCGGGGGACGGTACAACGACCGCTACCGTACTGGCGCAATCTTTCATCAATGAAGGTCTTAAAGCGGTAGCCTCTGGCATGAACCCAATGGACCTAAAACGTGGTATCGACAAGGCCACTGAAGCGGCGGTTGAGAAACTACGTGAAATGTCTAAGCCATGCAGCGACAAAGAATCTATCACCCAAGTGGGTAGCATTTCTGCAAACAGCGATCGCGCGATCGGTGAAATCATTGCAGAAGCGATGGAGAAAGTGGGTCGCAATGGCGTGATTACGGTTGAAGAAGGCCAAGGTCTAAACAACGAATTGTCTGTGGTTGAAGGTATGCAATTCGACCGCGGTTACTTGTCGCCATACTTCATCACTAACCAAGAAAATGGCAGCGTCGAGCTAGACAACCCTTACATCCTATTGGTGGACAAAAAAGTCAGCAGCATCCGCGAGCTATTGCCTGTACTAGAAGAAGTAGCGAAATCTTCTCGCTCGCTATTGATCATTGCTGAAGACATCGAAGGTGAAGCGCTAGCGACATTGGTTGTGAACAACATGCGCGGCATCGTGCGTGCGACCGCGGTGAAAGCGCCTGGCTTTGGTGACAACCGTAAAGCGATGATGGAAGACATTGCGGTACTAACTGCTGGTACGGTCATCTCTGAAGAAATCGGCCTAGAGCTCGAAAAAGCAACGTTAGAGCAACTAGGTAGTGCGAAGAAAGTGACCATCACCAAAGACACAACAACCATTGTGGGTGGCGCAGCAGAAGCAAGCGCGATTGCTGATCGTGTGGCTTCGATTGAAAAACAAATCGAAACAACCACCTCTCAATACGATAAAGACAAGCTTCAACAACGTGTTGCGAAGCTTTCTGGCGGCGTAGCGGTGATCAAGATCGGCGCTGCAACCGAAGTTGAGATGAAAGAGAAGAAAGACCGCGTGGACGATGCGCTACACGCTACCCGCGCAGCGGTTGAAGAAGGTATTGTTGCTGGTGGTGGTGTTGCCCTAACTAAGATCGCGAAAGAATTGGCGGATCTAAAAGGCGACAATGATGACCAAAACGTGGGTATCCGAGTTGCGCTACGTGCAATGGAAGAGCCTCTTCGTCAAATCGCAACTAACGCAGGTGACGAAGCTTCTGTTGTGGCGAACGCTGTCAAAGCGGGTGATGCCGATTACGGTTACAACGCTGCAACAGGTGAATACGGCAACATGATCGAAATGGGCATCTTGGACCCTGCGAAAGTAACACGCTCAGCGCTTCAATTCGCTGCGTCTGTTGCTGGCTTGATGATCACCACTGAAGCGATGATCACCAACCACGTTGAAGACAAAGAACTTGATATCTAACGTCATCAACCGTTAGTGATTAAGTAAGCGTTAAAATAACAATAACATTGCAAAACCTAAGCGGGCTCGCTTGAGCCCGCTAATCAGTCATTTGAGGTAAGTGTTATGACCCGTTTACCTGCGTTTTCTTTCTCAATATCTGAGCCGGGCGGTAATGAAGCTTCGTCAACGTGGCCGACTGCTATTCACTTCCCCCTCGTTCCAGCTGGGCCAGAGTTTTCGATCGAAAATGCTCTGCCTAAACGTCCGACAGTGACGATATTCACTATCGATCTGTCTCAGTTATTTAAAGGGGACGCTCGGGTCATCCATTAACTGTATCGAAACAGCCAGCGCACGTTGGCTGTTTTTTTCTAATTTAAAGTATTGATAATGTAGATTTTTATTTGATTACTGCCACTTGTTCAATGATCAATTTGAACTGGGGTAATCGGACCGCAAGCGCACTACACCTTTAAGCCCAGCATTGCGCCGAAAATGATTAATCCCGCCCCACATGCTTGATTGAGTCGATGCTTAATCTTCAACAAGAAAGCTTGTAGCTGGGATGACGTGAATAAAACAGCAACGATAGAAAACCAAATACCATGCAGCGCAATCATATAAATCCCGTAAAACAAGGCGATGTGTTGCTGACTAGAGTCGGGAGAAATCACTTGGCTAAAAATACTCAGAAAAAACAGCATCGTCTTGGGATTGAGTAAATTACACAGAAATCCCTGCATGAAAAATCGCCACATTGAATACTCGCTCTGTTGAATGGTTTCTGAGTTTGACGCAGGCTGCGAGGAGAATATTCCTTTAATCCCAAGGTAGACAAGATAAGCGGCCCCAAGATAGCGCACGAGATTAAACAACCATTCATTTTGTGAAATTAAGTAACTGATCCCTAGCATGGAGTAAGCGATGTGGATGCTGATCGCCATGCTGATACCAATCGCACTGTATACGCCTGCTTTTCGTCCTTGATTTAAGCTATTTCTTAATACCAAAACAAAGTCTGCGCCAGGGCTAATGACAATAAGCACACCTAATAACGCAAGAGTTACAAATTCCATATCGATTTCCTGTTTGAATGATGAAGTCTGGGATGTAGCGGAATTGTAGGCGTCTTTATTACTGACTATAATCGAAAAACATTCCCATATTGGTGAGAAAAACTCACAGATGCGTCACCTGAAATCTTTTTATGTCTTCCACGTTGCGGCGAGTTCTTCAAGCTACACTGAAGCGGCTGACAAACTGAACATTACCCACGGAGCCGTGAGTAAGCAGATCAAGCAACTTGAGCAATATCTGTCTCAACCTTTGTTCTTCAAAGAGGGCAGGAAAGTCGTGTTGACGGCAGAAGGCGAATTACTCAAGACATACACAGAAACGGCATTCCAAACGCTAGAAACAGGCGTGAATACGCTTATTCAAGAGAAGCATCAGCATCTTGAAGTGTCTTGTGAACCGACATTAACCATGCGCTGGTTGATGCCAAGGTTGGCCGCGTTTAATGATGAACACCGTGCTGATGTTCGTTTGTCGACGGCTGGTGGCCCGGTAACATTAGGATCAACTGGGCTTTCGATGGCGATTCGTCGAGACGATTTTGCGCAGCATCACGATTACGACAAAACCATTCTTGTGGAAGAGTGGGTGGGGCCGGTATTTTCTCCTGAGTATTGGCAATCCATTAAAGACAATTTGAAAGCAGCTCGATTGTTGAATAGCCAAACCAGACCGAATGCTTGGGCGGATTGGCAGCAATCAACACGTTGTGAAACTTTCAACGGCAACACTCAGCAATCATTCGCGCATTTTTATTTTTGCATACAAGCCGCAGTGGATGGCTTAGGCGTCGCAATGGGATCGTATCCTTTTGTCATGGACGATATTAAGCGTGGTAATTTGGTCGCACCATTTGGGTTTTCTCCATCAAGTTGCAATTACGTTTTATTGAGTCAAGATAAAAAGCGTACAGAACTCGAACATAAATTTATCACGTGGTTACAAACGCAAATGGCAGAGTGTGTGCCACTGTCATCACAGCAGATTACGCAAGGCGAATAGAAGGCATAGAGCGAGATTACGTCAGTCAGTTTTATGGAAAAAGGCTTAGGAAATTGGAAATGGAAAACCTCAATATTGTTGAAATCAAATCATTTGTTCCGGCGAAAGATTACGCGCTATCAAAACGCTTTTATGAGGCGATTGGCTTTGAAATGGCGTCGGACTTCGGTGATGTAGCATACTTCTCTCAAGGTAGCTGCGCGTTTCTTTTACAGAATTTTTATGAGCCAGAACACGGCAATAACTTCATGATGCACTTGCTGGTAGAAGACGCAGAAAGTTGGCATCAGCACTTATCCAAAGTGGGTCATGAGGAATTTGGTTCGCGTTTGACTGAGCTGGTCGAGCAACCTTGGGGCATGCGCGAATGTTGTTTGTTTGACCCTAGCGGCGTTTTATGGCGAATTGGTCAGAACATGAATACTGACTAACGCCAGTCTTATTTTCACCACATCTACGCGCAGGTATTGAGATCTCGATATCTGCGCGTTTTCTTTTTTACTTAGCCTTGCCAACGTTTGTAGCGCACTCACGCCTTTTTCGAGGTGGTGTGCGATGGGCTAACGCCAAAAAACTCCTCAAGCAGCATGGCTTTGAGTTCTGCTCTGACTTCTGCGCCACCGATTAACGCCAAAAGTGCGAGTCCTCCTGGAATAAGGATGACCATTAATATCGGTCTTAAAATATACGAAAAGCAGAAGATGGTCGGGAAGAAAATCAATCCTTGGCCTAGTTTGTTTAATACGTACATGAGCGATTCCTTTTGTTTTTATATAAAATGAGCATGCTCAATTTTATAAATGAGCGCGCTCAATTTGTCAATCTCAACCACGCAAGGTATGATCCTTTCAGGCTCATTAAGCAGACACATCAATGACGAAGCGACAACAAACCAGAGATAAAATTCTAAAAGCCGCATGGGCATCTTTTGCTCAAAATGGCTATGACATGACGACCACAAGGCAGATAGCGAGAGAAGCAGGAGTAGCCGATGGCACAGTGTTTAGCCATTTCCCGACTAAACTGTCGATTTTGCGCGAAGGGATGCTGGCGCAACTGCAACAGATCAGCCAAGAAACGCTAGTCAGTGTGGAAGGTAAAACCGATATCGACATTGGTTTGGCGCTGACGGAGAAATACTATCGCTACTATTTTGCGAACGTTGAGCTGAGCCGAGCTTTGTTGAAAGAGGTGATTTGGGATTTGGATTATTATCAGTCGTTTAACCAAGCTTTGTTTCAATCTGTAAACGGAAGCTCCGTCCTTGAGGGAAAAATACCGCTGATTTTTGACTGCTATTTTATGACGTTAATCTCGCACTTGAGCCGTGCAGAACCGGATGTTGAAGCGGCACTTGAAGAGCTTCATGCTAAGTTTCAGCAAATCATTGCGACTGCATAACATGGCCCCAACGCAGGATCTGAAAGAATATACTGCCTGTCATCTTATTTGCTGGACTCCCATTTTCTCGTTTCAGTTGGTGTCTCACCAAATAGCCGCTTGTAGCTTTGACTGAACTGCCCGAGATGGAAAAAACCAAAGTCAAAAGCGATTTCTGCAATTGTTCGATTATCTTCAGGGCTTTGTAGCACTCTACGTACTTGATTCAGGCGCATTCGATGTATGAACTGCTTTGGGGAAGTATTACAGCAATGTTCAAAGGTGTACTGTAGTGTGCGACGACTGACGTGTACTGCATCACACAGTTCACTGACGGTTATCGGTGTACGGTAGTCTAGATCCTGTAGCTGTTGTTTTATACGGTGCATCACGTGTTGACGATGAGAGATTGATATCGGATGGCTCGTGTGCAGTGAACTGAGTGAGAACAGCTCCAGCACAATATCTTTTAAGATTGCTTGATGTGTGGTTTCAGACCATCTTGGTTTGGCGGAACCAAGTAACATGCCTAAGTAGTATTTAAGTTGTTGAATGTGTTTTTCCGTCAAACCCCTTAAGTGTAATGTGTTGTTTTGGATACTCCCAAGCTCAAGTTGATTTTCTATGATGTGAACGAAGTTTTTGTCGAGCACTATTCCATAGATAGAAAACTGCTCCGGTGTCATTAACTCAAAATCAGCGCCACCTTGCCTAAGCAAAAGTTGGCTTGAATTAAACTGACTGTGATTTAGGTGTAGCGGCTTATTTTCCGCACTCAAACCCAACCAAATACCTCCCTCTTCAACCCTGCATTGCTGTCTTAGCGAGCGGTTACTGTCTTCACGAAATACATGGAAATTGGGAAATCGTCGTTCTCGAATTTGACCTAAAAATCGACCATCGCTGAGTTGGTCATATTCCTGTTGCCAGTTTATCAGACTCGCAGCTTGTTGGTTTGCATCCTTAGTGTGATGGATGCACAGCATTGGTGCAGTTTGGGGCATTTGGTTACTCATCCTTGTGATGCTCATTCCTTTTTTGTGAGTCATGTTGGAGCAGTATTTACATAACTCATTGTTTATTATTGGTTTATAAATGTTGCCAGTTTTTGATAACGCTACGGAACACATTTGGCAATACTTTCTTAAAGCTTATTGATAGTTCAGCAAAAAGCGAACCAAATAGTGAAGAGGAAGAGCAATGACGGCAACTTATCGTCGGCAACAAGGAAGTAAAGTCTATACCTTTAAGTCATTAGCTGACTTGATGGCGAAAGCGACACCGGAGCGCTCAGGCGATGCGTTAGCCGGGGTTTGTGCTCAGTCAGCGGCAGAACGTGTAGTCGCACAAATGGCGCTGTCTGAGTTACCACTTAAAACGTTTCTTAACGAGGCGGTTATTCCATACGAAAGCGACGATATCACTCGCCTAATTATCGATACGCATGACCTTGAAGCCTTTAAGCCGATTGAGCACTTAACGGTTGGAGATTTTCGAAATTGGCTGCTGAGTGAAGAAGCCGATGGTGAAACGTTGGCTAAAATTCGTCAAGGTTTAACACCAGAAATGGTGGCCGCAGTCAGTAAGATTATGCGCAACCAGGATTTGATTCTCGTTGCTAAAAAATGCCAAGTTGTCACGGCTTTTCGGAATACGATAGGTTTGCCGAGTCGCCTGTCTACTCGCTTACAGCCGAATCATCCCATTGATTCTCTCAACGGTATCGCAGCGACCATTTTTGATGGTCTGATGTACGGAAATGGCGATGCGGTTATCGGTATCAATCCGGCAACAGATAATGTACCTCAAGCTATTAAGTTAATGAACTTAATGGATGAGGTGATTCAACACTATCAAATACCGACTCAGTCTTGTGTGTTAACTCATGTCACGAACACGATCGAAGCCATTGAAATGGGTGCACCAGTCGATCTCGTTTTTCAGTCGATAGGCGGCACGCAAGGGACGAATGATACCTTCGGAATCGACTTGTCGATTTTGAAAGAGGCCCACGAAGCCGCGTTGTCTTTGAATCGAGGTAGCGTAGGAAACAATGTGATGTATTTTGAAACCGGACAAGGTACAGCGCTGTCTGCGAATGCATTTCATGGGGTCGATCAGCAGACTTGTGAAGCCCGCGCTTATGCTGTCGCGAAACAGTTCGATCCTTTGTTGGTTAATACTGTCGTTGGGTTTATTGGCCCTGAGTATCTGTTTGATGGCAAACAGATCATTCGTGCTGGGCTTGAAGATCATTTCTGTGGGAAGTTGCTTGGTTTACCTATGGGTTGCGATATCTGTTACACCAATCATGCCTATGCCGATCAGAATGACATGGATAACTTGCTGACACTATTAGGTGTGGCCGAGTGCTCGTTCATCATGGGTATTCCAGGGTCTGATGACATCATGCTCAACTATCAAACTACCTCATTTCACGATGCCCTTTACGCAAGAAAAGTACTCGGTTTGAAGCCAGCACCAGAGTTTGAAAAATGGTTAATGGAGATGCAGATTTTCGAGAGCGTGCAAGACGTTCGGTTAAGTGAGCAAATCTCTCGCTCGTTTTCGGGAGCAATTAACCAACTGAATAAGGGGTATTCTCATGGGTAAAGTAATCACCATTGCTCAGTCCCCACAAGATGAGTCTGGAGTTGTCACACACAACCCTTGGGGCAAGTTACGCGACTTCACCTCTGCTCGGATCGCTCTGGGTCGCAGCGGAAACAGTGTACCAACCAACGAGTTACTCTCATTTCAGCTGGATCATGCCCAAGCTATGGATGCAGTGCATTGCAGTTTGAATATTGAGTCTCTCGTTGCTGGTTTGTCGGACTCTTACTCGATTCTTGAAAATACCTTAGAACCTCCAGTGGTAGTGAGCAGTCAAGTGAGTGACCGGCTTATGTACCTGCAAAGGCCCGATTTGGGAAGGCAGCTCGATGAATCTTCTTGGCAAACGCTCAACTTGATAGCAAATGAGCATAACACTGACATTGATCTTGCGATTGTTATTGCTGATGGACTTTCTTCCGTCGCAATTCAAAACCATGCCGTGCCTGTTGTTACTCGATTGATTTCTCTTTTAAGCGCTGATGATGGACATCAATGGAAATTCGCACCTATCACAATTGTAAAGCAAGGAAGAGTAGCGGTAGGGGATGATGTTGGTGAATGTTTTAACGCCAAGGCCGTGCTGGTTTTAATTGGAGAGAGACCCGGTCTAACTTCTCCGGATAGCATGGGTATGTATCTCACTTGGGGGGCTAAACGAGGCTCTAAAGATTCCCAAAGAAACTGCATTTCCAATGTGCGTCCCCAGGGGCTCAACTATGACGATGCCTGTGAACGCGCATTTTACTTGCTCAAAGAGGCTCGAAAATTACAACTGTCAGGAGTGAATCTGAAAGATCGCTCCGATATCAATGAGCCAAGTGGCGCAAGCGTTGAAGATAAACACAGCGACAACTTTTTAATTTCATCAAAGTAGAAGGATTTACTATGTCTAAACATCAGGAGTACTTGGCCAAAAGGCAGCTAAAAAGAGGCACCGCAGGTTGGATTTTACTTGCTGGCTTAGGTGTCTCGTATGTTATATCTGGTGACTTCGCCGGTTGGAACTTTGGCATAGCTCAAGCAGGATGGGGAGGCTTTCTTATTGCTGCTATCGCGATGGCAGTAATGTATTTCACGCTAGTATTGTCTTTAGCTGAAATGTCTGCGGCTATTCCTGCTGCGGGTGGTGGTTACAGCTTCGCAAGACAGGCGATGGGGCCGACAGGTGGCTTTTTCACTGGCTTATCGGTTTTGATTGAATATGCGCTCGCGCCTGCTGCGATAGTGATTTTTATTGGCTCAGCAGTGAATGAATTGGTTGGTATCGATGGCCCTGTTGTTTACGCACTTTTCTACGCCGTCTTTATCGCTATTCATATGGCAGGGGTTGGCGAAGCTCTCAAAGTAATGATGGTCATCAGCGGTTTGGCTGTGCTAGCTATTCTCATTACTGCTGCTGTGCTTATTGGTCATTTTGATGTTAACAACTTATTCGATATTGCTCCGGCGACGGCTCAGGCAACAGAAATCTTGCCGTTTGGGTGGTATGGCGTATGGGCTGCGTTGCCATTTGCAATGTGGTTGTTTCTTGCGGTTGAAGGTGTGCCTTTAGCGGCAGAGGAGGCAAAAAATCCGGCAAAAGATGTTCCCAAAGGCATCATTGGTGCGATGCTGTTTTTATTGCTAACCGCAACTATCGTAGTCGTCCTTTTGGCTGGTGCGGTTGGCTCAAAGGTCATAGGCGATAGCGCGGTGCCATTAGTTGACGCCCTAAAGCTTACGGGCAATTCAACGGTAGCAATGGCCGTGAACTTACTTGGATTGGCTGGCCTTATCGCTTCTTTCTTTTCAATCATTTATGGTTACAGTCGCTTGGTGTTTGCGCTTTCCCGCGCGGGTTATTTACCGCAAACTTTGTCATTAACCAGTGACAAAAAAGTGCCTTCTCGTGCGCTTTTGGTTCCGGGCGTTTTTGGGTTCTTGGTTTCACTTACGGGTGAGGGGGACTTAATCTTGGCGATGGCTGTTGTCGGTGCGACTGTATCGTACGCATTAATGTCCTTGAGCCATATTTTATTGCGAATTAAACAGCCGGAATTAACTCGTCCATATAAAACGCCTGGTGGGATAATTACTTCGAGTATTTCTCTGGTGCTTTCTTTGATCGCAATGACAGGTGTTTATGCTTTTGATCCCTCGGCCTTTTTCATGACAATGGGATTGTTTCTTATCGGTGGTGTTTATTATGGGTTATACAGCCGCAACAAATTGGTGGCAGCAACCGCCGAGGAAGAGTTTGCCATGCTGTCTGTAGCAGAGCTAGAGCTTGAATCAGATGTCGTACGATAGTCACTCTGATTCTTGTTATTCAGCATATTAAGGGAGCCATAGGCTCCCTTTGTCATTTCTATCAAAAGTGCATAGCGCACAAATGCATCACTTTAACTTTATAAGTGGTTAATCATGTGAAAGTCTAGTCTGGATAACGATGGCGCAGATCCATCACAGGTAAAGGTTAAGTTTTCAAGGAAAGGTCATGATAAATAAGGTATTTAATACACTTTTGGGAACAGAGTTACCGATTATTCAAGCGCCAATGGCCGGTGTGCAAGACAGCCAAATGACCATAGCCGTCAGTAATGTTGGCGGGCTTGGCTCGTTACCTTGTGGAATGCTGAACAAAGACGCCATCGTAAAAGAACTTCAACTTATCAAGCAGGCAACTAACCGACCGTTTAACCTCAATTTCTTTTGCCATGAAATGCCGGAGTATGACGCCAACAAGCACGAAAAGTGGCAACAAACGCTGCAACCGTATTTTTCCGAGGTTGATGCAACCGTTCAGGCTCAGCCAAACGCTCCGACAAGGATGCCTTTCAATCATGATATTGCTGACGCGATTGAACCATTTGCACCGCCAGTGATCAGTTTCCACTTTGGTTTGCCAGACGATGATCTGTTAGCTCGAATTAGAGGGTGGGGAGGGAAGATCCTTTCGTCAGCGACTACGGTGGACGAAGCACTTTGGCTAGAAGCAAAAGGCGTTGACGGTATTATCGCCCAAGGCTTGGAGGCTGGTGGACACCGAGGTATGTTTTTATCGGATGATTTAACTACTCAATTAAGTTTGATTGCGTTATTACCACAAATCGCCAAACGGGTGAATTTGCCTGTTATTGCTGCAGGCGGAATCGCTGATAGAAGTGGGGTGGAAGCCGCGTTGAGATTAGGAGCTAGTGCCGTTCAAGTTGGCAGCGCCTATTTGTTGTGTGATGAGGCGAAAACATCGTCTTTACATCGATATGCCATTGCCAGTGAACGCGCGCAACATACCGCTGTGACCAATGTTTTCTCGGGCCGACCAGCGAGAGGCATTGTGAATCGCGCGATGTCGGAGCTAGGCTACATCAGTAAGTTTGCGCCGAAATTCCCATACGCCTCCATTGAAATGGCTCAACTAAGAGCGCTTATGGAAAAGCAAAACCGAGATGAATTCACACCGTTGTGGTGCGGACAAAACTCGTCGGGTTGTAAGGAAATATCGGCGGCAGAAATGACATTGTCATTAGTGGAAGGCATCGATTTAAACTGATATGCATCTTGCCTTTTAAAGCGATGCTGACTGAATGGTTACGAGTTATCCCTGTATTTATGTAGTAAATCTAATGGGATGTGGCAGTAATCATTCGGAAAGTTTGTGAGTCTGTCTTGGTGCTCATCATCACTTGGCACATAATTTGTGAGTGGCAGTACTTCTACGGCGATCTTGTCGGCGTCCGGTCGTGCTGCGATAAACGCTTTCGCGATGGTGAGATGCTGTTCGTTTTGGCTATAAACACCAGTACGGTACTTCTCACCTACGTCTTCACCTTGCTTGTTAACGCTGTAAGGGTCGATTATCTCAAACAAATACCCCATTAAAGTTTCAACCGAAACTTGCTCAGCATCGAACTGGGTTTTCACGCACTCTGCGTAGCCATCGTATTCGGATTGAGTGTTATCCGTTGTGCCATTTGCTCGCCCGGCTTCTGTGTTGATTACGCCCGGAAGGTGGCGCATAAATTCTTGCACGCCCCAAAGGCAGCCGCCTGCGAAGTAAATTTCTTCCATTACTTTGATCCTAGTCTCTATCGTTGTTGGGATGTAGGGAGTTAACCCCTCTTCTTCCATCCCATTTTCGTTGCCCTATTATCTGTTGATGGGAGCGATATTCGCAAGGTACAGCTTGGCTAATCAGACCACGCGTTTTTTCCTTTTTACTTTCAAGTTCTTTTCATATGAAACATCAGGTGAGTATACTGTAAGCTCATCAATAAGGAGCGAACCTGTGAACCCAAGACAAAATGAAATCCTGCAATTAGTGAACGACCGTAAACGCGTTCAAGTCACAGAGCTTTCTGACATCATTGGCGTGTCGGGTGTGACCATCAGACAGGATTTGAACTTTCTGGAGCAACAGGGCTACCTAAAGCGCGTTCACGGCGCAGCTACCGCGTTGCAAAGTGATGACATTGATGCCCGCCTAGAAGTACGTTTCGATATTAAACAATCGCTCGCAAACCAAGCTGCGGATTTGGTCGCACCGAATGAGACAGTGCTGATTGAAGGAGGCAGTGCGAATGCGTTGTTGGCTCGGACATTGGCTGAGCGCGGCGATGTGACCATTATTACGCCATCGGCGTATATCGCCCATCTCATCCGTAACACTTCTGCCAACATTATCTTGCTTGGTGGCGTGTATCAGCACCAAGGCGAGAGCTTGGTCGGACCGCTGACTAAGTTGTGTATTGAGAACATTCATTTCAGCACGGCCTTCTTGGGTATTGACGGCTTCCATCAAGACACTGGCTTTACTAGCCGCGACATGATGCGCGCTGAGATTGCAGAAACCATCATTGCGAAAAAAAGGCGCAATATTGTTCTAACGGATTCTAGTAAATTTGGGCAAATTTATCCCTCATCAATTGGTAAGACTGACGAAATATCAGTGCTGCTGACTGACAAAGCCGCTCCGAAAAGCGACCTTGAACAAATCAAAAAGCGAGGTGTGGAAGTTATATTAGGCTGATTAAGCCACGCTTCGTTTTCGCTTCGCGAGCATTGCTGTTGGGGAGAAACCGGTGACTAGCATAGTGCCGCTAAGCACTAGAATTGTTCCTATGATGGTGTTAGAGCCGACGGGCTCATCTAGCACCAAGTAGCCCCATAAGATACCAAAAACAGGAACAAGAAAAGTGACAGTCAGTGCTGACGCTGGGCCGATATCAGAAACTAAGCGGAAATAGAGCAAATAAGCGAACCCTGTGCATACAACGCCGAGCGTGACAACAGAGCTCCATTCGAAATGACTTGGTTCTGCACGCATTGGTAAGAATGGTAGCAGCGGCAGTACCCAAATAACCGCCGCCCACATACTGCCGTGAGCATTGTCAAAAGCTGGTACTTGTGGCGCATTTTTAGTGTAGTTGGTAGCAATGCCATAGCTGAAAGAAGCCATCAAACTGGCGGCAATAGGGAGCATGGCTTCTTCACCTATGGTTGAAGTATCTAAGCCGACCAAGACTGCAACGCCTCCTATGCCTATTAGCATACCGAGAACAGATTTCGCTGTGAGTGGGCTGCGGTACCAAACAAAGCCAACTAGTGCTCCCCATATTGGGGCGGTTGAGTTCAATATTGCTAAAGTTGATGCATTCAGTGTCTGGGCTGCGTACGCAAAGAGTAAAAATGGAACTGCGCTATTGAATAAGCCAATAATAAAGAAGTGTTTAGTATGCGCAGTTAACGTGAGTTTCTTCTTCAAATATACGGCGATCAATAACAAAGCGACGGCGGCAAATGTAACTCGAAATTCGATTAAGTAAGCCGGCCCGAATGTGTTGGCGGCGACTCGCATAAACAGAAACGAGCCACCCCAAATAGCAGCGAGGCAGAGTAAGCGAAAAAAACTGACGGCAGTCATTTGACATCCTTGGTCGAGGTCTAGCGCCTCATCGATTAATTGTTGCGCTAACAGTGAATTAAACCAAGGATGAGGTCAACCAGAAATGTAATGCCAGTTCCGGATCTGGCTAGCTTGGGCTCACGTTGATGGTGTGTTGTTGATTTGTGATGACTTAATGGCTCTCTGACCATACTGCGAATTCATTTCCACTCGGTTCAGTGAAGTGGAATCGACAGCCGCCGGGGAATTCGAAAATAGGGCGGATAATTTTTCCACCATGCTGCTCTACTTTTGTCTGAGTGGCCTGAATGTCTGAGCTATAAAATACTAAAAGTGCGCCACCATTTGCGGTTTGGTTTATAAACTCAGATTTGAAGAATCCGCCATCCAACCCTTGTCCTGAAAATGCAGAATATTCTGGACCATAATCGGTAAAGCTCCAGTCAAAAGCACGCTCAAAAAATTGTTTGGTCGCACTGACATTAGTGGAACCAAATTCAACGTAATTCAATTTTTCATGTTGATGCATGGTGAAATCCTTCTCGGTTACTATCGTTTCTAGGCGAACTTTTCTACGATGATGTCGTCCGCTTTCTCGACAAATAATGCGCCATTATCTCTGAGCTCTGTCAGCACATTCTCTACATTATCAGGCAGCACCGCACGAGTTGAAGCAAGATTAACTACCACATTGTAGCCAAGTTCCAGCGCTTGCATGACGGATTTTTTCACGCAAAAGTCTAAGGCAAGGCCACCGATAACTAAGGTATCAATCCCGTTGAACTTTAGAAATTCATGCGCACCTGTCGTTTTGGTGTCGGCAATATCATGGAAAAAAATACCGTAAGGGTGCGCATCAGGATCCATGCCTTTATTAACTTGAAAATCGTAGTCCAACACGGGTGGTAAACCATCTAGCAGCTCAGAACCTGTTGTGCCAAGCACACAGTGACGGTTCCACTTTATATCCACATTCGGTAAACCAACGGGCTCAAGCATGTTGGCTGGCGATTCTGCATCCCACTTTGCTTTTGGTGGGTGTAAGTCACGACTGACCAGTTTTAATCGGCCTTTGGCATGATTGTTCAAAAGCTCCGGTACGATTTCCAACGCACCTGCAACGGGCAGTTCATTTGGACATAACTCACTAAAGCCTTTCTCTGGATCAACGTCGATCACTGCTGTAGTTTGATAGTTTACTCGAACAGTCATGGCAGACTCCTTGTCTGTCTGATTGTCTGCGTTTATCCACGCAAACAGTTTTGAAAAAAGGTTACTTCGTCGCTAGTCAGCGTATATACCATTGCGGGTTTTCCACCTTTGCCTTTGTTGGTTGAAGCGACTTTATTAGTGGGTTTTAGTACGCCTGAATCTATCAAGCGGCGCTTAATCGTCATTCGGCTGATATCAATACCAAACTCTTGATAAGCAGAAATGATGTCCGCAACCAAAAACTCTTTGTCTAATGCAAACAAAAGAACCGATGTGTATTCAATGGATGCACGAAGCTTTTGCCACGCTTTTTCAATGGTTTTTTGATGATCAAATGCGAGGGTTTCTTCTCCATTGAGAATAGCCTGTAGCGAAAACCATTTAAGTTGGCATTCCGGTACACCTGCATTATTTATTTGCTCTACATTGTTACGATCGACTAAGGCGTAGTGCGTAATGTTTAAGCTCCAGTCTTCTGGATCGCGCTTTGGATCACCGTCGATAAACGCTTCGCTAAAATGGCGAGGGTAGGTATGGATTTTCTCACGGCAAATTCGGCGACGCGCCGCTTCAAAGTTTTCATCGGCCGGGCGTCCGCCTTCACTGGTTAAGTCTTTATCAAAGACAAATCCGCCCGGTAGTGCCCAGACTCCATGGTATGGCCGATTTGGATTTGAACGTTTAATCAACAACACTTCCAATCCCTTATCGGCACAGCCAGATAGCCTGAATGGAATAATGTCGACAGATACGATCATGGTTGGGTCCTAATATTGATTTGTAAGTAATCTAGCGCATAACAAGTGGTCAATCAATGGGTAAGTAACGAGTTGTTAGAAACGTTTTCGGTAGTGTTTTTAATACGGTTTGAGCATAAATTTACGGATGACTCTGACTTATTCACAATGCTTGTTCGAATTCTAGACAAAAAAACCTTATAAAAATGAGTGGTTAGTAACAAAAGTTGACAAACTATAGATGGGTGTTTATTGTTTACGCAAATTAGTTAGTAACAAAAAGTTATATACCCA
>NZ_JAWOQQ010000110.1:0-1203 GCF_033337405.1 Vibrio sp. YT-16
ACAGCATCATCAATGCTCATGCCTGCAGCAAACGCGTTGATGCCGTGCTCTTCCGCCATCACATAAACTGGTGGCACGGGAATCCCTGACGCGATGGACATTTCTTCCACAACATTGAGTAACTGGCGGTGTTTCGCATTTGACGTGTCTGTCGAAATCAACTTGCCGCCGATACTTTCTGCAACGCCACGTCCACCATTGGCGTTTAGCTCACTAAGACGAACGAATGAGCTGATGCTGACAACCAATAGCACGCCCACAAAGCTCAACAAACAATAACTGATGATGGATTGAGTGGTGAACGGTTCGCCAGTGAAATAGAAGTAGATGCCAATCGAAATGACACTCACTAGCCCTGTGATGGCTAAAACGGCCAAAGTGAATAGCATCACCAAAAGTCCAGTTCGCTGGCGCGCAGTGTCTTGATGATGAAAAAAGTCCATTAGAACACAACCTTCGGCGCTTCTTGGATTGCTTCTGTGTCTGCAAACTCAAGTAACTTACCGTCTTGGAAACCAAATGTGTTCGCGAAGATAACGGGTGGGAATGTTTGCTTGTAAGTGTTGTAGCTGGTCACGGCATCATTAAATGCTTGGCGAGCAAACGCGACTTTGTTTTCGGTACTGGTTAGCTCTTCTTGGAGTTGGCTCATCGTCTCGTTTGCTTTTAATTCAGGGTAGGCTTCAACCACAACGTTCAGTTTGCCTAGAGCGTTTTGTAACATGCCTTCTGCTTGGCTAAGCTGGCTAATTGCAGCATCACTATCTGGTGCATCACTGGCGGCTTTTAAACCTGCTATCGCTTGGTTACGAGCTTGGATAACGCGTTCAAACGTTTCCTTCTCATGATCCATGTAACCTTTAGCGGTGTTTACTAAATTCGGAATTAGGTCGTATCGACGTTTCAGTTGAACTTCGATTTGAGCGAAGCTGTTTTTAAAGCGATTTCGTAGAGTAACGAGCTTGTTGTAAATACTGATTGCGTAAACCACAACCAGCAGAACAATAAAAAAAAAGACAATCAGTGCAGTCATAGTGAGTTCCATTTTGTGAATGTATCAGTGTTTTATATAAGTAGTTGAGATATTAAGCAAATTAGACTTACTTATAATGTGGGGTATTTTTAAATATGGCACGCATTGCGTAAGAAATATGAGAGCCATTTAGGATAAGAACAAAGGGAAAGGATTCTCAAGGAGAGCAA
>NZ_JAWOQQ010000111.1:0-1201 GCF_033337405.1 Vibrio sp. YT-16
TATTGGTTGTCCCACATGACTTCGCATTCTTCTTTGATTGCTGATTTTAGCAACTCAATCAGTGGAAACGCTCTGCGCCCTAAGCTTACCGCTGGCTCTGCTTGTTCTTCCTCTTCGTCTACATCTACATCAGTAGGGAGGTTTTCTTCAGCTGCATTTTTCGCAGATAGAGCAGAAGTTAATTTTGATAGCGCGTCAGGAACATCTTGAGCGGAAATTGACCCCGGCACTGTGCCGCTGTGACCCATCATTTTGATCATCTCTAATGCAATGTCGCCAAACATCGTGACATTTGCATAACTACGACAACGAAATGTAATAAGCATGTACTGCTCCTATTTTTAGGTGTTCGTTTGAGTATAAATCCTATCCGAGACATGAGGCAATTTAACGCGTTAATTCGCAATCTTTCAAATAGCTATCTATCTTTAACGGAAGACAAACACAAGGAGGTGATTTTGTTGAATTCTCAATTGCAGAAGCTGACTTGGCTGTTTAAAAGGCGAATTTTTACGTTGCTTATGACGTTATGCATATTGTCGCCTTCCATCTTCGCTCAGCCCTCTCTTGTTTTTGGTGTGGTGCCACAACAATCGGCCACCAAATTAGTTCAACAATGGCAGCCATTACTGCAACGTTGGGGCGAGCTTGCCGGAGTTGAAATCAAATTTGCTACTGCGCGTGATATTCCTACTTTTGAAGCCCGTTTAATGGCTGGAGAATATGACATCGCGTACATGAATCCTTATCACTTTACGTTGGTGAACCAAACTCCGGGTTATACGGCGTTAGCAAGAGCGAAGAACAAGCGTATTACAGGGATTATTGTGGCGAGAAAAGGGCAGTCAGTTACTCTTGATGATCTGCAAGAAGAGACGATTGCTTTTCCGGCTCCACGCGCGTTTGCGGCTTCCATCATCACGCAATCTGAACTAGAACAGAAAGGCATCAAATTTACGCCCAAATATGTGGGCTCGCACGATTCGGTCTATTTAGGTGTTCTGAAAGGCTTGTATGTCGCTGGCGGTGGCGTGAAGCGTACCTTTGAGAGCTTGCCGAGTGAAACCAAAGAGCAACTGAGCGTGATTTATACAACCGCAGGTTATACCCCTCATGCCATTGCAGTCTCGAATGAGGTAGATGAAGAGATGGCTTTGGCATTGCGAGCGGCGATCTCACAACTCAATGAGGATCCCAAAGC
>NZ_JAWOQQ010000112.1:0-1198 GCF_033337405.1 Vibrio sp. YT-16
CCCACTCGCATCACGATACCTTTTTCCGCCAGTTTGGATTGTTGACGTTGGATCTGATCCACCAGCTCACCGCGAACACCGCCAACACCAACAACAAACACATCGAGGAAGTATTTCGAGTTAAATAGGTTTTCGTGACACGCTTTGATCGCCTCAGAAATTTTGTCTTCCGGAATTACCGCAGAGATAGCACGCTCTGAAGAACCCTGCGCAATCGCGACGATATTAACATTCACTTCCGCAAGAGACGAGAAGCAACGTGAAGCAACACCACGGGATGTACGCATGCCGTCACCAACCAAGGTAACGATAGAAACATCATCGATAAAATCAACCGGTCCCAATAGCCCGTCTTTTAGTTCAAGCTTAAACGTATCCGCCAGCACTTGTTGAGCTTTCATCTTATCATCGGCCTCGATACAGAAGCTGATGCTGTACTCAGACGATGATTGAGTAATTAATACAATAGAGACACCAGCAGAAGACATCGCACCAAATACTCGGCTCGCCATGCCTACCATCCCCTTCATACCTGGGCCTGATACGTTAACCATGGTTAGGTCGTTAAGCGTTGTAATATCTTTGATCGCAAGATTATCTTCACCAGTATCTTGGCCGAGAAGCGTACGCGCGCCTTGAGGGTTAAAGCTGTTTTTGATCAGACATGGAATGTGGAATTGCGCGATAGGAGCAATGGTCTTCGGATGCAGAACGGATGCACCGAAGTAAGAAAGCTCCATTGCTTCTTGATAGCTGAGTGACTTAAGCAGTCGTGCATCTTCAACCAATCGAGGATCGCAGTTGTAAACACCATCCACGTCCGTCCAGATTTCACAACAATCAGCACGTAAACAAGCCGCTAATACTGCCGCTGAATAGTCAGAACCGTTACGACCCAGCGTCACCAATTCGCCTTTTTCATTACCCGCAGTAAAGCCCGGCATGATGTTCACATGATCTTTAGGAAGAGGATTTTGACGGAAGTTCTGTGTCGATACATCAACATCCACCATGGCTTCTAGGTGATCGCCTTGCGCATACAGATATTCAACAGGATCAATGAGGTTCGCTTTTTGCCCTTTGGCTTCCAGTACCGCCTTCATCAATTGAATCGAAACTCGCTCACCTTTACTGATGATGCGAGCATTGACGTTGTTTGGACACATACCAAGTAAGTTAATGCCGTGCACAAACTGAC
>NZ_JAWOQQ010000113.1:0-1197 GCF_033337405.1 Vibrio sp. YT-16
TAACAAACGAGTATGGCGTCAATAGCTAGTTTTTAACGAGATTCTTATCCCACATGACGCCGTCTCTTAGCATTGAATTAAGAATTACCACCATCTTTCTAACGCAGGCTATGATGGCTACTTTTTTAGGTTTACCTGCCGCGAGTAATCGTTCATAAGTGGTTTTAAATACAGGATTACATTGCATCGCCGACATCATCGCCATGTACAACACAGTACGTACTTGAGCTCGCCCACCTTGTATTGCGCGCTTTCCCTTATATCGACCACTTTCTTTGGTTATTGGAGCTACTCCTATTAAGGACGCAGCTTGCTTGTTAGTGATGTAACCTAATTCTGGGACATTACTTATGATAGATGCAGCTGCTATAGGTCCCACTCCTGGGACACTCTGTAGAATGATGTTCTTACTTTGATATTCTGGGCTTTCTTCTATGAGTTTTTCTAGCTTCTGCTCAATTTTAGTGATCTGATTTTTTAAGGCAGTGAGTAGAGGTTTTATCGTTGAATGAAGACTTTGGGGTAAAATTTGCAGCCGATTCTTTTCCATCGTTTGCATGCCCATGAGCTGATTTCGTCGGATAACTAAGTCACTCATTAATCGAATGTTTTTAGGCTTTATATTAAGAATAGTAGGCTTGATTGCTTCTGCGTAGTGAGCGATAAGTTGAGCGTCTAAGCGATCGTTTTTTGCTCTACGACCAATAGCCCCTGCGAAACGTTTTACGTGAATAGGATTTGCTCTCACAATAGGCAGTGAATGCTCTGAGCAAGCGAGGACAAAAGGCATTTCCAATCTTCCCGTTGCTTCAATAACGACTCGTTCTGGATGGTATTGCTGGATGACTTTAATTGCTTTTTCTATCCCTTTTTCGTTGTTCTCTACAGTGAAGAAGTGATCGATAGGGCGGATGTAAATATCTAATTGTGTTTTACCCGTATCAACTCCGACATTGATACTTTGCTTGGTATTTGTATTCATAATAAGCTAACTCATGCTTGCGTAATGCGGGTTCGAGACCCAGTCGAGTATTCGAGGTTTATGCTTGGAGTTCTACGAAGTGTTCACGTTTGTTATCGGTCTCTCAATCGAGGAGCCAGTGTTCAATCGAACTGCTTCGTAGAGAACTTTAGTTGCTGCTAAAGTCTGGGTCTCACCTTACCCGAGTCGAGTGCTTATTATCCATACAAACTGTT
>NZ_JAWOQQ010000114.1:0-1197 GCF_033337405.1 Vibrio sp. YT-16
TATGACGACAGAAAACGGCAAAAAAGAAGCCCTTGCGATTGCTAAGCAATCTGGCGTTGAGATTGTCGGTATCATGACGCACTTCCCGAATTACAACGCAGAAGAAGTACGCGCGAAACTTGGCTCATTCAAAGAAAGCTCGGCATGGCTAATTGAAGAAGCGGATCTAAAACGTGAAGACATTCTTCTGCACGTAGCAAACTCGTACACAGCGCTCAACGTACCAGAAGCTCAACTTGATATGGTTCGTCCTGGTGGTGTGCTTTACGGTGATCTACCAACTAACCTTGAATACCCTTCTATCGTGTCTTTCAAAACACGCGTAGCATCACTGCACCACCTACCGAAAAACAGCACTGTGGGTTACGACAGCAGCTTTACAACCACTAAAGAAAGCGTAATGGCGAACCTTCCTGTCGGTTACTCTGACGGTTACCCAAGAAAAATGGGCAATACGGCAGACGTGCTGATCAATGGTCAACGTGCAAAAGTGGTTGGAGTAACGTCAATGAATACAACAATGATCGCCGTTTCCGATATCAAAGGCGTGAAGCCGGGTTCTGAGGTCGTTCTGTTCGGCAACCAAAAATCTCAAACCATCAATGCCGCAGAAATCGAGAAGAACGCCGACGTGATCTTCCCAGAACTTTACACCATTTGGGGCACATCAAACCCTCGCGTGTACGTGAAGTAATCTTACGACTTCCTTTTTAAACACTTCCTAACTCAAAGCGAGCTTCGTGCTCGCTTTCTTTTTTCGCTCAAAAAGCCCTGAAACACCGATAACGTTAATGTCATCTTGTTGTCTGCGATGAAAACCACATTCTGGTTGTGTTTGAAAGCCCATCCAATTGATGTTAAATATGCAGTTTACAAAATCACAACAATACCCATTTGGGGCTTCTCCCGACTTTGCTGCCGGCTAGGTACATTTATGACAGAAAATACATCCTCTTTTCCTCGATCTTCTGGGGAGCTACATGAGTTCACTCGGGCTGACGTCTGGGGTGGATTTACTCAGCTTTTACCGCTTTCCTTTTTTGTGGTGGTCTTTGGTCTCGCCTTTGGGGTTGCTGCGGTGCAAACCGGTTTAGACGCCTTTCCGACTCTTTTAATGAGTACGCTTGTCTTTGCTGGTGCGTCTCAGTTTGCCACATTAGAAATGTGGGGAGCTGAAGTACCACTTGTACCGGTTTT
>NZ_JAWOQQ010000115.1:0-1190 GCF_033337405.1 Vibrio sp. YT-16
TATGAATTAGTCGAAGATCTTAGCAACAACACCAGCACCTACTGTACGGCCACCTTCACGGATCGCGAAACGTAGACCTTCGTCCATTGCGATTGGTGCGATTAGCTCTACAGTCATCTGTACGTTGTCGCCTGGCATTACCATTTCTACGCCGTCTGGTAGCTGGATGTCACCAGTTACGTCAGTTGTACGGAAGTAGAATTGTGGACGGTAGCCTTTGAAGAATGGAGTGTGACGACCACCTTCATCTTTAGACAGTACGTATACTTCTGATTCGAACTTAGTGTGTGGAGTGATTGAACCAGGCTTAGCTAGTACTTGACCACGTTCAACTTCGTCACGCTTAGTACCACGTAGAAGTGCACCAACGTTCTCACCTGCACGGCCTTCGTCTAGAAGCTTACGGAACATCTCAACACCAGTACATGTAGTTGTAGTAGTGTCTTTGATACCTACGATAGCAACTTCGTCACCTACAGTTAGGATACCACGCTCGATACGGCCAGTTACTACTGTACCACGACCTTGGATTGAGAATACGTCTTCGATAGGCATTAGGAATGGCTGATCTACCGCACGCTCTGGCTCAGGGATGTAAGTATCTAGAGCTTCTGCTAGTTCAACGATTTTCGCTTCCCACTGCTCTTCGCCGTTTAGTGCGCCTAGTGCAGAACCTTGGATAACTGGTAGGTCATCACCTGGGAAATCGTATTCAGATAGAAGTTCACGAACTTCCATTTCTACTAGTTCTAGTAGCTCTTCATCGTCAACCATGTCACATTTGTTCATGAATACGATGATGTATGGGATACCAACCTGACGGCCTAGTAGGATGTGCTCACGAGTTTGTGGCATTGGGCCATCTGTCGCAGCAACAACTAGGATACCACCGTCCATCTGTGCAGCACCAGTGATCATGTTTTTAACATAGTCAGCGTGTCCTGGACAGTCAACGTGTGCGTAGTGGCGTGATGGAGTGTCGTACTCAACGTGAGAAGTTGCGATTGTGATACCGCGCTCACGCTCTTCTGGAGCGTTATCGATAGATGCGAAGTCTTTAGCTACACCGCCGTAAACTTTAGCAAGAGTAGTACAGATAGCTGCAGTTAGAGTTGTTTTACCGTGGTCAACGTGGCCGATAGTACCAACGTTAACGTGCGGTTTCGTACGTTCAAATTTTTCTTTAGACA
>NZ_JAWOQQ010000116.1:0-1189 GCF_033337405.1 Vibrio sp. YT-16
CCGGAGTCCTCAAATTATGTCGGTAGTGAACGTTATCGCTTACTCCACAAACGTTATCACTGGGCGTATCTGGAGCTACTCAAACGCTCAGATTTTAATGATATTTTGCTGGTCGATATTAACGGCAACGTAACCTATTCCATTAACAAAGACGACAACTACGGTACTAACCTACTAACGGGGCGCTACAAAGACTCGGCATTAGGAAAAACCTTCAAACGTCTAGCTGATGACGTCAACGAACGCCGCAAAGTGAATGAAGATTATACGCCCGTCATTATTTCTGATTTTGAACTGGAACATGGTCGACAAGTCGCTTGGCTTGGTGCACCTATCGTTCAGCAAGGCTATTTGCACAGCTATGCTATGTTCCGTTTACCAAACAACGGCATTACCAAGCTGATCGCAGATAAAAACCGTGAATCGTCCATCAACACTCTACTGGTCGGCAGCGATCAGCAACCACGTACGATTAATACCAAGCAAGACAGTATTCAAAACAGTCTTGAAGTCATCGATAAAGCTTTAGCGGGACAAACCGACGTTGGCACCTACACCAATGGACTTGGCGAAGAAATTATCGCTGCATTTGCCCCAATTCAAACACGCGGTATTACATGGGCGCTCGTGGTTCAACTTCCAGAAAAAGAGGCGTTTTCACGCATTCATCAACTGGAAAAACTCTTCGTTATCGCCATGCTAATCGCGATCATTCTTGTGGTGATTGCATCGCATTATTTGTCCAACTTCATTACATCACCACTGCTGAAGCTGACTTGGGCGGCGGAGAAAGTATCCGCTGGCGACCTCGACGAAACGACATTCAATACCGAACGTAAAGATGAAATCGGTCGCTTGGCTATCAGCTTCGAACGTATGCAGCGCTCGATTCGAGAAAAAATCCAAACCATCAAACAGCAAAACGAAGAACTTGAAAGCAACATCAAGCTGATTCAGAAGCAAAATGATGAGTTGCAACTGGCTGATAAACTGAAAGATGAGTTCCTCGCAACAACCTCGCACGAATTGCGTACACCGCTACATGGCATGGTTGGGATAGCAGAAACCCTTGTGTCAGGAGCAAATGGAGTCATTCCCGCCAGTCAAAAATACCAACTTGATATCATTATCAAGAGTGGTCAACGCTTAGCTAACCTCGTAGACGATTTATTGGATTACCACAAAATGC
>NZ_JAWOQQ010000117.1:0-1188 GCF_033337405.1 Vibrio sp. YT-16
ACGAGACGTTATGATGAACAAAAAGTGTTGTATTTAAAATCGTTGATTCAGGTAGTAGAACGATTTAAGAACTAAGGACTTAGATTTGAGCGGGAAGAGGCAGGGTGGCCTCCGAGTCAAAGACGCCGGAGACCGGGGGTGTAGGCTATGGACAGGTTAGCCTAGGTAAGTTTCTAGCTCTTCGCTACCACCGATGTGTTTACCGCCGATGAATACTTGCGGGACGGTCGTACGGCCTGTAATAGCACGAAGACTGACGGAAGTTGCATCTTTCCCCAAAATGACTTCTTCATATTGAAGACCGTGATCAATCAAGTTTTGTTTGGCTTTCATACAGAAAGGACAACCAGGCTTGGTAAATACAGTGATCGATTCCTGAGTTCTGTACTCTGGTGCGATGTAGTTCAGCATAGTGTCTGCATCCGAGACTTTGAACGGATCTCCTGGCTCATTTGGCTCGATGAACATCTTCTCAATCACGCCATCTTTTACCAACATGCTGTAACGCCAAGAACGTTTACCAAAACCGATGTCATTTTTGTCCACGAGCATGCCCATGCCATCGGTGAACTCTCCATTACCATCTGGAATAAAGGTGATGTGCTCGGCTTCTTGGTCGTGTTTCCAAGCGTTCATAACGAATGTGTCGTTTACCGAAATACACAAAATTTCATCAACACCGTGTTCTTTGAACACAGGGAATAGCTCGTTGTAACGAGGTAAGTGGCTAGAAGAACAAGTCGGTGTAAACGCTCCAGGCAAACTGAATACGAGCACGGTTTTGCCTTTGAATAGATCATCCGAGGTAACGTTCACCCAAGTATCACCTTGGCGAGTCGGGAAAGTAACCTGTGGTACGTTTTGACCTTCTTTAGATACAAACATATTGATTCCTTTAAAATATTCGAGTGAAGCGTTTAGAGCGTGACTTGTCGTTTGGCTCTGTTTCGTTTTGTTGAGCCCATTATTGTAAAAATCCTTTGATAGCTCTAATCGTTTGATGCTATGGTTTTGATAGACATTGACTATCATCAAATAGAAGCGAATCGTGTGTTATGAATATTCGGGATTTTGAGTACTTAGTCGCACTGGCGGAGCACAAGCATTTTCGCAAAGCGGCAGAGGCATGTTTTGTCAGTCAGCCAACGCTTAGTGGTCAAATACGTAAGCTGGAAGATGAACTCGGCA
>NZ_JAWOQQ010000118.1:0-1182 GCF_033337405.1 Vibrio sp. YT-16
TGGCTATTTTACAGACACATGACATAAAACTTGTCGGTATTTCAGTGATTTGTATGTAACTTGATACGTAACAATTAGTTCAAAGGTACGACCACTCCATATAGCTAATGTGCTTTGAGAAAGCTTGATTTAATCCACGGTTCTCATTGTTTCACCATGACGCAATGCATGAAGGTTTGATACTGTGATTACCACTTAGTTGATTAACCAACTAAGCGCACATCTACCTCATATACACTAAGGCGACCATGATTAATCAGATCATTAATATTCTTTTTCCTGTGTTCGCCCTTGTCGGTGTGGGCTATCTAGTCGGACGCCATATCAAACCTGATTTTCGCCCCATCAATCGAATTAATATCGATGTATGCACGCCAGCTCTGGTGTTTTCCTCATTAGTGAGCATGCCGCTCGACTCTGAACAAGGTCCCCTGCTCTTAGCCGCCATCATTGCGGTTTTAATTCCGGGGTTACTCATGATTCCGATTTGTAAAATCACTGGGCTAACATTTAAAGCTTGGGCTCCACCTCATATGTTTCGAAATAGCGGGAACCTTGCGATACCGTTGTTCACTTATACATTTGGCGAAGTTGCCCTTTCTTCTGCTGTACTGCTGTTTGTAGTATCAGCTTGCTTACATATCAGCGTAGGTGTGATGTTGTTAAGTAACGGGAATCCATTGAAACAAATCATGAAGATGCCAATTTTCTTATCGGCATCGCTCGCATTATGTTTGAACTTATCAGGTATTGGCGCGTGGACACCGTTGTATGAAGCAACAGCACTACTAGGGCAAGCCGCTGTTCCGGTAATGCTGCTTTCTCTTGGCTCACAAATGTGCCATCTAAGACTGGATGGATTAAAAGTTGGAGTTTTGTGTACCGTTCAATCGTTAACGACTGGCGCAATCGCGTTTGCAATCATTTATTGGTTTATTCCTTTACCAACCATGCAACTACAAATGATGGTGCTGTTCACCATGCTACCTCCAGCGGTCATGAATTATCTATTTGCAGAGCGACTGAATATCGAACCGATGACAGTGGCATCCATGGTGTTGTTTGGGAACTTCTTTAGCGTATTGACGTTGCCATTGCTCCTAAGTTACACGCTGTCGTTGGCGTAAGTGAACCTTGAGAGTCCATCGTTGCTGTTGGTAGGCAAACCTGAAGGTTTGGATT
>NZ_JAWOQQ010000011.1:0-155879 GCF_033337405.1 Vibrio sp. YT-16
CCGTTAGCTGGACCGTTATTGGTATCCAGCGACACCACTTTGTCGTCGCCTTCGAACGTGTCGTTATCTAAGACCTTGATGATGGTTGGCGTGTCTTCCACAACCGTCGCGTTGTCTGCCACGATGTCCGCCACAGGCGCAACCGTGAAGTTCACCGTTTGGCTAACGCTTTCGCCGCTTGGATCGGTCGCCGTAAAGGTCAATGCTTCTGAGCCGTTCCAGTCTGCCGTTGGAGTGAACGTAGCAATACCATTGACGATCGCCACTTGAATGTTGCTATTACCAGAGACGCTAAACGTTAACTCGCCATCCACGTTATCCACATCACTGAAGGCCGTATTCAGATCGATGCTGTATGGCGTAAAGTCTTCTGCCAAGGTTTGGTCTGCAATGCTGCTTTCAACCACAGGCGCGTCGTTCACCGCATTTACGGTGACGTTGACCGTCGCTTGGTCGGTCAGTGAACCATCGGTGACGGTGTAAGTGATTTCGGCATCACCATTGAAGTTCTCAGCTGGTGTGAAGACCAATTTGCCGTCAACAATCTCGACTGTCCCTTGCTCACTCGGCACAGACGCCGAATCAATGCTTAACGTATCACCATCGATGTCAGTATCGTTTGGCAAGACATCAATCGTCACTGGCGTGTCTTCATCAGTAATCGCCGTGTCATTGGTCGCCACTGGCGCATCATTCACTGGCGTGACATCGACGTTCACCGTGGTGGACTCACTGACCCCACCCGACGTGACGATGTACGTGAAGCTGTCTGTACCATGGTAGTTATCGTTCGGCGTGTAGGTCACGCTGCCATCCGGGTTGACTGAGACCGTGCCGTTGGCTGGGCCGTTGTTGGTATCCAGCGACACCACTTTGTCGTCGCCTTCAAACGTATCGTTACCTAAGACCTTAATGATGGTTGGCGTGTCTTCCACAACTGTCGCGTTGTCTGCCACGATGTCCGCTACAGGGGTAACCGTAAAGTTCACCGTTTGGCTAACGCTTTCACCGCTTGGATCGGTGGCGGTAAAGGTTAGGGTTTCTGAGCCATTCCAGTCTGCCGTTGGAGTGAACGTAGCAATCCCATTGACGATCGCCACTTGAATGTTGCTGTTGCCAGAGACGCTAAACGTTAACTCGCCATCGGCGTTATCCACATCACTGAAGGCCGTATTCAGATCGATGCTGTATGGCGTAAAATCTTCCGCCAAGGTTTGGTCTGCAATGTTGCTTTCAACCACAGGCGTGTCGTTCACCGCATTCACGGTGACGTTGACCGTTGCTTGGTCAGTCAGTGCACCATCAGTAATCGTGTAAGTAATTTCAGCGTCACCATGGAAGTTCTCAGCCGGTGTGAACACCAGTTTGCCATCAACAATCTCAACTGTCCCTTGGTCACTCGGCACAGACGCCGAGTCAATACGTAATGTATCACCATCGATGTCAGTATCGTTTGGCAAGATATCAATCGTAACAGCGGTATCTTCTTGTGTTGTTGCCGCGTCATCGTTTGCCACTGGCGCGTCATTCACTGGCGTCACATCGACGTTCACTGTGGTGGACTCCGATACCCCACCCGAGGTAACGATGTAGGTAAAACTGTCTGCCCCGTGATAGTTGTCGTTTGGCGTGTAAGTGACACTGCCGTCCGGGTTGACCGAGACCGTGCCGTTAGCTGGACCGTTATTGGTATCGAGCGACACCACTTTGTCGTCGCCTTCAAACGTATCGTTACCTAAGACCTTAATGATGGTTGGCGTATCTTCCACAACCGTCGCTTTATCTGCCACGATATCCGCCACTGGCGCTACTGTGAAGTTCACCGTTTGGCTAACGCTCTCGCCGCTTGGATCGGTAGCCGTAAAGGTCAATGCTTCTGAGCCGTTCCAGTCTGCCGTTGGAGTGAACGTAGCAATCCCATTGACGATCGCCACTTGAATGTTGCTGTTGCCAGAGACGCTGAAGGTCAGATCGCCATCCACGTTATCTACATCGCTGAAAGCCGTATTTAGATCGATGCTGTATGGCGTAAAGTCTTCTGCCAAGGTTTGGTCTGCAATGCTGCTTTCAACCACAGGCGTGTCGTTCACCGCATTCACGGTGACGTTAACCGTCGCTTGGTCAGTCAGTGCACCATCGGTCACGGTGTAAGTGATTTCAGCGTCACCATGGAAGTTCTCAGCCGGTGTGAAGACCAGTTTGCCATCAACGATCTCAACTGTACCTTGTGTTTCAGGTACGGAAGCCGATTCAATCGACAGCTTATCGCCATCCACATCGGTGTCGTTTGGCAGGACATCAATCGTCACTGGCGTGTCTTCGTCAGTAACGGCGTTGTCATTGGTCGCCACTGGCGCGTCATTCACTGGCGTGACATCGATGTTCACCGTGGTGGACTCCGATACCCCACCGGAGGTAACGATGTAGGTAAAGCTGTCTGCACCGTGGTAGTTGTCGTTTGGCGTGTAAGTGACGCTGCCATCCGGGTTGACCGAGACCGTGCCGTTCGCTGGACCGTTATTGCTATCCAGCGACACCACTTTATCGTCGCCTTCAAACGTGTCGTTACCTAAAACCTTAATGATGGTCGGCGTGTCTTCCACAACCGTCGCTTTATCTGCCACGATGTCCGCCACAGGCGCCACTGTGAAGTTCACCGTTTGGCTAACGCTTTCACCGCTTGGATCGGTAGCAGTAAAGGTCAATGCTTCTGAGCCGTTCCAGTCCGCGGTTGGAGTGAACGTAGCAATGCCATTTTCTATTGAGACATTGACATTACTGTTGCCTGAGACGCTAAACGTTAACTCACCATCCACGTTATCCACATCGCTGAAAGCAGTATTTAGATCGATGCTGTATGGCGTGAAATCTTCCGCCAAGGTTTGGTCTGCAATGTTGCTTTCAACCACAGGCGTGTCGTTCACCGCATTCACGGTGACGTTGACCGTCGCTTGGTCAGTCAGCGAACCATCGGTGACGGTATAAGTGATTTCGGCATCACCATGGAAGTTCTCAGCCGGTATGAAGACCAGTTTGCCATCAACGATCTCAACTGTACCTTGTGTTTCAGGTACGGAAGCCGATTCAATCGACAGCTTATCACCATCAATATCGGTGTCGTTTGGCAGGACATCAATCGTTACTGAGCTATCTTCCTCTGTAATTGTTGTATCATTAGAGGCAATAGGCGCATCGTTAACTGAGTTTACTGTTACCGAAACTTGAGCTTCATCCTCTAACTCACCATCTGAGATGGTGTAGCTAATCGTTGCATTACCGTTGAAATTTTCAGCCGGAGTGAAAACAAGCTTACCATCGATAATCTCAACGATACCTTGCTCTTCTGGTACAGAAGCAGAGGTAATGATTAAATCATCACCTTCAATATCACTGTCGTTAGCGAGCACATCAATTACAACCAGGGAATCTTCGTCAGTTTGAATCGCATCATTAGTTGCTATTGGCGCGTCATTAACAGGCGTAATATCTAAGTTAGCAGTGCCATTAATAACACCACCATCATCATCAATGATGTCATAGGAGAATGACACTTCAGTGTCATCATCAGCTTCTGGGATGTAAGTCCAAGAGCCATCGCTGTTATCAATTAAGGTGCCATTCCCACTCTCAATAGTGACGTTTGTAATGACAAGAGTATCGGCATCATCAATATTGACATTCGATAGTAATTCTTCAGTAGTTATCGTGATTGGATCGCTATCTTCCTCAACAGCGCTTAATGTCACTGGAGAATTAGTAAGTGGCTTACTTGAGCCATCCCCACTTGTCTCGATACCTGTTGTGAAGAAGTCATTTAAGGTCAACGCTTGTGTTTCAGATAAGCCGAGGGATTCTAGGCCAATAGTTTCAAAGTTTGTTGAGGCTAGCACTTCAGTACCATCTCGTACAATCGTGGCACTATTTTGCAAACTGGAGCCACTATTTTCACCCGCTGCAGGTGCGAGTTCTTCATCAATAGCAGAAGGGTCTTGACCTTGCTCAATAGCACTAATAATCTGTGCTACATCGTCTGAAATATCTTTTAAACCTTGCTCTTGAGCAAGCTGAATTTTCAGGTCTTGAGGCGCAGCATCTGTCATTGCCACTATCACTTCACCTGGTAGAGGCTGCTGTCCTTCTGCAAGGACTCTCAGCTGCCCATCCAAACCTATTACGACGACTTGATTACCGAGTGGCACTAATGCTGTACGATCCATATAAACCTTAACCCTAAATAACTGTCAAGTTTTTGACTAACAATACTAATTTGCTATATATTGCCCGAATATATAGTGCAATAACAGCAATTTGATGCTCAATAAAGTAATTATGTGTCATACATCAATAAGAATCCAGATGCATAAGTGTTTTATTTTATTAAAATCTGGACTCTCGTTTCTAGCCATTACCTCCATGTTTAATTTGAGATCTTAATTCAATTTTTAGGCAGATTTAGTAGGTTGATTTATCAAAATTGAAACAAATGAACAGCGAATCAACAGGTTACTTCATCGCATATTAATGTTATTGTGCGCTAAATTATTGACGCCCTTATAAGTATTCCACTTATAAGCCCTATCACCTCGAGAATTTTTACCATTATCTAGGAGAATCACAGTGAAGTGGACTCGTGCCAACGCCTTTTGTATTGGTATGTTCACCGCTAGTCATGCTTTTGGGCAAACGCTAGAGCAAGCGGTTGAAAACACATTAAAAACCAATCCTGACATCAAAAGTGCGTTCAATGAATTCGTTAGCAAGCAGTATGTGAATGAAGCATCTGGTGGTGCTTACCTCCCATCCGTAGACTTAGATGCCGGTATCGGTTACGAAGGAATCAAACCTGCAGAGTCAGGGCGAGATTCAACCGATCTGACAAGAAAAGAAGCCACCGTGACACTAACCCAGCTAATATGGGATGGCTCAGCGACACTTAATGATATGGATCGAACAGCAGCTGATGCTGAATCGGTCCGTTATCAACTTCTAGCTGATGCCCAAGACACCGCTTTAGAGGTCGCGAAAGTTTATTTAGACTCAGTAAAAGCTTATGAAATTCTTACACTTTCCGAGAATAACTTGAAAGTGCATAAGAAGATCTATGAAGACATTAAAAAGCGAGTTAACTCAGGTATCGGTTCTACAGCAGACCTAACCCAGGTAGAGGCTCGTTTAGCAAAGGCTCACGGTAACTTGGTGGCAGCTCAGAACAACTTATATGACAGCCACACCACCTTTACACGCCTTGTCGGACAGTCACCACAAGGATTGATTTTCCCAAGAGCGGACCAAAACTTTATTCCCTACACCATCGATGAAGCGATTGACTTGGCATTCGAGTCACATCCAGTAATCAAAATTTCGGTAGCTGATGTGGACTCTGCAAAGTTCCAATACAAGCAATCTAAGGGAACTTACTACCCAACGATATCGGTAGAAGCGGCTCAAACATGGCGTGATGATGCAAGCGGTATCGAAGGAAGCAGCGAAGAGACAACAGCAATGTTACGTATGCGTTACAACCTCTTTAACGGTGGTAGTGACGTAGCCAACGCTGAAAGTTTTGCCTACCAACTAAATAAAGCAAAAGACCTAAGAGAACGTGCATACCGCCAAGTAGAAGAAGGCCTTCGTCTATCTTGGAGTGCGTTAGATTTAACACTTCAACAAAAAGAGTTCCTAGCGGATCACGTAGATTCGGCCTCTGAAACTGTCATCGCCTACGAAAAGCAGTATCGCATTGGAAAACGCACTCTGCTGGACTTGTTAAATACTGAAAACGAACTTTTCGAAGCGAGAAAGAACTACTTGGATGCTCGATACTCAGAGCAGTACGCCAAGTACCGCGTTATGAACGCGACTGGCCAATTGTTAAATGCCTTGCGTGTCGATGTACCTACAGAATGGAATGAAAAGGTGGAGTACTGATCATGAAACCAGTGAAGATTCTATTTGCATTGGGTATGCTCGCCATCACTCAACACGTTGTTGCTGAAGACGAATATGAGTATCGTCCTGTACCAAATGCAGAACAAATAGCAGATTTGCAAGATGACGATAACGATGGTGTCATCAATGCTCGAGATATGTGCCCAGGTACACCTGAAGGCTCAGAGGTCGACAACGACGGTTGTGGAGAATACATTAAAGCATCAGATAACATGCAAGTGCGGATACTTTTTGCTAACGACTCTGATGAGATCAATCCAGTCTTCAGAAGACAAGTTCGAGAGCTTTCCGACTTTTTAAAAGAGTACCCTACTACTTCGATAGAGCTGCACGGCTATGCTAGTAAAGTTGGTGGTTCGAAGCATAACCAAGATCTTTCTGAAAGACGAGCACGCAATGTCCGTGAAGCCCTACTAAGCTACGACATCGAACCGAGTAGAGTCCGCATTGTTGGTTTTGGTGACACTCACTTAGCACAGCAAGGGAGCGATGAAGTCAGCCATGCTTTAAATCGTCGAGTCACCGCATCAGTCGTTGGTTACAAAGGCGAGATAAAAAGAGAGTGGACAATATTCACAACTCTTCCAGAAAGGTAAAGTACCTGTTTTTGTTTGCTCTGCAAGCACAAAGCAAACAAAAACGAGTGAATACTTAACCTCAGAAAAGGAGCTTCGGCTCCTTTATTTTTACTCATTTCGACAACCGTATTATGCTTTAGGAATCGGCACTTTAGTGTTACTCTAGCCACGTCATAACAACGAGAGTTTTGAAATGAGCAAACTTACATCAGATATCCAAGCGAACCTTGACCTTTTTGTTGCAGAAACGAAAGAAAACCAATTGGTTTGGGGTTTACGCAATGAAGAAGGTTGGCTATCTTGCGATTCAACTGAATTCGAAAACAGCGAAGTCATGCCTTTCTGGTCTTCTAAAGAAGATGCAGAAGCACATAATGTTGAAGAATGGGCAGATTTTACTGTACTAGAAATCCCATTAGATATCTTTGTTGAAGATTGGCTTTTGACTCTTGCTGAAGATGGTGTTCTTGTTGGAACTAACTGGAACGATCAGTTAGAAGGCAAAGAAATGGAACCTCAAGATCTAGCAAAGCTTTACATTGATTAAAGATTTCTGACCTCAACTTTATGTTGAGGTCTTTCTTTTTTATGCCTCTTCTTTCAATATCTCGACCAAGTGCATAGTTTTACTACTCTTTTTCTTAGTACACCCAACTTAATCACAACGCTGATGCGTTAAAAGCGCTATGATAACTCAACTTTAAAGGCACCTTAAATTAAAGGCTCGTTTAAACATGCGCGTGCTCTATCCCTTGCTTGCGTCACTTTTGCTCACTCCAGTATATGCAAGCGACACTCAAGATATTGAACCAAACCAAAATATCACACAGTGGCACTCTGTCTACCAAACCACACTACGAAGCAACCCTGAGTCGGCATTGAGCATGCTTCAAGATCGCTACCATACAGCGAAATCGGACAGCGAAAAGCTCTACGTAAGTGGATTGATTTATGAATATATGTCAAACATAAATCAGCCTTACTACGGCAGCAGTCAAGTCTTAGACAACCGTTTTTCTCAATTAGAATCAGAATATATTCTTGCCTTAAAGGAACGTAAGCATGGTAGTTACGAGGCCTCAGTAGATAGCTTTTCTTCTTTGCGACAGACAATGAAGAAAATATCCGATTCCGAAGGCAAGGCTCTGATGAACTATCAACTTTGTTATACGCTGAATCAACAAGGTCGTTATCACAAAGCAAACTTTTATTGCTCATCCTTAGAGAGCCACTTAAATCATAAGCATCAAGAAAACTTCCCTGTTGATCTTGCTTTGCGCGTAATAGCAAATAACTACAATTACCGCGGTGACTATGAAAAAGCCTTAAGTTTGTATCGACAGTTGATGGCCAACATGTCGACGCAAAGCGATCCTTCAGGGATTTACAATGACGTCGGCAATTTACTTGCAGAGCTGGGGCAATTTGAACAATCAGAGCAATATCTCATTCAAGCCCTACTGGTTCGCCAAGATGAAGGGACACCTCTTGAAGTTGCACAAGTCGAACATAGTCTAGGAGCGATGTACAGAAAATCCAAAGAACTCGATAAGTCCATCAGCCACTACAAAAATGCATTGACGATTCTCGAACAACTTCATTACCCATACGGGCAAGGGTTGACCTATTTAGGGTTATCTGCTGCTTTGGCCGATTCTGGGCAATTAGATACCGCGGTAGATTACATTGGAAGAGCATTAAACATTGCCCAAACTTATGAGAATACGCACCTTGAAACAGAGGGTCATTTGGCTGCTGGATTGGCATATTTAAAGAACCATACACCCGAAAAATCGATTGAACACACTACAATAGCGTTAAGATTAGCGGTAAAAAACGCTAGGCCCTTATTGCAAGCGCAAGCCCAATTACTCCTCTCAAAAGCATACCAAGCTCAAAATGATTACAAAAAGGCGCTGGAGCATCACAAGGCCTACTCGACGATTGAACTAACGAACCGAGACGCGAGTAATATCAAGGCGTTAGAGGCACTAGATCTCACTAAAAAAGAGTATGAATATGATCTACAAGTCGCGCAGTTGAACAACGAAACTCTTCTAAGTCAGTACCAGTTTGAAAAACTCACAGATCAACAACGCACTTATAATTTTGTTGTTTTCTGTTTATTGGTTCTCCTCGCTCTGGCATTGATGGTTCAGCGACAAACACGCTTAAAAGCCAAAATAGACAGCTTAACGTGTGCATTAAACAGAGCGGCAATTATAGAGACGATTAAAAGCCAAACCTCCAAAGCTGAAGGAGACTTCCGCTACGTTCTAGCATTAATCGATCTAGATGACTTTAAGGCGATTAATGATCAGTATGGTCATCCGACTGGCGACTTAGTACTACAACAGGTGTGCAAAGCGCTTAAAGCTAAACTTAATAAGGGAGAGTACTTGGGTCGTTTAGGTGGAGAAGAGTTTATCTTGCTATTGAAAAACGTCGATGAGATTGACGTTCCCTTTAGAATACAAAGTCTGCATAAAACAATTTCAGAAAAGAGTGTACATTCGCTTAATAACCATCAATTGAATATATCTGCGAGTCTGGCCTATCTATCAACCTCAATGCCACTCACCAACTTTGATGAGCTCTATTCGATATTAGACCAAGCGTTATACAATGCTAAGAAGCAAGGAAAAAACTCCCTTGTGGACGCATACAACGAGCCGATCAGTTTAAGTGCTGAGTATATTCTCTAATAAAACCAAACCACCAGCGTAGTGGTTTGTTATAGGTGGAAGCATCAGTAAGCCATTCAGATGCAACATCATCATCAAGGAGTCTTTGTGCCCAAGGCAAGAAAAAACATTCAGTCTCTAGAGCGAGGTTTTCTAATCCTCGAGTTGCTCTCGATGAGTGAATCTCCCCTATCATTACAGACTATCAGTAATGCGATCCAGTTAAATAAGACGACTGTTCACGGGTTACTTGCGACTCTACACTCTCTTGGATATGTATCCAAACACAACCATAGCTACAGCCTAGGGTTTAGATGCTATGAACTGTCTAAGCCGATTGAACAAAAAAACGAAGCTATCCGACAACATTTTGTTCCATTGCTGAAAAAAATGGCCCAAATGACTAACAACACAGCTTACCTCGCTGTACAAAGTGGCGCTAAAGAGTACTTGTATATCGATGCTATAGAGCAGGATAACCCTCTTACTATCCGTAGCCCGAGAGGGAAACGAGAAGGACTCACAACATCTGCGATCGGCAAAGTTTTTCTTAGTTTTGATGATGAGCTTCGTCGAACATTACGCCTTGAAAACCAAATATCCCCCACGTTAGAAACTGAACTTAATCAGGTTGTATTATCAGGTTACGCACTCGATTTAGAAGAGGCAGAGCCAAACCTCAATTGCTTAGCGATCCCCCTTTACTTGGATGGTAAAGTCGTTGCTGTTGCAGGTGTTAGCGGTGCTGCCTCCGAACTGACGGTCACTAGGCTAAAACACTTTGCAAGAATCTTTCTCAAATTTTAGATTTGACAATGTCGAATCCTAGGCCATTTTTATACTGTTTTGATTACATGCTTATACGTCGCCTCTAATATGGTCGTTGTTCAACTCAACAACGTAGGAGAAGCGATGTCTACTGTATTAATCACTGGCGCTAACCGTGGCTTAGGCTTGCAATTTGTCCGCCACTACCTTGGAAAAGGTTGGCAAGTTATCGCAACTTGTCGTTCACCAGAAAATGCTAAGCAGCTCAATGAACTAGTAACCCAATCCAATCAACTTCAACTGATGGCTCTAGACGTCACTAACCAACAAGATATCGATCAGTTAGCCACTCAATTAGCGGATCGTCCGCTCGATCATTTAGTTCTTAATGCAGGTGTATTAGGCGAAGAGTGTGCAAAGCTTGGCGAAATGACCCAGAAAAAATGGCTAGAAGTACTAAACATAAATACCGTCGCACCTGCCCTGCTAATTCAAGCCCTACAAGACAACGTTGCGAAAAGTCAGCACAAAACCATCGTGGGAATCTCAACCCGAGTTGCGAGTTTAAGCGATAACAGTTCAGGTAACATGTACAGTTATCGAGCATCTAAAGCAGCGCTTAATCAGGTTCTAGTATCAGCAGCACGCAATCTCGAATCACGAGGAGTAAAAACTGTCGCAGTTCATCCCGGCTGGGTAAAAACCGATATGGGCGGTGAGGACGCAACCTTTTCTGCCGAGGAAAGTGTTGCTGGTATTGTTTCGGTCGCAGAACAGCTAACACTTGAGCAATCCGGAAGCTTCCGCGTATTTGATGGCTCTACAATTGACTGGTAAATGATCTCTAAATGACGTCTCCCGGCCAAATTGAAGGCCGGGAGAATACAATAAACCAATAGGCCAAAAAGATAAAAGCACGCGCTATCGTCAGACAAGCTAGCCGTTATCGTCTATGGTGTTGTACCACCGTCAAGCGCTGAGGAAGTCAGCGATTGCAGCGGCATCATTTAGGCAATGATTTCCCGTGAAACTCACTCAATCGTCCCACTCAGGCGCTAACCCTTCAGGGTTTACTTCGCGGCCATTTCTTTCCAGCGCATCTATCTTAGCGATCGCCTCTTCACTCAGATTAAGTTCAAGTGCTTTCAGGTTACTTGCCAAATTCTCTCGTTTAGTTGAAGACGGGATCACCGCGTAACCTTTTGACAAAGCCCAAGCAAGTGCGACTTGAGCTGGCGTGGCCTGATAGTCCTCAGCAATACCTGCAATAGTTGGGTCCCTAAGTACTTTCCCATATGCCAAGGTCATGTAAGACGTTACCTGAATATCGTTTTCCTGCATGAAGCTGACCAACTTACGATTTTGCAAATAAGGGCTAAGCTCGATTTGGTTAGTAACAATATTCTCTTTACCGACCACTTCTATCGCTTGTTGCAACAAGTCAATATTAAAGTTGGATACGCCAATATTACGGGTTAACCCTTGCGATTTAGCTTCAAGTAATGAAGCCATGTATTCGTTCAAGTTATTATTATTGCCAGGCCAATGGATCAAGGTCAAATCCACATAATCTGTATTTAGCTTTTCTAAGCTCTCTTTTAGACTTGGAATGAGTTGTTCCGTGTTCATGTTATCAACCCAGATCTTGGTCGTAATGAATAGCTCATCACGTGCAATACCGGACTGTGTCAATACTTCACCGATTTCTGCCTCATTACCGTAAATCTGTGCAGTATCAATTACGCGGTAACCCACTTCTAACGCATCACGGACTGAATCCTTAACTACTTCACCCTCTAAACGAAACGTGCCGACGCCAAATGATGGTACTTTCATCTAAATCTCCTGAATTATCGATTTTATAGTTGATTCGAAGCAAAACTTTACGCCGCAAGAAACTTTCCGTAAAGTTAACAATACTCAAATCTAATTTGAAATATATTCAACAATGAAAGCTACTCTAGATGAAATGCGCACCTTTATGGCCGTGGTCGATACGGGTTCAATCAGCTCTGCGGCTGAACTGTTATCGATGACCGTCTCGGCGGTGAGTCGATCGGTATCTCGGCTAGAAGCCAAACTCGAAACGACTTTGTTAAATCGCACAACCCGTAAGTTAGATGTTACTAACGAAGGAACGATATATCTCGATAAAGTCAGACATATTGTAGAAGCAGTAGAGAATGCCGAAGCACAACTGAAAAGCCAGAAATATAAGCCCTCTGGCCTCCTACGAATAAACGCAGCTACCCCCTTCTTACTGCACGTACTAACGCCGCACATTGCTAAATATCAGAGCTTGTATCCGGAAGTCGAAATCGATCTCAATTCCAATGAGGAAAATATTAGCCTTTTGGGAACAAAAACCGATATTGCTTTTCGTATCGGTGAGCTACAAAACTCAACCATGCGCGCGATATTTCTTGGTAAAAGTCGGATTCGAATCGTCGCGAGTCCAGAGTATTTAAGACAACATGGTACTCCAACCTCAATAGATCAGTTACTCAATCACAAGCTACTTGGATTCAACAAGCCGGAGTATCTTAAGGAATGGCCGATCATGGATGATAAGAACAAACTTCTGCGTATTATGAGTAGCCTAAGATCTGATAATGGCGAGACGCTAAGATGTTTAGCCTTACATGGTGCGGGGATAGCTTGCCTGTCTGACTTTATGACCTACTCTGACCGACAAGCTGGTCGCTTAGTGGGCGTGCTTAGTGAACACACGCATAATGTCGAACAGCCCGTTCATGCGGTGTATTACAAAAATGCCAGTACCTCACGCCGGATCAGCTCTTTTATTGACTTCATCAAGCAAGAAATCAAGGTAGAGAACCACCAGTTCCTTTAAAGACCACCGCTGTTTGTGGCAAAACACTTTTGTCTTTTTGCCGCTTTTTCTCACAACAAAAATCTCATAGTGTCCTGAATATCAGGGAGGCACCTTGCCTCCTAGTACTCACAGTAATAGTCAGGCTTCATAATGCATAAAGATTTAAGTAACAGATTCACCATCGGGGTTGAGCTCCCCCTAGATAATGACTGGACCCAAGAAGGCCAGAAAAAACGCCTGCTCCAACGAAAACCGTTCGGCGTACCAGACATGAGTGCACATAAACAGCGTATTATGTTAGCCGATAAGTTAGGCTTTAACGTAGCGTGGGTGAGAGATGTCCCGTTGTACGACCCTAACTTTGGAGACGCGGCACAAATTTATGAACCGTTCAGTTATCTTGGCTATCTCTCTGCGTGCACCGACAACATTCTACTAGGGACAGCAGCGATAGTATTACCGTTAAGACAACCTTGGCTAGTGAAAAAAGCCGCTGCGACCATCAACGAGTTAAGTGGTGACCGCCTGATACTCGGTGTGGCTAGTGGAGACCGCCCTAGTGAATATCCCGTTTTTAATGCCAACTTTGACAGCCGTGGCTCAGCTTTTCGAGAAAGTGTAGAGATTTTGAAAGATACGCAAAATGATAAGCTGGGTAACGATCTACAGTTATTACCCGAGTTTGCTGATATTCCTATCTATGTCGCAGGGTTAGCGCAGCAAAGTCCACAATGGATAGGAGAAAACCTAGACGGCTGGCTCGCCTACCCAGGCACACCTGATGATCATGAACACCGCGTTGCACTTTGGCGCTCCGTAGCGGGAAACAAACCCTACGCCAGCTTTATTCATCTTGATTTAGTCGATAACCCAAATGCACCAGTCGTTCGGCATCATTTTGGTATCCAGGCCGGAGTCAATGGCTTGAGCGATGAGCTAGAAAAAATGCAAGAAGCAGGAGTCAATCACATCGGGTTGCATTTCCGTCGTAACAGCCAACCAATTGATAAATCAATGGAACAGATCGCTCAGTACGTGTTGCCACGCTTTAACTAAGAGCAAATAAAAATATGTGCCACCTTACTAAGGGGTGGCACGCTAGGCTTGGCAGTTGGAAAAACAAAAGTTGCAATAACGACAAAACTCTTTTGTTAAAACAACAATAATAGTGTTATTTTAAAGTAAGTCTTGGTTGAATAAAGTCGATGAACGCGGAAATACGCTTAGAGACTGAAGAAGATTTGTAGAACACAGCATTGACCTGTTCTCGTCCAGTATTTGTGATTTTTTCCGATTCAAACAATGCCACTAACCGTCCAGAATCAAGATCATCTTTCACCATAAAGCCAGATAAACATGCAATGCCGTTCCCTGCCAGCACTAACTGTCTAACCGTTTCACCACTGCTGGATAGGATATCAGGCTCTATCATCTCAAACCCTCGTAATGGCCACTGATTTAACACTTTAGCGCCAGAAAAACCGATCAAGTTATGACTGCGCAAATCGCTCACCGCTTCAGGGAAACCTCGTTTAGATAAATAACCAGGCGTGGCAACGATAAATAGTGGGCTTGTTCCTAAAGGTTTAGCATGCAGTGTTGAATCCGATAATCGTCCAATACGTATCGCCACATCGGTTCTTTTTTCCAATAGATCCACAAAACCCTCATTAGAGGTAAGATCGAGTTGAATATCAGGATAAGCCTCTTTAAATGGCTGAATTAAAGGCACGAGTTGATGTAAAACAAATGGGCTAGCGGCATCAACTCTTAAGCGTCCCTTGGGTAATTCACCTCGTGTGATGATCTCTTCTTCAGCTTGCTGTATTTGTAGTAAACCTAAGCGAACCACTTCAACAAACTGATGCCCTTCCTCAGTAACTTCGACTCTGCGCGTCGTGCGATTCAGCAACGTTACCCCCAACTGTGATTCAACTTTACTAACCGCACGAGATACCCTAGCGACTTGAATACCTAGTGCATCAGCAGCGGAAGAAAATCCGCCACTATCCACAACTGCCATGAGAATCTCTAATTCATCTGATCGGGTTAACATTTCACCCCCTTTCTTAACTGCGCATTTTCATCATTTATAACAAAAGTATTTTGTAATAAACACCATTTTTCGCAACGAATAACTCTTTAATAATACACGACATGGAAACGGGCTATTCGTTTATCCATTCATATTCAATGATTATAAGAGAGAGTTGTTATGCCTTTAGCTTTACTTGCATTGACGCTTAGCGCCTTTGCTATTGGAACCACGGAGTTTGTAATTGTCGGTCTGATACCGACTATGGCCTCCGACCTCAACGTATCATTACCTTCAGCGGGTCTTTTAGTTAGCCTGTACGCACTTGGTGTCGCGGTTGGTGCTCCCGTTTTAACAGCGCTGACTGGTAACTGGAAAAGAAAGTACGTTCTGCTTTCTGTTATGGCACTGTTTGTTCTTGGCAATCTGTTAGCCTGGCAAGCACCTGGATACAACACACTAGTTACAGCAAGGATACTGACCGGGCTTGCACACGGTGTGTTCTTTTCGATCGGCTCGACTATCGCCACTGGCCTAGTGTCAAAAGAAAAAGCCGCTAGCGCAATTGCTATTATGTTTACCGGTCTCACCGTAGCTCTAGTGACGGGCGTGCCACTTGGCACCTGGATTGGCCAGACATTTGGTTGGCAGGCAACCTTCCTAATCGTCGCGAGCCTTGGAATCATCGCACTGATAGGAAGCGCTCTGCTAGTGCCGAGTAATCTGAAACAACCACCAGCAACCAAGCTGTCATCGCAAGTAAAAGTCTTGACTCAACCTCGTCTACTTTTGGTGTACGCAATCACCGCGCTCGGTTACGGTGGTACGTTCACAGCCTTCACTTACTTGGCTCCTATTTTGGAAGAAGTTTCGGGGTTTGGCTCTAGCGCTATCAGCCTAATTATGTTGGTTTATGGTTTATCAGTCGCATTCGGCAACATCTGGGGCGGAAAGATGGCCGACTCTATGGGGCCAATCAAAGCTCTGACAGCGATTTTCTCGGGCCTAATTGTGGTATTGCTCGTGTTTAGTGTCACAGCATTTAATCCAATTTCTGCAGTAGTGACCATTCTTGTCTGGGGTGCCTTTGCCTTTGGTAACGTTCCAGGACTTCAAGTTTATGTTGTCAAACTAGCAGAGAAATATTCACCTGATGCAGTCGACGTCGCTTCTGGTCTCAACATTGCTGCATTTAACGTAGGTATTGCACTGGGTTCTTGGGGCGGTGGCCTTATCGTGGCCAATGCTGGGCTGATGCACACACCTTGGATTGGCGCGATCGTAGTATTAGGTGCTCTACTACTAACCCGTTTCAGCGGAATGCTAGACAAGCGTGGAGAGCAGCCCGCAACGGCACACTGATTCACGTTCCAAATCGATAAAAATCACTTAAGTTAGCCCGGCATTACGTCGGGCTTTCAATACAGAGTTTAAATACACCATTGACTGAGGTAGAAAGTTTATTCTACCCTTAGGTAAAACAAACGTTCTACCTGGTGTATCAAATAGTGAAAGAAAAAATCGCAGCAAGCCTAGAAAAAGCATTCAGTCAGTATGGCTTCGCCGAGCCGAGCGTACCCCAACTCAAAAACGCCTGCGAAGTCAGCCTGAGAACCCTGTACAAATACTACCCCTCCAAGGAAGCGATGATTGTTGCAGCTCTCGAGCATCGCCATCAAAGGTATTTGAGTTTTTTGCTCGAAGACGCCCCTGCCAATGGAACACCGGCTGTATTACACCTATTCACTCGCCTCGAGGATTGGATGAAGGAGTTTGCACCGAATGGCTGTATGTCCATCAATGCATTAGCAGCCTATCCAGAAAATCTATCTATTAATCAAGCAGTAAAACAACACAAATTGGCGGTTCGTCAGCTTATGGTCCAACTAAGTCAGCGAGAAGACCTCGCAACCACACTCTTCTTGTTACATGAAGGTCTATCCAACGCATGGCCGGTTCTCGGTCACGCTGCCTTTGTATCCGCTGAACACACTCTGCTAGAACTAATGAAGGAGAACAATCAATGACCACAATCCCGAAAGTCATGAAAGGCGTCCAACTTATCGGTCATGGTGGGCCAGATATGCTTCGTTACCGCGATGATCTACCTGTGCCAGTCCCCTCACCTGATGATGTATTGATCCAAGTTGCCGCCGCCGGAGTCAATAACACCGACATCAATACCCGAACAGCATGGTATTCTAAAAACGACGCCAATAGCATGGATGCAAGTTGGTCAGGAGACGCGCTATCTCTCCCTCGAATCCAAGGTGCCGATGTATGCGGTACCATCGTCGCTGTTGGTGAGAATATCTGCCCATCACGAGTCGGCCAGCGCGTGCTCATCGAACCATGTATTACGCGCTTCAACAGTCAAGCACTTAGCTCGCCTTGGTACTTCGGTTCAGAATGTGATGGTGGCTTTGCTCAGTTCACTGTTGTTGACAGTGAACATGCATATGCAGTGAATAGTAGTTTATCGGATATCGACTTGGCCTCCTTCCCTTGTTCTTATTCAACGGCCGAGAACATGCTTGTCCGCTCTAATGTCACAGCGAGCGATACCCTACTGATTTCAGGGGCATCCGGTGGTGTTGGCTCTGCCGCAATCCAACTGGCGAAGGCGCGTGGAGCATACGTCATTGCTATCGCCAGCCCAGAAAAAAAGGAACAGATCACGGCATTAGGAGCAAACCAAGTTATCCCTCGCGATGCAAATTTGCCGGCGACTCTCGGAGAAAACAGCGTTGACGTAGTGATTGATTTGGTCGCAGGAGAGCAGTGGCCACAATTTCTTCAGGTACTAAAGCCAGGATCAAGATACGCTGTTTCCGGCGCCATCGGCGGCCCAATTGTCGAGCTGGATGTAAGAACTCTTTACCTTAAAGACCTAGCGTTATTTGGCTGTACCGTTTTGGCACCAGAAGTATTCGGTAACTTGGTTCGCTATATCGAACAGAACGCAATTCGTCCCTTAGTCGCGGAGTCATTTCCCTTAAACCAGATAGGTCAAGCGCAAGAAGTATTTTCACGCAAGCAACATACTGGAAAACTGGTTTTGGAAATCACATAGCTTTTCGATTAACAGCGGTCTATACAAGTCGTTGTAATTTAAGAACACTTTAAGCATCCTAAAAAGTTCTCAATACTTAGAAGATCGCTACGGTTGGCTTAGCTTGTTATCCCTTTTCATCACGCTAAGCCAGCTTGTAAAAATATGCGGTGTTTATAAATGTTTAATACCAACATTATCTTACTTCTGGCGTTTATGAACAGAACCGAGATCTGAACGACTTTGGTGTTAAACCTACGATCCTATTAAATATTTTCCTGAACGCGCTCACATCTTGGTAACCCACTCTAAATGATATTGCGTCAAATGTTAGGGTTGTCGACTCAAGTAAATCACAAGCTTTTTGGACTCTTAAGCTTTGTATGTATTGGTTAACATTGAAACCTGTCGCCTTTTTAAAGCGTCGCTGCAATGTCCTTTCTGTTAAACAACTCAACTCTGCAAGCTCTTTATTGCTCAGTTTTCCTTGATAATGATCGTTTATATAGTGCTGTAGTTGAACAATTACCTCATCACCATGTTGGAAGTTTGGGGTAAACTGTTGATAAAAGCGTTGCTCTCTCGGACCAGTATCAATAACCAACATTTTTCCTAACAGGCGCATTACTGCCGGTGACGCAAATAAGGAAACCAATTCCAAGCCTAAATCCACCCATGACATCATACCCCCAGCCGTAATGATCGTTCCTTCGTTAATAAGGATGGCTTCTTGTCTTACGTGGATATCGGGAAACTGACTCGCTAATGAAGGAGCCAAGCCCCAGTGTGTTGTACAAGACTTATTGGTCAACAACTGGGTTTGAGCAAGAATAAAAGTACCAGCGCAGGCGGAGGCTAAAATCGCACCTTTACTATATTGGACATTTAACCAGTCGAGTAGCTCTGGCTCTGGTTCTAAGTAATATTGACCAGTGCCGCTAGGCGGAATCATTACCGCTGTTTTCACATCGAAGTGCGTGTTTGACCAGTGCTCCAATATCTCTACTTCAAAGTGCACATCAACGCCCAATTTAGCCGCCGCACGGTTTGCCATCTCGAAGAGTTCGCTTAAACCATATACGGAGGCTTGCGAGCTATCTGGGTAATTAACGAGTGCTATTTTCATTTATCTTCAAGTGTCGCTTTTTGACTCTTTTGTGTCATTTTAGACTCTAAAGAAGGTGGCTAAAAGTCTTTATATTATTCGTACCGCAATGATCCTCAATAAAAGGAAAAGAAAATGACTCAAAAAGCCCTACTTGTAATTGATTTGCAAAACGACTATTTCCCAGAAGGAAAGTTTCCTTTATGGAATACAGAATCAACTTTAGACAATGTTAAGAGAGCAATAACTAAAGCCAATGAGCAAAACATTCCTGTGATTCATATTCAGCATATTGCCGATCCTGCCATGGGTATTGCCCCATTCTTCAATGAAGGCAGCGACGGTGCCAATATTCACCCAGAAGTTCTTGCTTTAGCGCCGAATTCCGAAATCGTGGTAAAGCACTTCGCAGATAGCTTTGAAGGAACACGTTTAGAAGAAGTATTGGCAAGCAAAAATGTAACAGAGTTACTTGTATGCGGAATGATGACACAAAACTGCGTCACACATACTGCTATCTCAAAATCTGCGGACAAGTATGATGTTTCGATCTTAATGGATAGCTGTACCACGGTCGATGAAATGATTCACAACATTGCACTTCACGCTGTCTCAACGAGAGTTCCCCTCGTAACTATTGAAGATAAGCTGTAATACACGTAAAACCTTTCGCTCACACAATGCGGGCGAAAGGTCACACATATATGCACTTTCATTGATATTTGCTTACTTTGTGTTAAACATTGGTTTCCAAATAGTTACAAGGAAACATTTATGAAATGGATAGTCGTATTGTTTATTAGCTTATTTTCAGTTTTCAGCCATGCGAAAGAGTGGAAACAAATTCGCTTCACTGTTGAAGGGGCTTACCCTCCATTTAGCTGGACGACAAAAGAGGGAAAGCTAGAAGGGTTTGAAGTCGACCTCGCTAACGCGTTATGCAAAGAGTTAGAAGTAAAGTGCGTTATCTCAAAAATGGATTGGGATGGCATCATCCCTTCTCTCCTTAGTCGCAAGAACGATGCGATTATTGCTGCAATGACAATCACAGAAGAACGAGAAAAGAAAGTCGATTTCACCGTCCCTTATGCAAAAGTACCGACTCGTTTTGTAATGAAAAATGATAGAGAAATCAATATGGATGATGGCAGCCTAAATCGTTTATCTATTGGAGTTCAAAGAGCCACAATTGGTGATAAGTACCTTTCTGCCTTGTATCCAGATATTGATATTCGTCGTTATGGTACGTTCGATGAGGCATTTACCGATCTACTCAATGGACGGTTAGATGCTGTATTTGGCGGCTCAATCGGTTTAAGTGCTGGTTTTCTTGAAACTGCACAAGGTAAAGGCTATCACTTTACTGGACCAGCGTTTACAGAGGAAAAGTGGTTCGGCCGTGGCATTGGCGTAGCAGTGAGAAAACAAGACAAAGAATTAAAAGCATTACTCGATAGCGGAATACAAAAATTGATCCAGAGCGGTAAGCATAAAACCATCGCCAGCAAGTATTTCTCCTATAGTATTTACGAGTAACCTCTTTATCTTTTTATAGCCTGCGCGGTATAGGAAACTTCCCTTTCCCTATATGGCAACAAAAACAGAGCCCTCGAGCAATCGCCCGAGGGTTATTTTTATAAAAAAGCCCAGCTATATAAGTAACCCGCTCCCATGGCCATCGTTAAGATAACGATTAGGAAGGCAGCGATCATTTGGTTCTTAAAAATTGATTTCAACAAAATCACTTCTGTAAGACTTGCGCCAGCACTACCAATAATAAGCGCCATAACAGATCCAAGAGCCATACCTTTTTGTACTAGTGCCGCGCTAAGTGGAATGACCGCCTCTGCACGGATGTACAATGGAATACCAATGATTGCTGCGACCGGAATCGCGTACCACTTCGCTTCACCAGCGAACTCCGCAATGAACTCCGTCGGGATGAAGCCATAGATAAATGAACCAATCGCAATGCCCATCATGAGATAAGGGAACACTTGCTTAAAGTCTTTCCAAGTTGATTGCCAAATACGTACCCAGCGGCTAGGTTCTTTCTCTTCCACGACTGTCGCTGTTGCACTACCGTCTGATGAGCAGCAAGACACTTCCACTTTAGGTTCAGGTTTTGGTGCATCACCACAGCAAGATGTTTTCGCCGCAACTGGCGTAGGTTCATTGCAGGCGCTGGTACCACAGATTGATGCTGGTCTCGCTTCTTCTTTTTTCTTGCTTGAATCGCCACAAGAAGTACCGCACGAAGAAGAACCTACCGCTTGATATGCTTCTGGTTTGACGTAACGTTCAAACCCTAGTTTTTCAAGTACATAGCCTGCTACCACTGATACTGACATCGCGATAGCAAAGTAAAATACCGCAACTTTCCAACCAAAAGTCACCACAAACAAGCCAATAATCACTGGGTTAAGCAACGGGCTTGCAAATAGGAACACCATCATAGGTCCAAAACCTGCTCTTGCACGCAACAAGCCTTTTAAGAAAGGAATGGTCGAACACGAACAGAAAGGCGTAATCGAACCTAGCAACGCAGCAATGAAGTAACCTTTACCCTTTTTCGAGCTGAGAATAGATTGAATTTTTTCTGGCGTTAGAAAATCTTGCAACACACCGACAATGTAGCTAATTGCCAGAAATAAGATGATAAGTTCGGTTGCTAGAAACGCAAACATATCCAGCGCTTCTTTAGCCATAGTTATAATTTCTGTATTCACATTTACTCTCCTAGTCATTTTTCGCTAACGAGCTTACCTGATAGATAAGCCTTTATTTCGATATTTCTGGAATTATAGAATCACAAAACAAAAAATCAACAGAATATTTCCATAAAAATGGAATAATAAAACTAGTCATTACTTATCATAAAGTTACATGTCGTTAGCTATGCAGACTGGTTGTCGATGATAATTTCAGAGCATCTCGATTCCTTTTTATCAAACATAACCTAAAATTATCAAAATAAGAAAAAACCATAATTATTGCAGCAACACCCTCTGAGTTAGTATGACTTTCGACCATTCTTAATAATAAGGAAAACCTATGAGAGCGATAACTTACCAACGAGATAACGATACTTTCTCTTTATCCGAATTACCTACACCAAAACTAGAAACCCAATTTGATGTATTGGTTAAAGTTAACGCTGTTGGTTTGAACCCTGTCGATGCAAAAATTCATTATTGGTCAGACATGGTCACTAACATGGATAACAATTTTGTTGGCGGGTTAGACGTATCAGGAGAAATAGTCTCTGTAGGCGATGCGGTCGTTGATTGGAAGGTTGGCGATAAAGTGTTGTATCACGGCAACATGAGGCGCCATCACGGTGGATTCGCTGAATTTGCTATCCATGATTCAAGAACGCTCATAAAGCACCCTCAGGTTCCGGTTGAAGTGGCAGCATCCACACCTTGCGCAGCCTGGACCGCATATCGCGCTTTGGTAGACAAGCTCGATATTTCAAATCGAAGCAGCATTTTTATCGCCGGAGGTGCTGGCGGCGTTGGAAGCTTTGCTATTCAGTTAGCAAAGACATTTGGTGTTGAACAGATCATTGCTACTAGTTCAGAAGCTAATCACGCATATTTGTCCTCGTTAGGAGCAACCCATATGATTGATTATCATCATGAAGATGTAATTAAGCGAGTAATGGACATTACCGGAAATCATGGCGTTGAGGTTGCACTCGATTGTGTAGGCGGTGATAACGACCGAATTGCAGCCTCGGTGTTAACCTTTGAGGGCGAAATGGTGGAGCTCGTCAAGACTGTCGACCCTTCTCAATATCCAGATGCCTTCTTAAAAGGCTTGGGCTTCCATCAAATAAGTTTGGGCTCTGGTCATGTCTTTGGCGAGAGAGGGTTTGCAAGTATCGTTAATGCCGGAAAGGAAGTGTCTGAGCTATTAGAAAATGGAGAATTGGAAGTACCGAAACTGAAGATCATCGGCTTAGAAGATGTAGGTAACGCACTCTTGGACATGCGAAATCAGAGAACAGTTGGAAAGATTGTCGTTAATCTGAACCAAAAATAATTAATAAAGATCTCGAGGCAAACTGGCAAAGTAATGAGCAAGTTAAAGCATCTTGTTACTTTGCCAGATATGAAAGACCTTTATTTTGTCTATAACGATGAATGAAAAACAAAACCTCTTGCCATACTTCCCTGCGCTTCACCAAAATTAGGCGTTTTCGAGAGTGTCTCTCCAAGTCGCTAGCAATTTAATATGACGTGGTTCAATCCCACAGCAACCACCAATAATGCTTGCTCCCTGCGCATGCCACTTTTTAGCATACTCAAGATATTCAGTCGGAGAGAAATGACGAACTTCCTGAATGGTCTCGTTGGCTTGGTGCGCTTGCTTTATCGGAGCAAAGCTATTTGCGAAAACACCTATCGTCAATTCTCTACCTGACTCACTCAATACTGCTTGTGTATCTATGATCGCTTGCTCGACAACTTCAGGAATAGAGCAATTGAAAAAGATACCTGAAACATTTGTTTTCAACAGCGTATTAACCGCGACTTTAAGAGATTCCCCTGAGCGAAGGCGAGGCAAAGAGTTAGGCTCATCCATTAAGGTGAAAGCAAGATAATTGGGCTTATCTGTTTTGGCTAAAATTATTGATAGAACTTCAACTTCAGCGAGGCTAGACACGGTCTCAGCTAACCAAATATCAACATATTGATCTTGAGCTTCAAATAACTCAGAAGCCACTTCCAGTGCCCTTTTCGGCTCGAATAATTCAGGCCTGTAAGACCCCATTACAGGAGGAAGAGAACCCGCAACGAGCACTCTATCGTTAGAGCTGGTGACTACATCTCTGGCAATTTTAGCTGCAGATTTTGCTAACTCAGTCCCCCGTTTTGCATAGAGTTCCTCGCCTAAGTGAAATGGAACACATGCATAACTGTTGACAGTGATAATCTCTGCGCCAGCGTCTATGAAATTCTCATGTGCCATTTTTACATATTGTGGTGATTCAATTAGCGCTTGTGCACTCCAAAGCGGCTGAGAAAAAGGGGCGCCAATACGTTCTAACTCTCGCCCCATGCCACCATCTAAAATTGTTACTTTCTTCATTTAGACATCCATACCGCCAAACATCCATAAACTCTATTCAAACACAATTTTTATCAATTCAAAATGAAATTGTTATGTTTAAAGTGAACAAAGACTTAATGGCTGATTAAACACTCTAGTATTTACCAGACCTTTCATTCGGACCAAGCTAATGTTATCGCCATTAACTTCGAGTAAAAAGCCCATTATCTATGTCTCTCGGCGAGGCGAGCGTTACGAGCCACAATAGTGCATGAAGTGATTGAGGGACTCGCCCTCAATCAAATTTTCTTTTTATTATAAGACTTTAGATAAAAACTTCTGCAATCTAGGGTTGGTGGGGTTATCAAAAAATCGCTCAGGAGAGTCAGAAACCAAAAGCTCACCATCTTCCATAAACAACACCCTATCAGCGACCTCTTTTGCGAAACCCATTTCATGAGTAACCACTACCATGGTCATTCCGTCCTTGGCCAAATCTTTCATCACATCAAGAACTTCTCCAACCATTTCAGGGTCTAGTGCTGATGTGGGTTCATCAAACAACATAATGTTGGGCTTCATTGCTAACGCACGAGCGATTGCGACGCGCTGCTGCTGTCCGCCTGATAAGTGATTAGGATAATTATCCATTCTCTCCGACAGACCGACTTTATAAAGCAAATCTTTTGCTTCTTTCTTCACCGATTCAGGGTCACGTTTAGAAACCTTTAAAGGTGCTAACATGACGTTCTCTATCGCCGTTTTATGTGGAAAAAGGTTGAAGCCTTGAAATACCATGCCCACATCAGCGCGTAGTTTATTGATATCCGTAGATTTGTGGTACATATCGATACCATCTACGATAATAGACCCACTATTTATTGTCTCTAATTGATTGATCGTCCGTAAGAATGTTGACTTACCAGAACCTGACGGTCCTACGATGACAATCACTTCCCCTTTTTCTACATTTACCGATACGTCCTTGAGCGCATGGCAGCCATTAGGGTAAATTTTATTAATTGTTTTTGCTGAAATAATGTATTCCATTAATGACTCCACCATTAATCACTTGCTGCCAATTTCTTTTCTAACGTTTGTATTGCCCAAGATAAGGTACTAGTCAGAAGCAAATAAAGGGCCGCTACGGTAAACCAAACTTCAAATGGGGCAAAACTACCACTTACGACTTCCCTGCCCGCTTTTGTCAGATCAGTAATCGAAATCACGGAGACAAGTGAGGAATCTTTTATCAGGTTGATAAACTGCCCGGCTAAGGGAGGTAATGTCTGCTTAAACGCTTGAGGTAAAATGACATAAATCATCGCTTTGGGATAATTCATTCCTAGTGAACGCGCCGCTTCCATTTGTCCTCTTGGGATTGACTGGATTCCTGACCGCACAATTTCTGCGACGTAAGCGGCGGTAAACACGGAGAGCGCTATCACTCCCGCAGTAAAACGCTCAAGGTCAAGCACAGTACCAATAAAGAAGTAAACGATAAAAATCTGTACTAAAAGAGGCGTTCCACGAATAACCTCGACATACACAAGCGCCAGCTTTTTTAATGCCGGATTGCTGGATATACGCATTAGTCCGACAACTAAGCCCAACGCTAGAGCAATGATAAGTGACCAGAGTGAGATTTTAATGGTCGTCACAACACCATCTAAAATTGGGCCAGAGCGCCACTCTTTTATAGTTGCTAAGGTATCTCCTTCAAAAATAAGATCACCTTCATAGACGTCGACAGACTTATATTGGCTTAGTTCAAGAACAATATCACCATGAATACTCTCCAGAGCCAGTTGGTTATTCTCGTCGAGAATGATGTTCCCATCGACAGGCGCGGTAATGGATGAAGCAGCGTTAGTGGCAATATAAGGAAGGACACGCTCCCAATTCCAGCTGTAATCGATTCGCTTACCTGACAGATAGACAAGACCGCAAATTGATAGCAAAACAAGAACAAAAACAGCGTTCCACAATAGGGATTTAAAGTTATTTTGCATGTGATTCCGAGAATGACTTTGATTAAAGTTGGTTGGGTATTTGAATAAAGAAAAGCGTTAGCTTCACAGCGCGAACCGTTTGGTTGGCGATGAACCAAGCCAGAAGCTAACCGCTCCTCTACAATAACAATATGATTACTTGACTTGCTTTAACCATTTATCGTCGTTAAACCACTTATCGTAAATGCGATCGTAAGTTCCATCGCCCTTAATTTGACGTAAATAGTTGTTTAAGAAGTTGAGCGTATCTGGATTTCCTTGCGGCACAGCCCAACCCAAAGGCTCGTAAGTAAACGGTTTAGCCAAGTGCATTAACTGCCCTTTGTTTTCCGCCACATAAATAGAGTTGTAAGGAAAGTCATAAACAAACGCATCTACCTTTCCGTTGGCAACCTCAAGTACCGCTTCAGACTGAGTTTCGTATAGATTTATCTTAGCTTTCGGAAGGTATCGTTTTACCGCTTGCTCACCCGTTGTCCCAAGCTTAGTTGCAACAACATATTCTGGACTATTGAGATCTCGGTAACTAGACACTTTACCTTCATGTTTGAGATCTACGAGAATGGATTGACCAATAACCACATAGGGATCAGCGAAATTCACCTGAGTATTTCGCATAGGTGTGATAGTCATCCCGCCCATAATCATGTGACACTTACCAGTCAACAGTGTTGGGATAATGCCATCCCATGAAGTGTTTACCGGCACAAACTTAACATCCATGGCACGCGCCATTTGCTTACCCAAATCGATATCAAACCCGATGTACTGCCCATTTTTTGCTGTCATTTCAAAAGGCATATACCCAGAATCAAAGCAGACTTTTAGCTCCCCTGTACTTTTGATGTCGTCTAAAATTGGGTCTGCATGAACCGTCGTCGAAACAGCTAACCCCAGTGCAGCAAAACACAATAACTTTTTCATGGATATTCCTTTATCATTTGTTGTAAAGTTTTTTTATACACGACAATAGAATAAAAAACCACAAATAATGACTTTTTAATCACCAGAATTTGTAGGATCGTTACTACGCTGGAAGATCTGAATGAAAATCTATACCAAGCCATTGCAATTGAATTGCATGCATTAAGTGATTAAGTTGTAGGCAGGTCACTATAACGACAAGAAACATACGCTTTAACTGAATAGTCAGCGTTTCCGAGAGTGGTTTAATTATTAACGAAACCATACAGATATTCGCTTTTTCACATTGACCGTAATGTCAAAAGTGCTTGAGTTTTATTGTTGACAATTCTTCCATAGTCAATGGTCACAAATGTGATGTACAGCACATTTCTATAATGGCACTATCACCTTTGTCGAGAGATATTAACAAGGATTCGTTGGACATCTTGACTTTGTAATACAAATAAAAAGGTGACTATATGAAAAAACTAATGACGCTCTCATCACTATTATTATTCAGTTTATCTGCTACTGCTGGTATTCATGTCGAACACTCTACAAACAAAGTTGTTCTCAATGACTTTACGACAAAAGATGCCGCTTATAGCTCTGCGTTTGATCTTGTCGATGAATACCAAACGCTATCAAAACATGAACTTAGAAATCGTCTAAACATCATTGGAAGCGGTTTCCCTCGTGATATTGCAATCGATGATAGTAAGGTGAGAGTTGAAGAATACGCACTTAACCGTGATGAAGTTAAATATCGTGCAATCATAAACTTCGATTATCACTTCAGAACAAGTGACGGCGGTAAAAACTAAAAAATCATCTGCACCTTTACTTTCTTAGAGCCCTTCCTATTTTAGGAAAGTAAAGGTGTCTAATCACATTGAAACGACTGCTTTTCATAAATCGCTCTCTCCTTACATAAACAGTATCAATCCCTACCTCTATCGTTTACATAAAAATAATTTTTCCAATCTTCATTGAGATACATTTCGTCGTTTGGCGCTTTATCATTCACTTGGTTCGCCATATGGATTCCACATCACTTAAATGAAAAAGACCCTTGAAATTGAGTTCACTTTTTTATGAAGATTAACTCAACCTAAGATTGACAATTGTCGTTATATTTTTCTCGTTTATAGCAATATATAAAAAACTATTTTTGTTTTAATTAACCATAAGACGTAAAAATAAAAAAAGGCAACAAGATACTTCTTGTTGCCAAAGAAAAAATCATCATTCAAAAAATATGAAAATGAAAACTAGCAGTGGACTAGCTAACAAAACAATTATATCCAAAACACTTTAACAAGTAACGATCAATATAATCCATTATATATGGATGAAAATCAGCACTTATAAAATTACACCGATAAATAAAAAAGCCTGAAAATAGTTTCAGGCTTTTTATATTTATTAATTTTTTAGAATGAATATCTCGCAGCTATTGCAAGAATATCGTCTTCATTGTCTACATCTGTAATTCTGTATTCTGCTAGTGCTTTAAAATTAGAAGTCAAATCGTACTCTGCACCTAGTGAGTAGTAATCGACGACGTCTTCATCATCACGCTCTAGATTGTTATAGCCAACAAGTGCCCAAAGCTTATCTGTTATTTCATAAGTGGCAACTGCTTCAATACCGGTGTAATCAATATTACTTTCAGAACCATCTTTAGCCCAGTTTTCACCATCACTGTATAAAACAGAGGCATAAAACTTGTCGTATTCAAATGCAATAGCACCCGTTAGCAGCTCTGCATCTTCTGCACCCGATTGCCCTTCACCTTCGTTGTAACCAAGCGCAACTTTGAAGCCATATGGCAACTTGTAGTCCGCCGCCGCACCATAAGAGGCTGCATCTGTTGACACTTCATCGTTTTCAGCCTGATAGCTAACATGAATATTCAAACCTTCATAGCTTGTTGTTAGCTTAAATACTGAATCGGAGCGACCGGTACCATATAGATCCGCACTTACGCCAGCAGCTTCATTACCAAACTCCGGGAAAATATCCGTGTAGTCAGATACTAAAGTGACCGCACCGTATTGACGTCCATAACTTACTGTTCCGTAATCTGCACCAACTCCTACATAGCCTTTTCGGATATCAAATTCATCATCTTCAATCCCATCAGCATCTCTGCGATTAGACTTAAATTCCAACTCATATAAGCCGAAGGCATAAAGATCTTCATTTATTTTAGACTCACCTGAAAGTCCTACACGAATGTAGCTATTATCTCCGTCAGCATTTTTATCATCAGAGAAATAATACATCCCTTGCGCTCGGCCATGAATATTTAACACTGATTCTTGATCTTCATAAACTACGGCTGAATTTGCAGCACTTGCAGAGAAAAGTGCTGCGATTGCGATCGACGTTCTTGTCATTTTCATTTAATTACCACTACTTGTGTTGTTTGAATCGAGTGAAATTATGAACAGTGGCAATTATTTTTAAAGTGCAAATTCAACCATATTCTATGGATAAATATAAACAAGCCCTCAATCTAAAACATTATGTCCTAATACTCATATTAGTCGAGATAATCCATCCAAACAGGAGGCGTTCCTATTATTTTTTGAACAGTATCAATGAACAGTTTGGCTAATGGTTGTTGATTTCGGTGAGTATACATTGCATATATTTCCCCTATTGCGGGAAGATTATAATCAGGAAGCAACTGTACAAGATCTTGTTTACTCAAACTCTCCTGAAGAAAGAACTGCCCAATTAAAGCATACCCTAGATCAGATTTTACGGCATCGAGCATTAATTCAGTTTCATTCACGAAGTACTGCCCATTGATATTATACGTTCTAACGTCGCTTGATGACTGGCTTGGCGCTATACGTAGCTTATCCGCCTTAAAGTTAGCATTCGAGTATATTACTGCTGGCATTTTTATAAGCTCTTCTGGAGAGCTCGGGGTTCCATACTTGTCAATAAAACTCTTCGATGCAACCAGTGCCATATTATTACTTGCCAACTTACGTACTATCATATTGGACTCTCGGATTGGTCCGATACGAAACACAACGTCAAAACCTTCGTGGATAACATCGACTCGATTATCATCGAGCAGCAGCTCTACAGTAATGTTTGGGTACTGTTTTATAAACTCTTTAACTGCCTGATTTAAGTATGCTCTGCCAAAGAAAGTGGAGCTTGATATTTTCAAGTTACCCTTCGGTTCATCCTGAAATGTAGCAGCAATACTACGAGTTTCGGTTAGAACCTCTCTTACTTTCTTGGCTTGCGCCACCATCTCAACACCTGCATTGGTCAGGGATAGCGAACGCGTGGAACGGTTTAACAGCCGTAAGCCCAATTCATCCTCTAGCTTTTTGATCTGTTTTGACAAAGCTGAACGATCTATATGATTTCTGTCAGCAGCCTTAGCAAAAGTTCCGTATTCAGAGACATCCAGTAGTAATTCAAGTTGGCTTGCGAGATCCACTGCACAATTCCTTATTTAGTTTTTATTCTTTATGTGATGGGAAATGGATTTTACAAAATTAATTTCAATTTTTTATGGTTCAAATTGCATCAGTGAATTGCAAATAATGCACGAATTAAAAACACTTTAATTTTCGTCGCTATCTTTAGCTTCTGTTTAGTTATTCCTATCTATTATCGCTTATTACATTTAATAATACTCCACGTCTTTAAAACCCTAAACTGACCTTTTTCAAACCAAAAAGTGAGCATTTTGACCAATATTTAATCGTGCATTTTTATCACTACTCTATGTTCGCTGAGGGCCTATTTACCCATAGGTACAATGAATACAATGCCGTTCCTTTTAGTATGAACAGAATCATTTAGGGCGCGACAAATGTTAAAGAAAGTTTTCGGCATTGGCCTTTTATCCGTTTTAGCTGCTTGTGCAGACGAAGAGATAACCAAACAACCTAATACTCCCTTACCTACGATAGACGTCTCCAAAGTCATCTATGAGCCCGTTCAATCGTGGTTCACCTTTACAACAAGGCTTCAAGCACCAGAGAAAGTTTCTTTAATGCCACGCGTTTCCGGAGTTATTGAAACGGTAGAGTTCAAAGACGGACAGAGTGTCAACAAAGGCGACTTACTCGTCACTCTTGATGATCGAACCTTCAAAGCTCAGGTCTCACGACTTGAAGCGCAAGTTAAGAGTGCTCGAGCTGCGCTAGAGCAAGCAGCAAACGAACAAAAGAGAGCCGCTCAACTGGTTAAGCGAAAAGCCATCTCAGCGGAACAAGCAGAGGCCCGAGATACCGCAGTAAAGCAACGCTCTGCAGAACTAATGGCTTTGCGTGCTCAGTTAGAATCCGCAAAGTTAGATCTTGAGTTTACGAAGATATATGCCCCTATTAGCGGCACTATTTCAAGAGCATTCATTACTAAAGGAAACAATGTAAACGCAAATCAAAGCGTTATATCAAACATTGTCTCTAACGATCAGGTATATGCATACTTTGATGTCGATGAGCGAACTTGGAACCGTTACTTCTCGACAATCAATGCCGACTCTAACTTACCTACTCGTCTTGAACTATCTGGACAAAATGGGCAGGAGTTTTTTGGACGCGTTGACTTTGTCGACAACTCCATCAACGAAAACACCGGTACTTTGCAGGTTCGAGCGGTATTCGATGCAACAAAATCAAACTTAAAAGTGGGATCGTTTGGCCGAGTTCAGATATCAACAACCAAACCAGTTGAACGAGTTCTCGTTCCAGAGCGTTCTATTGGCACAGATCTAGAAAACCGCTTTGTATTAACACTCAATGAAGAGAATACGTTGCAATACAGCATCGTAACCTTAGGCGAACGTTACGGAACATTTCGTGCTATCGAGAATGGCTTGAACGCCGACTCAATTATTGCGGTAAATGGCCCAGCAAAAGTTGGCCCAAATAGCAAAGTCACACCAAAAAATGTCACGCTAGATATTAGCAATACTTCATTGATTATGGCTTCAAACTCAACATCGTTGCCAAACAAACGTTTAGCTCAAGACTAAGAAGACAACCGAATGAAATTTGCACACTTTTTTATTCAAAGACCCATATTTGCCTCTATGTTATCGCTATTGATATTAATAGTAGGCGCAATTTCACTTTTACAGTTGCCTGTGAGTGAATATCCAGAGGTTGTCCCTCCTACAGTGGTAGTTACAGCAAACTATCCTGGTGCGAACCCAAAAGTAATCGCAGAAACAGTTGCTACGCCTCTGGAGCAAGAAATTAATGGTACAGAGAACATGTTATATATGTTTTCGCAGGCAACCAGTGACGGCAGAATGACATTGACCGTAACCTTTGCTTTAGGTACGGACTTGGACAAAGCTCAGGTTCAAATTCAAAACCGCGTCACTACAGCTTTGCCCCGATTACCAGAAGCCGTCCAACGGTTAGGAGTTGTTGCCGAAAAAGCCTCTCCTGATCTCACTATGGTTGTGCATATATATTCTCCAGATTCTAGCCGTGAAGTCAGTTATTTAGCTAACTACGCTAATTTAAACTTGAAAGATGAGATAGCTCGGCTCGGAGGCGTTGGTGATGTGCGCCTTTTCGGTGGTGATGAGTACTCAATGCGCTTGTGGTTAAATCCAGATGAGCTCGCTTCTAGAAATCTAACCGTAATGGACGTTGTCTCCGCCGTCCGATCTCAAAACCAACAGGTGGTAGCAGGCTCATTAGGTGCGCAACCAACCGCTAATGAAAACCAATTCCAAGTTTTGTTGAACGTAAAGGGCCGCTTGGAGAATATTGATGAATTCAACGACATCGTAGTAAAAGTTGACGAAACAGGGGCTTTGACGCGTCTTAAAGACGTTGCACGCGTAGAGCTAGGTCAAAACTCTTATGCACTGCGCGCCTTGTTAAATGGTAAACCAGCGGTGGCGATGCCCGTATTCCAACGCCCTGGTGCTAATGCTATTGAGCTATCTAATCAGGTTCGTTCAACCATGGACCGTTTACAAGCAGCCTTTCCAACTGGAGTTTCATATGAAATAGCCTACGACCCGACCGTCTTTGTTCGTGGTTCGATAGACGCGGTGGTTCATACTCTGCTAGAGGCAATTGTACTTGTTGTTGTCGTAGTTATTCTGTTTTTGCAAACATGGCGCGCGTCTATCATCCCTATCATTGCGGTGCCTGTTTCATTAATCGGTACGTTCGCTGTAATGCAAATGCTCGGAGTATCGATTAACACACTTTCGTTGTTTGGACTTGTTCTCGCCATAGGCATCGTCGTCGATGACGCCATTGTCGTCGTCGAAAACGTGGAACGGAACATCCATAATGGTCTTGCACCACTAGAAGCAACGAAACAAGCAATGACCGAAGTTACCGGGCCAATTATTGCAATTGCATTAGTGTTATGTGCGGTGTTTATCCCGACAACCTTTATTACAGGGTTATCCGGTCAGTTTTATAAGCAGTTCGCACTAACAATTACGATCTCGACGATTATTTCAGCAATTAACTCGTTGACGTTATCGCCTGCTTTATCAGCACTGCTATTACAAGATAAGAACGCAAAACCCGATCGGCTAACCAAACTCTTGGATGCGGTTTTTGGTAAGTATGTTTTTGCGCCATTCAATAGAATTTTTGAGTATAGCTCGAACCAATATCAAGCTCTGGTCAAGAAGCTGATTCGTTTTAGCCTTGTTGTTGTGGTGGTATACATTGCTTTACTCGGGGGAACGGTTTCTCTATTCAAAGCGGTTCCTGGAGGATTCATTCCTCAACAAGATAAGCAGTATTTAGTTGCGATCGCCCAACTTCCAGATGCAGCAAGTTTAGATAGAACAGAGTCCGTTATTAAAGAAATGGAAAACCTCGCGCTGGCAACACCTGGCGTAGCACAAACCATTTCTTTCCCAGGCTTATCGGTCAATGGTTTTACTAACAGTCCGAATAGTGGCATCGTTTTTGTTACGCTTGAGGACTTCGATAAACGAAATGATCCAACTCTCGGAGCAAATGCGATTGTTGCATCTTTGAATAAGAGCTTTTCAATCATTGATGAAGCCTTCGTTGCGATTTTTCCACCACCACCAATCCAAGGACTTGGCTCTACTGGCGGCTTTAAACTTCAAATCGAAGACCGTGCGAACAAGGGGTTTGATGAGCTCTTCAAGCAATTGAACTTGGTAATAAGTGAGGCATCAACAAGACCCGAGCTGATGGGATTATATTCCACATTTCGTATACAAGTGCCGCAGATGGACATCCAAATAGATCGTGAACAAGCGATGCTGCAAGGTGTTCCTCTAGAGCAGGTTTTTGATGCGCTTCAAGTTTATTTAGGATCATTATACGTCAATGACTTCAATATGTTTGGTAGAACATACAAAGTGAATGCCCAGGCAGACATGAACTATCGTCTCGAACCTGACCAAATACTTAATTACAAAGTAAGAAATGCTGCCGGAAAAATGGTTCCTCTCGGCGCTGTACTGGAGATCATACCCACGATTGGGCCTGACCGCGTGATGCACTATAACGGCTACCCTAGTGCAGAACTAAACGGCAGTCCTGCTTTTGGTTACAGCTCTGACCAAGCCCAAACGGCTATTGAGGAAGTACTGGATCAAAACCTAGCAGAGGGAATGGTTTATGAATGGACTGATGTAACCTACCAGCAGATTTTGGCTGGTAACACGATGGTGTATATATTCCCACTTGTTGTTTTGTTAGTTTTCATGGTGTTAGCTTCGCAGTACGAGAGTTTAAAACTGCCATTCGCTATCATTTTGATCGTTCCTATGACCATTTTTTCTGCACTAGCAGGTGTTTGGTTCATTGGTGGTGACAACAATATATTCACACAAATTGCTTTGATTGTCCTTGTGGCTCTAGCGTGTAAAAATGCCATCTTGATGGTGGAGTTCGCTAAAGAACTTAAAGACAATGGCCAAGATACCTTATCAGCGATTTTGGAAGCATGTCGTTTACGTCTTCGACCGATTCTAATGACATCAATTGCATTTACCGCTGGTGTTATTCCATTAATGATTGGTACAGGGGCCGGAGCGGAAATGCGACAAGCAATGGGTATTGCCGTATTCTCGGGTATGGTAGGCGTAACGGTATTTGGATTACTACTCACACCTGTTTTTTACATGTTAGTGAGTCGAAACAAAAAACGTCAAACACTATAACCATAATATAAATACTCATTTAAATTCATACTAAAGGGAGCTATTGCTCCCTTTTCTTTTGGTTATTAAGTATATTAATAATTTCTAGACAGAGCAGCAGTTATACATGAAACTAATACGCTAATATCTAACTTGGATAAACATTGTGGATTTAGCAAATAAACTACACCTGCTTTTAGAAGTCTCTAAAGCTGGATCTTTTGCAAAAGCAGCAGATGGGATGAATATCGACCGCTCTGTTTTATCTAAACACATCAAGCAGTTAGAAGAGCACTTAGGCGTTAGGCTATTAAACAGAACAACTCGCTCTCTTTCATTAACACAAGTCGGCAAGCAAATAGTTGAAAAAGCAGACCAAATATCTCAACTCCTTGATGATACTCAACAAATAGCGGAGAACTTTCAGACTGAGCCTTCAGGGAAAGTACGAATTTCAAGCTCAACATTATTTGGAAAACTCTATCTACAACCTTCGATAGAGAAGTTTTTACATAAGTACCCAAAAGCAAGTGTTGAACTAATGCTAGATGATCTTCATGTAGACGTGATTAGAAGTAATTTTGATATTGCTTTTCGAATCGGACCTATGAGGGATTCATCAATGGTAGCAAGAAAATTAGCAAAAAATACGACTGCAATCATTGCTTCTCGAAATTTAATTGAAAAACATGGTAACCCAGAAACGCCTGATGAGTTAGTTAAGCTACCTTTTATTATTTATTCAAATGGTAATTTTATTGTCGATAAACTTAAATTCTACGACAAAGCAAAATCAGATGGTTTAGATACATACCCAATATCAGGGTCATACATGGTAAATGAAGCTGAGCTAATAATTGAAAGCGTAAAGTCAGGTCTGGGCGCTGCACTTATAGGTCAATTTATGCTTCCTAACAACCTAGAGTCTTCTAATTTAGTTCAACTTTTACCAGAATATGAAACTCAAGATTTTGGTGATATTTATGCCATGTACTCACACCGTCAGCAATCACCATTGGTTAGGGCATTCATTGATATCGTTCAAGAAGAAGTTGGCATACCACCAATATGGGAAAAGCATTTCAATAAAAGCTAGTTGATTCTATTTAATCAAAATTAACAGAAAATCAAATAAAATCAATAATTTAAAACAGAAATGTTTAAGATCCATCGAAGTTTAATGTTAGGTGAATTAAGTTCCATTCTAAATGGCGCTTAATTCACTAAATATAAAAAATTCTTGATTTATAATACTAACAAATCCATCACCTATACAAGTTACGATGTATATTAAAGAAAAACACACCTCGGTCACTAGTTTGTTAGTATATAAAATATCTTATCTTATTTTTTTGGTTATTTATACGTTAGCAACGATTTATTTTAGCGTAAAAATGGACAAAAGCACATCGGAGAACTCTCTTATAGAAATGACTCAAATAGCATTTGTGCTTTTTTCATCGTTAATGTGTTTGTATAAATCTAAGGAGTATCTTGAACTCAAACACATATTAGTAATAATGTCTTCATTTTTTATGGTTATATTCGTTAGAGAAATGGACTACCACATAGAGCAGTATTTCTCTCACGGTTCATGGAAGTACCCTGCTTGGATTATAATAGTCTCGGTCTGTTATTTTTGTTTTAATAACATAGTTAACATAAAAAATGAGGTCAAACTTTTCATTTCTCATTCTAGCTTCACGACATTAACGATTGGCTTTTTCATTGTTTTCTTATTCTCACGCTTTGCAGGGTATGGTGATTTTTGGGTCGAGTTTATGGGGAACTCATACAATAGAGACGTGAAAAACTTGGTCGAAGAAAGCTTAGAGTTACTAGGTTACGCGATACTTTTTAACGGTGTTTTACTTATTAAAGTAGAAAACCACTAAGTATAAATAAAAGTTCATAGCTTGTAGTTCAAGCTTTGAACTTTTTTGGCTAAAAAAAAGCAGCAAATTATATTTGCTGCAAATGATGAAAAAACAATATGCGTAAGTTAACTTCCTAGCAATGGATGCGTTAACGAGTTAATAATAACGAACCGTAACAATTAAGTCTCGTTGAAAATAATCCATAAAGAATGGCATTTATTACACTGTTAATTATGTAATCTAATCTAGTTATCACACGCCGTCGTTTTTATATCTTATCTCTTTCCGTCAATAAATAGCTCTTCACATCAGATCCCATTTATCATCCCACAACAGTCGGATTCAAAACAAAGTAATAAAAATCAATAAATTAGAAGTAGCCACTTAAAAAATAAAAAGGAGTAAAAACGAAACTATATCAGATAGAACATATTAAAGATCACCGACTCTGAGTAGAAAGCCGTTCATACTCGTTACGCATACAATCAATAAAGACTTCCATCGCCGGCGTCACACACTTCCCAGCATGATAAGCGCAGAGTGGCTTGATCATCTGTGAAAATTCGGTGAACTCAAGCTCTTGTAAACTGCCCTCTTGCAACTCTTTTTCAACCGTAAAACGAGGTAAGTAAGAGATACCAATATTACTCTCAACGCAATTTTTGATCGTATTAATACTGCTAAGTTCGATCATGTTGTCGATGCTAATATCACGCTCTTGAATAATGCTCTCAAACATCTGTCGAAAAAGGCACTTAGGGCCATTGCTTATAAACCCTAAATCAATATGTTGCTCTCTCTTCTTTAAATCTAGCCCTTTTAAAAGCGGTGAAGCAACCAATACCAGTGGCTCGTGCTCAAACTCGTGGACCTTGAGCGTATCGTCATTACCTACTCGATAAAACACACCTAAATCAGCTTTATCCGCTATCAACTCATCTCGAATCTGATAGCAATTTTGTGATTGCAGAGAGAGTCTGACATTGGGCGCTCTGATCCTGAACTCTTTTAAAACATTAGCCATCTTATAAGCAAGTTGAGTCTCAGCAATCAGCACTTTCAATTCACCGGTCGGCTCCGAGTTTTCTTGCTGTGCTGTTCCCTCAATATTTTCCATCACTCGCGCCAGTTCATAGACGTAAGGCAGTATCTTTTCTCCTGCTTGAGTCAAAGCCATCTTACGCCCTATTTTTTCGAACAGCTGCAGAGACAGATCTTGTTCCAACTGCTTGATTTGAAAGGTGACGGTTGATTGCGTGCAATAAAGCTTCTGTGACGCTTTTAGAAACGATCCTTCTTCAACAATAGCTTTAAAAGTAAGAAAGCGTTTTAGATTCATGACTAGACTCCACAACCAACAGTTCAATAAATTAAAAGTCTAAGTTTTAATTTATTCAATTTTTTAATCAATTGTAGCGAAGTATAGTGCAGTAAAAACAGGAGAGATAGAGATGACCGCGATCTACACCGCATTTTTTACTTACGTAATCATTACTTCATTTACACCAGGGCCAAACAACATTTTATCGCTCAGCATCGCGACGCAATATGGACTAAAACGCTCAACAAAAGTGATTTCGGGGATGTTTTGTGGCTATGTTGTTTTGATGCTACTTTGTGGCGCTTTCACGTATAACATGATCAGCCTCTTGCCCGTGATTACACCTTGGCTAACATGGATTGGAGCAGCTTATATTGTTTGGTTGGCTTGGGGGCTTGCTACGAGTGAGATCAAAACTTCATCGGATAATTCTAAAGGTATCAGTTTCTTAACAGGTTTCGGTTTGCAGTTCGTTAATGTGAAAATCATTCTTTATGGAATTACCTCTATTTCTACGTTCGTACTGCCCCACACTCAGAATATCTACTGGATCTTAGCGACTAGCCTCATTCTTGCTTTGATCGCACTTCTTAGCAACGTAGTTTGGGCCGTTGCAGGAAAGCTACTTCAATCGCAATTCCAGAGATATGGAAAAGTCATCAATATGAGCTTAGCAGCAGCTCTGATCTATTGTGCGACACAGTTATTTACTTAAGTATATAGTTGATCATCAAGAACAATATTGCTCTTCAACTTAGACGACTACGTTTATGTGAAGAGCAAATTCTGCTCTACAAATCGCTGCGGTTTCTCGTGCCCTTACTCGCTCCTCCCGCTCCTTCATACGGCAGTTTTTGAAGAAGTAGATTCAACGTCACTTAATCAACCTAAAGATGCGAAATCTTTTTTAGTTATACAGACACGGCCTTGGCGACCTCGGCAATAACTAAGCATTACTTAGTATACAAAAATCAGAAAAACTAAGATAATCTTAGTCATCCAAGTCCTTCGTATGAACTTTAAGTGTTGTTTAATAACCCACTCCCAGCCCGCCTTAAGCATGCGCGTAAACAAGCGAATCTGTCCCAAAAAGCACTGGGCATCCGTATCGGCATGGATGATAGTTCTGCAAGTGCAAGGATGAATCAATACGAAAGGGAGCGCCATACTCCCGACGTAAAAACGCTCAAACTTATCGCAGATGAGCTAAACGTGCCTCTAAACTATTTTTTTTGTGAAGATGAAATCACCGCTGAACTTGCGGTGAATCTCCACAAGCTGTCAAATGATGACAAGCAAAGAGTGCTTGAGAGCACAGCCCAGCTGATTGCGGACGCAATCGCCACGAAGTCGAGTACGTAATTGGGATTAAACGCCTAAGAATACGTATCAATACCAAAGAATCAAAGAGCATAACTAAGGGTTCAACATGGCTACAACAAAAGCACTTGTGGTTTTTTCCGGTGGGCAGGACTCTACGACCTGCTTAATCGATGCATTAAATACATATGATGAGGTTCATGCTATAACATTTGATTATGGCCAGCGTCATTCAGATGAAATAGATATCGCTATCGAATTAGGTAAGCAACTTAACATCAAAAGCCACAAAGTCCTGGATGTAAAATCAATTAATGAGTTAGCGATAAGCTCGCTGACAAGAGACAACATTCCGGTATCTAATGACTTAAGCGACGCTAACGTACCCAATACATTCGTTCCAGGGAGAAACATTCTCTTTCTTACTTACGCATGTATCCATGCTTACCAGCTTGGCATTCAAGACATCATTACGGGAGTTTGCGAAACAGACTTTAGTGGTTACCCTGACTGCCGAGACAACTTTATTCGCTCTCTAAATCTCTCTTGCAACTTAGGTATGGATAAAGCCTTCAATATTAAGACTCCTTTAATGTGGCTTACTAAAGCCGAGACCTGGGCTCTAGCTGATAAGCACAATATGTTGGAGTTTGTCCAAAACAATACTTTAACATGTTACAACGGAATCGTTGGTAAAGGCTGTGGTGAATGCCCAGCGTGCCTACTGCGACAAAGCGGCTTAGAAGAATACTTAGCGAGCAAATAGTCTTTGTTAGCGGTAATAGCGGTGGGATGAAACCTTTTGCGTTAGCTTCTAAACGCTTTATCTCAGCGTGAAACTCCAGCCAACAGAGCTTCATTTTGATGCCGCCAGATTGGTGGCATCAATTAAATGCGAAACGATTGTCGAACCAAAGATAGCACCACACCACAGCAGTCAACACTTCTTAGCTTTTACAACGCTATAAACTGTTTAGATATATCGACAATGTTTCGATAGCAAAGCTACCTCGAATGATGACGAGTCTCTCGTCTAAGCAATACTCAAATATTTATGAGTTTGAACAGACAAACGCCAATTGCGGGCAATGCACGTATCAATACACAATTGCGTAGCACGAGGCTTCTGGCTAATTGGTTGTAGTGCAATGATAGTCTCAGCCGCTACGTTCGCATTTGCTAAAAGGTCATCAAGGTGGTCGATATCTTTCTGGGTGCCGACTGGATGCTTAATCTCATTTGCTCGCTCTAACGCGCTATTAAGCACTGGCAATTTACCTTTCATTGCCACTTTTGGTGACACTGTCACCCACGTGTTTTCTGAAGTAATCACTTCTGATGTGCCACTGGTTTCAATTTGGCATTGGCACCCCATATCTTCAAACGCCTTTGTTAAAGGGCGCAGATCATAAATACAAGGCTCTCCACCAGTAATCACGATATGCTTAGCATTAAAGCCTTGCTGTTGATATTGCTCTACGATGTTCTCGGCAGATGCAACACACCACGTCGGAGAGTCTTCCGTTTTCACCAGAATATCGCCTATTTGACGTTGATCATTCTCATCTGCATACCACGTTTGTTTGGTATCGCACCATGAGCAACCAACCGGACACTCTTGAAGCCGAACAAAAACAGCAGGGACTCCAGTAAAAACCCCTTCCCCTTGGATGGTTTCAAACATCTCATTTAGCTTATACAACGCAGAACTCACTCAACTCATAACATTTCGAGGCGAAGACCATAATGGACACGCGTGTCTAGGTCAATTTAAACCAAAAATTAATTGTTAAAATAGACCATTTTGTAGTTTCATAGCGTAATGAATATAGGTTTCTGGTTAACGTTAAACCAAGCCTTATTCACTGACAGCTCCCAAAAAACTTTAAGGTAAGAAATGATGTATAAACTGATCGCACTAGATATGGATGGCACGCTACTCAATAGTGATAAAGCCATTTCTGAAGAAAACAAACAAGCGATCGCAAAAGCTCGAGAAGCAGGCGTTACTGTCGTTCTCGCTTCTGGTCGCCCATTAGAAGGAATGCAAGACAAGCTCGACGAACTGAATATCCATTCCGATCGAGATTTTGTTCTTTACTACAACGGTTCGATGGTCAAGAACGTAGGCACAAACGACATCATCCACCAGCAAATCATAGATGGTAAAGCTGCAAAATTGGTGGCGCGAAAAGCCGAAGAGCTAGGTGCGTACGTCCATGCTTTTAGTCAAGTTCATGGTTTAATCACCAACGAACACAACCCTTACACCGATATTGAAGCAAAGATAAATGGCTTAAATGTCACCGAGATGAACTTCGAATCACTAGAAGACGATCATCCAATCATCAAAGCTATGATGGTTGCAGAGCCAAGCAAACTAACAGAAGTTATAGCAGCACTGCCAGCTGAAATGCGCGAAGCGTTTACGGTTGTTCAAAGCGCTCCGTTTTTCCTTGAGTTTCTTAACCCTGCGAGCAACAAAGGTATTGGTGTTGCCGCAATTGCCGAGTATCTGGGAATTAAACCGGAAGAAGTTATCTGTATGGGTGACGCAGAAAATGACCACCACATGCTGAAATACGCTGGCCTTGGTATCGCGATGGCAAATGCAATGGAAGAAACCAAGCAAATCGCTGACTACATTACGGCAAGTAATGATGAGCACGGTGTCGCTAAAGCTATAGAAAAGTTCGTGCTCGATGCATAGCCCTTTCCGCCATGTCTGTTGCGTTAAGCTTCTTACGTTTAACACCCCTAACCGTCCAAGATAGGCAAGCGGCGTTGTTCGTAGACTAAACGTGTAAAAGCCTTGCTGTAATGCAAGGCTTTGTTTTTACTCAAATACTAATAGATAACAAATACAGCCATCAATCTAGCAACGTTTTGCTCGGTTGGTTTTCACAAGTCAGCTTCCTTGCAAGCAGCATAAATAACAACATTAATAATGGATAATGTAACGTCGACAAGACTAATGACCACAAACCGCTAAACGATACGATATTAGCCGAGTACAAATAGAGTTGATCAACAAGCAACAATGCCAGCGTTACAAAGATCATCTGCCGAGTATCTAAATGTGCTTTCGACTCTTTAAATGTCATGACCAACGCTGATGCAGTGATTAAAATTGCTAGCCAGCGACCAAACACAGGTAATGGCCAGATGACAGAGATGACCGATGTTGCCGCAGTCATAATGAACCAGACGCCTTTTGAGCTTAGAACTTTATCAACGTTCACATCTTGATTTGTCTCCAGTCGAAGAACATGCCAAGCCACCAAGCTGCCTAACAGCGCGCCAAATAACATATCTAAAATAAAGGCACTGCCGAGGAAAAACTTACCTAACACCACAGTAAGAGTGATGAACACGAAGACTGCCGTTGTTCCATTCAAACCGAAATACTGGGTTCTATGAAACAAGAACGTCAGAACACAAAACCACACAGCGATAGGCAAGCTAGGAAAACTAAAGCCAAAGCTGTGCGTTAACTCCATCATTGGTATATAGACATGTGGGCGCGGTAACGAAAAGCCTTGTTGAGCGACAAGCACCATAAGCGACGTTGCACTAATTGCAAAAAAGAGTCGGTACACAAACCGGCTACCAAAGCGCATCATGGCAAAAGGAAATAGAAAGAGTAGTACCGTCGGTTCTGTCAGGTCTATAACCAGTTTCGAGATCTGACTAGCTACCTCGTAACTCGTTTCTGACAACGCCCCTACCCAACTCTGTAAATCTATCAGCCACGCCAATTCAACCTGACGAAATGAAGGCGCGGATTCGATCAACTGAGTCACATAAGATACTGATTGCTTGGTAGCTTGATCAAAAAACTGAGTGGCTTGTGGCCATTGCTCAGGATAACGATATAAAGATGATGGTAATTCAGATGGGCTAAGCAACATCGCTGACGCAACTTCTACTCCATAATGAGGGGCAAACCAAATAGGCAGTTCATTTCCACCTAAAGAATTATTCATAGAAAAAGCGATAATGTCAGAGTCTGATATACAGTCGTAAAAAACCGCAGTGTCCGTTCTGCCAAGCTCCTCTCCAACCGTAACCACTATACCGGTTTCTTCCCACGTTTCTCGTTGAGCAGCAACTTGTGGAGACTCACCATCAATGATGGTTCCGCCAGGTAGAGAAATCTTATCCGTTAATACTTCATGAACTAGCACTAACTTGTCATCAGCGCGAACAATACAGAGCGCTCCTTTAACTTCGCTCGCAGTGGCTTTAGCCGTAGAGATCGGTGAAACAGGTAACAAAATAAAATAAAGGATGAGTAATAACAGCTGTCTCAACACAAAATATGACCTTAAATAAACATAATGATAACCAATGAATCATGGCAGTTAATCTTATCTTTTTCGACAAAAATTAAGTAACGAGTTATGCCAAACTGAGTTGATCGCGTAAAACCCGATCTCAACGCTCACTGGAGAATAATTTAATGCAAACCTGACAAAGATCAGACAAAACATAAAATGTTGATCGCAATTCTGCCAGTTATATAAAGATAACGTCAGGACAAAGTCATACACATTTTGTGGGTTCTCATAGTTGACACAATAAAAAAGGGCTTATTATTCGCAAACAATAAACCCCTGTTATAATAACTATGTACTGATCGTTGAAACCAAGAATGAATCTTATCTCATGGTCAACGAATCAAATTCACTGGCCCGATCGTTAGTTAGACTTGCAATTCGCATCGCCTACTTTTTGCCAAACACCCCAAGGCCCTGAGTCTGCTGGATTATCACCTTGAGTCCACCACTGCGCTTGCCAAACTTTACCATTCCAAGTAACCGTATCTCCTTTGAGATACACTAAGCTGGCTTGCCATACAGTTGTACAGCTATCTGTGGGAGGCGTTGTCACCGTTTTCGCTTGAGAGGATACTAACGCTTGGTATTGTGTGCTGGTCTTATCAACGTTGAAGTTCAAAGCCACTCTTGCTTCTCCGCTCTGAGTAGCACCAAATTCAACATCAACACGACAAGTTGCATTCATTGCTAACGTTGCCTGAGAGCACTGATCATTGGCAATAACAGCTGCATCAGTAACACCCGAAGCAAACGCGCGAACATTTTCCACAGTGAACGTGGTGTTCCCTGAATTCTGGATAACAAAGCTATGTTGCTGTAACTCCCCAACATAAAATGATGCCAGTGTCTGTTCAGTGGTGTATCCAACAGAAACATTCTCTTTTGGTGGTGTTGCTGTTCCGATAACACCATCGACAAAATTGCGCATAGCAGCGATATCGCTATAAACCCCATACATACCAGGACGAGCACAACCTATTCCCCAACTGACCACACCAAGTTGAGTAATTACACCACTGCGATTAATGACGATTGGACCTCCACTATCTCCCTGACAAGAATCTATCCCACCTTGAGGAATACCCGCACAGAATGACACTTCTCCAACCGTTGTGTAGTTGCCACCGGCTTGACGGCAAGTCATATCCGACACAAGTGGGACGTCAACCTCTTGCAATCGAGACGGAGAGCTTCCTCCTTCAGAAGTTCGCCCTAAGCCAGCAACACTAAGCCAATCTCCGATGCTCGCGTATTGCGTTAGACTACCATTCGCAATCTCAACTGAAGAAACACCTTGAGGCACAGAGTCGAGCTTCAATACCGCGAGGTCATGAGAAAGCGTCGCGCGGCGATATGCCGGGTGCATATGGATCTCACTGACGTTTGCACGAACACCATCACTACCGTTATAAACAACGCCACCGATTTTAACCGCGATCTGACTCGGAGAATCACCCTCAACACAATGTGCAGCAGTCAGGACGTAACCATTCCCGATATAACTGGCCCCACAATACGATCGGTTACCATAACGACTAACAATTTGGGTGTAGAATTTCCAGTCACGTGGGTCGGCAGTTACTCCGCCTACGATCTGGGGTTGGATAGTGTGATTTTGCGTCTGTGACAAATCATCAGCACTTGCGAACATTGGCAAAACGGCTAAAGCAAGTAACGATTTTGTTAGTTTCAAAATATTGTCCTCTTGTTTTTGTAAGCACGATCCTCGTGCTACTAATAAACAAGCAGACAAAAACGCCGATACCAATATGGGTGCATATCAATTTATTAACATTGCGAGCAACTTATAGAGAAAAGTCTATTGACGAACTGAATGATTTCAATTCGAATGAACCTAAATCACAATATTAAAGTTAAATACGATTATTCGTTCAGCGGTTTTCTTAAATAGTGGATATGATGTGCAAATCCTTGTTTTTCATACAAAGATATTGCGCCCTGGTTAAAATGCCATACTTCAACAAACATCTGTTTTGCACCGTAATCAGAGAACGTTGACTCAATTTTATTAATCAATGCCTGCGCCGTACCTTGTTTTCGATATTCAGGCAGCACATAGAGCTCATCCACACTTCCCATCATAACTGGCTGGCTGACGGTAGAAATAAGTTCACAGAAGTGACCAGAGATAAAGCCAATAATTTCATCTCCTTGTTTTGCTACGTAAACAAGGCACTCAGGGTCGTCAATATATCGAGCAATGCTTTTTTCTTGTTCTATCTCCTCTGCCGTTTTGAAAAGCTCAGGAGATTGAAGATGATGCTCATCATGAAGCTCGAACATAAGATCGTTGAGCAACTCTAGGTCGCTAAAACACGCAGGTTTAATCGCAAACGTGGTCATACAAAGGGTCACTAAAAATGGAATGGCTGTAGTTTGTGAGGAAAACGTCGTATTGGCAAGTCACAAATGCTTTCACGATACGTTTGTACTGTTTGAACAACAAAAAGGCCCCTGCACTTAATAAACGTACAGAGGCAGAACCAACCAACAGAGTTCGAGGATCAGGGGTTAGTTAGAATTGAGTTTTTCTCAGCGTCGTAGCACTCGCTCAATTTCGTTCAAGCTACTTGGGTCATCAATCGTTGACGGAACGGTGTATTTTTCACCATCAGCTATTTGACGTATAGTTCGACGCAAAATTTTACCTGAACGTGTTTTCGGTAAACGGTCTACAACCAACGCATGCTTGAAGCAAGCAACTGCACCTATCTCACTACGCACTTTGCCAACAAGCTCACCTTCAAGGTCTAGCTCATCCACTTTGACGCCGTCTTTCAGTACAACAAAACCAAGTGGAAGCTGACCTTTTAGATCATCGTGGATACCGACCACCGCACATTCTGCAATCGCTGGGTGGCCTCCTACTATTTCTTCCATTTCACCTGTCGACAATCGGTGTCCCGCGACATTAATCACGTCATCAATACGTCCCATAATAAACAGGTAACCGTCTTCATCCAGATAGCCACCATCACCAGACACGTAGTAGCCTGGGAACTGGCTAAGATAACCAGTTTCAAAACGGTCATGATTACGCCAAACCGTTGGCAGACAACTTGGTGGTAGCGGACGTTTTAATGCGACAAAGCCTTGTTGGTTAGGCCCGACAGCCTCTCCAAGTTCATTCAGAATTTCGACCTGATAACCCGGAATGGGCTTCGTCGAAGAACCAGCTTTAACTGGCATCATTTCGACACCTGTCGGGTTGCCAGCGATGGCCCAGCCCGTCTCGGTTTGCCACCAGTGGTCAATAACGGGCTTGTCCGCTTTGCTCTGAACCCACTCCAGTGTCGGAGGGTCAAGGCGTTCTCCCGCCATAAAGATGTTTTTCAGATTCGACAAGTCGTACTGTTTTAAGTGCTCGCCTTCCGGGTCCTCTTTCTTAATCGCACGAAACGCCGTTGGTGCAGAGAACAACGCATCTACTTTATATTCATCACACACTCGCCAAAATGCGCCAGGATCCGGTGTTCGAACAGGCTTGCCTTCGAATAGGATAGTAGTGCAACCGTGAATCAGTGGGGCGTAAACAATGTAAGAGTGCCCTACTACCCAGCCCACATCAGATGCCGCCCAAAAGACGCCATCTTGAGGAATGTTATAGATTGCGCTCATGGAGTACTTCATCGCGACAGCATGGCCACCGTTATCACGCACAACGCCTTTCGGCTTACCTGTCGTGCCCGATGTATAAAGTATGTAGAGCGGATCGGTTGCTAACACCGGAACACAACCATGTGGCAGCGCTTGTTTGTACTCTCGCTGCCAATCTAAGTCTCTTTCTTGGTTTAGCTCAGCGTCGCACTCTGGACGTTGGAAAACAAACACTTTCTCAGGCTTCCAACGGCTGTCCATAATGGCTTTGTCTACCATTGGTTTGTATGGAATGACTTTGTTGATCTCAATCCCGCACGACGCCGTCATGATCACTTTCGGCTCTGCATCTTCAATTCGTACAGCAAGCTCATTAGGTGCAAAACCACCGAATACTACGGAATGAATCGCCCCCAAACGCGCGCAGGCAAGCATCGCCATTGCGGCTTCTGGGATCATCGGCATATAAATAACGACTCGGTCGCCTTTTTCAACACCTTGAGCAGACAGCATGCCAGCAATTTTTGCTACTTGGTCACGTAGATCGCTATAGGTGTACGTGGCTTTACGACCTGTCACTGGCGAGTCATAAATGAGTGCAGTATTATCACCGCGTCCTTGCTCGCAATGGTAATCTAATGCTAACCAGCACGTATTCATTACACCATCTGGAAACCAACGTTCTATGCCGTTTTCATCAGATTTCAAGATAGTTTTAGGAGATTCAAACCAATCGAGATTCTCCGCTTGAGCGCGCCAAAAACTCTCCGGTTCATTCTTCGCCCATAAGTATTCTTTTTCGTATGAAGACATATTGCTTCCTCCAGTATGTCCTGACATTGCTCTCGTTCTACTCAAAGATCGCTCTTTTAATCCAAAGATCGTCTCTTTTAATCGAAGACATAGAAGGGTACACGCACAAATCCCTCCATCAGTATTCTCGCACTTCGGCTCATAATGGCTTTTTGCACCACCCAGCCCTGCTCAGTTTGCTTCGCTTGTGCCCCAACTTTTAACGTTCCTGACGGGTGACCAAAAGTCACGGACTCTTTTTCACCGCCACCAGCGGCTAAATTCACTAACGTTCCGGGCACACACGCAGCAGAAGCAATAGCAACGGCTGCTGTTCCCATCATTGCATGATGTAGCTTGCCCATCGACAGCGCGCGAACGAGCACATCAATATCCGACTCATTAACGGCTTTACCACTTGAAGACAGGTAACTTTTCGGTTTAGAAACAAACGCTATTTTCGGCGTATGTTGGCGTGTTTGAGCTTCTTCTAAATCAGAAATCAGGCCCATTTTTAACGCGCCATATGCGCGGATGGATTCGAACATCGCTAATGCTGTGTCATCGTTGTTGACATCGTCTTGCAGCTCGGTGCCCTGATATCCTATCGATTCAGCATCAATAAAAATGGTTGGTATGCCCGCGTTAATAAAGGTCGCGTTGAACGTACCCACATCCGGCACCACCAAATCATCAACTAAGTTGCCCGTTGGGAACATACTTCCTTCGCCATCGGAAGGATCAACAAAATCCACTTGAATCTCTGCCGCTGGAAACGTGACACCATCGAGTTCAAACTCTCCGGTTTCTTGGACGAAACCATTGACGATTGGCACGTGAATCAAAATCGTTTTGCTTATGTTCACCTGCCAAACACGCACCGTCACAATGCCATTTTCTGGAATACGGTCTTGTGGGATCAGACCAGCATGAATGGCGAAAGGACCGACAGCGGCAGACAAGTTGCCGCAGTTACCACTCCAATCGACGAATGGTTTGTCGATCGACACTTGGCCAAATAAGTAGTCAACATCGTGATCGGCTCTGCTGCTGCGCGAAACAATCACTGTTTTACTGGTGCTTGACGTCGCGCCCCCCATGCCATCAATTTGCTTCGCGTAAGGATCAGGGCTGCCAATAACGCGTAGCAACAGTTTGTCACGTGCGGCTCCAGCCACTTGCGCTTCTTGAGGTAAATCCTCTAGGTTGAAAAAGACACCTTTACTCGTGCCGCCACGCATGTACGTCGCGGGCACTTTTATTTGGCTTGTTTGATTCGGAGTATTATTTGACATACGCACTCCTTATTGTGCCAAGAAATCTTGCGCGAAACGCTGCAGAACACCGCCCGCGTTGTACACGTGAACTTCGTCAGCGGTATCTAAGCGACAGGTGACCGGAACATCGACTTTCTCACCATTGCTACGTGTAATAACCAAGGCTAAATCTGCACCCGGCTTGATTTCACCAACCACGTCATACAGTTCAGTACCATCCAGTTCTAATGTATTGCGATTAACACCCGGCTTAAATTGCAGTGGTAACACGCCCATGCCAACCAAGTTAGTTCGGTGAATACGCTCAAAGCCTTCTGCAACGATTGCTTCTACACCAGCCAATCGAACGCCTTTTGCTGCCCAGTCACGAGATGAACCCTGACCATAGTCAGCACCTGCAACAACAATCAGTGGTTGCTTGCGGTTCATGTAGGTCTCAATCGCTTCCCACATGCGTACAACCTGACCTTCCGGCTCGATTCGCGCCAGAGAACCCTGAACCACTTCACCGTTCTCTTTCACCATTTCGTTAAATAGTTTCGGGTTAGCAAAGGTCGCGCGTTGCGCCGTTAAGTGGTCACCACGGTGAGTCGCGTAAGAGTTGAAATCTTCTTCTGGCACACCCATTTTCGCTAAGTATTCACCTGCTGCGCTGCTTGCGAGAATCGCGTTGGATGGTGATAAGTGATCAGTGGTGATGTTGTCGCCCAGAATCGCCAATGGACGCATACCAGACAATGTTCTTTCTCCCGCTAGCGCACCTTCCCAGTACGGTGGTCGGCGGATATAGGTACTCATCGGACGCCAGTCGTACAGCGGGTTGGGATTTTGCTCTTGATCATTCAGCTTAAACATCTGAATGTAAACTTGCTTAAACTGCTCTGGTTTAACATGAGTACCGACAACTGCATCGATCTCTTCATCGCTTGGCCACAAATCATTGAGATAAATTGGTTTGCCGTTTTGGTCCGTGCCAAGCGCATCGCGCTCGATATCAAAACGAATGGTACCGGCTAGTGCATAAGCGACAACCAATGGTGGTGAAGCCAAGAAAGCTTGTTTGGCGTACGGATGGATTCGACCATCAAAGTTACGGTTACCAGAAAGCACCGCTGTTGCATATAAATCACGGTCGATGATCTCTTGTTGGATTTTTGGATCCAGCGCACCACTCATACCGTTACAAGTTGTACATGCGTAACCAACAATGCCAAAGCCAAGCTTCTCTAGCTCTGGTAATAAGCCCGCTTCTTCCAGATACAAGCGTGCAACTTTAGAACCCGGAGCAAAAGACGATTTCACCCACGGTTTACGTACAAGACCAAGTTCGTTGGCTTTCTTCGCCACAAGGCCAGCAGCAACCACGTTTCTTGGGTTACTGGTATTCGTACATGAGGTAATAGCAGCGATGATCACTGCACCATCTGGCAACTCGCCTTCTTTCTCTTCCCACGCTCCAGAAATGCCGCGCTGTGCCAACTCAGAAGTTGGTAAACGACGATGAGGGTTTGACGGACCAGCCAAGTTACGGCTAACTGATGATAAATCGAACTCAAGTACGCGCTCGTAAACTGCGCTATCAAGATCGTCTGCCCAAAGACCGGTTTGTTTTGCGTAATTTTCTACTAAAGCAACTTGTTCTTCATCTCGACCAGTTAGTTTCAAGTAATTGATGGTCTGCTCATCAATATAAAACATGCCAGCTGTTGCGCCGTATTCTGGTGTCATGTTTGAAATCGTTGCGCGGTCTCCGATCGTTAGATCACGTGCGCCTTCTCCAAAGAATTCAAGATATGAAGATACCACACGCTCATTACGAAGAAACTCAGTAATCGCGAGGACAATATCCGTTGCGGTAATGCCCGGTTGACGTTTACCCGTCAGTTTGACACCGACAATATCTGGTAGACGCATCATTGATGGTCGGCCAAGCATGACGGTTTCTGCTTCCAGACCACCGACACCTATTGCAATAACACCAAGAGCGTCTACGTGAGGCGTGTGACTGTCCGTACCCACACAGGTGTCAGGGTAGGCAATGCCCTGCTTTGCTTGTACCACAGGAGACATTTTTTCCAAGTTGATTTGGTGCATGATGCCATTCCCAGCTGGAATCACGCTGACGTTTTCAAACGCTGTTTTACACCACTCAATAAAGTGGAATCGGTCTTCATTACGGCGCTCTTCAATCGCGCGGTTTTTGTCGAAGGCATCAGGGTCAAAGCCCGCATGTTCAACCGCTAAAGAGTGGTCAACGATCAATTGTGTCTCAACCACTGGGTTCACTTTTGCAGGATCACCGCCCTGATCTGAAATGGCATCGCGCAGACCCGCTAAATCGACTAGAGCGGTCTGACCAAGAATGTCATGACAAACAACGCGTGCTGGATACCAAGGAAAATCAAGATCGCGTTTGCGTTCGATTAACTGTTTCAGGCTATCTGTCAATGTGTTCGGGTCACAGCGACGGACCAGTTGCTCAGCTAGCACGCGAGAGGTATAAGGGAGTGTTTCATAGGCTCCAGGAGAAATGGCATTGACGGCTTCGCGTGCATCAAAATAATCCAGTTGAGTTCCCGGAAGCGGCTTACGATATTGGGTATTAATATTTGTGTTCATGGTTTGCTTCCATTCAGTCTTTACATCTTGCCTTCATCAAGGTTTTCCATTGCTCCAGAAACACAGTGATGAGAGGTTCTCCTTCCTCTGTTAGAGAGAATGACAAAGGAAGGAGGTGGTCAACCAAAGCATATAATGCCCTCGTTGACCTTCGCGCTAGCGATTCTCGATAGGCACCCATTCTTGATGATCTGGGCCCGTATAATCGGCACTTGGGCGAATAATACGGTTATTGGCACGCTGTTCATAAACGTGTGCAGCCCAGCCCGTTAAACGACTCATCACAAAGATTGGGGTGAATAGTTTGGTTGGAATGTCCATGAAGTGGTAAGCCGATGCATGGAAGAAGTCCGCATTACAGAACAGACCTTTCTCTCGCTTCATCACTGATTCAACACGCTCAGAAACCGCATATAGATGTGTATCACCAACTTGTTTCGATAGCTCTTTGGACCAGCGTTTTATTAAGGCGTTGCGAGGGTCACTTTCACGATAAATCGCATGACCGAAGCCCATGATCTTGTCTTTATTGGCTAGCATTTTCATGATGTTCGCTTCCGCCTCGTCGGGCGTTTGCCAATCTTCAATCATTTCCATCGCCGCTTCGTTCGCACCGCCGTGAAGTGGCCCACGAAGCGTACCGATTGCCGCCGTGATACAAGAATGAATGTCTGACAACGTTGATGCACAAACGCGTGCTGCGAATGTAGAAGCATTAAACTCATGTTCAGCATAAAGAATAAGCGAGCAATGCATCACTTGTTTGTGCAGCGCAGATGGTGCTTTGTCTGTAAGTAATCGCAAGAAGTAACCACCGATGCAATCTTCAGTCTGATCCTCGGTGTTGATACGCACGCCATCATGACTAAAGCGGTACCAGTAACAGATGATGGCAGGGAACAAGGCAAGCATACGTTCGGTTGCTTTCAGTTGCTCCTCGAAGCTCATTTCCTGCTCTAGGTTACCCAATACAGAACAACCCGTGCGCATTACGTCCATTGGGTGTGCGCTTGCAGGAATCAACTCTAAAGCTTGTTTTAGCTCGGCTGGCAAACCTCTAAGGCTGAGTAGATGTGTCTTGTACGCATCAAGTTCTTGTTGATTCGGTAAGTGACCGCGTAACAGAAGGTGAGCAACTTCTTCAAACTGTGCGTTGTTCGCAAGATCAGTAATATCGTATCCACGATAAGTTAGACCAGTTCCCGTTTTTCCGACAGTACATAAAGCTGTGCTTCCTGCGCTTTGACCACGAAGGCCTGCGCCACCTAATTCTGCTTTCTTTTCTGCAGTTTGAGACATTGTTTGAACTCCTTTTCTGTCTGACTTTTCCCTCTCTGGGGTGTTTTTAGCCAAACGAATTTCACGTTATTAGATGAGATAAATTCCGATTATCTTTTTCTTGGGCTTCCGTCTATTTTTGCTTTTCCCCGCTATTTCCCTTCAGAGAATAACTGGTCAAGTTTGTCTTCATAGTCGTGGTAATTCAGGTGCTGATACAACTCTTTACGTGTTTGCATCGAATCAACCAGTGCTTCCTGATTACCCACTTCTAGCAAATGTTTGTAGACCGTTTCAGCAGCTTTGTTCATGGCACGGAACGCACTTAATGGATAAAGCACCATGTCCACTTTTGCTTTCGCTAGCTCATCGCAGCCATAAAGCGGTGTCGCGCCAAACTCTGTAATATTAGCCAGAATAGGAACGTGCTTTCCGGTCGCTTGCTCAAGCGCATTTGAAAACTGAAGGTACTGGTCCAGCTTGTTCATCGCTTCGGGGAAGATCATGTCTGCGCCAGCTTCCACACACGCAATCGCGCGCTCGATTGCGCTGTCCATGCCTTCAACAGCTAACGCGTCAGTACGAGCCATAATCACGAAACTTTCATCATTGCGTGCATCAACCGCGGCTTTTACACGATCAACCATCTCTTGCTGGCTGACTATTGCTTTGTTCGGACGATGACCACAACGTTTCTGTGCGACTTGGTCTTCCATGTGCACCGCTGCCGCGCCTGCTTTTTCCATCGCTTTGATCGTGCGAGCAATGTTAAATGCACCGCCAAAACCCGTGTCGATATCAACCAAAAGAGGCAAATCACATGCGTTAGTGATGCGGTCAACGTCAACCAAAACGTCGTTTAATGTTGTGATACCGAGATCCGGCAATCCGTATGACGCATTTGCGATACCGCCACCAGACAAGTAAATCGCTTGGTGACCCAAGTTTTTTGCCATCATGGCGCAATACGGGTTTATAGTGCCGACAATTTGTAGTGGATTATTTTGTTCAATGGCGAGTCTGAATTTCGCTCCCGGTGTTAAGCTCATGACGAATTCCTTCTAGTCTTTGTCTAAACTTTCTGTATGTATAATTTGAGATTGGATGAGCTTTCGACTTCCTGATATGTGTCTTCTCATCAACATTTCTGCAAGCTCTTCATCGCGATTGCGAATGGCTTCCAAAATGAATTTGTGTTCGGTGAGCGCCTCATTCGGGCGAGATTGCGCACGTGGCGACTGGTAACGATACATCCGTAATAAGTGATAGAGTTCATCACACAGCAGAGATATTAACTTACTGTTTCTGCTCGCTTGGATGATGCGATAGTGAAAATCAAAGTCACCATGTTGATGGAAGTAAGACGCGCCTTCCATTTGGTCTATATGCTTGGAATGTGTCGACAATAGCATTTCCAAGCTTAAGAGCTCTTCTTGCGTAATGTGTCGCGCAGCTAACCTTGCCGCCATGCCTTCCAATGCTTCTCGAACGGCATAAAGTTCTATCAGCTTTTCCGGAGAAAAAGTGGTCACTCTAGCCCCAACATGAGGAATTCGCTCGATGAGCCCTAGCCCCTCTAAGCGCATCAATGCTTCACGCAAAGGCCCACGACTGACTCGATATCTCTTTGCTAGCTCAGGCTCTGATATCTTATGGCCAGGCTTCACGTCGCCATTAACAATGACTTCAATGAGTGTTTCGGTCAGCGTTTCGGATTTGGTGTGTTCTTTCTCAGAACCCAGCACTTTATAACGAGCTTTCAACTCAGAGTTCATATTCAGATACTCTTGTTACCGACATCGAAATGTCTACAATTTCTTAACCTGAATATAAAGTAGTCGATCAAAGTGTCGACAATCAAGTAAATTGTCGACAATTTAGACTAAGGTCGTAATTTAAATGGGCCTAAAATGCCTATTAAGTGCCATTTTTAGCAGAAATAAAGAATGGGGAACTCATATTGTCGACAACTTATAAACCTTTAAGCTTATGATCTAAAAACTAAAAGCTCAGTTGTCGAACAATAATCGGATAAAAAACTATTCTTTAGGTGCAAATTGATCAAATACTTGTTGCGAAGTCATCTTTTGTGAAGCGGAATTGAGGTCATAATAAGCTGGCTTTTCATCGGTAAAAATCTCTAAAGTGAGTTTGAAATCTGGGTTATCGAACAAACCAGCGGAAAGAATGTACTCACCTGTCGGCAACAAATGGTAGAAAAGGTTTGTGCCACACTCACCGCAAAACCCCCTCACAGCCCAGTCTGACGACTGATAACGTTTAGGTTCGCCACCTTTAAACGTCACGTTAGGCCCACAATGCACCGCATGAAGTGCGCCACTCGACCATTTTCGACACATAGAGCAATGGCACAGGCTAACCTCATTTTTAACCTCAGCGATGACTTCAATTGCGCCGCACAAACACGTCCCTTTCATTCTCTTTTCCTCGTTCATTTTCCGTCATTTTATTATGGCCTACCAAAGCGTAAAGCCGCGTGACCTAACACCAACTTCTCGCCGTGAACTTTATGAACAAAATAACCGAAATGCTCAATATTCTCTTTATATCTCTTTTACAGACAGATATTTAACACTTAATTAACCTTTACACCAAGTTCAGCTTTAACGCTTACAAGGCATGACAACTGAGCAAAAACAATAAGGCTCAACTAAATAGAGTCGCTAACATAAGGAACGTGAACATGTTAAAGGTACTCAAACCAACGCTCGCCGCTTCAATCATCGCAGCTTCATTTTCATTCAACGCTCTTGCTGCAGATATTGAAAAAATGCACTTTCTTATCCCTGGAGGTGCCGGTGGCGGTTGGGACATGACCGCCCGAGGTACTGGTGATGTATTAATAAAGTCGGACATCGTCGAAACCGTATCATTTCAAAACCTATCTGGTGGTGGCGGTGGCAAAGCAATCGCACATTTGATTGAAACGGCTGATCGTCAAGAAGATACACTCATGGTGAACTCAACACCGATCGTCGTTCGCTCGCTCAGTGGGATCTTCCCACAATCTTTCCGCGACTTGACTCCTGTTGCCGCAACGGTTGCCGATTATGGCGCCATTGTTACATCAGCCGATTCTCCTTACAGCTCTTGGGAAGATGTCGTTAAAGCTTTTAAAGAAAACCCTCGTAAAGTGAAGGTTGCTGGTGGCTCTGCTCGTGGTTCTATGGATCATTTGGTTATAGCAGCGGCTTTCAAAGGTGAAGGTTTTGATGCGCGCAAAGTTCGTTACATTGCCTATGATGCAGGTGGAAAAGCCATGGCTGCCCTACTTTCAGGCGAAACACAACTGCTCTCTACAGGGTTAGGTGAAGTACTCGAAATGTCTAAGTCTGGGCAAGTGAAAGTGTTAGCGATTACAGCACCAAAACGTTTAGAAGCTGCGCCTAACATTCCAACTCTCACCGAATATGGTAATGAAACTGTCTTTGCTAACTGGCGTGGATTCTTTGCAGCACCAGGCACAAGCCAAGAAAAGCTAGATGAATGGAATGCCGCATTTACTAAAATGTATAACACCGACGAATGGCAAGTCGTTCGAGACCGCAATGGTTGGATCGACAACTATAAAGCGGATAAAGCATTCTTCGCGTTTCTTGAAGATCAAGAGCAACAGATGGGTGACTTAATGCGCGAGTTAGGCTTCCTGAAGTAACAGTCGAATTGGGGTCCCTCAGATACCAACCTCAATGAATAACATAGGTTGGTATTTCCCCATGTATTTGCACTCTAAGTTTCACCGCATATGGACATTGTCGACAATCGGCATGCACACTCCTTTGTTTATATACCCAAAGCGGCTCGACTAGCAGCGAAATGCTTAATTGTTAATGGTTTAGTTTATTCATTGACGTCCATATGCGGTCTTTTTTACTTTTGTTAGGAGTTGAATATGCCTCGTTCAACCAACTTTTTCACCAAAGAGTACTTGCTCTGTCGTGACCGCGTCGGCGCAATGATCTTTCTACTCTTCTGTCTTTGCTACGGTTATCAAACCTCGCAGATTCCATTGTTTCTAGGTGATGAGTATGAACCATTCACCGCACGTACTCTGCCAACCATCCTGACTTACGTTGGTGTCGGCCTTTCTTTGCTACTGCTGGTGACAGGACAACCAGATAAACAAAGTGGCGCAGTGCTGACCTTCAATTGGAAGTTACTGATTGCCTTTTTAATTTTAATGGCGCTCTACGGCGTGGGCCTGACTTATCTAGGTTTTGTGATAGCTACTGGCTTCTTTTTATTGGCTGGCTTTTATCTGCTCGGGGAAAGACGTAAACCCGTTCTGTTTGGCGCCTCGTTTCCATTCGTGATCGCGTTCTACTTATTACTCACTCAAGGTTTGGACATCTATCTCGAACCGGGTTTGATTTTCACCATCTGGTAGTCAAAGAAAGGACTGAATTATGTTAGATGGAATTCTACAAGGTTTATCCACCGCAGTAATGCCAATGAACATTATGATGGTGATCGTTGGTTGCTTCGTCGGTACATTTATCGGCATGTTACCTGGACTTGGGCCGATCTCAGCCATTGCTTTGATGATCCCAATTACTTATGGCCTAGAGCCCTCCTCTGGCCTTATTTTAATGGCGGGTGTTTATTACGGTGCGGTATTTGGTGGTTCTACATCGTCGATTTTAATTAACGCGCCGGGTTGTTCTTCAACCGTGGTCACAGCATTCGACGGCTACCCAATGGCTCAAAAAGGCCAGGCAGGTAAAGCATTAGCTTTGGCAGCTTATTCGTCTTTCACTGGCGGTACGCTATCTGCCATTATGTTGCTTGTTGCCGCACCAGCATTGGCTAGCGTCTCCCTTAGCTTCCAATCGTCGGACTATTTTGCGTTGATGCTACTTGGGTTATCAGCAGTCGCGGCTTTTGCGGGGAAAGGTCAGGTAATCAAAGCGTGGATGATGACCATTCTTGGTTTGATGCTATCTACAGTTGGAATCGATAAAGGCGTAGGCGTTGAACGCTTTACCTTCGGTTTAACGGATTTAATGGATGGCTTTAGCTTCTTGTTGCTTGCAATGGCGACATTCGCACTGGGTGAGACACTGATGGGCATCCTTAAACCATCAAAAGACACCAGCGATGAAGAACAAGAAAAGCTGAGCAACATTGGCTCAATGAAAGTGACCAAGGAAGAAATCAAAGATGTTGCGCCTGTTTCAATTCGCTCTTCAATATTAGGTTTCTTCACTGGCGTTCTTCCTGGCGCAGGGGCAACCATTGCTGCTTTTTTAAGCTATGGTATGGAGCGCAACCTCGCACCTAAAGAGAAAAAGGATGAGTTCGGTAAAGGCAGTATCCGTGGTTTGGTTGCGCCAGAGTCTGCGAACAATGCAGCATCTAGTGGTTCATTTGTACCGCTATTAACGCTTGGTATTCCGGGCTCTGGTACAACAGCAATAATGCTCGGTGCGCTGATCGCTTATGGTATTCAACCTGGCCCTCGCCTATTTGTTGAACACCCAGATGTGTTCTGGTCAGTGATCATTTCCATGTACTTCGGCAACATCGTACTTGTGATCCTGAACTTACCATTGATTCCGTACATTTCAAAGCTTTTGGCGGTTCCAAGAACGGTGCTTCTACCGATGATTTTATTCTTCTCAATCACCGGGGTTTATTTGGTCTCTTTTAACACTATGGATGTGTTCGTGATGCTGATTGTGGCTATGGCTGCCATTGCACTTCGGCTCGCTAACTTCCCGCTCGCACCTTTATTGCTGGGCTTCATCCTTGGAGGATTAATGGAAGAGAACTTACGCCGCGCATTAATGATTTCAGATGGAGAACTGAGTTTCCTATGGGAGCGTCCTATTACCCTTACCTTTACTGTTTTAGCTGTATTGGTATTGGCAAGTCCACTAATCGTAAAGCTGATTCAAAAGTTTAAAGCACAGCCAGTCAGCGTTGAGCAGTAATCGCTTTCTCTTTCAACCTAGATAAAGCCATCCATCGTGATGGCTTTATCTTCCGCCCTCCAAATCGTTCGCTTATTGTGCAGATGGTATTGACAAATCACTGTCGTTATATGAAGGTGATTGTATGAACACACACTTAGCGCAACTTAACCAACGAATTATCATCATTCCATAGGAATGGTGGGATTTTTTGATGCGCTCAGTATTTATCGAACCCACCCATAGCGGTGGGTTTTCTGTCTCTACCGTATGGGAAAAGCTCTCTTGGAGGCGGTCACAATGCAAAAAATAGCAGTTTTTGGTAAACCCGGCAGTGGAAAATCGACGGTAAGTAAAGCAATCGCGTCTGCTACCGGTCTTCCTCTTCATCAATTAGATTCAATAGTCTATAAACCAAACGGTGATCCCGTCGAGCGTAACGTTTTTGATGAAGCCCATAGCAATATACTAAGCTCAGATCGTTGGATTATAGATGGCCTTGGACCGATCAGCTCTTTCAACGCTCGTTTAGATGCAGCCGATACTCTCATTTATATTGATCTACCATACTCCGTAAGCTATTGGTTTGTGACGAAACGTCTCCTTAAAGGACTATTCATAAAACCTGAAGGTTGGCCTGATGGTAGTTCGGTACTGAAAGGAACGTTACAAAGCTACAAAGTTCTTCAGCAATGCCCCGCATTCTGGAATGATGACTTTATGTATCGCCTCGAAGGGTACTCTCAAAGTAAAGCCGTTCATGTCATCAAAAACGTTACAGAACTGAACAATTTTGTTTTAGAGCGGGTAAAGTAAACCTCATATCAGAACATTAGAGCATGTAGGTTAGATCATCTGAAGCTCTAACAATGAAAAAGAACATAACAAGGATTGTTTATGCTTTTAGAACTCTCACTTTTATTCATTGCTGGCGTAATTGGTGGGATCATTAACTCCATAGCGGGAGGCGGAAGCTTTATTACTTTTCCGGCTCTATTGGCAGTTGGTGTTCCTCCTATTATGGCTAACGCAACAAACACATATGCTTCATGTGCGGGTTACATTAGTGGAGCCGTCGGGTTCAGAGAAGAGATCATGAAGAACAAGCATGAACTGCTGTTCACAGTCTCATTCAGTTTAGTCGGCGGCGCTGTCGGAGCATATCTGTTGCTCAACACGCCAGAATCGCTATTTATGGAAGCCATCCCTTGGTTACTCTTATTTGCCACCGTGCTTTTTCTCACCGGTTCTCGTTTAACAATGCTAATCAAAACTGTCGCGAAAGAGCACAAACATGCTGGCATACTCGGAGCAATCGCGTTGGGTTTACTACTTGTTGGTGTCTCTGCTTACGGTGGTTTTTTCAACGCAGGTTTAGGGGTTATTGTTCTGAGTTATCTGGTAGTAGCTGGTCACCAAGACATTAATTTAATGAACGGTTTGAAATTGCTCGTATCTACGTGTGTTTCACTCATTGCTATCGTGATTTTTGTTGCCAATGGCTCCATTGATTGGCACACAGGTAGTGTTGTTTTGGTCGGTACGTTGGTAGGTGGGTATCTTGCAGCTCGTGTATCTCGTCAACTGAATCCCAATCATGTTAAAGGGTTTGTTGCTCTTTCTTCTATTCTCATCACTATCTACTTTTTCATTGATGTTTATGTTTAAGCAAAACTTGTACAAGTGGATAACACTCCTACAAAAACACCAGCGCGAAAGATTAATGCAGATAGCTTAACGATTTTTTGTGTCACTCCAGCGAGGTTAGGAATCTAATAGCACTACACTGAGCGGCTAATGAAACCATTTTGATCACAAAGTGCTCGGATAGAAGATCCTGTATCACGCTCCTTCGTCGCTGTACAGGATGACGAGAAATAGAAATATGCCACTCGCGGTTAAACGAGTGGCATTGATCGAGAAAGATGGCGTTTTACATCAATAATAAGAGAAAGTAACGCTTACTTAATCAGCCCTACTTCTTTGTAGTATTTGAGCGCACCTGGGTGAAGAGGCGCAGATAAACCGTCTTTTACCATTTCCTCTTTCTTCAAGTTTGCAAACGCTGGGTGGAGACGGCGGAAATCATCGAAGTTTTCAAATACCGCTTTAACCACGTTATAAACCACATCTTCTGGTACCGCAGTAGAAGAAACAAACGTCGCGCCCACACCAAAGGTTTGAACATCACTATCTGTGCCACGATACATACCACCTGGGACATTTGCGACACGATAGAAGCTGTTGTTTGCAACCAGTTTTTCTACATTAGGTCCAGCTACCGTTACGATATTACTATCACACGACGTAGTGGCTTCTTTAATCGCTCCACTTGGGTGACCAACGGTATAAATCATCGCATCAATTTTGTTATCACAAAGTGCTTTTGATTGCTCTGCTGCTTTTAACTCAGAGACAAGCTTAAAGTCGTCGTTACTCCAACCATACTGGTTCATTAGTACTTCCATAGTACCTCGCTGACCAGAACCAGGATTACCAATGTTAACGCGCTTACCTTTCAAATCATCAAAAGTTTTGATGTTCGCGTCTTTACGTGCAACGACAGTAAACGGTTCTGGATGAACGGAGAATACGGCGCGTAGCTCTTTAAAAGGCCCGCTTTCTTCAAACTTACTGGTTCCTTTGTAAGCATGATACTGCCAGTCTGATTGCGCGATACCGAGGTCCAATTCACCAGCACGAATAGTGTTGATGTTATAAATCGATCCCCCAGTACTTTCTACCGAACAACGGATACCGTGATCTTCTCGCGATTTGTTAACCAAGCGACAAATAGCGCCACCAGTCGGATAATAAACCCCTGTTACGCCACCGGTACCAATCGTGACAAACGTTTCCTCCGCAGACGCAGAAAAGCCTGTTGTGAGTGCCGCCAAAGAAGCCGCAAGTGCGATTTGCTTAAACTTAAACATTGAACATCCCTTTTACTTGTGTTGATGACCGTTTAAGTATAGCAACCGTTAACAATTTGATAACGTTTGAGTTCTCATCCTTAGAGGTTGATTTATAGATATATACTTTTTTATCAACTTAACCTGCTGATAAATAGTGTTTATACTTTAACCCCATAAAAAAAGCGTTGTATAAACAACGCTTTGTAGTTAGTGAAACGGATGGTTACACCGTTGGGACTGATGCTCGCCACGCTTGGTTCTGGCTATCTGAGATAGATCGGAACAAGTCACGTAGCTCTTTCAATAAGCCTTCTTGGAAACCAATGTTTTCATCGGCTTTCTGTTTGGCTGCTTGTGCGCGAGTCGCTTGTACTTCATCATCTTTGCTGCGCGCTTGCGCTTTGGTTTGCTCTACATTCGATGCTGAGTTTGCCATCTGGCCCAAAGCTTGAAGAATCGCGTTCTTTGCTTGGTTTGAGCTCATCAACTTATCGAACTTACGGCCACCACTTGTCAGCTGCGCTGTCGTGTCTGCGATATTGTCTTTCGCTAGTGAGTGCGCACGCTTAACCTGATCTTGCTGAGTTTTAGACAAGCTATTGTTATTTAATAACTCTTCTGCTTGATCTAAGCCAGCTTTTTGCGTTTTCAGTACATTATTGCTCGCCATTTCATTCTTGATTTCTTTCCCTGCTTTGAAAGAACCAAGGGCACCAATAATTGCGGTAGCACCCGCTAATACACCCGAAACGACTGCCATCGCGATCATTGCGCTTGCCGAGTTGTTGAGTTCTGCCGCTTGGCTTTCTAAACTCGCGACGTTTGCTTCAACAGCAATTTCACGTTGTAGCACTTGCTGCTCACGGCTCAGCTTTGATACTTGATACAACAATGTTAATAGCGTCAACGATTGTGATACCGCATCTGATGGTGACTTGATCACCTCCTCACCGTTAAGTGCTTTCATCGTTGTGCTCATTAATGAGCTCACCGTCGGCGCAAGAGCACTCATTAAGTTTGCAACAACTTGAGCTTGATTACTCACTGTAGGAGCTTTAGGTGTCTCTAACTGGTAGCGTGCTGCACCAGAAACACCTGACTCACTTTGGCTTTTAACGGCGCCCGCTTCAAGCTTTGTTTCCGGCGCTTTTTCTGCTTTGTTGGTTTTAATGGTGTCGCCTAAACCGTATAGTTCACCACGACCCGTTCCGCCTACTTTATCTAGCATAATAAACTCCTTATACCGTTGCAGGACGGCTTAACACCGTTTGCATAGTTTCACTTTTCGCTTGAATCATTTGCATGATGAGGCTCATCAGCTCTTGGAAGTCTTCCATCAACTTACCAATCTCTTCTTTGAGCTTATCAATGACAGCCTGGCTTAACGTCATTTTGGCTCGAAGGTCTGTGATATCAGCCTGAATCTCTGTCACGTGAGCATTGTTAGCAGCGTGAACACTGTCCGTTGCGCCTTTACCCACGTTGACGGCAAGATCGACGGTTTCTGCGCCATAACGAATCGCTTTCGCTGTTGTTGTCGCAGCTTTTGTGCCCATATCCGCCACTTTCGCCATGTTTGCAGCGGCTTTAGTAGCGATTTCCGTGACCTTTTGAGCTACCTTACCAGCACCTTTCGCTGCAAGTTTCGCGATACCGCCAGCTGCTGCACCACCAAACGTCACAACAGCTCCGATAACCGCGACGGCGATTTCTAATGCCATTACGACTTTGTTTAGCACATCGACATTTACGCCCGCTTCTTTTAGCGCATCTTGAACGGCTGGCTCTTGCAACGCCATGCTCACTGCTCCCATGACGCCACCAGCGATCATAAGTGCACCGGCTGCTGCACCAACACCCGTTGCCACCATTACGGCACCAACAACAATAGAAACCACCGCACTGATCCAACCAAAGATCTTCGCTGCTAAGCCTGATTTTTGGGCTTCTTTTGCAGCGGCTTCCGATTCTTTGATTTTGTCTTGGTTTTCCACCATCTCTTTTTCGTGCTTAGCTTTTGCGACCTTCACTTCCTGAATTTTCAGCTCGTTTTGAGCACTTTTCAGTTTATCCGTGATAGCAGCAAGCTCTACTTCAAAATCATCAGCAGATCCTGCGATGATTTTGACGGCAATCGAACCTGTTTGGTCTGCAACTGCATGGAGAGATTTTGCAATGGTATCGACGATCTTTTGCAGCTGTGCCATGGCTTTTAGCGTCAAATCATTCACTTTGTCACTAACAGCTGCGTTAGGTGCATCTAACTGAACTTTTACTTTTCCGATGTTCAGTACATCTGCATCTTTACTCTTCACGTTTTCTACCGTCACAGAAGGCGTCGCTGTAGACGCCGTTTTCTGCACGTTATCTAACGTGGCTTGGCCAGATTCAGGGCTATAAACCTGTGTCTGGATGCGGTCAAGTGCAATAGAACTCATAGTCTAATTACTCCTTTTTATTTCTCACCGCTTCTAACATGATGCCTGCACGCTCATGCAAATCTGCATATTGTGATTTTCCGGCAGACATCTCCTTCGCGCTGTAAAACCCACTCTCTGCTTCTGTCAGTTGTTCCAGTTTCAGGTGACATTCAGCAGAGTGAAAAGGTGGGCGTGGATCATTTACGTCCACTAGCGCTGCGTAGCTGTAGGCGTCTATTGCCTGCAGATACTCACCCAACTCCTGACGAGCCGCGCCAAGGCCAATGAAAAATCGCGCCTGATAATGATCAAGCATGCTGAGTAATTGAAATACTTTCGCTGCTTGCTCAATCTTTCCCGATTGGAAAAAGTTGTAACCTACGGCATAAATGTGTTCGATGGTGTCCTGAGACACATCGTGCAACATTTTTAGCGTGCCTCCCTCTTCCAGAAAAGACAGCAGCTCTTCTGCTTGCATTTGGGATGGATCGGTCGCGTTTGTTTTAGTCATGGTTGGTTATCCTTAAATGGCTCGTAGGATTTCTTGTAAAATACTGTGGTACTTCTGAACAAACTTGTTCATCGCTTCAACGGTCGAGTTGTATTGAGAACTGGTGTCGTTCAGCTCAGTGGTTTTGATTTGCACTTCATCGTTAAGCAACTTGGATTTAGCACTGACAGAACTAGAAAAATTAGACAGTTTTTTCGACTTCTCTTCGTCTTGGTACGACGCACCATCACCGATAGTAATACCTTGTGTTTGAAGGAAGTCTCGATGGTTTGTTATCTTATTATCCGTCAAATACTTGTACTCAGGTGAAGCTTCAAAATCCGTTTGATTACTGTAGTTAAAGTCACTCGCTTTGAAGTTACTTTCTGGATATCCCGGTTTATAAACCCCATCAACACTTTGCGTAGAGTGAATTTTTGATTGCACAACACCAAAAACTTTAAGCTGTATTGTGAGATCCTCTAATGCCTCTTTCTGGTCATTACGTTTCTCTAAACGGTTAACACGACGCTCATTTAGCGCAAGCAGCACTTGCTCATCAAAACGGTCTCCAATGCTGGACTCAACAACGGCCAACAAATCACGAGCCGTTAGAGAGTGCTCTGCTCTCACCTCGCGATCCGCTTTCTCTTTATCGGTGATATTGAGTAGACGCCCTTTCAATGCTCCTAAGTTCTTGCGCAATGCCTCGTATCGCTCAGTAAATGAAGCCCCGGTAGATTCACCTTTTACTATTTTTTCAAACTGTAATCGGATATCTCGTTCGGTGTTTTCTTTGATCAAATTAACTTGAGCTGCCGTTATTTGTGTCTTTTGGACATCGGCTATCGCGCTGTCCTGGTAAAAGTCGTCGATTTCTATATTTGTTAAACTCACCGCGAAGTTGGCGAACAAGCTAGAAAGGGTCAAAGGCTCAGTTCCACCAATAACAGTGTTAAGTGCTGCTTTTAGATTGTTCGTTCCAGTCGCCTCACCATAAGCTGCACTATATTGGCCTTTCACTTGAGCGGCCATTTCATCTAACGCTTCTTTAAGCTGCTGTTTAGAAATACCAGGAGTCCAGGTAATTCTGCTAGCTAGCGCACTTGCGTCATCGGTGCTTAAAGTAATACCAATGCCTTGAAAACTACTTTTTAATTGAGCTGAGACTTGAAGGGCGAAACTCTCTTTAGTCAACAGAAAATCCGAGCTCTTCAGTTGCGCGAGATTAACGGAACCTAAGCTACTAAACGCATTGCGAAGAAAAGAAATAGAAGCATCTCTCACTTCACGGGAGCCCATTTGATTAGCAAGCTCTGCAACAAAAAGAGAAATTTCTTTGGTGGCGTTAGCCAGACCTGTCTCGGAGAGGTTGGCGATCTGCTCCGCTTGGTTACTCTGAGTGCCCAGATTAAATTGACTAACAAACTCAGTAGATAACGAGCTATCTACGTTTTCCGTCAGTAACTTACTAAACCAAGCCTGAAACTGATTTGATAGCGTTTGGTTTGTTTGAGCATTAAACTCGGCTGCGGTTAATTCACCATCTGAGTTAGCACTTTGTAGCGACTTTAGCCAAACAGATGCGGTGTCGGTCAATGATATACCAGCAAACGCGTTATTTTTCGCTTTTAGGTTTTCAAGCGTATCAACATAAAGCGCGATGCTTTGTGATTCCGTTTGTCCCGAGATAGTTGGCAATGAAGAGATTATCGAGGCAAGTTGCTGAGTCTCTGCTTCACCCAGTACAGGGGTAAATGCCTCTATCAAGTTTTGTTGGAAAGTGGGTAATGGTGCACTACTCGCAGCTGTGTCTGTTGCTCCTGTCGTAGAGCCAGTCGTTTTCATATTCGTCATTTCCAAACCTCTAAATCATCATGCCGCGCATCACTGTGGGACGCTTTCTGCGTTTACCTGACGTACCTTGTAGCTGAGTTTGTTGTTGCCGGCGGCGCTGGACTTCGTCTATTAGCTCTTGCTCTGCACGTTTCATGGTATCTACTGGCGCTTTTATGCCGCCAAGTAATACATCCCCCGCAACAGGACCAACACCTAAGCCTTCCAATAGCTCGTTAAAAATATCGGTTCTGTCTTCAGCTTTTCTAATGGCAAGCTCAGCGTTCTCAATCGCATCGGTAAACGGTTGCTTCATCTTGATTCCTATCTTAAAGCGGGTCATCTCATCGGTGCTGTCAGTAACAGTCGTGAGTTTTTACTTTTTCAACTTTTTCAAAGGTCTATAATCTGCTAGGCGTAAACAGTACCAGTCTTCTAGCTCATCATGGCTTGCACCGCATGCTTTTAGATAGAACTGTGCCAATCGCTGGCTGCTCATGTTGCTACCACGTAACACATCGACGTTGCCGCGAATGACCCAATCGGAGGGATAAAGTTGAATGGCATGTTCAGCCAAGAGAAATAAGCCGGCAAAGGGGTTACTCAACCCCAATTTTGGACGAACGCGTTTCAGAAGAACGATGATGATTTCACCGTCCTCCACCCGAAAAACGAGCTCTAAGCCTTCAACTTCAATTCGATAACCAAGTTGAATTTCACTTTGTTGCCAAAAGTATGGCGTCACTTCGATCCCCGCTTGCGCCAGCGAGAGTATTAGTTTTGTTTTCATTACATCCCCACCCTTCCAAGTGGCTGAATATTGATTTGCTGGGTTAGTTCTTGAAATGACAAAACGGGCAGATCGTAGTATTCCGATTCAATAAGCTTTCGCACATATCGGCGTACATCCATAGACACAACTAGCACAGGTTTATTCGGCATGCGGCTTAAGTCACCAATGGTCTGTTTCACATCACTGACAAATTGTTGCGTTATTGACGGATCTAACGCCAAGTAACTCCCTGCTGAGGTTTGACGAATACCGCTGCGTATCGTGTCTTCGAGATTTTGATCCAATAAGTAAGCGGGCAACATGTTTTGTCCGCTCGCGTATTTGTAGCAAATGTAACGTTTTAAGCTAGAACGAATGTACTCCGTCAGCTGTACAACATCTTTCTCTTTTTGGCCCCACTCAACCATCGCTTCCAAGATCACGCGAAGGTTTCGGATAGAAATGTCTTCAGAAACCAAGCGTTGCAAGATTTCCGTCATTTTTTGCAACGGAACAATACGCTGGGCCTCTTTGACTAGCTCCGAATAACTGCCTTCCATCTGCTCCAACAGATAACGCGTCTCCTGAATACCAATAAAGTCTTGTGCGTACTCCTTGAGAACATGAGACAAGTGGTACGTTAAAATCCTGTCGGGTGTGAGAAAACCGACATGACTGGCTACGAGTTTTTGCTCATAACTCTGTGCCACCCAAATGCTAGAAATACCGGGTAGAAAATCTTCATCTTGCTCATAAGGCACGCCTAATAAGTCGATCTGCTCATTCCCTTCTGTCACCAAGAGTTGGTCTTTTACAATTCGTCCTCGTGCAACCGGAACTTCTTGTAACTGAATTAAATATTCGCCATTTTGCATCCCCTCGTTAAAACGCAGGTGGATACCCGGGAAAGGCACGCCGAGGTCGAGATATAGTGCGCGCCTCACCCTTGCTAGCTCTTCATTTAATGCGACCGCTTCCAAGCTTTCCTGAAGGCTCGCGTCAAGATCAATCAACAGCGGGACCGTCATGGCGAACTCTTCTTGCTCACCTAACTTACCTTTACTGTTTCTAGAAGGCGTAGGTTTGCTTGGCTTCGCTGCTGGCGAACCGGCCCCTTGCGAAACAAAGCTTGATAAGTCGGTGCTATCTGATTCCGCTTGTTTTTTCTGTTGATAGAAAAGGAAGAAACCACCACCACCAACCACGGCGGCCAAGACCAAAAAAGTGATTTTTGGAAACCCAGGGATGAGTGCGAACAGCACCAAAAGCACACCACCAATAAGAAGCGCACGTGGCTGAGCAATGACCTGCCCACCAATGTCCGACCCAAGATCAGAAGAATCTTCATGAGAAACACGCGTCACGATAATACCGGCGGTAATCGCGATAAAGAGTGCCGGGATCTGCGACACCAAACCATCACCAACGGTCAAAATCGCAAATAACTCAAGTGCTTCAGAAGCACTCATGCCTTTTTGCGTTACCCCGATCGTGACGCCACCTAAGATGTTGACCACAATGATGACCAGACCCGCAATAGAGTCGCCTTTAACGAACTTCATCGCGCCATCCATCGAGCCATACATTTGGCTTTCTTTTTCAATCAGTGATCGTCGGTGCCTAGCTTCGTGTACGTCAATTACTCCAGCACGCATGTCACCGTCAATACTCATCTGCTTACCAGGCATCGCATCGAGTGAGAAGCGCGCACTAACTTCTGCTACCCTTTCTGAGCCTTTGGTGATCACCATAAACTGAACAATGGTAATGATCAGGAACACAACAATACCGACCACTAAGTTACCGCCCACAACGAAGTTACCGAATGTATAAACGATTTGACCAGCATCGCCTTGTAGCAAGATCAAGCGGGTTGTCGTGATAGATAAAGACAGACGAAACAATGTCGTGATCAATAGCACCGCAGGAAATGCAGAGAACTCAAGTGGCGTGGTGATGTAAATCGCTAACATAAGCAGCACCACCGCAATGCTCATGTTGGTGCCAATCAGCACATCCACCAGTGCGGTAGGAAGTGGCAATATCATCATAAAGACGATCGCGAGTAACATCACCGCAAGCATGATGTCTTTGCGTTGCCCTACTTTGTTTAGAATATCGATCAACTTATTCATGTGATTCACTATTTAAAGATTGCAGATAGCGTCGGTGCGCTTGGCGTGCCCCATCGACGTCATTTTGTTTCCAACGCGCTTGGCTTAAACAAAACCAGAGTCCTGCCGAGTCAGGATGAAGGTCGGATTTTAATAGGTGCTCACACACCTCAATCGCCCGGGTATATCGACCACTTTGTAAACACGCCACAGCAAGTGTTTGCATCGCCTCTTTGTGCTGCGGTTCTACTTCTAGAACCGCATCGAGAATAGAAATGGCATGCTCTGGCTTTTGGTATTGAACTTGTAGCGCAGCGTGAACAAGTAAGAGTTCAATGTCTTTGGATCTCAACATGTTGGTTAGACCTGAATAAGGAGATTGAGCGCCATAGTGAGGTAACGCTGATCAAGTTGTGTACTTTGTAGCGTTTCGGATGCTTTGATAAAAGAAACGGAGCCTGAGTCCTGTGCAAGAACTTGCAGCTGAGCCAACGTTTCATCGAACTGTTGGCGGTACTTTTCTGGACGCAACAACTCTGAGTGCAGCAGCTTGGGCTTAGTTAACGCGATGAGATATTGGTCTGAAGGCCGGAGGTCATAGAGCTTCTCTAAATGTGTAGCGACCGCCTGCCCATCAGGAAGCAATTGAAATCGTTCTGGGAAATCGGCCTTAACTTCACTATGAGTAACATGCGTAAAGGCTTCGATGCCTACGTTTAAAGTGCTGACTCGAGTCATGAGCCTGCCACATCGTTATGCAGACGAGCCAAAAGCGTAAACGCTTGCTCTAAGGTCGGAAGTGTTACTTCTTCTCCTTTTAGCCTTGCTGAAAAAACCAGAGTTTGTTCATCTAACAAGCCGGTTTTAATTTCGAAAGGCCAGCCTTGATCGGCATGACACAAACACAGTGCACTTTGAATCATGTCACTGGTTTGATGCCAAGATAACGCTCGAGACAACATCAAGAATAACTGCTCACCCTGTCGCTCAATATGCAGCGTACCACTTTGCTCAAAATCCAGCTGCACCCGTCCAGCTGATGAGAAATCGACGGCATCGAGCCCCATTCCTCGGCAAAATTCATCGACGGATGCATCAATCCAACTCATCTTCCCACGCTTCCTCTTCTTCTATATCAATGGCTTCGTCTAGCGCCTTTTGTACCGCTTGGATTAAATTCTGTCGTTGTTCTTCATCGGCGAATACGTCAATTGGGATTGCGCGAACTAACTTATGGAACTCTCGAAAAAAATCGATTTTTTGTTCTACCGCCGTCAATTCCATAGCGTTGGCGACTTTCCATATCTCATCACTGCTTACCCATCGCTGCTCTACCAACGCAATCACATCAGCCATCAAATTAGAAACTTGATAAGCCATAATTCGTCCTTTCCGGTTTAAACATTTGGAACAGCTGACTCACACGATCTTGCAACGTATTTAGAGTTTTGAGTTTTTGCATATCGGACATCAACCACTTCAACTTAACCGAATCGATACTGCTACCTTGAACACTAAGATCTGCACTCATGCCTTGCAGCATAAAGTCAACAGCGGTCGATACCTCCTGCTCACCAAAGCGCGCCACTACATCTTGATAAGCCGCGCCGAGCCCTTGATAACTATGAACGGTATCGCGGTAGAAGCCGCGCAGCTGATGCAAAGAGCTAAACTCTTGCTCTTGGCTGTATTCATCAGCAAAATTTGAGACACGGATTTCCGTATCAATTTGAGACCATGTATCTGGGTTTTGCTCGATTCTTAGAAGTGCTTGGTCAATCAGCGCTAGTAGGTGTTTACTTTCTGGACTCGCACTCAAAAACTTTTTAACGGCTTTTAGGGCGAGGTATTGATGGCTTTTCTCCTCGGAAAACCCATTCAAGTAGGCTTGTAATTGCGCGATGGTCGAGATATTTCCTCCCGCCATTTTTGTAGCCAAATCTTTGATCTTTTGATTCTTTTCAAGATCAGGGACTTTTCTTAAATAGTCCGAAACGAGTTCATGTGCTTCATTAACTCGAACACCACTGTCTTTCACTTTGCGCTTGGTCAGATCTTTCTCTGCTTTTTCGGAACCGAGTGAAGTGAGTTCTTCCATCGCATCAAAAAGTGATTGTGTGGCATTGTGAACACGGACGGTTTCACCGCGATAATTGCCTTTTTGTGAAACGTCGGGGCGAGACGATTCCAACCCGTTTTGGATAGACGCATCAAACTTTGGATTTGTTGCGATATGATTGTTGATAATACTCATTCACTTGCACTCCTTCCGCACAATACAGGCGAATTATAGGAAGTGCGCTTTGTTGAAGCTGTCAAAATCAGACGTGTTTTTTTAGTGCACTTTCAGTTTTCTAAAAACTCCCGACTGATATTCACTATAAATTGATTCTTATACTTTCTATCCTCTCAGCATCAATCATTGCGCATATTTTTACCTTGAACGATTTCTCATACATCACTGATATCCAACAATCTGCGATTAAACACACGCGTTTGATCCAAATTCGCGGGCGCGTTACACAAGTCACCGGCACCATTATCAAAGCTGTCGTCCCTGGCGTTCGTGTAGGTGAACTGTGTGAGTTGCGTAATCCCGATCAAACTCTGTCTTTGTTAGCGGAAGTGGTTGGCTTCCAGCAGCATCACGCTTTGCTCACTCCGTTAGGAAATATGTTTGGGATTTCCTCAAATACAGAAGTAAGCCCAATGGGTAAAATGCACGAAGTGGGTGTTGGCGACCACCTGTTAGGTACAACGCTTGACGGGCTTGGACGTCCTTTCGATGGTACGCAAAGTCAGGAACCAAGTGCTTGGTATCCTGTTTATCGCGATGCGCCACCACCAATGCAACGTAAACTGATTGAAAAGCCAATCTCTCTTGGCGTTCGATCCATTGATGGGCTACTGACCTGTGGTGAAGGTCAGCGCATGGGTATTTTTGCAGCGGCTGGCGGGGGTAAAAGTACCCTACTGGCAAAACTGATTCGCTCCGCAGAAGTTGACGTGACCGTTCTCGCCTTAATTGGTGAACGCGGACGCGAAGTGCGCGAGTTTATTGAGCATGACCTAGGCGAAGAAGGAATGGCCAAATCGGTTTTAGTGGTCGCTACCTCTGATCGCCCAGCAATGGAGCGCGCCAAAGCCGCCTTTGTTGCCACTTCTATCGCAGAATATTTTCGTGACCAAGGTAAACGCGTGCTACTGCTGATGGATTCTGTAACGCGTTTCGCCCGCGCACAGAGGGAGATTGGACTAGCCGCAGGCGAGCCACCAACACGACGTGGCTATCCGCCTTCTGTTTTTGCCGCTTTGCCAAAGCTGATGGAACGAGCTGGACAATCAGACAAAGGATCAATTACAGCACTGTACACCGTGTTGGTGGAAGGTGACGACATGACAGAGCCTGTCGCGGATGAAACTCGCTCCATTTTAGATGGGCACATCATTCTCTCGCGTAAACTTGCCGCAATGAACCATTACCCTGCGATTGATGTACTTCGGTCAGCAAGCCGAGTGATGAATCAAATCGTTGAATCCGATCATCAGGCGTCTGCTGCTCATATTCGCGAAATGTTAGCTAAGTATGAAGAAGTTGAACTGCTAATCAAAATTGGCGAATACCAACATGGCGCAGATAGCCGAGCGGATATGGCCATTGCACAAAGTGATGATATATGCGCCTTTTTACGCCAAGGCACGCATGAACCAAGCGATCTTGATGGCGCTATCGCTCAACTTAAAGGGATGGCGAAACAATGATAGAACGCTTATTAGAAATCAAAAAAATTCGCGCTGACCGTGCGGATAAAGCCGTCAAGCGTCAAGAATACCGAGTGTCAAACGCCGCAGCACAGGTTCAAAAGGCCGAACGTTCTGTCGCGGACTATCACGTTTGGCGCCAGGAAGAAGAAGAGCGACGTTTTGCTAAAGCAAAACAACAAACGCTCGTTCTCAAAGAGCTGGAAACATTAAGACAAGAAATCGCGTTGTTAAGAGAGAGAGAAGCCGAACTTAAACAACGTGTGGCCGAGTCAAAAAAAGCGCTTGAAATCGAACGCTCGGCACTTAAAGAAAAGCAAAAAGAGGCGCGACAAGCCCATAAAACCAAAGAAAAATTCGTTCAGTTGCAGCAACAAGAAGTCGCGGAAAAATCGCGAGAAAGGCAATACCAAGAAGAACTCGAACAGGAAGAGTTTCGCACTGTCGACATTATCTAAAGGTTCACTATGCGCATTACCCCAACAACTGAAACATCGAATACGCTGCACAAATCAACGCCGGAACAAGCGCCTCTCGAGAAGGAGGCCGAGCTTCAATCACAATTCGAGCATGCAATGACGAAGAAGCCTAGCGAGGGAAAGGAGTCTATCGTTGGGAATCCCCAAAAAAATCATACTGGCGAAGAAGACATACCGCTAAGGCATAAGACATCTCAAGGTCTAGATAAGAAACTTAACCTATCGAACCAAGAAGCCAACGCTGACAAAAACATCTCCACTTTAAAAGGTCAAAGTGACGTCGTCACTAAGAGAGACATAGAGAAATCGCAAGACGACGCAGCAAATAGCGAAGAAATAATTAGCGAAAACAATAAACTGCTTAAAAATGATGGAAAAAGCGATGGCGACACAGTTCTAAGCTCCCCTTCTACCGAGCGTGTTGATCCTCACTTTCAAGCTCAAGCTCATTTGAAAGATGATAAACCGACGCCGATGGATAAACATACCTCGCCGGATTGTCTCTCTACGCTTGAATCTGGCTTGCTCCCCCAAAGTGCGAAAGCGACAGAGCTCGCTCAAGATGGGATTAACATTGTTGGCTTAACAAAAAAGCAAACTGAAACAGCGCACAATCAACGCGCAACACAGCAACTACAGAATACAGGCAAACGACCAAACCAAACTGGTGGCCTGCCTGAAACCAAGCCTCTTGAAAAAATCGAGACGAAAAGCGCACTAGTCGCCGTTAAAACGGATGAAGAAAAAGTCCCTTCTCAGCCCTTTGCAAGTGCGGTAACACAAGGCGATGTCATCCTAAAAAGTGTTGCTTCGCAGGCTCAACCAAGCCCAACGCGAGACGTAAACCAATTACTCCAGCAATTGGTGGACAAAATCTATGTTGCTCTGCCAACCGCATCGGACAACAAAGAGGTTCGGCTGTTTCTAAGTGAAGGACAATTAAAAGGTGGTGAAATCCACATCAAGTTGGACGCTCAAGGGTATAGCGTGACGATTCGACAAGAGCATGCCCTTACCATTATTAGCCAGCAAGCTAGACAAGATCTTGCTGAACGGCTAAACCGATTCGGTGGTGAGCAGCCACTTCGCTTAGCGATCAGCGAACAAACTCAACAGCTCGATCAACAACAACATGAACAACAACACTCACGCCAACAACGCAGCGTGTATGAAGAATGGCAAGCGGAGAATGACCTATGACGCCGTTAATAATCCCCAAAGTGGATGCAGAAAGTATCGCGCTCAGCAATCAACTTTGTGCAAAACAGTGCCACTTCCAAGGGACTGATGGTCAGAGCGTATCGATTACTGTTGCTCAAATCCCTTCATTTGAAGGGTTCCGTTTAACCACGTTGATTGGAGGGCAAACCCTACAAGTAGACTTTTCTCGTGCGCAGCTCCAACATTGGCTGAAATCGACCTTAAATGCTACTGCGTTTGAGTCCCTGCCTAACTCCCTCCAGTTAGCACTTTTGAGCTCACAGATAGAACCGCATAGTGAGGCAATCAAAGCGCTATTTGGTCAGTTACCCATTCTTAGTCAACTACAGCCGTTAGAGGCGAGCCAGGCCCAAGAGCATACTTTAATGTTAACCCTCAATAAGCCTAACGGCTCTCTTTGTTTGTGGGTTAGCGAAGGATCAGACGTGTTGTTGGATGCGCTACCAAACAGCGCTGCTCTACAAGCTCGACACCTCGCTTTACCTGTGTGGTTAAGTCTTGGAAGGACCCATTTGACGTTAAGCGAATTTAATTCGCTCGAGCTGGGAGATGTCATCTTTTTTGACGATGGTTACATCGCCAAGCAACAAGCCATTTTTCAAGTATCTAACCAGAATCTCTGGCGCTGCCAACTGGATGACCAAACTCTTCACATTATGGAAAAAGAAACCAATATGAATGACGTAAACACTTCAGAAATGTTAACCGACCACCAGCAACTGCCTGTGGAACTCACGTTTGATATCGGCCATCAAACCATCACGCTAGAGCAGCTTAACCAGCTTCAGCCAGGGTACGTATTCGAGCTAAACCAGCCTGTATCTAAACCGGTAACATTGCGTGCCAACGGCAAAATCATTGGTGAGTGTGAACTGGTTAATGTTAACGAACATTTAGGTGTGCGCGTACTGGAGCTGTTCGGTGGCACGCAGGAGCCAGCATGATCCAGTTACCCGACGAGCTCAATCTCATTGTCAGCTTAGCACTGCTGGCACTGATCCCATTTATCGCCATGATGGCGACGTCGTTTGTGAAACTGGCCGTTGTATTCTCACTGCTGCGTAACGCTCTCGGTGTACAGCAAATTCCGCCGAATATGGCGCTTTACGGATTGGCCATCATTCTGTCAATTTTCATCATGGCTCCCGTCGGGTTTGAAACCTACGACTACGTAAAGCAGCATGATATCTCCCTTGAAGATTCTGCAAGTGTAGAAGGCCTCATTGAAAGCGGTTTACAGCCTTATCGAGAATTTTTGAAAAAGCATATTCGGGAAACCGAAGCCATATTCTTCACTGATGCTGCACGCACATTGTGGCCACAGAAGTACGTAGACCGTTTAGAGTCGGACAGTTTATTGCTCTTACTGCCCGCATTTACCGTCAGCGAACTTACTCGCGCTTTTGAAATTGGCTTTCTGTTGTACTTACCGTTCATCGCTATTGACCTAATTGTGTCGAATATCCTACTCGCAATGGGGATGATGATGGTATCGCCAATGACGATTTCCCTCCCCTTCAAATTGTTGCTTTTTGTCTTGCTTGACGGCTGGACAAAGCTCACCCACGGCTTAGTGTTGAGTTACGGTTAATCACGGAGAAAGTATGCATTCTGCTGAAATCATTCATTTCACGACTCAAGCATTAACCCTAGTGTTGTACTTGTCATTACCGCCGATTTTAGTCGCAGCATTGGTTGGTACATTGGTGTCGCTTATTCAGGCGTTAACTCAGGTCCAAGAACAAACGTTAGGCTTTGTGGTCAAGCTTATCGCGGTCATTATTACACTGTTCGTCACAACGCAATGGCTAGGGGCAGAGCTCCACGCCTTCGCCTCGCTTGCTATGGATAAAATTCCTCAAATACGATGAGTTATCACGACTTACACCAGGTTTTATTTTTGTACAGTCTGACGTTACCTCGGGTAATGGCATGCTTCATCTTTTTGCCTATTTTGAGCAAGCAAATGCTAGGCGGCACCATGGTGAGAAATGGTGTGCTTTGCTCACTCGCGCTGTTTATATTTCCGATGATTAATCAGCAAAGCTTGCCCGCAGAAACCGACGGCATTTGGCTGATAGTGATTTTGGGTAAGGAGGTATTAATTGGGCTATTGATAGGGTTTGTTGCTGCTATCCCCTTTTGGGCGATAGAAGCGGCCGGTTTTCTGGTCGACAACCAACGTGGTGCTGCCATGGCAAGTATGTTTAACCCAACGCTAGGCTCACAATCCACACCAACAGCCGTGTTGCTGACCCAAACGTTGATTACCCTGTTCTTCTCTGGCGGGGGCTTTGTCACTTTTATCTATGCGTTATTCAAAAGCTATACATCTTGGCCGATCGTGGACTTTTTCCCAACCGTTAGCGACGCATGGGTTAGCTTCTTCTACGCGCAATTTGAACAGCTTATGTGGCTTGGTGTGTTGATGTCCGCTCCACTAGTGTTGGCAATGTTTCTTGCTGAGTTTGGTCTGGCGCTTATCAGTCGTTTTGCACCGCAATTGAATGTTTTTTTCCTTGCCATGCCAATAAAAAGTGCCATCGCGAGTGTTTTACTGATCGTGTATCTCGGAATAATGATGGATCACTTTGAAGTACAGTTTTACGGCATTACCCGATTCGCAGAACAACTCAATACCATTTGGCAATAACGCTTAGGATTCTTTATGAGTGCAGAAAAAACTGAGCAACCCACCGCAAAAAAGTTACGCGATGCTCGACAGAAAGGTCAGGTTGCCAAAAGCCAAGAAATCGTATCGTCTGCATTAATTTTGGCGCTCATAATTGTACTGTTTGCGTTCGCCGATTATTACATGTCGCACATCTCAGCGCTTATTCTCCTACCAAGTAAGCTTGCTTATCAGGGTTTCCAAGATGCGCTAGTCGATGTCGCTATCGCCATCGCAAAAGAAATTGCCTATCTACTCGCTCCGATTATTCTGGTTGCTGCACTCGTCGCCATCTTTTCCAATATGGGGCAGTTCGGGTTCCTATTTAGTGGTGAATCCGTTAAACCCGACATCAAAAAGATCAATCCCGTCGAAGGTGCCAAACGCATTTTTTCCCTCAAGAGTGTGATTGAGTTTATCAAGTCGATCCTTAAAGTCTCTCTTCTTTCCTGCATTATCTGGGTGACATTACGCGGTAACATCAACGCTTTAATGCAAATTCCAACTTGTGGGCTAGAATGTGTCCCGACCATTACTGGCGTCATGATTAAACAATTAATGATTATCTCTTCGGTAGGCTTCATCGTCATCGCTGCCGCAGATTTTGCGTACCAGAAGTTTGATCACACGAAAAAGCTCAAAATGAGCAAGGACGAAGTGAAGCGCGAATACAAAGAGATGGAAGGCAGTCCAGAAATAAAAAGCAAACGTCGTCAGTTACACCAAGAGCTACAAGCCTCTAATCAACGTGAAAACGTTAAACGTTCTAATGTATTAGTTACAAACCCAACACATATCGCGGTTGGCCTTTATTACAAGAAAGGCGAAACGCCCCTGCCCGTCATCACTTTGATGGAAACCGATGCGGTAGCCAAACGTATGGTCGCAATCGCTAAAGAGGAAGGCGTGCCTGTGATGCAAAAAGTCCCTCTTGCTCGTGCACTATACGCCGACGGTAACGTCGACCAGTACATCCCAAGCGATCTTATTGAGGCAACTGCGGAAGTGCTTCGTTGGTTGGCTTCGTTAGAGTCCGAGGCGGACTAACAAACCACATCCCATTCAAGATCTGGGCTTACAACTGCCCAGCTTTCAACCTCGATACTTTCAACGCTATAATGCGGTATCCTTTAACTGTATGTTGTTTTTATGAAATCTAGCTTAAGCATTCGCTCCTACACGAAACGTATGAGCCGACATACTCATAGTGATTATCATCAACTGGTGCTTCCTCTCCAGGGCAACATACATATTGATATGGATAGCTATGTCGGAAAGGTGGCGGTTGGCGACTGCATAGTCATCCCCAAAAGTTGTGCTCACGGGTTTAATGCCGAAGAGTCATCACGCTTTATTGTTGCGGATATGACCACTTTGCCCACTCATTTGATGGATAATAGTGTGGCTGTGTTTTCGATTAGCCCGCCTCTACTGAGCTTTATCCAGTTTGTCGAAAAGCAACTTGAGTATCAGGTTAATGATGAAATTGAAAACTCAATGGTTGCAACCTTCTATCTGTTGCTGGAGCAGCAAAAGCGGTCTCGCTCCGTGGATTTGCGTATTCGAGATGTACAGGTTGTGATCGCGGAGCAGCTTGATCAGCCACTCACCATTGCCTCATTAGCGAATGCCGCTTGCTTGAGTCCGACGCAGTTTAAAAAGCTTTTTAAAGAGCAGCTAAAAGTGAGCGTCCATAAGTACATTACACTACAACGTATGGAAAAAGCCAAAGCACTACTGACTCATACAGACCTTCCAGTTCAGTTGATAGCTGAACGAGTTGGTTATAGTGACCTTTCCGCGTTTAGTCGACGGTTTTCAATGCATTTTGGTATGTCTCCTAGAGAGTTTTCCCGATAGTCACTAAAATAGTCTTCTGGAACAAGTATTCCGTCTTTTCAGCACAAAAATCTCTATCGCTTTCTTTTATTCTTTCTACCCTAAAACAGCCATTCACTAGGTAGAAATTACAGTGTTAAAAAAACATTTCACCGACTATCAATTAGGAACTTTATCCATACTTTTTGCTTCAACCCTGTGGGGAACGACGGGCACCGCTGCCAGCTTGGCACCGGATGTCAGTGCTCTCGCCATTGGCGCATTTTCTATGGGTATTGGTGGGTTTATGCAAGCATGTCTATCTGCGAAGTCACTGAAGAGAGATTTTCGAAAAGTCGTACATAAGAAGAAAACGTTACTGATTAGTATTATCGCCTTAGCCACCTACCCACTGGCTTTTTATTCATCAATGCGATTCGCTGGTGTGGCTATTGGTACGGTTATTTCTATCTCCACTGCTCCTTTCTTTTCTGCTTTGTTAGAGTGTCTCTTTAGCCGAAATCAGACCATAACCAAGCGCTGGATGATGAGTTTCGCAATCGGGGTCATTGGCATTACCTTGTTGCTGGCTTCTGAGTCATCCGCAAATAGCTTATTTGATCAGGATATGAAGCATTGGGGTGTATTACTTGGCCTATTGGCAGGTTTGACGTACGCCATTTACTCATGGGGAGTAAAGGCTATGATTGACCACGGCATTGAATCGCAAACGGCCATGGGAAGTGTTTTTGGTATTGGTGGAGTTTTGCTTCTACCAACACTTTTCATCACGGGTGATAATCTATTTGCATCGTCAACTAATACGGCGGTCATGCTCTACATGGCCTTGATTCCAATGGGGTTAGGTTACGTCGCTTTTGGGTTTGGGCTACGGTTTGTTACAGCCAGTGGAGCTAGCATACTCACGCTATTTGAACCTGTTATCGCAGCAGCACTAGCAGTTGCGATTGTTGGGGAAGAAATTTCTTTCATTGGTTGGGTTGGTATAACGTTGACACTTGTGTGTTTGTTTCTTCAGTCGAAAAGTTAAATTAAACCGATATTAGCCAGCCCCAAAAAGGAACGCTGACGGTAGATAAAGTAAGGAGCAGCACCTACTCCCTACTTTACCATTTGAAATTACACCCAGCCTTCTGCCAAGTACATCAATCGCAATTGACTTGGTGAGCCTAGTTTTTCTAGCGCATCTAATTGGACGTCACTCAGGTTTGGGCATTTATCAAGATAAACTCGTCCGTTTGCTGCATCTAGGGGGAGCTTGTAGGTTAGCTTTTCGTTTATTTTACTTGCTTCCCCTTTATCAATCGCTCGAACAGCTGGCATGAGCCAATCCCAATCTTCTCCTAACAGTTTTTTAAACGCCCCGTTAGCAATAGACTCGGTTTTACTTGGTGCATCCTCTGGGCTTAGCTTCAAGATAGAATCTACGTCAGGAACCAAGTGCTCACTTGGCTCTGAACCCAACATCTTTTTCAGTGTTAATCGAGCGGCTTCCATCTCTTGTGCCTCTTTAGGCGCTTGAGGAGAAGTCATTGCAGTATCCTCCTTAGGGCCAAGGTACGCCATTAATGCGCGGACAGAAGCCGGATCTTGCATACTGAAGGTAAAGTCTCCTTTTGCATTGGAAACTTCAAGTCTAGGTAAAACACCAGACATTTCGCCTTGCATAAGTTGCTCTTTTACTTCCGTATTTAACCCGTATGCCCCAGCTTGGTTCGCCACAAAGCCACCGCCGCTCATGATAGCAGTCGTTGCCGCAGAACCGATTGCCTCTTTTGCTATCGGTGTGACGCCCACCGTTGCTACAGAGCTAACACCGAACGTGCCCAGGCTCCCCGTCGCCATACCTAACGTAGCTCCAATGCCACCTTCAGCCGACAGTATCGCATGACCTTGAGCCAAGGTTTGCTGCATCGGCATAGAAAGACGTTGATCTCGCCCTGGCAGCTGTGAAATTTGTTCTAACTGATGATGGTAAGCCTCAGCATCACCATTTACGGCCGCTTTGTGCAGCTCTCGACCTGTAGAAATCAATAAGCCAACACCAGGTAATGCCAAGTTAATAACGGCGTTCACACCAGAACCTTTTAGCTTTTCTTTGCCCATCTGTAACAGTTCAGCAGCGAAGCCATCCATTTTTCCTGGATACTGGGCTTCTAAACTCACCTGCATACGCGGATCTTTGCTGATCGCATCAAACGTATTTTTAAGCTGCTGGTACGCATCGCTGCTCACTTTTATTTCATCCAATAGGCTGACAACTTCTAAGATTTTACGCTCAGTAAGTGGCTCACCGCGATAGCCTGAAGGACTCACTAGGGAGTATGCCAACAGCGCAACCTCAGGTTTTTCTTGCTTAAGTAGCGCCTGCTTTAAATCAAGGTGAGTTTTGATGTTTTCTTGGAAAAACTTAGTGTATTTGCTTCTCAATACGCCTTCGTGAATAGAAGCAAACTTATGACCTTTGTGGAATGTGGAAGGTTCTTTTACTTCACCTCTTTTACTGATCACTCGATCATCTTTTTGCGCAGCAACTGCACGAAACTGTTCTAGATCAGGTACTGGGCTTTGGCTGATTTTTTGTGTTGTATTAACCATTTTTCTCTCCTACACACGAAGTGATTGAACATGAGCTTGTTCATGATTAGAGGTGGTTGGAATCGCTTGATCCAACATTGCGAAACGCGCTTGCCACAGCTCGGCCTGTTCAATAACTTCGTGAAACCAAGCGGTAAGGTTCGTCGTATTTAGATGCTCAACGGGTTTACGTCCTGCTAAGACAAGCTGTCGACCGTTTGGAGCCAAAGCAAGTGCGAGGTTGCCACTACCAATTCCTTGATAGTTAGCATGAGCAAGAAGCTCTAAACCTTTTAGTCGTTGTTCACCGGATTTTTCTAACCCTCCGAACGTTACAGACAACATCAAATCATCCGTATCTGTCGCGATGAAATACAACATGTAGCGATCATCGACCAGTAGCTGACAACGTTCATTTTCTTCAAAATTCAGTTCGGGCAACTCATTGAGTTGGCAAAACTCCAAGAGCAGTTGTTGAATCGTGTTCATAACTTTTTCCTTTTGTTTCAATAACTCTATTGAACAACGATTGCAGATTGAACGATGTCGGTAATGGCTTTATTTTTGTCACTTTTTCGCCTTCATTGTGAGGTTTTCCGCAGAAATCTCGCTCTAAAATCGAGTTGCCAGAGTAATAAAAAAGAGCAGCTCAGAGCTGCTCTTTCAATAAAGGTTAGATGCTTAGCATGGTGTATTTGCTCACTTCTTTTGCAGAGTGACTAACCCAGTTTATGGCTATCAAAAATGACTTCTGTTGGCGGGAACATATTCGAAACAGGTGGTCGTTGTGCATCTCCAAACATTGGTGCACCGAATGCAGATGTCGCCCACGGGTCAACAATTTTCACATCCTTACTCCACGTTGATGGATCTTTTATGTCGCTCCCCTCTTGTCGACCAACCAGTACATAAAGGTGTGTACCTGAATGACCCTTTTTAAACGCAACCACTTCTACTTTGGGTTCACTTTCAGGTGTTCCTGACATGCCTTGAATCATCTCAGCGGCGGCAGCAAAGGCAAATGTAGTACAGCAGCCAGCTTTCGCGGTTTGTACTGCCTTAGCAATGTTCTGTAGAGTGCTTAATTGCGGTGCGGTTCCTCTTTGTGCTGCAGCTTGAACTCCGTTTGCGGACATCGTCGCTCTGTGATCTTGCATGATTCGCGCTTGATCCGCGTGAAGCTCTTTTAGTCGTGGCTTTCCTTTTGTTTCATAAAACTGTGACCCCTTAACACCGAACGTATTTAAGTCCGTACAGGCAAAATCACCAAGCTTTTGAAGGTTGGCTTTATGTTCGTTGATAAGCGCGACACTCGATGAGGCTTTATTGGTTTTGGAAGAAGAGGCTGCCGTTTGTGAAGTGGGCCAATTTGAGCTAGGACCAGACGACAATCTCTCAAGATTTTTCAGGCTCCCAAGCGTTAACTTGTTTTCACCGTTCAACACATTTTTCAGCATCAGCTTCGCAACATCTTTAGGAATACCCTGCTTAGTAAGCAGGTTCACTACAATATCTTTCGCTTTATTCTGGTGGCTAATACGCGCGCTGATACTTTTATTTTTTGGTGCGCCCTCTTTAACAAAAATATCTTTACCGTTGTGTGCTCGAACCTCTTTGTCGTCAGCTTGATTTTGTGTCGCCAAATGTGACGTTAACTGACTCAACGAGTGCATTTGCGATGTATTAATATTGACCATGTGTGATGCCTTAAACTTGAATAAATGCGTGTACGTCTGTTTGGCTAAAATCTACAACCGTGTTGTTTTGAAATAACTGTCCCCAAGTATCAACTAATTCGTTCAACTGAATGATTAAGTTAGCAATGTTGGTGAGTTCACTTCCAGCCGCGATAGCAACTTGAAGAACAACGTCTTTGCGTGTTGGATTCACACAAAACTGCACACCACCTGTTTCTCGATACAAGAAGTTGTATTCAAGTAAAACTTGAAGTTTATCTAGCGTAATATCATCTTGTTCTATAAGCAGGTTTTTGGAAATCAATAACTCGCCTTTTTCCTCTACGAGCAGAACATCGACACTGTTGTTTTCAGCAAAATGCAGTGACCACATTTGATTGTCATACGCTGTCACGCGCTCAAGGTTCAGCACTTCTCCTAGCTCAGAGAGAAGCATATTAATCTTTCCTGTATCCATGTTGTGTCCTGTCTAATTTATTATAACTAAGTGACATCGATATATTTATTGCAGCGAAGCCACTTGGGTATAACGGCTCATTTAAATAAGCGAATAAGGATAAAAGAGATTTTATGGCGAGATAGAAACCGACACTTTATTTCAACGTCTCATTTTTATTGCTATTAGCCGTTTTATTGAGAAGAAAAATTAAGGTTAAGCTGGAAAATAAAAGAGCGGCAATCGCCGCTCCAAAAATTAAATAGAAGTAAAAAATCACTTAATACCGTGAAGGCTATTTTCTGCATCCATAGCTAAAGGATTGAACGAGTCGTTACGAAGTTCTGCTATCGCGTATAGCATGCGACCCATGCGACCATTTCCATCGGTAAAGCCATGGTACCCGATAACTCCGGCGAACAAATGCTTACCTAAGTCTTTATCTTCTACAGGGTTCTCTTTCAAAAAGCCTTCAATGTGCTGCTTTAACATGCCCTCACCGCCAATACTTGAAGGCAAAGTGCCACCCGAAATATTTGGCCCTCGGTAATCACGCTCAACATTAGGCACCAATCGAGCGTGTAGCTCTTTTAGGTTTTCCATATTCAATAAATCTTTACCATTAGACGCGTATTCTTTCAGTAAAGACGTAATATTTTCGGCATCGTTTCCTTTAGAGTTAGAAGCATTAATGATCCACGCCGCAGCTCTTTCAACATTATTGGTTACGCCACTTTTGTTAAACGCGTCCTCTGCCAGTCCTTCAGCGTATACACCTTGGCTTAGATCGGTGCTTGCTAGACCTTCGATATGACGTTGCGCCGATTTAAGATGCATCACCTCCATATCAAACACCGCTTGCATTTGATTAATGCTACCTGCCGGGTTTTTCTGCGCTGCAGATACACCACCGCCGTAGTCTTTTACTACACGTCCAGCAAGCAACTTCGCTGCACTTTCGCCAATCAGTGATGTGAGGTTTTTACCAGAATCGGTTTCTAACATTGCCTCTGTCATCGCTCGCTCAGCTAACTGGTTTAGCTCAGCAGAGTTCGACTGAACTGATTTACTGTCTAACTTCGCAAAGGCATTTAAGACATCTGATGCGGTTTTTATGCTTCCATCTTTGAAGAACATTTGTCCATGCTCAACAGAAGAAGCAGCTTGTAAACGCTGAGCTTGTCCTTGCTCATTATCAAATACGGCTTTTGTAAGGGCTTTCGCTACCGATTGTGGGCTACCTTCGCGAAACAGTTTTCCTGTCGCTTCAAAAAATCGCGCTACCGCACCATTCGTAGGATTGGCGCGAGTAAATTCTTGGGTCGCTGCGTTGATTTGGTATTCTTTGCCACCAATACTCAGCTTACCTTCGTTAAGTATCTCGTTACGAGCTTGCGGCATGGCGACCTGCAACGCGCTAACACTTCCAAAACTGATCATGCTTTAAACCCTTAATGTGGAAAAATGAGTGGTATTCGTTTCCGGTACTTCGATTGTTTTATTGGTTACTTCTTGTGTATTCGCACTTTTTAACCACTCGATGAAATTCGCAAATGACTCATCGAAAAAAGATGCAGTTAGCAGTTGCTGAGGCAGGTGTATGAAACCGATATATCCGGTCTCTTCCTCCCAGCATACCGCTGGAGAGCCTTGCGTTAAGGCACCTTTCATATGTTGATGCAAAATATCAGCACTCGGTTTATCACCTGAAATTAGCCCGATAAGCGTCACACGATCTTCTTGTGCACGAATTGTGATTGCTGTGTTTTGCTCAACGAGTAGATGGCAACAATCATCCTCATCAAAAACCAACGGCTCCAATTGGCAGCGGCTGGCAAAATCTGTCAGTAAAGAAGTTATAAATCCATTAGCCATTCGACTAAATAATCCTATTTTTGTTGTTTTAGAGGCGCTGCTTGGTTGCAACACTTATCAACTAAGCAGCTTTCTTAGGTGTATTCTTAAGGATTTATGGCAGTGAATATTTTAGAAATGGTCGGATTTTTTTTGTTTAAAGGCATTAAAATGAAAAAACTCAGCAAGTGCTGAGTTTTTGAGGTTTATTCATGAATCGTAATTTTACGCTCGCTGAGCTGCTTCACCATGGCTTGCTTTAATGCATGCAGCTGTCCATCAATACTGGCGTCGATGATCCCAACTTCTGTTTCCAAAATGCAGCCTCCATTTTTCAAGCGCGCATCTGCTACCACGTCAACGTAACCGACTTCAGGGAAATCACTTAATACACCAGCCACCTTTTCTCTCACCTCAACAACCTGCTCTGGGTGGACATGTAAAATGACCTGCTTTTGGTTACTCACCAGTTGCAACGCTTCTCGAACTACACTCACCGTGGTATCGACATCATCGAAGGTATCGATGATCTTACGTACTGCTTCTAACACCACACCTGTCATTTTTTCTTCGACTTGCTGATAGTAGTCATTACAACGTGCTAAGGTTTCAACCATCGTTTGCGCATTTTCAATCTTGGCTTGTGCAAGGCCATCTTGATAACCACGTTGTTTTTCGGTTTCGTAGGCTTGTTGGGCATTAGCAATGATGCTTTCAGCTTTGGAGTTCGCGGCTTCAACTAAGTGTTGCGAATCCAGATAACTGGCATAATCTTTCGCTTTCAGCACCTTTAAGCCAGGTGCTAGCTGCAAATTGTCTGTTTTTATTTCAACAAATGAAACCATTGAGGAATAACCTGTTTTGCGATTTTTTTTGTGAGTCGATACGCCAGATCTCGTTGATCCGCTTCCAACCAGTTAGCTGTTTCTGCGTTTTCGCTAAGTTGCTTTTCTAATTTGAATTGCCAACGAAGAACAACATCTTCCGGTGAGTTAATCAAAATAAACCTCATCCAAAAATATCCCAGCGCCCTCATACTTGCTTCAACAGACCTTTCATCCAATAGTTCTGGTAACGAACGCTGCCAGCCTTGCGGCCAGCTGGATAACAGCATAGGCCCGTTTTGAATTAAGAACCGAGCGCCTTCCAAACCAAAAACGTTGTTCAGAACCTGTTTCGGGCGTTTTAAAACAACGCCTCGCATTGCCACACAATGTAAAGCTCCGCCCACCATCAATACGAGTTGGTTCAACGCATCCGCTGGGAGCAACGCCAAGCTATGGCAAGGTTTGTTAAAAGCCGTCTCAGGAACGGGAGATAACGCCCACTCATTTATGCACCATTGGTTAAACATGGGGTTATCTCTCCAGCCTTCGATATTTAGTAACCAAGGCTGCTTTTGCTCTATCCAACTTCTATGGATGTACTGGCAAGGCGCATAGTTAAACTGGTGTTGTACCTGCGCGAGTGGTGTTTCTGGTTTAACCACGCTTCGTGTTCCTACGACACCATGTAAAAGTAGCGATATTCGAGCCGATGAGTGCCGCTACCAAGAACACCAAAATGGCGATAAGATTATTCGCCGTCTCTTTGGTGACCTGAACCGACAAAATGCTTTTAAATTGATTGTTTTGAGTAGCAACTCGAACCTCTGATGAGGGTACCATCACTACGCTGATTCGATCGTAGTTCAGCCCCTCAATGCTATTGTTCACTAATAATTTGATCTGCGGAACATATGAATCAAGCGCAATATCTGCTGCGTGTTTAATAAATACGGAGGCAGAAGCTGGAGTTGGACGCTCTCCTGGACGCAGATCTTGATCTTCCAAAACAACATGAACACGTGCCACTAGCACGCCATCAATCTGAGATAAGGTTGAGGAGAGCTCTTGAGATTTCGCGTATACCAAACGTGCTCGTTCTGCTAATGGTGACGAGATCAAATCGTCTTTGGGAAACACTTCTTTCAGTGTGGAAAACTGCTCTCTTGGATAACCTTTTCGCTTTAGCGCATCTACCGCGAAGGCGATTTGAGAACTGTCTACCATTAACTTGACGGTGTTGTCTTTGTCAGGTTCTTTTGTTGCAACGACACCTTCGGATAGTAAGATCGACAACATCTCATTACCCTCTTTCTGAGTAACGTTGGTGTATAACTCGGTCTGACAACCTACCAGAAACAACGTGAGCATGATGAAAACTGCTCTCATTTTATTCATCATCACTATTGTGCCTTCAATAAGGTTTCTACGTTTTGTGTGGTTTTACCCACGGTTTTCGCGATCAGCTCTTCTTGAAAAGTAATGCGTGTCAGCGCCCACTGCATTTGCAGTAATTGCGCCGGATCATCACCCACCATCTTCATGTTGTCTTGCAGGTTACTTTTCGCGTTATCGATAGTGTTTTTCAACTCGCTGATGTTTTCTAGCAAACCTCCCTCCAGGCCATTACTTGCCTCGGGAACCGACATGGCTTGCTCAAAACGTTCGCTTAAACCGTCTTCGACTTGCGCATCCTGTAACTTATCAATGTTGGTTTGCATCACCTCGGTGTACTGCGTGTTTATCATATGTACTCCTAAGATAAATCTAACTTGTGACTGTGAGTCATGATGTTTTTCACCATCGCATTTTTTTGGATCATGAAGCTAAGTTCATCACGAACCATGTCCAGTGTTGATGCCATATCAGGTAACGACTTCAACTCTGCCCAGCAATGCCATAAGGCTTGTTCTTTCTGGGCACCCAGTGGAAAATGCTGCGCTAGCATTGCTTTTAGTGCTGTTTTATCAGCAGGTGGTTCGGCAATAAGCTGTCCCGAAAAATTCCCTAGTAACTCCTGCTTCAACACCTTTAACAAATCAGATTGTGGCTGCTCGTTGCCTTTTGCACTCTTCGCCTCATGAAAGGCGTACCACATTGCCTCTCGTTTAACTTGAGGGTCGGAGAACACTTCATTTAACGATGATAAGACACTTTGTTTACTGACAACCTCTGCGTCTTTTAATGATTCGTACCACGCTTTAATCTCCGCCAGTTTGGCTTCTGTTTTCTCTAGCGTCTCTTTTGGAGAAACATGTGAAACTTGCTCTTGCTTGTTACTTCGCTCCATGAGTGCTTTCATCTTGTCTTCATCGCTCCGCTCATAATGGCGCGACTCCGACTGACGCAAAGATTGGTGTTGAAGACTTAGGTTACTTGAATCAATGATCATCCAAGATTCCTAATGTCCTGAGAAAAGCTCGCAGCAAATGCTTGGCTTTCTTCGCTTCCTTGTGACGCAAGTTCTACCCAGCTTTCCGCTTTGCTCAGTAAACCGGCTTTGGCAGAAGCAAGAGCCGCTAAGCTGATCAGATCTGGATAGGCGTTACAAAGTGGTTCGAGTAATTGATGAGCCTCTTCATACAAGCCTTTATTCATGAGGCTCATTGCACGAATCATCGCAACGGTCTCTTCAGAACCTGAGCTTGCTTCAAGGCCATCTGCAATGGTGTTGGCTTCTTGATGACGATGCATACCTGTTGCCATCAGCGCGATTTCAGCCAGCAGTTGGCGCGTTTCTCGTTCCATGCTTTACACCTTCTGGAGAATCGACTGCATCACATCTTTAATCGCACGAGTGGTGGTCGCATTGATATTGTAAACAACAGACCATTTGTTGATCGCGTGCTGAAGCTCGGCAAGCTTTGATGGATCATCGGCATTGGTTTCTAGGTTCTTGATGGCTGCCGTCACTTCTGTGTTGGCATCTTTCGCTTGTTGTTCTAACTTAGCTTTAACATCATCAAGGTTTACACTGTTACTAGCATCGTAAAATGACATAAGACTTCCTCGTATTTTTTAGTTAGCTTCGTATGATTCAACGACCGCATGGGCGGCTGTGTAAGCTTCATACTGTTTGAGTAGCAATTGGTACTGCTGTGGTGAGCACCCTAAATCCAACTGACGTTTCACCACCGCTTGTGCTTCTAAGAGCTTGCTCTTAATCTTGTGCACTTCCGCACCGTTTGTGTCGTTATTTAAAATTTGTTCAAGATTTGTCATTGTTCGTCTCGCCTTCATATCCGAGTTCTATTGTTATCACCCGCCCGCCTTTAACCAACTCAATACCAGCAGGTGTAACACTGGATATTCGGTAGCCCTGAGGCGTTCTTGCACCGACCATATAGCGAACGTTATCGGTCAGAATCACATATGGAACCTGGCCAAAGTTAACGCTACGAAACGGGAAATCGATATTGGTGCCTTTACTCACCTTAGGTATGGATTTCAAAACTAAGTACGGTTTCTCACCATATTGTTCCCGGAAGTCTCGGGTCACACCGTAAAATCGAGTCGTTTCGATATCATCAAGCTCACCACGAACTTCGATGCGATCACCGCTGGTGACCAACTGGACTTTTTTCAGTAACTCCGCATCCGTCAATAACGCTTTTAGCGTATCCATGTAGGCACCCGCTCGCTGCAGTTCAACCTTCCACGCAATAAGACCCGGCACGTCTCGCTCCAAGATTTGTTCAACTTGGTTCCAGCGGCTTGCATCATCGATATAGCCCGTCAGCAGCAGTGTTCCGGTCTCATCGCCATTTTCGACTTTCACTTGGTGATAGCCGAGGTTGCGCAAAATAAATCGAACCCCGCGACGGATTTCTTCCATCGTTCTTAAGTCACTTTTGTAATTGATGCCCAATACATCAATTCGACCAAGCAGATCGAGTTTCTGTGTTCGGTCTTCAACATAGCCCTCTAAGACTGCTTGGCGTGCGGCGGCATTCCATTCCACACGAACGTCGCTAAGTTTGAGCTCGCCTAAGATGTTACGTACCAAAACAATGGGTTCTGCTTCTGTAACAATTTCATTGTTGTTTCCGTTAGCTTGGCTGTACCACATACCGGCAAAAATGACACTCGGGACAAAACTACAAAGCAAAGCGATGAGCGTTGTTTTTTTCCAGCTAGAGCGTTGCACAGCAACCACAGGTGTATTCTGTTGGCTAGATTCGTCGCTGACGTTACTCACAATTAACGCATCTTCCGCGTATCCCAGAGCGAACTTCACAACGCCGACCGAGACAACAGCATGGCGTGACAACTCGATACCATCACCTGCAACAGCGATGTCTTCACTGTTAATATTTGCCTCTTCGCAGCCTCGTAAAATGACCGAGTCTTGCTGGCAAACGAGGGTGAAATGGTTCGCTTCGACCCCAGCATCAGACAGTACAAGATCAGCAATAAAGTCGTCACTGCCAAGCACGAGAGCACCTTCAGGTAAGGTGACTTCTACTCCGGTATGCACGCCTGATAAAATACGAATTTTCCATTGCTGCATCGCGGTTAAGACTCCTCTGAAGGGCGCACACACTCACTTTGTGAGTCATCACATTCCAATACTTTCACCCGCCAACCCTTTTGCCCTGTTGGTAATCGGCACTGCGTTAATTGAGACGACTTTTGCTGTGACAATAAGTCTTGTTGATAGCGCTCGGCTTGAACCCTCGATGTGCAGCTATATACTTCCACTACCGATTTAAATTCAGCGCTATTGTTGGAGATGTTGTTAAGCTTGCCGATACTTGGTCGCAAGTCATATTCGTTGCCAATCAACACACTATCGCCAATACTATCCACAACAATTCGAGGTTCTAAAATAAACATTCGTACTGTGCGGCGCTTAGTATTGGTATTACTTCTAAACAGCGCGCCTAAATATGGGATGTCTCCTAGCAATGGCACTTTACGTAACTGATGGCTCACTTCATCTCGGTACACACCACCGATAAGTAAGCTTTGCCCTTGTTTAACCGTCGCTAAGGTGCTGATTTCAGTTTTACGAACGGAAGGAAGATCATCGACGCCACCATCAGCGATCTTTGCACCGTCTTCGAGATGAAGGCTCAGGTTAATTTCAGGTCGTGCAGCAAATCTATCACCAACGATACGTGGGACAATTCTCAGTAACGTGCCATACGTGACCTCTTCCAGCGCTGCGGTTTCTTTACCAACCAGCTTGACGTAAAACGTGCTGCTGTTGTTCAGTACCGCTTCGACATTTTCCTGAGTTAACAATGTTGGTCTTGAAACCACTTGAGCACTGCCTTTGGATTCCAATAAACGAATTTGAGCCAGCAAGTAATTTAGGTTGGTTGAATCAAGCAAGGACTTAAAGTTCTGTCCACTGCCGAGCGTCACATCCCCCGAATTCACATCACCTGTTGTTTTGATATCGACAATGCGGTTGTTTCCGACAGACACTCCCGCTCGCCAATCCACGCCTAACTGACTTAAATCGTTGGCACTGATATCAACAATCGATAGCGCGACTTCAATTCTTGATTGCGGCTGGTCTAATTGCGCAACCAGTTTACGATAGAGCGGTAATCGTGCTTGAGTATCACGAACGATAATCGCATTAAGGCCCGGCTCTGCTTCAACTGTTGCGCCACCATGAACTGAGGCGGTTTTATTACTTTTTACAGGCTTATCTGAACTGGTAACTTCTTTGCTAGACGCACTCGTCACTTGCGTTTGAACACCAGACACGACCCGTTTTAACACCGATGCGATGCCAGGGACCGTAATTGTCTGATCTCGATATGCAATTTCTCTATCCGTTGCAGAAGCGTACTTCAAAGGAATTATCTCAACGAATAATTCGTCGGTTGAATTCGACTTCTGCAGCAAGCGCGTTTCCAATGCCTCCGCCGTTTGTACCACTAAGTCGACATAACGTGGAGGACCCGCAAGATAGACTAACCCTTTGCTCTCAGCAGCTCTCCAACCATAACGAGAATCCCAAACGCCGGTGGAAATTAACGTACTGCGTAGCTCTCTAGCCGTAAGTAATTCCAATTGAAGTAAACGTGAGCGAGTTTCTGTCGCCTTATAGACATGTAAGACGGCACCATCGAAATACCACATCAAGTTGTACACTTGCGATAAGTAATCGAGGAATTCCGCCGGATCTTCAGGGGTAAAACGCCCATTCACTCGATCGTTGACTTTGTCACTAACAGAAACCGAGACACGATAATTTGCACCGAAGTTATTCAACAACTCTTTTAATGAGTCGTTATCTGCATAGTAGCGGAACGGTTGTTCGGGCCAGTGTAAGTCTGTTGCTTGCGCATATCCCAAAGGAACAACACTCACTGCGCATAACAATGCCTTTGTTGCAGCACGTCTAATGTTGGGAAAGATTTTTAGCATCATGGTAACCACACTGTATGGTTGATTGTGTGGTTCACACGTTCTTGTTCCAATAATGCAATGTAACGCTCACAGAGATTGACGTGCTTAGAAAGCAAAGCAGAGAACCGTTCCACCGAACAGTCCTCAACCCGTACTTTACTTTGCAAAATCAATTGCTGATCATCATTGGTTGTCAGTACGCCGCCATCCTCACGAATGGTTTTTAATGAGAGCTGCATGCAACGTTGTAACGCTTGTTCTTGTTGATAATCTAGATGCTCTTTAAACTGGAAGGGTAACGTCGCTTCCCATAAAATCCATGACGCATGTTGCTTGATGGTCAGTGATAACTGGTCAACCTCGATGTTGTAAGAACCATTTTCTGAGGCAATAAAATCCCCTACCTTTAGCGCTTCCGCTAAAGATTTCATCATCTTATCTAACATTTAACGCCCTATTTAGATCTGGCTGAGGTGATTGCAAGCCTGGCCGCACTGACCACTTTGAGTATCAAAATAGTAGTGATCGATATCACCAACAGTTTGCATGTTCTTGAACCATTGCCATACTTTCGCAACCGCATTTTGGTCGTTGTAAACCACATCGCATGCATCCCAAACTTCGTTCAGCTCAGGGGCTTCAAGTCGCACTTCCGAACACCAATTTTTCCACTCAGAAATAAATTGTTCGGTTGTAGAGGTGTACTCCGCGAACCCTTTCAGCTCGTCTAAAGACGGTTGCCACTTCTCAATTAACAAACGATGACATTCAATCACTTGCAACTGTTGTTCGCTTAACGTCCCAAGTTGCTTTTTAAGTTGATGCTGCTGGCTCTTAATAAGATCGAGTTGCTGTTGAACAAAGACGGCACTGGTGTCTTCCCCTGATAGCTTCGACCAATATTCCTTCTGAATATCGAGTTGATTGATAAGTTGTTCAACTTTAATCGAAGCATGAAGAGCACTTTGATCGACTTGTCGGTTAATCCACTCGTTGAGTGATAAATGGAAACAAAGCATCAACGTTTTTGGGACAGCCAAATTAAAGCGAAAGCCCAGACGAGAGTTGATGTAGTCCAGCCTTTGTTCGAACGTTGTGATTGTGCTGCTATCACTGAGCTGCGATCCAATTTCCAAAAATAAACGCATGGCAAACCGGTCTATCGAAGCACCAAGTTTTTGATACGTTTTAACTAACTGGCTAGCGCATAGGCTATCGACGACATTTCTATCCAACAAGCGTTGAAGTAAAGATAACTGCTCATAATTTATGACGCCTTCACTCAACAATTGTCGGTGATTGACGTGCACAACATTGAGATCCTGCGTAGGTTTCGAGGCGCTTTCATAACGAGCTCCTCTTTGTAAAACAGTCACTTTCCGCTGTGTCACTATGCTGTCTGGAAAAAGCGAACGGCGTCGCCAATGCTGCTTTTTCATTTATGTTCGTCTCCGCACCCCTTTCGAACAATCCAGAAAGAAAGAGATGTAATAATTTTTAATCGTTCGTTGTTACACGATACATAATAGAATTTACACTGGTGAGTGACTTTCAAAATTAGTCAGAAAATTTTAGTCCCAAGTCATTTCATTTCGCGATAGCCACTTGATCGTCTCCCGAACGTACGCGGCTTGGGGTCGTTCCAAAACGACGACGGTAACTCTGCGTAAAGTAAGACTGACTGGAAAACCCTGCCTCCATCGCCACATCTACGATGCTCATCTTGCTCGTCAACAGCAGTTTATGAGCATGCAGTAGTCGACGCTCACTGATCCAAGCTCTTGGAGAAATGCCATAGTGCTCATTAAAAAGCTCTTTAAAAGTGGTTAAGCTGGCACCAAACTCCTGCGCGTAGTCTGTCAACTTCCATTCTTTTAAGTAATGCTGCTCCATAAATCGACGTAACCGTTCCGACGTACGGTTTGTTTGTTGTGACAGCAACGCATACAGTGATTCTCCTCCTTTGCTGTGTAGCAAGAGAATGAGTAGTTCTTCGTATTTTAGGCACATAATGGCATCAGGGTACGCTTGTTGCTCAAGCGTCTGCATGCTGGAAAGCACTTGTTCAACGAGTATGTTCAAACCAAAAGTAAACAAACCAGAACAAACTTTGTCTACCTTAGGCAGCATCATCAAGAGATCACTGTGTTTTTGCAGCAACTGACTAACGAGTTCATTGTCGTAGGCAATAATCGACGCTTTGTATGCCCCATCTAGCGGAGAGTACTCTAACAAGTAATCTCCTTGGGATAGAAATACCCCATTTTCTGCAGCAACATCGATTGTGCAATCACCTGTTTGAACTCGAAGCTGACCATTGTGAACGACAACAATGTGAGACTGGTCTGAGTGAAATACTTCGTCAGATTTTTCATAGCAGGAAAAACTACGAATTTTTCGTGAACTCGAGTCGACCCTTTCTGAGTTTAGTTGGCCTGACACATCCATTTTCTACCCTTCATTATTTTGAGTTTCTCAGTGCAAATGTTGAGAAACTTTCAAAGCACTACTTTGATTGTTGTTATTTCTAAGTACTGCTGTATGAATTAAAGAAGCAAAGAAAAGAGCATAGAAGTTCTATCACTTACCATACCCCCCGAATAATTAGCGAATAACCCAAGCATTACCTTTACCTAAAGGTAAAAGTTTGACTTAGTAAATTTCTGCTGTCCGTCTTTATTATTTTTATCAGATAGCGTTTATCATTAGCCAAAACTTAAATATCATTTCGTTATTTAAGTTTGGTTGTTTTGTTATACATTAGAATACAATTAAATAGATTTCGGCATCGTTTCGAGAACAAAATTAAATTTCCAAAATCATAAAAATGTATATTTTATAGCCTAAAACGCCAAGCCAACGTGTTCAAGGAGCGAGATATAATCATAAAAAATACTGTTTTTGCAACAAGTATGAGTCTAAAAAACAACTGACCCGATGACTTCAAAGTCATGTAATTAATGTTTATAAAAGACAACAAACCTTTCACAACAGGAAAGATATAGTCTTTATTTCTATAAATTAGAAAGCTCTAATAAAAATGTAGTATTTAAAATTTTATCTGTTTATTTTTGGAACAAGAATCAAGTTTTCTTGTTTATTTCCCTCAAAAAATAAATAGTTCTTTTCTTTTTCCGCAACGAGATCACCGTTTGAATAAAGCTTTCCAATAATCTTCATTTTTCCTTCACCAGCTTGAATTGGTGCAATTAAAAACGAATACTGCACAGGCAACTGAACACCTTGGTAGCTCTGAGATGCCGATTTAAGGCATTGATTATCAATAATTTTACATATTTCCACTTCAAGAGAAGTAATCGAAGGTGGAAAGTAGCCGTCGACAGAAACCCAACCATAGACTGATGCCTGACTCTGTGTATCAAAGCCATCCACCCCATTAACGGACACAGTCTGACTGCACCCACTCAGTATGAATAACCCAATAAAACCAGCCCATATAGAATTGTTCATTATGACCCCATAAACTTATTTTATATAATCTAGCTCATTTGAAATTCACACAATTCTTTATGTAAAAATATAAAAGATCAACTTATATTTATACTACAAGCGGACAATAAATCGCATTTTTCAACAACACGTAGTTAACATGGACTGTAATTTCAAAAGCAGTTTCTGCTCACTTTCATTCCTTCCTTAATTGAAGTTTATTAGAGAAAAATGATATTCATATATCTCATTGCCATTGAGATATGCATCTGAACACATTTACTTTTGCCTTTCTATTTCTCTCAACACATTTAAAAGCCAAAATATAATAACAACCGACTAATATTGATAAACATGAAGAGATACATCTAATATTTTCCTTGATAAAATTTCAAAAGGGACTATTCCTATGTCAGCACGCCAAACTATCGATGAGATTTTGCTAAAGTTTGCTCATCAAATAGGCTTGCCTGCACTGCATCTAACGGAAAATGAAGTAAGCTTAGCCTTTGATGATAATCTAAGGGTGCATATCATCTTTCATCCAGAATCGACAACTCTGCAGCTCGAAGCTGAGATTGTTGGCCTTCAAATTGTAAATTCCGATCTCTATCGCTCTTTCTTGGCCTTTAATTATCACTGGCCTGAGCACCAGTTATTTTTTAGTTTAGATAACCACCGACATGTCCTATGTTTAAACCGACTCATTAACATTAGGCGACTGGATTACGAATATTTTGAAACAGCTTTAGCAGAATTGCTGACGCACAGCGAGTCGTGGGAAGCGTTATTGTCTTCTCATGTAACCATTGATGAGGCACCACTGATGCCACAAACTTTAGACTTGAGAGTTTAGGTGTCTTTATGTCCAATGACATCCACTCCACATACACCAATTCATCGGTTCATGACGTTCAACAAGCGCAGCAAAGTGATGCAGTGCCGCAAGGAACGTTTCATGGCCGTAAAGTCACCCTACTCTCCTCATCAGAAAGCAGTATGACGCGAACAAGCTCTAAAAGAGAGCTTGGTGAATGTTTAAATCAATTTGCCAGTCTCGAATCTTGCAATCGCGTTTTGGACTTTGATCCGCAACTCAATATTGACAAGCAAAACGCCGCCGTAGAAAAGCTTATGGAACGAAAAGTGGCGATAATTCAACGTTCCTGATATCACAATATAAACGGGTTAAACATCTAAGTTAACCTTCAGCCGACAAGCTCACGCTAATAAAAAACCCCGAAGATTCGGGGTTTTGATTCATACTGCTTTTTCTTTATTAATTACTTAGTTTCACTAGAAGAAGCCTAACGGGTCGATGCTGTAGCTAATCAGCAAGTTCTTAGTATTCTGGTAGTGGTCCAGCATCATCTTGTGCGTTTCACGCCCGATACCCGATTTTTTGTAACCACCGAACGCTGCGTGTGCAGGGTAAGCGTGGTAACAGTTAATCCAGATTCGACCAGCTTCAATATTACGGCCCATACGATATGCGACGTTCGCATCACGTGTCCAAACACCTGCGCCTAAGCCATATTCGGTGTCGTTTGCGATTTCCAACGCTTCTGCCTCATCTTTGAATTTGGTGATAGCAATCACTGGGCCAAAGATTTCTTCTTGGAAGATTCGCATCTTGTTGTGGCCTTCCAACATGGTTGGCTGAATGTAGTACCCCTGGTTGATAGACTCTGGCTGTTCTGACACTCCACCACCAAAGACCACTTTTGCGCCTTCTTCACGGCCGATTTCCAGGTAACTTAAAATCTTATCAAACTGTTCTTGAGAAGCCTGAGCACCAACTTGAGTATCGGTATCGAGCGGATTACCTTGTTTAATCAGCTGTGCACGTTCCGTCAGTTTCTCTACAAACTTGTCATAAATCGCTTCATGAACCAGTACGCGAGATGGACAAGTACAAACTTCACCTTGGTTGAAGAAACCAAGTAACGTACCTTCGATACACTTATCAAGATACTCATCTTCGTAATCGAAGATATCTGAGAAGTAGATGTTTGGAGATTTACCACCTAACTCAACTGTCGATGGGATCAAGTTGTCTGCTGCACATTTCAGAATGTGGTTGCCAACTTGCGTAGACCCGGTAAAAGCGAGTTTCGCAATGCGGTTGCTGGTTGCTAATGCTTGACCCGCTTCAGAACCATATCCGTTTACAACGTTGATGACACCAGGAGGAAGAAGGTCACCGATTTTTTCCATCAGAACCAGAATGGATGTTGGGGTTTGCTCTGCTGGCTTCAATACCACACAGCAACCTGCCGCTAGTGCCGGCGCTAGTTTCCAAGCCGCCATCAACATTGGGAAGTTCCACGGAATAATTTGACCAACCACACCAATCGGTTCTGGGAAGTGGTAGCTTGCGGTGTGCTCATCCAGTTCTGCCGCACTGCCTTCTTGTGCGCGAATACAGCCAGCGAAGTAACGGAAGTGATCCACTACTAAAGGTAAATCTGCCGCCAAGGTTTCGCGAACTGGTTTGCCGTTTTCCCAAGTTTCTGCAACAGCAAGCTCTTCTAGATGCTGCTCAATACGGTCAGCAATTTTCAGCAAGATGTTCGAACGTTCTGTCACGCTGGTTTTGGCCCATTTTGCTCTGATGTTGTGCGCGGCATCCAGTGCTAAATTAATATCTTCCTCGCCAGAGCGAGCAACTTTACAATACGCTTGTCCGTTGATTGGTGAGATATTGTCAAAGTACTCACCACCCGTTGGTTTTACCCATTCCCCACCGATAAAGTTATCGTAATGCGATTTAAAGTTAACAATGGCATTTTCACTACCTGGCTGTGCATAGATCATAACTCTTCCTTTTGTTTCTCGTTCAATGTGTTATTGCAGTGTCGTATCGCACTGTTCACAAAGAGCATTACGCAAGTCACACGCCAACTACGCCATACTTGTTGTTAATTAAATGTAAAACTATGATTACCAAGCGATAACAAACCAAGTGAGCGATGTTTGAGCGGATGTATGGTGTGAACACCAATGTTCAAGTGTTCCAAAATGGCACACCCTCACTGTGACAAAATGGTACAGTCATGGAACTTCAACATATTAGCGATAACAATTGGCTTTCAACTTCATGGGTCAGAAGTGAACAAGCGGGTTTAAAACAGCGTCGACGCCCTGAAGATATTCGAGTAACGCCAGCGACGCTCCAAGATAGGCGTCACCAACTCAATTTTTTGCTAGAGGCAGTCACTCAATTTGCGCTCCCTTTGTTTAATCAGCTATTTGCTCATAGCGACAGTCGCTTAATTTTGACGGATTCAGATGGTGTCATCATCGGCAGTTGGGGACAGCCTAGATTTCGTGAAAAGTTAACGGAAATCTCGCTAAGCTCTGGTGCATGCTGGCAAGAAAAGGTCAAAGGCACCAACGCGATTGGTACAGCCTTGGTTGAAGCAAAGCCCGTTTCTGTTATTGGTGATCAGCACTTTATCCAACACCATCGTTTTATTAGCTGTTCGGCTAATCCTATTTTCGATCATCTTGGTAACCTCATTGGCGTATTAGATATTACGAGCGAGCAAAAGAGACATGACTTCTCAACGCAAGTACTAGTACAAAACATGGTCCAGCAAGTGGAGAATCAACTACTTAACTTGATTCCACAAGGGCATATTCGTGTGGATTTAGCGTGCGAAAAAGGTTTACTGAATAGTGGTTGGCAAGGAATTATCATTGCAAATGAAGACGGACAAGTTTTGGCTCACAATCAAGTAGCCTCTCAACTTTTTGCGCAAAAAAGTATCATTGGGCAATCCTTAGACGACATTCTATCCACTCGGGGAAATGAGCACCCTTTCGTTTTCAAAACAAAACCGCTTACCGATAAAGATAGCAAGGTCAAGTCTCGTGCTGTAGCGGCGTCCAATGATCTTCATTATGGCGACTCCGCTGTTGAGCACTGTTGGCAGCAAGCCAATCGCGTCATCGATAAAGATATCAGTTTGTTGATTCTCGGAGAGACTGGTGTTGGCAAAAACGAGTTTGTGAAAGCGCTCCATAAAAACAGCCAGAGAAAAACGGGACCGTTAGTTTCCGTCAACTGCGGAGCGCTACCAAAAGATCTGGTTGAATCTGAATTATTTGGCTACGTAGCCGGTGCCTTTACTGGCGCAAACAGCAAAGGCTATCAGGGAAAAATTCGCCAAGCACACAAAGGGATTTTGTTTCTAGATGAAATCGCAGATTTACCCTTGGAAGCTCAAAGCCGATTGCTCCATGTATTGCAAGATAAAACCGTGCTTCCCGTGGGTTCCAACCAAAGTATTCAAGTCGATACGCAAATCATTGCAGCCACGCATAAAGATCTGGAACATTTGGTCAGCGAAGGATTGTTCCGCCAAGATTTGTATTATCGCCTTAATGGCTTGATCATTGAGCTACCTCGCTTTGAGGAACGTGATGACAAACGACAACTGATTGAGAACATTCATCGGCGTCACGCCGAATCTGAACAACAGCTTTGCCCTCACCTCCTTTCTCTGATGCTGTCTTACTCATGGCCAGGAAATTTGCGTGAACTCGATAGTTTAATCAAAGTATCCGCCTTAATGGCGCAAGGTGAAGAAATATTGGAACTCACACACGTCCCAGCCCACCTAAGTAAGAAACTCAGCCAAGCTCAAGAAGGGGCAGCATCCGCTGAACCAACTTCAGAACTGCGTGCAACCGTCGAAGATAAGTTGCTCAAAACATATCAAGCCAATCAGGGGAACATTAGCAAAACGTCTCGTATGCTTGGTGTGAGCCGAAATACCATTTACAGAAAGTTGAAAAGCCTTGGCATATTAAGTTAATTCTACGACCTCAGATACAAAAAGAGCACCGTTGCGGTGCTCTTTCTCTTTGAAACCTAGCTTACAGGCCGCCTTGTTGTTGCGCCTGTTTTACTAATGCCTGACGTTGAGTTTCCTTCTCAGAGATCACTTGATTGTCCTTGTGCATTTCCTGTTCCAATTCTGCTGGAATGAAAACAAAGTACTTGTTAAGAGTCATCTTAGAACCTCAATTTGCTGTGTTAATTACCTTCTTGGTCGACGTAAACAAAACCAGAAAAACATGTTTTACTGGATCCTTGTTGCTAGTTTCAAAAAATAAAGGATGTTCATATAATAAACATCCTCCATGTGGGCGATAATTATAGGCGTAGTTTAAAGGCTTACCTAGCACTCTTTTTCACCTTTTGTGCAATCTGAGTTTCGATCGAAAAACGGATTTAGTTGCCCGTAATTACTAAGGTATTGTTAAAAAGAGAAAAAAGCTTTTACTGTAACTGACGACAGGGATGAGCTTACGAGTGTAGGTTCACTTGCAATTGTGTATCGTAGAGTTCGAATACGATAATAATAACGCTACATGCCCTTAATCTGCGTAGTTAAAAACTTTGAAGTGATAGACAACCGAAGTCATATCTGTGCAACTCAGTTTAACGATTTGTCTACCAGTTCAATATTTCACCTTTTTTGAGAAATCTTTAGCCACTTTTTTGTGTGAAACGCCCCAAAAGAGCAGACAATTAAAAGTGTGGCATATGACCACAATTGTCTATCCCCACTTAGCTTCGGGAGGCGTTTATGAAAAGTAACAAACTTGGCCATGTGATGTCTTTCAGCAGGATGTTTTCCTTCATCGCATTCTTGACGGCCACATTCGCATGGATTCTCAGCATGTACGCCCTATTTACTGTTTCTTTAGTGGCTCTTGTGGTCAGTGCAATTCTCTACCTAAAAGACAGGTTTTATCAAAACAAGAAAACGACCACTGAAAAGAGCGCCTAGGCGCTCTTTTCTATTGAATGTCATTTCTGTGTGACTTGATATAGTTATCAATCCGTTCGAGTTCGTGAAAATAACCATACATACCAATACGATTAATTTCTGGTTCTATACAGTATTTTTCTTCTTTTACCATAGCTTCTACAAACATTCCGCTTGATGCAATTGTGAAAGGTGGACACGCTGAGTAACCATTATTTTCTGCAATATACTTCAATCGCCCAAATTCAAAAATTTGACCTGGAATAGCAACGATAAGGGACAAGACAATTGTTATAGTTATCACTTTAATCGGCACTTTGACTAACTGAGTCATTCGATCAAATAAAATATAGACCAATAATGTAGGGCACAAGAGTAAGCTTGCGATACTTAAAACATATGACGCATCAATGTAGACCACTTGAAAACCACTACTGAGCTGAAGCGGTAGAGATTCGAAAACGAAATGATGATAAAGGCGATAGATGGAGTAAGTAATCAGTAATATGAACATAAGCAACACGAAAGCTGTGTGAAATGGATGCTTCTGTTGTGTCATTTCTATTACCTTATAGTTGAGGAGACGGCAGAGAGCGGCTTAGCTTCACTCTTCGAAGAGAAATATTAAACTGCTAGCAAATGCATGCTCTCCCATTTCTGAGAAGTGCGTGACGAATCAACGTTTAATGTAACTTTTAAATCTACCAATATCTTACAGACACAAAAAAGGATGCCACTTGGGCATCCCTTTATATCTTTATATTTAGTCGGTTTACTTAAAACGATTACACGTCGTAAGTTGTAGACGCTGTGTCGCCGCCTGTACCAGTCCAGTTAGTGTGGAAGAATTCACCACGTGGACGGTCAATACGCTCATAAGTGTGAGCACCGAAGTAGTCACGTTGAGCTTGAAGCAGGTTCGCTGGTAGACGAGCTGTTGTGTAACCGTCTAGGAAAGATAGCGCAGAAATCGTACATGGCATTGGGATACCAGACTCTAGAGACTTCGCTGCTACTTTACGCCATGCTGCTAGGCTGCCTTGTAGGATGTTTTTGAAGTACTCATCAGAACCTAGGAATGCGATGTCTGGATTCGCTTCGTACGCATCACGGATGTTGCCTAGGAACGCAGAGCGGATGATACAACCACCACGCCACATTAGGGCTACGTTACCGTAGTTTAGGTCCCAACCGTTCTCGTTCGATGCTTCGCGCATTAGCATGAAGCCTTGAGCGTAAGAGATGATCTTAGAAGCTAGTAGCGCTTGACGTAGTGCATCAACCCACTCTTGCTTGTCGCCTTCAACTGGAGTGATTGTCTTACCGAATAGAGATTCAGCTTCAACACGTTGGTCTTTCAGTGCAGATAGACAACGAGAGAATACAGACTCAGAGATAAGTGTTAGTGGAATACCTAGGTCTAGTGCGTTAATACCAGTCCATTTACCAGTACCTTTTTGGCCTGCTGTGTCTAGGATCTTCTCAACGAGAGGCTCACCGTCTTCATCTTTGTAGCCAAGGATGTCAGCCGTGATTTCAACAAGGTAGCTGTCTAGTTCAGTCTTGTTCCAATCAGCGAATACTGCTTGCATCTCGTCAGCAGACATACCAAGACCGTCTTTCATGAACTGGTAAGCTTCTGTGATAAGCTGCATGTCACCGTATTCGATACCGTTGTGTACCATCTTAACGAAGTGACCAGCACCGTCGTTACCAACCCAGTCACAACATGGCTCACCAGCGTCAGTTTTCGCAGCGATACCTTGGAAGATAGGCTTAACCGCTTCCCATGCTTCAGCAGCACCGCCAGGCATGATAGATGGACCGAAGCGCGCACCTTCTTCACCACCAGATACACCAGTACCGATGAAGTGGATACCTTTTTCACGTAGTGCAGCAACACGACGGTTTGTATCTGGGTAGTTAGTGTTACCACCGTCAATAATGATGTCGCCTTTGTCTAGCAGAGGTACTAGCGCTTCGATGAACTTGTCTACAACGTCACCAGCGCGAACCATCAACATTACTTTACGCGGCGTTTCTAGCTTCTCTACTAGTTCTTCTAGAGAGTATGCACCGATGATGTTCGTGCCTTTTGCTGGACCTTCCAGGAACTCGTCTACTTTAGCAGCAGTACGGTTGTGAGCAACCACTTTAAAGCCGTGATCGTTCATGTTTAGGATAAGGTTTTGACCCATTACTGCTAGGCCAATTACACCGATATCACCTTTCATTGTTTCTCTCCAATTTTATTTCATCGACGAGCAGCGTCTTAAGCAATTTTTGCTGCCGCGTCTAAATCTAAATACCATTCCGTTAGGCCCGATTTCGCTTGAATCTTAGCCGCTGGGTATGGCAGTGCGTGTGCTGGTGAACTGTTAATTTCTTCAACAATGTCCGCTTTTCCTGCACCAAGCACTAAGTAACTAATGCGTTTCGCTGCTTCTAATACGCGTGCGGTTTTCGACACACGAAGTTGGCCCGATTCAGGATGCGACGCCACAAGAGATAGGTTCGCATCATCATAATTCGTTTGGCCAGGGAACAGAGAAGCTGTATGACCATCTGCACCAACGCCTAATAAGATCCAGTCAAACACAGGTGTGCCGTTTTCATTCGGGATTACCTCTGCCATCTCTTTTGCAAAGCGCTCGGCTTCTGCTTTAGGCTCATCTTCGCCACGGATGCGGTGAATGTTTTCTGCAGGAATATTTACTTGGCTAAACAACAATGTGTTCGCTTCACCGTAGTTGCTTTCTGCATCGTCAGGGGCAACACAACGTTCGTCACCCCACCAAAAGTGGAGGTTTTCCCATTGAATGGAGGTTGCGTAAGCCTCTGAAGCCAGTAGTTTAAACAGCATTTTAGGAGTGCTGCCGCCAGAAAGAGAGATGTGAACAGGTCTGCCCATTTCGCTAAACGCTTTCATATCGTTAGCTAGGCTTTCAACTACCTGTTCTGCTGTTTGGTAGATCTTATGGTTGATCATAGTTCACAGTAATCCGTATCTGTTAAGTTTTTACATGGGAAACGCCAAGCACGGCCATCACGCTGTAACAAGTCATCTGACTCTTTAGGCCCCCAAGTGCCGCATGCGTACCCGAAGAGGGATTGTGGATCTTGCTTAAAATCTAAGATTGGCTGTACGTATTGCCAGCACGCTTCCACCGCATCACTACGTGCAAATAGCGTAGCATCACCATTCAAAGCATCAAGTAGAAGACGCTCGTATGCCGTTAGCATTTGCGTTTCTTGCAGGTCAGCGTAATGGAAGTTCATTTTCACTTCCTTCGCTTCAAAGCCTGCGCCTGGCTCTTTCAAGCCAAAGCTCATTTGAATGCCTTCGTCTGGTTGAATACGAATGATCAGCTTGTTTTCTGGTGCGTTTTGACCAAACACAGGATGCGGTGTTTGTTTAAAGTGGATAACCACCTCAGTAACGCGTGTTGGAAGACGCTTACCAGTACGCACGTAAAATGGCACGCCATTCCAACGCCAGTTGTTGATGTACGCTTTCAAACCGATGTAAGTCTCTGTACGAGAATCGTCTGCAACTCCCGGCTCTTCACGGTAGCCGCGTAGGCTTTGCCCACGGACTTCAGACGCCGTGTATTGGCCTAATACTAGATCGTTGCGCAGAGCGTTTTCGTCTAATGGCTTTAGGCATTGAAGCACTTTTACCACTTCATCACGCATCGAGTCTGCATTGATTTGCGCTGGTGGTTCCATACCTACCATTGCTAATACTTGTAGCAAGTGGTTTTGGAACATGTCGCGCACAGCACCAGAGTTGTCGTAGTAACCACCACGCTCCTCTACGCCAAGGAATTCTGCGCCTGTGATTTCAACGTAATCAATGAAGTTACGGTTCCAAAGCGGCTCAAACATCGCATTAGAGAAACGAAGCACAAGTAGGTTTTGTACCGTTTCTTTACCTAAGTAATGGTCAATTCGGTAGATTTGATGCTCTTGGAAGTGCTCGTGAATTTCTTTGTCCAGAATACGCGCCGATTCAAGATCATAGCCGAATGGTTTCTCAATGATCAGGCGTTTCCAGCCATCCTCTTCACTGTTAAGACCATGTGCTGCAAGACTTGCAGGGATCACACTGTATAAACTTGGTGGGGTTGCTAAGTAAAAAAGCGTATTGCGTTGCTCGAATTGATATTCGTCCGCAAGTTGGTCTAAGCGAGAAGATAGCTTACCGTAATCTTGTGTGTCAGAAGTATTAATTGCTTGGTAGTGCAGATGGTTAATAAATGCATCAAGCGTTTCTGGCTCAGTCTTTTCCATTTCCTGAAGCGATTTTTTCAGCTTCGCGCGGTAAGACTCATCACTGTATTCAGTGCGACTTACACCCAGAATGGCAAAATTCTCTGGAAGCTGCTTGTTCGCGTAGAGGTGGTATAAAGCAGGAATGAGCTTACGGTACGTAAGGTCACCTGAAGCACCAAAAATAACGATGCTGCTGTTTTCTGGTATTACCATCATCTTTCCCTTAAAAACGAGGTACTTATTGTGTGCCCGGATACGGCTAGAGAATGAGCCAACCCTATCAATGGCACCTCAAAATAGAAAATTGGTCTTACCTATTACGTTGATAGGTAAAGTCTATGGGCCCAAAGAACCTCAAGAAGTTGCATTTCCGATTCTTGAAAACACGACGTATTGAGGTCATTTAAGTCACTTATGTCTCAAAAGTACACACTGTACTCGCTGGAGGAGAGTCCGACACGGGGCAATATTGTCTACGACTATTTGATTTACATCAACACTTGCCAGTGCAAACGTTTAAATAAGTTGCACAAAACGTCATAAGCGATTGTATTTTATTGATAAAAAAAGTTTCATCTGAACGCTCCAAAATTTAAGCAAAAACTCTAATATGGGCAATAATTACTCATCCTTGCAATCCATTACAGTTTTATCGTGATCTGTGTTACTTACTTTTTATTTCATCACCCTATTGATAATGATACTCAATTAAAGATAATGAAATCACTATTAATGTGAAAGTAGAACGCCATGAAATCAAGCGCCATTAACCCACATCCCATAAACCGAATACAATCGGTGCTTGACTACATTCACACCAACTTAGACAGCACTCTGAGCGTAGATGAAATATCGAAAGCAAGTTGTTGGTCGCGCTGGCAACTGCAACGCGTATTTCAACAACACACTGGCGTATCCGTCGCTCACTACATCAGAGAGCTTAAACTTAGCCTTGCGGCTGAGCGCTTAATCCATACTTCTGACCGCTCGTTAGATATAGCGATAGAAATGGGATTTACATCTGAACACGCATTTAGCCGAGCGTTCAGGAATATGTTTTCAAAAAGCCCCCGCGAATATCGAAAAACGCAACAACTCTCCGGGTTGAGGCAACCTTTGACGCTGCGTAAGACACCAGAAGAAGAGAAAAAACATCAGCGCTTTATTGAAGTTCGAATAGAAACAAAACCGGCTTTTGAACTTGCTGGTTATCATGAACCTATTCACGGATTGTTTTCCGCTACGCCCGATTTCCAATCCAAAGTACCGTCACTTTGGTCACGTCTTTATTCATCTGAAAACCTTAACAATTCGGAAAGTAGTTACTTTGGCGTGATTGATGTGACTCAAGCGTATTCAAACAACCAACAACTTGAGTATTGGGCAGGTTATGAGTGCAGTCCAACAGCAAACGCACCAAGATCAACGAACTCTTCCAACTCGGGGTTAGACCTCTTGGCTGTTCCTGAGCAAACCTACGCCGTCATTACACACATAGGCAAAGCATCAGAGCTCGCCTCAACGCTGGAATGGTTTATTTTACATTGGCTACCCTACTCTAATTATCATGCTATCGATGGTTATGAGTTAGAGCTTTATCCAGAAGGTTATGATGTTGATAGCGAACAAGCACAAATGCAGTATTGGATTCCTGTCGAGCCAAACGACTCGCTATCTTTAAAACCTAAGAACAGAAGAATAAGTTCCAAAGATTAGTGTTTTGCACCAAATTGTTAACTTTTCCTATTTCTTTGAATATAGAATACAAATAACAATCATTATCAATAAATAGAAAAAGTAGTGGAATTTATAAATATGGAAAGTCCGATTCGATTTCATCGTTCAGCGGTTGCTATCGTCGTATCCGCATTGCTCGCTGGCCACGCCAATGCGACTGAGAGCGTATCCCAACACGAAACGATTACGGTGCTAGGAGAAACATACCGAAACACCGCAACTAAAACCGTTTTAGAACCGGAGGAAACACCGCAAGCGATCACGGTAATCACTAAAGATGACATGGACCTACGCGGCGTAAACTCGGTGAGCGAAGCATTGCGTTATGCGCCTGGCGTAAATACAGAATTGCGTGGTGGTGCCGTTTCCCGACTTGACCTATTCAATATTCGTGGTTTTATTAACTACACCAACTTTTATGATGGTCTTCCTTTGCTGTACAACGGTTGGAACCTTCAACCGCAGGTCGACTCCGTTGCTCTTGAGCAAATCGAGGTTTTTAAAGGGCCAACGTCTGTTCTTTACGGCAATATTCCACCAGGAGGTATGGTCAATATTATCGCCAAGGCGCCTCAGTCAACACCCTCGCACTCTGTATCGATTAGTACTGGGACTAACAGCCTAAAAGAACTGACGTTCGACACCACAGGACAAATTGGTGATTCTAATGTGGATTACCGTATCGTCGGCCTGGCAAAACAGCGAGATGGTCAAGCCGATACGTCTGAAGACGAACGTTATGTACTCGCCCCATCTTTCAATTGGCAAGCGACAGAAAGCACATTAGTGAACGTGAATGTTTACTATCAAAATGATCCATCAGCAGGTATCTACACGACTGTGCCTGCGTCTGGCTCAGTGATTAAAAACCCACTTGGCTCGATGTCACCAAGCACTTATTTAGGGGATGAGGACTGGAACACTTACGAACGCGAAGTTCTGATGATGGGTTACAAAGTCCAACACGACTTTAACAACAATTGGCAATTTCTACAGAATGCCCGCTACATGACCGCCGATGCCTATCAGGAAAACACATATAACGGTGCACTTGAAGCGGATAACCGTACCGTTGGTCGAAATGCCTATTTAACCGATGAAAAGTCCAAATCCTTTGTGATTGACAACCAACTATCTGGCTACGTTAAAACAGGAAATTTTGAACATAACTTATTGTTCGGGCTTGATTATCAGTATCTAGATTCAGATGTAAAATACAAAGACACGCTTGGGTATTCGCTAACTCAGGACATTTTTAATCCTGACCACAACAGCATTGATCGTAATGCACTGAATTTCCAATACAAACAAAACTTGGATATCAAAACGAAGCAGATTGGCGTTTATTTCCAAGATCAAGTTCGTTACGAGCAACTTGTAATGATTGCAGGTCTTCGTTGGGATAAATACGATTCAAATACAGACGCCGTTAGCGATTATCTAGGAACAGTATCCAAGAGCAAGGAAGAGTTAGACGATACCAACGTATCTTTCCGAGTCGGTGGTTTGTATGAGCTAGATTTTGGTCTCTCGCCATACCTTACTTACTCGGAAAGTTTTGAGCCAATTGCGGGTGCCGACTCTTCTGGTAAAGCATTTGAGCCATCAACCGGACATCAATGGGAGTTAGGCTTTAAATACGCACCATTATCTGGTGATATCTCAGGTAACTTAGCACTCTTCCATATCACGAAGAAAAACGCGATCTTGACCGATCCGAATAATCCTTATGCACCGAACTATCAAGCGGGCGAAGTGGTATCACAAGGTATTGAACTTGAGGCAAAATGGCAAGCTACAGCACAAGCTGATTTCACTCTAGGCTATACATATACCGATATGGAGATTACCGAGGACAGTTATTACAACCAAGAAGGTAAAACGCCGGTTTGGGTACCTGAGCAAACGGCCTCTCTATGGGCAAATTACTTCTTTGAAGGAAATCTTTCAGGCCTTCGTACCAGTGCTGGCGTTCGCTATGTCGGAGAAGCACAAATTGATGCACAGAATAGTCAAAAAGTACCGGACTACACCTTGTTTGATTTAGCAGCAAGTTACGATTTCTCAACGGTATCTGAATCAATGAAAGGGGCTAGCGTCACGCTTTCTGCAAGCAATCTATTCGATAAAGAATACTATTCTTGTTACGACAAAAATAACTGTTGGTTTGGCGCTGAGCGCTCTATCGAAGCGAAGTTAGAATACAACTTCTAACCTCTTAGAACGGAACAGCCGTAATTTGTAAAGCGATGGTTTCTACAATAAGCCATCGCTTTTTATTTTGCATAGAGCATCAATATAAACGCTACCGCGTCACTTTTTTATAGCACCTTTCTGGCCTACCAACAGAGCCATAGTTTAAATCAGCCTCTAGTTCACCAGTGCTGATCAGATACTCCAAATAGCGCCTTGCCGTTGTTCGGCTCACTCCGATTTTTTCACCTGCCTCATCAGCGGTCAGCGCACTGCCATTTAGGAACAACTCTCTGATCTTGTCTAGGGTTACACCATCAATCCCTTTTGGTAATCGGTTCGGCAAGTTGTCTTGATTGGCGTGAGACTGCAGCATTTTATCAACGAGGTTCTGATCCAAACTCTCTACGATGTCTAGTTGTTGGCGTTGGGACACATACTTTTTCAGTGCGGCATCTAAGCGTGGAAACATCACTGGTTTTAACAGGTAATCGACAACGCCACCCCTCATCGCCTGTTGTAACGTATCGACATCCCTTGCGGCTGTAATCAAAATGACATCACACGTTTGGTTACTTGCACGCAGTGTATTTAGTATCTCAAGCCCTGTGCCATCGGGAAGATAGACATCCATCAATAGTAAATCTGGCTTAAGAATGTCGAGTTGCATTTCCGCTTCCATTCTCGTGGTCGCAATTCCAACCACTTCCAAACCTGTCAGTTGGCTTAAGTATTTGTGGTGCAGCTCAGCAATAGCCAGATCATCTTCAATGATCATTACGCGAGTCGCCATACTCATAATTGTTCTTCCTTGGGTAAGTACACCGTTATTCTTGTCCCATAATTTGTATTGGGTATCATCTCAACATGGCCGTGATATCGAGTAGCAAGCTGATTGACAAGGTGTAACCCAACTCCTCGATTTTGACGAGATTTCGTCGAAACGCCTTTTGTAAATAATGTTTGTGGATCCACTGTTTTTGGGAGGCCACAGCCATGATCTATCACCTCAAGTATCACTTCATTTCCGTAATCGCTAACGGACACATCAATGTTTCTGCGTTCTGACGCAACATTTGATTCATCGCGAATTGAAGTTAACGTGGCATCGAAAGCGTTATCAATCAAATTACCCAAAATTGTGACAAGGTCTTCCGAATTTAGCCACTCAGGCAGGGGCTCAAGACGACTGCCTTCCTCAACCACCAGTTGTAAGCCTAACTCGCGAGCACGTTCAGTTTTTCCAAGCAACATACCTGCAATTAGCGGGTCTTTAACGGTATCTCTTAAAAACTCAATCATTGCTTGATAGTGTGCGGTTTCTTGTCCAATTAACTTTTGCACCGCATCAAGTTCACCCATTTGTACTAGCCCACTAATGGTGTTGAGCTTATTTCGATGCTCATGGGTCTGCGAACGTAACAAATCTGCATATTCCTTGGTTTGTGATAGCTGCTCGGTTAGATCATTGATTTCATCCCTTAAACGGAAACTCGATACCGCCCCCACGATTTTTCCATCAACATAAATTGGAGAGCGATTTGCAATCAGGCGCTTATGATTAAGGAATATTTCAATATCATGATCTTCCTGCCCGCTTTCTAACACTGTATATAGATCGCTATCACGCAGCGTGTCAGTCAAAGGTTTATTGAGCGCTGATTCTCTATCAATACCGAGAATCTGGCAGGCACTACGATTTATCGAGCGAAGTATCCCTTGGGCATCAATGCTTAACACGCCCTCTTTGATGGTGCTCATCGTCACTTCTAATTCGCCGTACAACCGCCCTATCTCTTCAGGTTCAAAGCCTAAAATGGCGCGCTGAAACTTTCTCGACGCATAATTAGATACAATGGCATTAGCGACGACAACTACGATGACCATTAAAATCAAAAAGGCCAAAAATGGTTCGATGCGGTCTTGCAGTCGGTCGAGCAAATAGCCAACTGAAACCACACCAATAATGTTCCCTTGCTCGTCAAAAATCGCAGCTTTACCACGAACTGAATAACCTAACGAGCCCTGTGCCGTCGAAACATAAGACAACCCCTGTTCTAGCGCTCGACGATTGTCGCCACCTCTCATTGGCTTGCCCAACCGCTCATCAACAGGGTGGATTAAGCGTACTCCCTTATGGTCGCCAATAACGATGAATGCAGCACCTATGGCTTCGGTTAATTCTCTAAAGCGAAGTTGGTATGGCTGGGGGTTTTGGGTTTCGATCATTTCACGAACAACCGCTGAGTCCGCTAAAAAACGGGCAACACCCAGTGCTTTTTCTCCCATTTCTTGCTCTTGATTGATTTTGAGATAAGTGAACCCCGCGGCGACAAGCAATAACAGCTCTATCAACCCCGATAGCGTCATGATAATGAGCATCCGCTTACGAAAGCTGATGGTTTTCCAACTCATTGATACATCCTTGTGATTCACTCTTGAGCGTAACGTTAACACTCAGTTAACAGCATGACGTTGTCGCGGTGATAAATCTGTGAGGAAGGCAAACAAACCGCAGAGTTTACGGTTAATTAATCGACGAGCTGAAACATAAAATTACAACCATTCACCAAATTTAGCATTCCTCTCTGATACTCAATTCCATACATAAATTGCCCTTAAAATCATGATCGCGATCACATCGATTTTAGCGGTTTTTGAGGCGTTTTTAGATTTTACAACGTATAATTTTTAATCAACGAAACCAATGAGAGTTTCGGTTTGAAAGCAGTGAAGCTGGAAGTCTATTAAAAGCTCAACATTGATGTCAGTGGTTTGGACAAAAATAAAACAAAACACAAATACTGACTATATGACAAACACTTAGACACCATCTGAAAACTGGAAAACTATAAACAGAGGTGCATTTATAGTTAGAAGGAACACCAAACATGGAACGCGATACCTTTGGAATATGCCTGAATAAGGCGATGCTGTCAGAGAATATGTATTCAACATTTACACACGTCAGGGCTTATGAAAAAAACGGAGGCGGTACTTCTGATCTCAAAGTCCTGTTATCGTTCCCTCAAATGAGTGGAAAAGATCTATTGAATACGATGCGAGGTTCTCGTCAGCTCGAGTGGAGAGCGGAGTTTCACTGTCCATATACGAAATAAATTTGTAACATCTCCCGCGCCCAGCACAAATATAACTGGGCGCATACTACTGCCCAATTTTCCCTCCTACTTAACACGCAGTTACGAATCCTTTATATTAGAGCTAATACTCTACGACAAAGCAGCCATTATGAAAAAAACAGGAAAGTTTTGGATACTGGGCTTACTTAGCAGCTCGATTTCCCTTGCCTGTCATGCGGCACCGATCACTTTTGATACCGCATGGCAGCTATTGCTAGAAAACAACTATTCTCTTAAAGCTCAACGCTCAAACGTCGAGAACTACCAATACCAAGAGAGTGCCACCAGCAATCTCAACTTACCTCAAGTTACCATTGGCGCGAATTACACGCGTTTAGATACCGATATCACGCTTTCGGGAAAACAGATTCTAGACAGCACAGGAGCACACATTAACGTACCTCCTGCTTTTCAGCCTATTTTTGGTGCCTTAGCTAATACCACTTCGACCATAACCGAGCGCGATATTTTCTCTTCGTCTATTCGTGCCATTTGGCCAATTTTTACTGGTGGTAGAATTTCTGCGGCTCAATCAGCAGCAGAAGGCAAAACGGATGAGGCGAAAAGTCAGCTTTTAATGGAACAACAAGCGCGTTTTGAAGATTTATCGAAGTACTACTTTTCTGTCGTACTGGCAAAGGAAGTACTCGCAACGCGGCAAGCGGTTGAAGCTGGGCTAAAAAAGCATCGAGATTTTGCCATTAAGCTTGAAGAGCAAGGACAAATCGCGCACGTTGAGCGCCTGCAAGCCGAGGCTTCTTTAGATAAAGCATCTGTAGAAACACGTAAAGCAGCCAGCGATTTGAGTATCGCTCAGGCTGCATTAGGTAAATTACTCGCGCAAGATGATGCCGTAGAGCCCGCTGAATCTTTGTTTATCAACGACAGTCTTCCCCCTCTTACTGCTTTTGTCGATCAAACGTTGCTTACCTATCCGGGGTTAGAGCTTCTGAGCGCTAAACACAAACAAGCCTCTAGCTTAATCAAAGCAGAAAAAGGGAAATACTACCCTGAAGTTTATCTTTACGGCGACTACAGCTTGTATGAAGACGATTCTCTCGCAAGCCAAATGAAGCCTGACTGGTTAGTTGGTGTTGGTGTCAGCATTCCACTGATTGAATCATCAGGGCGAAGCGAAAAAGTCAAAGCCGCTCAAAGCGTCGTCTCGCAGGTCGACTCATTAAAGTCCCAAGCCAAACAAGACTTATCGCTGTTAGTCCAAAAGACATACTTGGAGGCTCAGCAAGCCATTGATGAAGTACAAGGGCTCGCATCTAGCATTGAACTCGCTAACGAAAACCTGCGCTTGCGTGAAAAAGCATTTACTCAGGGTCTGTCGTCTTCTCTGGATGTTGTGGATGCACAACTTTATGTCGCGAGTATAGAAACACAACGTTCAGCGGCGCGTTTCCGCTATTTAATATCTTTAACCAAGCTACTCGCATTGAGCAGTGAAATGAACAGTTTCGAACAATATCAAAATACCGCTTATATCCCTGCTTCAACATCCAAAGAGGTGAAATAAATCATGGCAGCTAAATCACTAAAACCCGTTTTACTCTCACTTTGTGCTTTGGGTGTTGCCTCTTGGGTTGGGTATCAATTTTACCAAGCCTATCAACCGGAACCGATCCGCTTACAGGGATTAATTGAAGCCCAGCAATACAGTATTTCCTCAAAAGTTCCAGGGCGTATTGATGAGGTCATGGTACGTAAAGGCGACGATGTAGAGAAAGGTCAGCTTATTTTTACCCTTCATAGTCCTGAAATTGAAGCGAAGTTAGAACAAGCAAAAGCAGGTGAAAAAGCGGCGGACGCCTTAGCTCAAGAAGCTGAGAAAGGCGCACGTGAGCAACAAATCCAAGCAGCAAAAGATCAGTGGATGAAAGCCAAAGCCGCTGCGAATTTAATGGAAAAAACCTACAATCGTGTGAATAACCTTTATAACGATGGCGTGGTTGCAGAACAAAAACGCGATGAAGCTTTAACGCAGTGGCAAGCAGCGAAATACACAGAAAGTGCCGCGTTTCAAATGTACGAAATGGCAAAAGAAGGCGCTAGAAGTGAAACCAAAGTGGCTGCGGCGGAAAAAGCGCGCATGGCATCAGGTGCCGTAGCCGAAGTAGAAGCGTACGCGAAAGATACTCAGATCTACAGCTGGTTTGACGGCGAAGTCTCTCAAGTTCTACTTCAAAGTGGTGAATTAGCACCTCAGGGCTTCCCGGTTGTTACTGTGATAGATACAGAAGATGCCTGGGCGACACTTAATGTGCGTGAAGATTACCTTCAACACTTTAAAAAAGGAGCAACCTTTGATGCCTATTTGCCTGCCTTAAACAAAAATGTTGAGTTCAAAGTAACACATGTTGCCGTTATGGGTGACTTTGCAACGTGGAGAGCAACCGATGCTTCTCAAGGTTTTGATCTTCGTACCTTTGAAGTAGAAGCTCGTCCAGCTCAACCCGAACCTGAACTGCGTATGGGAATGAGTGTTGTCGTTGAACTTTAATCACAACCACTAGGTTAATGCTATGACGATTAAGATTTCACAGCGGCATATCTTACGACGAGACAAGTGGTTGCTTTCGTGCCTTAGTTGGATACCGATTTTGCTCGCGATGATGATTTGGGGAGTGTTCTCTGCGGGCATTGCCCGGGATCTGCCAATCGGTGTGGTTGATCTACAACATTCCCAACTTTCTCGAAAGCTCATTCAATCTTTGGATGCGTCGTCGAGTCTGGCTGTTAACTATCACTACACCAGTGCAAGCGAAGCAAAAAATGCGATGATTGAAGGCGATATCTACGCTTACGCGGTCATCCCATCTAAGTTCGACCAAGATATTCTCCAGCACCGCCAACCTCAACTTTCTGTCTTTTACAACAGTCAGTACATTTTGGTAGCGAAACTGATCAACTCTGCCGTTGCGCAAGCACAAGGCTATTTCGACGCTCAGGTTGAAGTAATGGGAAACTTGGCTAAGGGTAACACCACAACGTTAGCAGCGGCTGGACAGGCTGTACCCGTGTCGACACAAATAACCGCATTATTTAACCGTAACAATAACTACGCACAATTTTTGGTAACGGCTATCGTGCCATCCATTTGGCAAATATGTATTGTAGTAAGCACTATTTTGATTCTTGCCGCGCACTTTCGCATTTATGGTGGAAAGAATGGCTTTGCATTTTTGGGCGAAAAGCCATACGCCAGGCTCACTACCCTATTAAGTCAGTACATTCCGGTCTTTATGGCGCAAGGTGCGTTGTTCTTGTACTGGTTTTATTCTGTGCTTGATTGGCCAATGGAAGGCAGTTTTGTGGTTATGCTACTAGCACAATTGGCGACGGTTATCGCCTGTATCATTATGGGAGCGTTGTTCTTCTTCTTGTCGATGGATCCTGCACGTGCGATGAGTTTTGCTGGCGCGTTTACGGCTCCAAGTTTCGCGTTCATGGGAATTACATTCCCAGTTTCTGACATGAACACGCTCGCTTATGCATGGCGTTCATTATTGCCGATTACCCATTACATTGAAGTACAAGTGAGTCAAGCAAGCTATGGAGCATCGGCCGCACAATCTTTAAGCTCGCTATGGCCTATGATTGGTTATGTTGTGCCCCTGCTCATTACCGCAGCCTTGATGGGTAAACATCGAACAGCTTCATCAACACGCCAAGCGAAGGAGGCGGTATGACATTGTGGCAACTGATTAAAGCGGAACTTAAGGCCGTTCTAACCAATCCAGTCGTTACGTTGACCGTGTTTGGTGGTGTCGTATTTTACTCGTTTTTATACCCTTTGCCTTATGCACAACAAACGCCTCGTGAACAACCAATCGCGATTGTTAATCTAGATGGTAGTCAGACGAGTTTAAAGCTGGAACGTATGGTTGATGCCACCCCGCAAGTCAACGTAGTCACTCGACTTCATACGATTGCCGATGCAAAGCAAGCATTTTTACAACGAGAGATCACCGGTTTTTTAGTCATACCAGAACACTTTTACAAAGACCTAATGCTAGGTAAAAGCCCGACTCTAGCCTACGCTGCGGACGCCTCGTATTTTCTCGTGTACGGAACCGTGGTAGAAGGATTGGCCCAAGCGGGAGGCACATTAGGGGCCCAAGTGAAAGTCAGTAAAATGGTGATAGATGGTGTGCCCATGAGTATGGCTAGCCATAATTACTCTGCTATTAAGCTTAATATGAAACCGACGTTCAACCCAACCATGGGTTACATCGAATACGTAGTGCCGGCAGTATTTGTTCTGATTTTACAACAAACGTTGATCATGGCGGTTGGATTACAAACGGGAACACAGCGTCATGGTCGTGGCTATTGGTCACAAGTATCAACGGGATCGCTGCTGCTTGTGAGAACGTTAGTATTTGTGGCAATTTATTATTTACTCGGCGCCTATTATTTTGGTTTTAGCTTCGAACGCTTAAACGTAAACCATATCGCCAACGCGGGCGAATTGCTGGCTATGTTGTTCCCGTTCTTTTTAGGTTGTTGCGGACTAGGCTTCTGGCTAGGCTACTTATTACCTCGGCGTGAACTGGTTACCTTAGTCGTCCTCGTGAGCTCTATGCCTCTCATTTTCTTGGCGGGTTTTATTTGGCCGATTGAAGCCATTCCTGCTCCCCTACTATGGATTGCAGATTTAAGTCCAAGTACATGGGCGATCAAAGCTTTCTTAGCGCTAAACCAAATGGGGGCAACCTGGCAACAAGTCGCTCCACATTGGACGGCACTTTGGGCACTCACCGTGCTTTGGGGTAGCGTTGCGTACTGGATTGCTAAGCGCAATAACAAGCCAGTTGTAACAGAGAGCTTGGGGTGACAGCTGACATTTTTTATTACTATAAAAAAAGCCGGGTAACTAAACCCGGCTGAAAATCTGCGTCCTTGCAGCGGACATATGGTAAAAACACTTTTTGCTCTGGGCTTACCCATTGAGCGAGGTTAGATTAAGCCAAAAACTATGGACTCCATACTCTCATATAGAGGGTCATATCCTTCCAATAGACATTAGTCTTCGCTAGAACGATAACGTTTTTCAGACACAAAAAAACAAGACTCACGTTGAGTCTTGTTGTTGATAGGGATGAGCAGGATACATGTCGCCGCTAAGTCATATCACGGATTATTTTCTCTCGGTATTCTGTAACGACCTTCATGATTGAATTTTTTACATCACCGACTTGCTTAGAGGGTTGGCACCATAGGCCAAAACCAAACTTAAAACCTTCCAATAATTCAGAAGCTTCCACTGGCTCTATATGATTATTAGAAAACTCCGAATGGGCAAACGTTCTGGGGAGAATCGCCCATCCTAAACCTGCTTCAACCATTTTCACGACTAGGGCCAATTGGTCGACCTCTTCATGGTTCGAACTTACGATGACTTTTTCGCCCATTCCCTCTTCAATAAGAGAACGCAGTACAAATTGTTTACTATTCCTCAAGGCTGTCAATACTCGATCTGGTGCCATAGAAGCGAGTTCACCACCTTTCTGGACGAAAGGAACAAATTCAAAATGACCTAAAAACGTCGCATCCAAACTATGTATTGCTCGACTATCATGTACATTGACAATACCGAATTGATACTCACCATTCTGTAAACCCTCTTTAATTTCGTTGCGATTACGAACAAGAAAGTTAACTCGCATCATCGGAAAATCTGCTGCTAATTGAATACGAAGCAATACAAGAAAACGGTGTGGTATAGCGCTTGAATAGGCGATACTAACATTCTCTAACCCACCGTAAGCCAGACTTAATGCGACTTTATCGAAAGTACGTGCTTGTTCGATGGTTTGCTTAGCATAGTGGTAAAGAAGATGACCATCTTCTGTCGGTTCTACCGAGCGCCCCACTCGCTCAAACAGGTTGACCGCCAGTTGGTCTTCAAGATTGGTAATCACCTGCCCTATTGTGGTTCGGTGCTTATTGAGTTTGACCGCCGCCTTACTAAACGAAAGCTGTTCATAAACGGTTACGAACGCGAGAAGTTGTTCAAAACTAAAATTCATAGGTTGTGCTTACTTTTTAGAGTTATCTAATTAAATTACCACAAGATCGTAGAATTGCTACTTGGTAACGGAAACAATCTGCGTTTGAATTCCTTCTCGACGACACAAAAAACCTACTAGCTTCAGTAGGTTTTCTCTAACTTAGTTGTACTCAACGACACGAGCTAAATAGTTGAATTCTCCTGAGTCACCATGGTAATCGCGGTAGACATCGACACTGAAATATTTAGGTTGATCAGCGTAAATGTGGTCAACGACTTTTTGCTCAAGTGACTCCAACGTTTCACCGACCTGAGAGTACACGAACTGCTTGTTCACTTTTTCCAATTTACGTTTTTTCGCTTCTTTGTGTGACACATAGTTGTTGATCTCTTCCCACTTTCCCACGAACTCGACCGCCACGTAACTCGAGTTCTCGTCAATCATGATAAAGGCTGCACCTTCTTCTTTGATTGCAGACAGTTGCTGCATATCACTATCCACTTTTTGCTGGTCAAGATGGGCTCCACTTTGGGCGAATGCAGTCGCGGAAGCGGTAAGTATCATGAGTGTAAGAACGGCTTTTTTCATTGTATCGTTTTCCTGTATTAAGGGAGTTCAGTTACCCAAAGTTGCCCTTGGGTGGCTTTTTTGAATCCATATTCGTAAATCGTCAGCAAGTAGCGGTGATCGAACATATCTTTCGTTACTTTGGCGTACCTGAAATCTTGATCAATGTAGGTAAACTGCATCTCGATATCGTTGATTTCACTGATGTATTTCATTCGATAGAGATCACCACGAGTTTGCGCTAGCGTAAGGCTTGAGACACTTTTCGATACCAAGTCCAAACCTTTGTCTTTTAGTGGACGATACGGCGCTTTTAACGCACCATTGCGAATCACATCCAACTGAGGCGCTTTTTCTAACCCCAAAGCATCTGAGATTTGTTGATAGTTGAAGTTAGACGGATTAAAGAACACCTGCGCTGCGAGACCGCCATCTACGTGTAACTCCTCAAGTGTTTCTCCATCATGTTCAACATCGATAAATTGTGGAGGGAAAACACCAGGGATCGATGCGCTCGCAGCAAGCACCTTGTAAATAAGTTCAGATTTGTCCGCTAAATCACTGTTCGCAATCGCACCAATATTCCAAATCACCAGTTCGCCTGAATCAAAATGGGTACTGCCAATAAAGAGGCGTTTACCATTGCGGTGTTGCTGCGCCATCGCCTCGATCATGGGCTCAGGGTAAGCGTCTGCGATGAAATCATAGAGGTTCTCACCATCGGTAAACGCGTCCTTAAACAGGGTATTTAAGAAGTTCTTCTTACCCAAAATATTCTTATCATTGATGTTGAGCATGACTTCTTTCATCTTTGGCATCGCATCACCGCCAATGAAAACAAAAGGAGCGATTAGGGCACCCGCACTGACTCCAGTAATGATGGCATAATCTTTTAGCTCCCCCTTTTCCTGTAGCCCCATCAAAACGCCGGCCCCGTATGCACCGTTTACGCCACCACCCGATAAGGCCAAAATATTGAGCTGTTCACCCTCTACTTTGATCGGTGTGGTTTGATTGTGCGCTGAGTAGAGAAAATCCGGCGCTTCATTGGCCCACATTCGAAGTGGCTCATTTGGTGTCGAACTCGCGATCTCGACATCTTTATAGTTGCTTTGAGAAACACGAACATCCAGCGTATGAGGTGAACTACAAGCTACTATCAGCAGCGAAAGTGCAACCGTCACACCAGAGGAAATTAAACGATTCATAATCAGTCTCATTTAATGTTCTCTGGCGTATGACCAGAGACTCAGTTTGAAGTTAATTGGGTCAAAATGAAGTCCGTTTCGTTGTTTGGAGTTACTATAGCTAGGCACGGCTAAACCCCATAATCGCGATTGTAGGATGCTATCCATCAAAGCAATTATGCCAAGTTTCTATATGCTAACTTTACGCTTCTCCGTTAATTAGGTACTGCGCTAAGCAATTTTCACGACGTTGAACTCATGCGTCGGTTCGACAAATTCGTATTGGGCATTGATCGTCTGTAGCTCCCATGTGCCATAGCCTTTTGTGATCTCCAATACACCGTAAACGGCGTTATGTGTATGACGAAAGGCTGCGACAGGAGACATCTTCTTCACCAAACAAGAGGTAAAAATCGCAGAAATTAAATCACCGACTCCGACTGGCTGCATAGCAAATTCAACACTAGGTCGTTGGGCCAAATAGCTTGCTTTCGGCGTCGCTAAAATCATACTGAAGGCGTCATCTGTTAGTGCATGCAGGTGTTTCACCAATACCATTTTCGGTCCTAACTCTAAGGCTTTTTTACATGCAGTGACCGCATCATAAAGAGAGTTAATTTTCACACCTGTTAACTCGCTCAGTTCAAACTGGTTAGGAACAATCACATCAGCGATGGGCAACAAGCTATGGCTTATCGCTTCTTTGACACCGTCTGCCACAATGCAACCTTTGTCTGGATCACCCATAACTGGGTCACACACATAAAGCGCGCTGTGGTTACGCGATTTGACTAAACTTACCGCTTCGGCCACCGCTCGACATTGCTCTGCGCTGCCTTGATAACCGGACAGTATCGCGCCACATTCGCCTAACTTCTCAATGTTATCTAAGCCTCTCATTAGAGAATGAATTTCATCTGCCCCAAACTTCTGTCCAGTCCAACCTTGCTGGTACTGAGTGTGATTTGAAAACTGAACCGTGTGAATTGGCCATACTTCGAGGCCCATTCTCTGCATTGGGAAGACTGCAGAACTGTTTCCGGCGTGGCCATAAACCACATGAGATTGAATAGAAATAATGCTTTTCATAAGTCACTCTTAATAGGGAAGTTTGTTAGCTTGGCGACTAAATAAACACAATGCCGCGCACTGTGCTTATTTGGTCGGAATAGCCTCGACAACGCCGAGGCTTATTCTTAATCAGGCTGGATTCATTAGCCTTTGAATTCAGCAAAGTACTCATCCAACACTTTGCGTGTTGCACGACCGATAAGCTCGTATTCGTGGTGAGTAAGGTTTGCTAGCGAAACTCGAACTGATGCATGCACTACATCGAAGCCTTGGCCTGGAAGTAGGATAACGCCGGTTTCATGTGCAAGGCGGAACAGGAAGTCTTTGCCCTTCTCGCTCGCTTTGAACCATTCAACGAATGCTGGTCCGTACAATTTGCCGCCCAGAGTGTCGAGCTCAAGCAGTGTGTAGTAGTCCACACGATCTTTGTTTTCTTCAATTTCTACACCCATGTTTTTGTACAGAGTTTTGTAACGCTCGCGAATGATGCGTTTACATGCTTCTTTGTAGTTTTTCTCTGAGTCCATCAGACAATTCAATGAGAACAGCGCCATTTGAACTTGTTGAGGAAGCGACAAACCTGCTGTGTGGTTAAGCGCTACGCTACGGCTGTCGGCAACGATACGGTCAATAAACTTGATCTCACGAGGTTCCGGAGTCAGCGTTTTGTAACGATCGTCCAACTCAAGTTGACGCACTTCAGGAAGGCTACGCATTGCATCGTCAAACACGTTGTTGTGTTGAATCGCAATCGAGCCTAAACGCCAGCCTGTTGCACCGAAGTACTTAGAGAACGAATACACACAAAGCGTGTTGTATGGCAGTTTTGCAAACAGTGAGACAAAGTCGTCCGCAAATGTGCCGTATACATCGTCAGTCACAATGAACAGGTCGCTACGTTCGTTGTTCACAAAATTTGATAGGTTATCCAGAGTCTCATCCGAGAACTTCACAGACGCTGGGTTTGCCGGGTTAACAACACAAAGCAGTTTGATGCCTGTATCTGCAAGCTTTTCGATTTCAGACATCGGCAGTTGCCATGTTGTCTCATCCAGACGTAGTTCAACGATTTCCAGTTCGTATTCACTCAGTTCTGGAATCTCTAGGTAAGGCGTAAAGATTGGAGTGATTAGCGCAACCTTGTCACCTTTCTTCAATAGACCGTTGTTGAACATAGTTTGGAAGGTGTACGTCATAGACGCCGTACCGCCTTCCGTTGCAAACAGATCGAAGTCTGTTGTCATTGGCATTGGGCCGTACATCTCTTCTGCAATGTATTGCTTCACAACGGTTTCGATGTTCGTCAACATACGTGGTGGCACTGGGTAGTTACATGCAAGGTATGCGTTAACCAGTTCATTCAAGAATGCTTGTTTCTCTAGACCCAAACGGTCTTTTGCGTAGCTCAGCGACTTTTCCAAGAACTGTACGCCTTGGTCTTGTTTATTCTTGCTTGCAAACGTATCGAAGCGTTCAACAATGCCCACACCATCTGGAATGCCACCGAAACCACCATCTAGGTATGAATAAGTGCGCTCGGCTTCCAATATTGCGAACTCACCCAAACGAATGAACGCTTTACGTGGTAGTGTCGCAAGAAAATTAGGATTACCACGACCTGCATCTAATAAAGCGCGGTCAGGAACAGTTTGTGCCACTTCAATAAGTTTATCTTTTAATTCAAATGGGCTTAAATCTGCAAATTTTGAAAAATCAATTGTTGTATTTTGCGTAGTCATAATATTTACCTGAATTTATTATTTAGTAAAATTTGGATAATACTTCCCCTACCGCCTATTTAATTAGGCGATAAGAGTGTTCGAATTTATTTAAATTACATGCCTGCGTTTAAAGTAATAATGCCGACAATAATTGGACCCCATAGGGTAAGCAGTACATTGGCGACTGCATAAGTCACGGTGAATGAGAATACTGGTGTTGCATTACCTGTTTTTTCCATTAAAGCCGCAAATGCTGGGTTCGCACTTCGTCCACCTGTCACACAGCCAAGTGCTTCAACTGGATTCTTAATCTTCAATACAAAATATGAGAAGAAGAACGAAATAATCTGAGGGATAATCGTTACACCCATGCCAAGGAACAACAGAGACATACCGTGTTCTTTGATGGTGTCGACCGCTTGAGGCCCAGCCTCAAGGCCAACAATGCCCACAAATGCTGCCAAACCGAAATCTCGAATAAAGTTCGCGGCCCCCACAGGAAACTGAGCAACATGCGGATTGCGGCTACGCAACCAACCCACAATCAAACCTGAGATCAAACAACCTGCACCAGAACCGATAGTGACGGGAATACCAGCAATCTTAAAACTGATTAGACCAATTAATAGACCCACCACCATGCCCATACCAAGCACGACTAAGTCAGTCACGTTTGCTGAGCCCATTCGCTGACCAATGTTTTTCTCAACGCGATTGATATCTTTTGCGGTACCTGTAAGCTGGATGACGTCATTTTTCTTCACCACAAGATCCGGCGTTATTTCAATTGAGTTGCCTTCACGAATATAGTCTGTCACATAAATACCGCGCATAGAGCCTTGGTTCGAAGCCTCTTTAATCTCTTGCAGCGACTTACCAATCAGTTTGCGGTTGTCTGCGATCAGTTGACGGTTTTCTTCAATAACTTCATAGCCTTCTGGAAGTGCAATCTCATTGTCAGCCAAACCATCTTGCAGCTGATGCACTGCATTACGGCGACCTGTTACGACAATGACATCCCCTTCTTTCAGGGCTGTGAATTTGTCCACGTCTAGCACTTTGCCATCGCGTTGAATCAATTCAATACAAGCAGCCAGAGCGTGTTGGTTTAACTGAGCTAAGGTTTTGCCTGCTAGCCCACCATCTTTGCTCACTTTAAATGCTCGTGTAACCAGCGCTGTGACAGCGTTGAACTCACCCGGCGCTAAATCACGCTTACCATTTGAATTTTTCTCTTCTAGAGCAATCGCTTCTGCTCGGATATCCCACTTCATCAGTGTTGGGAATACCCATGTCACCATCAGAATTGGACCAAGCGAACCAAAGATGTACGTAACTGCGTAGCCTACTGCGACATTGGTCTGCATTAGGTGCTTAGCTTCTTCTGTCACACCCCCAAGACGTGCGATCGCATCACCCGCTGTACCGATGATTGCCGATTGAGTCAAACCACCAGCTGCAAGGCCTGCTGCCGTACCTCTGTCTAGATCAAACATCCAAGCAGCTGCTAGTACACAAAGCAGGCCAGAAACCGTCATCACTACAGCGGAAAGTAGAATGTTGATGGTTCTAAAGTTCAGTGCTTTGAAGAACTGTGCACCACCTTGATACCCTACTGCGTAAATAAAGAGCGCAAAGAAAATGCTTTTTACGCCGGGATCAATATGAACACCAAATTGCCCAATAATTACACCCATTAATAATGTTCCGGCAACACCGCCAAGAACAAATCGACCAATGGTAATTTTACCAACCATATAACCGAGAGAGAGCGTAATAAAGAGAGCAACAAATGGTGCCATGTCAAAAAGGTTAGAAATAATTTCCATGACAATTTTACTCTTACTAATAAATATAAAACTCAAATAATCTAACGAATAATCTGTCACTCATATTTGTTGGATTATTTAATTTAAAAAGCATCTCGTTTGCTTCGAAGCGAATATTAGGAACAAAAACTCACAACTCGTAATCCCATTTGAAGGATGAAACCATCACTTCGCATATTCAAACGCAAACATTGAACAATAATTGTCGAAAATTTAACAGCTTAGTGGTCTTAAATGAGCATCAAATAAATTGGAAAATAAATTTATTTTTATGTTCACTGTCCAAAAAGCTACTTTGTTGCGCTATTCCCTCTATATAGCGCATAACACCTTTCGTTTGATGGATTAGATCCTCCAAAAGCGATTATCACGGATGCCATCATTTGCCTTATCTTTCCATTCATCAAGTTAATAGAGAAAAACACCATGAACTCAATGCCACATGAACTTGTGTGGGGCGAAGTTTACTTCCCTCCCTTGTTGCTGGTTATTGCATTGGCTTACATGCTCACCATTTTGGTTGGAACCGTTGCAACAAAACTGGGACTCCACAAATACGTTGCATTTCCCGCGCTCGCTGAGCTAAGCCTAATTGTGATTTTTACTGGCGTTATTGGTCGATTCATTACCATATTTTGAGGCAAATTCCGTGATAAAACGTTATCTCATCACACTGCTACTGCTGTGTTCAGCTGGCACCGTGATTTTCAGCTACTACCAATCATATTCTGACAACCCATGGACTAGAGATGGCCAAGTTAGCGCGCACATCGTTTCTATAACCCCCCGCGTAACGGGACAAATCATCCAAGTCTACGTCGAAGACAATTCGCAAGTGAAACAAGGCGATTTGCTGTTTGAGATTGACCCAAGCATCTATAAAGCGGCGTACCACAAAGCGCTAGCAGCTCAAAAGCAAGCCATTGCATTACTAGCAAAGGCCAAAAATGAAGAGCAGCGAGCACTTAAGTTAGAAAAGCGCACACCTGGCGCCGTACCTGTACTGACATTGAATAACCTAGACAATGCGGTGGAGACAGCCGTTGCCAACGTAGAACTCGCGAAAGCCAATGTTGAAGAAGCCAAGCTAAACCTTGATTACACAAAAGTTTATGCGCCAACGAATGGTTATATCACTAATTTGAACTTACGCGTCGGCTCTCAAGTCGTCGCTAACTCCCCAGTCGTGGCTTTAATTGATGAAGACAGCTTTTGGATCGAAGGATATTTCAAAGAAACGGATTTAGTTGGCGTTGATCCACAAGATAAAGCCTACGTGACCTTAATGATGCACAATGAAGCTGTGCTGGAAGGCAAAATCAAAAGCATTGGCTACGGCATTGCGAAGCAAGATGGTAGTACTGGTAACGATCTTTTGCCCAATGTGAACCCTAACTTTCAGTGGATACGCTTAGCTCAACGCATTCCAATTAAAGTTAAATTAGATCACTTACCGAAAGATTTTCAACTACGTGTTGGTATGACGGCCTCTATCAAAATCATCAAACAATAATGTGGTGGAATGTATGTTTAATGCCTCAACCAAAGAAGCAATCAAAGCTGCGCTGTCTATCGTTATCGCGATCTGCCTTGCCTTATGGTTTCAATGGGAGAAACCGTATTGGGCAGCGATCGCAGTCGCGGTAATGGCATTAAATGAAAGCTTCGCTCACTCAATAAACAAAGGTCATAATCGCTTATTAGGAACCCTCCTTGGCATCGGTTATGCCTTTTTCCTCATCACGACGTTTTCTCAAGATCGCTTTTTGTTTCTCACCTTCTTCACCTTGTTTTTAGGTGCGTGCATTTTTATGTCGAGCGACGAAAAGTATGGTTATGTGTTCTCTATCGGCTTTGCTGTGTGCTCCATCATCGCATGTATGGGAGGATTTGATAGTCAAGCAACGTTCCACTTCGCCGTCCTTCGTATGCAGGAGACGATTCTTGGTGTGATCACATTTTCTGTTGTGTACCGATTAGTTTGGCCAGTCAGTACAGAACAAAACTTCATTCAACGTTTTGAGGCCAGCAGAGAGGCGATGCTTAACGCTATGAAATCGCCCAATGATATAGATACTGAAGCTCTTGAGACCAACACCGCCAACATAGAAAAGTTATTCCAACTGGTCGGCTTACCACTTACTGGCAGCTACCACTTGAAAGAACATCGTCAGCTATGGCGTGCGCGTTTAAATGAGATGGCACAAATCCAAGACCGATTGCTAGAACAAGCAGATAAATCGCAAAGTCGTGAGATCGATTGGCCAACACTAACGCAGCAACTGCAAAGCTTTGATATTAAAAATCCAAGTACGTCGCTCATTGGTCACGTTGCTTATGTCATGCAAAGAGAGAAAAACACGGTTTGGCATCACGAGCATCGAACGTTTATCCAGCATTTGAATGAAGACGGCAGAAAGGTACTGCAAGGTGTCTCCATGTTCGTGACGTCGCTGTTGATCTGGATTTATCTTCCTGTGCCCGGAGGTTTCATTTTTCCGATGCTAGCAGGCGTGTTCTCTTCAATCGTTCCTACTATGCCACCAAGCATTATTAAAGATGCATTTTTTGGTGTGATAGGCACTGGCACGGTGATTCTATTGCAATACATTTTCCTAATGCCAATGATGACCGAGCTTTGGCAGCTTGGGCTATTCTACTTCATCAACATCATCGTGATTTGGAAGGTATTTTCCACACCAAAGCTGATGGTACACAGAATTCTAGGTATTAACTTATTGGTTGTCTTGACATCAGGAGCGCTCAATTTAACCCCAGCGTATCGAATTGAAACGCCCTTGCTGATGCTGGTAAACATTATGATTATTTTGATGATTGCCAAGTTGTTTACTGATCTGTTTCGTGTTCGCGTTACGGTCTAAGCGTCACCTCCGTTCTTGAAACTAAAGCCCTGCATTGCTTCTGCTCTGCGGGGCTGTTTGTTTGTGAGCTAGCCATTATTCCTCCGTAACCCATAAAGCGAGGATAGTATCCATCAAAAGCGATTAACGGTATTTCTCTTCACCTCATAAAATCCTCTCATTGATTCACGAAATGCAATCGAAAACTCTGCATTCACAACGTCAATCACAGCAAACACATCTATTTAACTGAACAAGAAGTTCAGTGACACATTAACTGTCTGAGTCTCGAAGGTTTGAGACTATTCAGAGTGGAAACTGTCATGAGTTTTTTTGAATTACGCGCCGGCAAGACGTCTTCTCTTACTGTGCTCGCGAGCGCACTAATGCTTACTACCCCCACTTTTGGCTTCGCCGCTGAAGAGACGACGACCTACAACGAAGTAATCGAGCAAGGCCGAGCACTGTTCGACAAATACGGTATCAGTCATGATTTACCAAAACTGGCCATCAGCTCTCTAGTTCAAGGCGAGCATTTGGTCGAGCATGCCCACCGAAGTGTTAAAATCGGTGATAGCGTTCGCGATTCGTCCGTCTACTTGGTTAAGAACACCGATAACAAAGGCAACATTGATCTGCGTATCAAGTACAACCCTGAACAACTCGATGAAAATGAAAAAGTACTTGATGAGATCGAAGCTTTCACACGAACAGAATACCGCCTTCGAAACTACGCGGAGAGTTTTGATCCGTCATCAGTAAGAGCCAAAGAGGATCAGAATGGTAATGTGATCATCAGTTTTAATTACTCAAAATACGGTCTTCCTCAAGATATCGCCTACTTCCGCTTTTTAAGCGTTGATATTGAGTTGGTTAATGGTGAACCGAAACGTATGGTCATTACCAACGATAAACCGTTCACACATCACAACTACCAAGTGGATTCTTACGATCAAGAGATCCTCTTCCAGAAATTAACATCAGGCAAAATTGCGATTGCCAGTAAAAACACCAAGATAGTTGGTTCAAAGAAAAATAAACCACTCGAAATGATGAGCAGCGTAAAACCGGTAGCGATTTATGAAGATAAGATTGGCGTGCAAGTACTAGACGAAAAACGCTTGAATGAGGTCTCTGATCCACGCATGCAAGAAGCCAGTGTTAAGCTAGACCGAGTTTTTCCTTTAATGGGTGATATGGTTCGTCGTCAAGGTATCGATTTGCCTCTGCCGTTTGGTGTGTCGCTAGCGTATCGAAATCAAGATATGAATATTCCATTTAATGATTTCACGATTGAAGGCATCGGCCTTAATGAACTGTTTGATCCAGAAGACAGTGTCGGCATCGTCAGTGCTGAGAGCATGACGCTTCGTGGCGATGTAAACATCCTGCCATTTTGGAATGTATTTGGTTACATCGGAAAAGTTAATGTCGATGCCAATGTTGATGCCGCCTACACGGGTGAAGGTGGCCAGTACATAAAAGATAAGCTGAACGATAAACTGCCAGGATTAGGTGATAAGTTTTGCGATGGTTTATCTGCACTTTGTAGTCGCGGACGCTTAGACGTGCCGCTGCATTTGGAATATGACCTTCGTGGTATAGGTACAACCCTTTCGGTTGGCTATAGAGAATTCTTTGCTTCTGTCACTGGTACCTATTCGCAAACTCGCTTAAAGGGCTTAGATGATTGGGGCGATGGTATTGTTACTGTACAGCCGATGTTGGGTTATCAACTTGTCGATTATCGCACGCAGTTCTTTGTCGGAGCAGAATATCAAGGACTGGACGCTCGAATGGACGGGCATGTAAAAAGTGGTGATATCGAATTCGATTACGACATTGGTGTAGATCTTAATCAATGGGCGTTTTTGACTGGTTTCAATAAGCAAATCGGCAAAAACTACAACCTGACCTTTCTCTATAACAAAGGGGAAACTCGAGAGTCAGTAACCTTAAATCTTGGTTACCGTTTCTAGCTCTCATAAAGAGCCGGCCCCTAGACGATGGTAGGACTGCATCCTACAAAGGCGATTACTGAAACTGTCGCCGATGTCCTACCATTTGAGCCATCAATACAACAAGCCATCCAACCATTCACGGATTAATGCCAAAGCGTCAGGACGTCGCTTGTTAGATGCCGTTTAACATTTTCGGTGCACGCACCAAATGACTTTTTGGACATAACAATGACTTTACTCAATCGCTCAACTTTAGCCATTACCATCACTCTTGCCTTAGCAGCTTGCAGTGATGACTCAAGTAAACCTAGCGTTCCTAACGGCCCGAAGCCACTACAACCCTTACCACCAGAGCAAATCGCTTTGGAAATTGGCGATGCAACCATTCAAGCGACCAAAGAGTCCCTCGTCATCACGCCTCTTGATGCGGATGAAAAACTGGCAGCGGTAGAGGCGTTCAAAGGTATCCAATTTGCGCAAGCAGACCGCTTTCAGCACAGCATTGCGGTCCCACTTGAAGGCGATATTGATGCGACTCAGTTCGGTGATGCGTGCCCGCAGTTAAAAACCACGGCACAAACGCAATCAGAAGATTGTTTGAACCTAAACATTTGGCGACCAGCAGGGACAGAAGCGTACGCAGATTTGCCAGTGTATGTCTTTATTCACGGTGGAGACTTTGAATACGGCGCGGGCTCAGAACCGCTGATTCATGGTGATATGGTGGTTGCACAAGGTGCTGACGATGGTAACCCGTTTATTGCAGTTACTTTTAACTATCGCTTGGGCTTGTTGGGCAGTGTTTGGGTCGATGGTTTGGACAACCCAGAGGGCGGTAACTTTGGCCTAGGCGATCAAAAACACGCGCTTGAATGGGTTCAACAAAACATAGAGGCATTCGGCGGCAATCCGCAAAACGTGACACTCATGGGTCAAGGTGCGGGTGCCATGTCTGTGGGAATTTTACAGCAATCAAAAGGCGATGCTGCAATCGCAGGTGAGCACTTTCAACGTGCCATCATGCAAAGCAACGCTTACGGCTTTGAATATAAAAGTTACGATGTTGCCAAGAGCCAAAGACCAGAGCAAAGCGTTGAAGATCTTGCGTTACTGCCACTTGAAGAGGTTATGAAGGTACAGAGCGAGATGCTTGACCCTATTCAACGTCTTAAGAACTGGGTACTGACCGCCGCGAATATTCCGGTTATAAGCCCAACACGCGACAACAGCCCATTAGCTACGTTGATGCCATTTTCGCCTTACATCGAGCATCGCCCACCAGCGTTTCTAGTGAAAGAAGTACCGGGCTATCACTTTACTGAACAAGCGATTGAGAGTGAATGGATCGTACCGACGGTAATTGGCTCAAACAGTGCAGAAAGCAATACTCTGGGCATGCTGCCGAGCCTGACATTTTTGATCCCAACTATTATTGAAATCTTGGGCCAAGAAGCGCCAGAAATCATTGAAAGTGGTGACGAAACCTTAATCGTCGAATACATGGTTGAGTGGCTAGAATCGGAAACGAACTTAAACCGTTTACGTGCTGAATATCGTTCATTACTCAGCGATTCAGCTTCAATTGAACTCGATCTTTCTGACTTATTTGAACTGCTACCTAGCACCGCTTATGAGGCGATGACTAAGTTGTTCTTCGGTTTGGGGAACTCCGATTCAACCACGGAGTTACTTGCTCTGACTGACTTCTTCCCTAACGATGAAAGCGAACTGAATGGCGCGGCCAAAAACATGCAGCAATTCAAAACCACGTTGCATGATTTGCTCTTCACGGGTCCAAACCGTCATAAAGTTTCAACTGAAGAAGCAACAGGAGCGACGCCAAGCTTCTACTACTTTGACTACAAACCCGGATTCAACGTATGGACTTACAACACCAAAGGTGAAAATGGCGATCTTGACGTTGGTGATTTACTCAAGAGCATCAGTTGTATTGTGGGCGCTTGTAATGCATCGGAATTACCATTTGTGTTTAACAAGGCATTGAAGCTTGATGGTTCAAGTGTTCGCCCGGGTAGCAAAGACAAAGCAATGATGAACGAGCTCTCTCGTATGTGGTTTAGCGAACGTTTATTTGAAGACTTCCAATACAACAGCGCGACTGACCGAGTATTGCTGATCGATAACGATGGCGGTATTCAATCCACACAAGATTGGGACAATGCTCATCACTCAGGCATCGATCCAAAACTGCGCCAAGGTCGCCTCAACGGTCTCGAGGAACTTGGGCTGATTCTGAGTCACATGTAACGTTATCTTCAGTTACTAAAAACTCGTTACCAAATACCTAAAAGCCAGTTCACTGGTTTTTTTCATCCTTATTCCTTGAACATCATTAGGAAGGTTTACTCATGTTTCCTAACGCCCTTCGTGCCCTGCTACTCTTTATCTTCAGCGCACTATTGGTTGGCTGTGCCCAGCCCTACCCGCAAGTTGAACCGGATTTTGAAGCCAATTGGCAAACTACTCAGCATCAAGCCGAAGTTTACTTAATTCCTACCGCTCCAGAAGCCTTTGCGCGTCGCGTTGAACTGGTTAGAAATGCTCAGCAAAGCATCGATATGACTTATTTTTCTTGGGAGAGTGACGCGCTTGGTTTGATGCTACTCAATGAACTCAAGCAAGCAGCAGATCGAGGCGTGCAAATTCGACTCACTCTCGATGATCTATTGGTTTTTAACGAGAAATGGCTTGCTGATCTCAGCGCTCACGACAACATTCAAATTCGTTTATTCAATCCGTTTGATTCACGTAAGTCAGGTTGGATTGGTCGCGCCGTCAACTTCTCTACTCATCAGCAAGGTTTGGACAATCGTCTACACGAGAAGTACTTCAACGTCGACCATCAATGGATGATTCTAGGTGGACGTAACATTGGCGACGACTATTTTGGTTACAGCCGCAAAGCCAACTTCTTTGATATGGATGTCTTGTTCAAAGGCAGCATTATTCGAGCGTTCGACCAGAACTACCAACAACTTTGGGACAGCGAGCATGTCACGCCAATAGAAAACATCGTTAACGTTACCCCAAACTATTCCGCGTTTACTAAAGCGCTTAATAAAGGTGAGAAAGACAAAAGCATCATTCTGGCTGAAGTTGAAAAACAGGTTAAACACCTGACCAGTCCCGACTTCATCGCTGCGCAAGTCACCCCCGTTTTCGACTCATTAAACAAGTTAGAAAACAACAAACCCTACTTTAGAAAACGGGCAGAACACCAAGTTTGGCAACAAATAACCTCTGCATCCAAAGCAGTGATATCAACGCCTTATGTGGTACCAAGTGATGGTGAGTTTGCCTTTATTGATACCTTGATGGAGCAAAAAGCGGACATCACGTTAATGACAAACTCGTCTGCCTCTAATGATTCTGGCTTTATTCCGGCTTATTACGAGGAGCATCGCCAAACCTTGTTGGATAAGGGCGTTCATATACTTGAGTACAAAAACCAAGCGAAAAATGATGACCATTACTTCCATGCGGATACTTATTATCACAACAAGACGGTGATACTCGATGATCGGCTAACTTATATCGGCTCATCAAACTTCGACCCAAGATCGGATTTTCTCAATGTGGAATTTGGTGTGTTGGCCCAAAGCGAAGCCTTTGCAGAGCATGTCATGCACTACTTAACTCGACAACAAGATGAACTGTTTTGGCGAGTATCTCGAGATGGACAAGGCCAAACTCAGTGGCAATCAATGAATGAGATCCATACTAAGAATCCAAACTATGGTGGATGGCATAAGGCACCTAACTGGATATTCAAGAAACTGAATGGTGAGTTCGAACTGTAAACAATCAAGGCTTAAAAAGGCTCTCTATCTGCAAGGATGAGAGCCTTTTTAATGCCCGCTAAAACTGCGTGCCTAGCGAAAAGTGAACGCGGAATTGGTCTCCTTGCGGAGCATCTAAACCGTAAGCAAAATCCACTTTGACGGGTACGTATTTTGAGCTCCATATCAAACTCAACCCTGTACCGCTTTTCCAATCCACCCTATCGTTGAAGGCATCACCGACATCATAAAATGCCCCAAGCCACAATTGTCGGTAGACCTGATATTGATATTCCAGCCCAGCAGTAAACATGTAACGAGCACCGGTTAAATCGCCATTTTCATCTCTCGGAGAGATGGATTCATAACCATAACCACGAAGATTGCCATCACCTCCCGCAAAGAAACGTAATGATGATGGAATATCGCTCAAAGTGTCAGCGACATTAATACCGACATTGGAACGAAAGTGAAATTTGTGTTTTTCACTAATATCCCAAGACAGCACACTGTTGCCTTCAATACGCAGCAAACGAGAATCGGAGAAAAAATTAGGGTCTGAGTATTCCAATGAGTAAACGTGACGGTGCTTTACTTCTAATTGATCGTTCTTGCGATCAAGTAGTGAAAATGTCACCCCCGGTAATAACAACTGTGATTCGTTATTCTCCGAAGCTTGTCGATAACTTTCTTGCAAATAACGAACGTGCATGGTGCTTTGCCAATCACTGTCTAACTGCCAGTGCTTTTCAAACGATAAATCATTAGAAAAACTCGATGTATCTCGATAGTCGACATGCTTAGATTCAAACTGAATCCCGTAGTAATCCGTTAGAACATTTTGTGTGGGAATTTTGTAACCTAGTAATAGCGATTGTTCCGGTTTGGAAGCGTACGCTTGTGCCTCAAAACTGTGCCCACTTGCGTTATACCAAGGCTTGGTCCAGTTTAGCGAAGCGCGTAATCCCAAGTCTGTCGAATACCCTCCGCCGACTTGCACAATATTGCGTGAATTCGGCTCTGCGAGCACTTCTATCGGAACCTTATAGCCATCGGATATCGCCTCGAAATCCGCTTTCACAATCACACTGCGAAACCAATCAGTACTGGAGAGATCGGCCTGATATTGACTCAATTTCAAAGTATCAAAATCGTCGCCCCGCTCAAATGTTCTCATCGCTTCTATTCGAGCCGTTTCGATACCCGATGTAAGAACAGACAGCTCTCCAAATTGGTAGCGAGAACCACTAGAGAAATGCAGATTCACATGGGCTTCATTCAAACTTGGAATGACTTCCAAAGACGATTCGATAAAACGTCCATCTAAATAACCTTTTTGCTGAGCCAATGAAATCAAGTTTCGCTTTAGCGTGTCGTACTCAGAATGAAGCAACGGCTGCCCTTGTTTAAGTTGAGCTTGATTGATTAGTTCGATGAAATCCTGATCGTTACTGGCCTCTCCCGACACAGCAATATTAGATTTTTTGACCAACATAACCTCCCCCGCGTCAACCTCAAGCGTGATGAGATCATTCTCTGATCTCTGAACATTGAGCTCGGAATGATAGTAGCCATAAGGGTTTAACGCATTATTAACCATCTGCGTTAGTCGATTTGAGGTAATGTTTGAAACAGAGAGTTTCGTTAGTGGTGTAAGGTGACTTTCAAGATTTTTCTCTAATATTGGTGTTAGCCCTTTGATTTTAAATTGCGCTCCGAGTGCATGATGTAAAGGCATAGAAGCTAAAACTGATATACCTATTATTTGTTTAATGAGAGGAGACACACCGCTACCTAGTTTAGCAATACACTCGACAAGGTTAATGATGGAATGGCATATCAGTTAATCGCGTTTGTAGGATTGCTCCCTACGAAATCCTCTCGAAAATTCACGTTTCACAAGTAGATTCTTTGAACAATAAGTGGGCTCAAGCTAAGAGGTGGCAAATCATGCGGTCTGAAATAGGTATACTGTTTGCCAAAAATACAAAACCCAACGCTGAATGGATCTCATCAAGCGTTGGGTTACATTGATAATGTGTTTTTTAATCTAAAAAGCGGTCTGTTTGTAAAACTAGATCGAAGAACAGTTTCCTTTTTCTGCCATGTCGACTTTTAGTACTTCTGCTTTACCTTTGCTTTCGTCTACGAGTTCTACGCCCGCACCACCAACAAATACACCCATTTTAATGTATTGATTAACGAAATAATTACGGCCCTCTTCCGTTAAGATAGTTAAGTGATTTTCAGAAAACTCAGACTCTGTACTTACTTGATGTTCTTTATTGCCTTCGACCTCATGGTAGAAGAATACACCAGGAGCGGTTTCACCAATACATTCCCCATCGACGTAAACATACTTTTTAAGCGCTGCTCCGACAAAAGCATCTTCTCGGTAAATGTAAATCCCTGCGTTCCCCTTTTGAGGTGCTTCAAATGATTTCATTTGATTTGATACTGTCGAATCAACAGTAGGAACAGAAGCACAACCTGACAAACCCAAAAGGAATGCGGAACACAGAATTACTTTATTTTTCATGTTATTAACCTAGCTACGATAAAATCGCGCCAACCATACTATAAATAAATACGTTCACTTATTGGTATTTTTGAAATTTGTGATTCAACCTATGCAATAGCACTCATTTAGCGTATAGATTGAGCAAACATTAGCCATATAATAATCACGAGAATAAAATGCCCTGTATCTAACGATCACTAAATGCCACTTTACTCGCTAGACTGATAAGTAGAATACCTGAAACACCTTCAAGAGTTCTTGAATAACGCTGAGAGTGTGGACGACTAAATACCCAATTACCCACAGAGGCGTACAAAACGTTACATGTCGTCGCAAGTACGCTGAACAGCAAGCCAAGTACTAATAATTGCATTGATGTTGAGCTTGCAGACGTATCAATAAATTGAGGCAGAAACGAGAGAAAGAATAGCGCTACTTTTGGATTCAAGACGCTGACGATAACCCCCTGAACAAACACATTTTTATTATTATCAACATTTTTGTTTTCAACGATTTTACTTTCTCCACGCCACATAGACAGTAATGACTGAACACCTAAATAAACTAGGTAAGCGGCCCCTAACCATTTAACAACGCTAAAAGCCAAAGATGAACTCAGAATTATTGCTGACAAACCTAAACATGCCGCTAGTGTATGAAAAAAGTAACCAATACCAAGCCCCAGAGCCGCTTTCAGCCCAGCAGATAATTTACCTTTCATTGTATTGGAAACAATATAAATTACATCAGGTCCAGGAATCATGTTGATAGCGAGACAAGCGACAACAAATAATAATAGTGAGTTTGAATCCATTCTTTTCTCCAAATTAACGTCTTGCGGGATAACATTTCATCGAACTACAAGTAATGCAACGTCCAGGTTTCAATTGGTTATATTTAGTATTAACAACACGTTACTAATACTACAGCACTGCGCGAAGAGCACAATCATGAACAGTGATACGAATTAAATTATGGGCCTTTGTTAGCCCTTTGAATGATAATATTTAGCATCGTTTGGTTGTAAGCTTTTTCTAGCCAGCAGCTCTTATGGAAGTTAACAAATCGGCTACTTAGTATACTTAATAGACCGTCAAATCAGATAGATTATCTATTCTTATTTCTTCAAGCCTTTTTTGCTTCATTTTCCTGCCTCACTAAGCAGCAACTTAATACTTGCCACACCAAAAAATAACGCGAACACGCCTTCAAAAACTGCTTTGAATCTGAGATAGGTTTGCCTGACCTTTTTATACGCGAAAAGAAAAGCATAGCCAAAGAAAACCAAAGCACTAACCAGCCCTACAACAAAAATGACCGACAACAATTCCAACGGACTGGCCGTAGGAGGAACCCCTATCGAATAAAGCGCACCAAAAAACAGAATAGCCTTTGGGTTAGTTAAGTGAATTAACACTCCGGTTAAGTAGTTACCCTTCTCTGTCGTTACGTATGTTTTGGGTAACTTTAGTTGCTCGATGTTGCAGGCAGAATGTACGGACTTTAAAGCCAAATATAAAAGATAAAATGCCCCACAATATCTAAGAATTTCAAAAAGCCAAACATTGCTATAGAGTATGGTTGCGAGACCAAAAGCGGCTGAGGTTGACCAAAATAAAGACCCCGTTAAAACACCTGCAGCCAAATACCCACCAAAGCGCCGACCGTGGTTCATTGACGTGCCTGCTATCGCAAGAGTTGCAGGTCCGGGGCTAGCGATGGCAGCGATAGCTGATACGACAATCAGTGAATAATTTATCTCTTCCATTTTTACTCTAAGCCTCCAAATGGAGTTTTATCAACACTTATCGCAGAATAGTCTATTGAACGTACATCAGAAGCGTAATACTGATTAAAACACCAAGTATCACGAATCGAGTTGAGATTATTTGGTATTTTACTGCTCCAAAATAACATCAAATCCGCCATAAATGAGACGCTTTCCATCAAAGGGCATTGGGTTATTGTCTGGACTCATTCGAGGATCACCCATGATCCGCAGCCACCCTGAGTCTCGAACTTCTTTTGAAGGCCAGACTACCCACGAAAACACAACGGTTTCGTTGCTTTCAGCGTTAACTGCCATGGGAAATGATGTGATCTCACCATCTGGTACTTCACTCCCCCACGTCTCAACAACCTTTAAGGCCCCAAACTCCCTGAACATTTCTGCTGCTATTTTTGCGTGTGCGATATACTTTTCTTTATTCGCTGTCGGCACTGCAGCGACAAACCCATCAATGTATGACATAAGTAAACTCCTTTCATTGGAGTTATAACCATAGCTCAATAAAAAGAATGCACATGATGCCAAACCATAGAAGCAGGTAAGTAATACAACTTGAGAGCTACATTCCTAGCTTGGACTTTATATGCATATTTGAAAGGTATGTGTTTGGATCAAGCTTGGTTAGCATATTTATAATCTCCAAAACACTCTAATACTCAATACGTTCCTCTTCAGCATGCCCGATCCCACCTATTGTAAAGTGAGTAAAGCGGTAATCACGATAAACGTTTTGCAGCTGGCTAGAAATATCTTTGAGTAATCTTTTACTGAGGGCGAATGCAGGGTATTCACTACTTTCTGAAAGCTCTGCTGTAGAGCCAATAGATACAATATTGCATTTATCGTTAAGTGAACCTAAAGCGTTAAGCTCATTGACTAAATTAAGATACCCAATCGGACCAACATTCATAAACTCAATCAGTTCGTTTGTTGTCAATTCTGAAGACTCTCCCCACATCGACGCCAAATAAACTATGATGTCAAACTCTACACCTTTGAAGCACGTATAATCTGGTTTTTTACCGGGATCAACGTCAATACAAACAGAGGCGACTCCCCCCTCAACTAGCTTTGATCTAGAAATCGCATAAATTTCTGTACCCTGTAAGTTCGTAGCCAAGAACCTTCCTAGCCCTTTACTACCTCCAACGATTAAAATCTGCATAACCCTATTCCTTGATTAAGGTTGTCTTTCATATTGTCCGTCAAACTGTTCATTAGGCATCACTTTAACGTTTCTATTGCCCTACTTAGTTCTATCTTCAATTTCATCGAATGGTTCAACTGAAATACGCTCTGCAATTTCACTCATCTTCTTCATTTTTTCTGGGTTACTAGTTCCCCAAAACCGCTCCCAGTCTTCACGTGTTCGCCACTTGGCAATAGTTAAAACCTTTTCCGGTACATCGTAAGAACGAAGCATAAAACTACCAAGCGCCCCATCTACTGACTCATGAATTGAATCTGTCGTCGAACGCCATATATTTTGAAACTCATCCATTTTTTCACTTGGCACACGCCATTCATACACAACTCTAAACATAACACTTCCATTAAAATTTCTAGATTTAATACGGCAAAGTATCAAGAACACTAAGCCAGGTTAATAGATGAATAAAGCAACATAGTAGAGCGTAGAGCAATCTAAAAAACAAAGCGTAAACGCTCTAAATCACTCCGATTCGATTAGTCATGCACACATTCAAAGATTTCGTATTGCCGTTTAACATTGGCTGTTACTTTTCCCCAATGTGAGGCTTGAACTCTTTCCTGATGTTGTTTAAAAGAGGCTTTGTCGACGAACTCCTCATAGACATCAAAACGAAACGGATTAGTCGAGCTTTGAGTCACAAGAAAAGTAAGGCAGCCCGACTCTTCTAACGTGAGCCTTTTGTGAATTATTAACGCATGTTTTACTAATTCTAAATCCTTTTCCGGAACTAAAATAAAGCCTTTCAATGTTACTTTCGACATATCATCCTCTCGCCCCTGTTAAGAAGTAGCCAACACGCCCTCAATCTCAACCATCATATCGCAAATGTGAATCTCACCATGAATTAAAATGCCACGTGTTAGGAATCTATTTCTAATGCCCTATCGACTTACGAGCATAAGGTTATCTCTACCCTTTCTTTGCCTTTACCGATGTTCTTGCGTTTTAATTGAATTTGGCCGACTTCTGATGTGCGCTTTAAGTGAGTGCCACCGCAAGGCACTTGCGCAAACCCATCCACTCTCCAATACCTTCTTTCACTCTCTTGATCGGAAAAGTCACTAATAATAACTGAATCAGAGTTAATCAAATCTTGCACATCAGTTTCAATTTCTTTCAATAGCGGGCCAATACTTTCAGACCACTCGAAATCTATGCGACTCTTATTTTCAGAAATATGCGCGCCTATCTTAACAATGCCTTCCCGACGCTGATAAAACATCTCGAGCACCACTTCAGCCGCAAAGTGTAGCTTCATTAAGGCGTATCTACGCTTCCAATCAATATTCGTAGTTACAATGTCACCAAGAGTAAAATTTGGAGAGGATTCCAATGTGTAAATAAGTCGAACACCTAACTTTTGAGCAATCAAAACCGGAATACCATTAATCGTTCCTTTATCACTCTCTTGGCCTCCAGACTCTGCAAAGAAGATAGTCTGGTCCAATTCAACCTTATTTCCGTCTACATTGGTCACTCTTGAGTTAAGTTCTGTTTGGTAGGGATTAACCCAAAACAATTTCTCGCTCATGCTGCTATCCTTGCAGTAAGTCCTATCCGTGATAGTACATTCTGTGACCACCAAGTCAATTCAAGAAACCTCGCCGTCAAGTGTAAGGCTGTGTATTGAGTACGAGCAGGCTAGATCTATTAGATGCTTTTAAGGCCGGGTACTAAACGCTGTCCAGGGGTTTAGCTAACAACCCGTAAATTGCTGAATCTGAGACTACTCCATTCACTTCCCAACGCTGCCTTAGGAAACCTTCTTTTATAAAACCTAACCGTTCCAAGACTTTACCTGAAGAAGTATTGTCTGGATCTATCTCAGCCTCGATTCGACGTAGATTCAGTGTTTTGAATGCGTGTTCGATTAATGCAGTTCCCGCCTCTAATACAATGCCTTTACCCCAGAAATTACGACTCACGCCAAAGCCAATTTCTGCGCGCCTAGACTCTTTCACGTGATTAAACAGCATTATCTTACCCAGAAGTTGGCCATTGCTCTTTAGGAAGATGCCTAGTGTCACTTCTGTATTGCTATTCATGGCCTGTGTACTCTTGGCTATAAATGTCTGCGCTTCTTCAATTGAAACCCAAGGGCCAGTGTTCCAATATTTCATGACCTCATGGTCTGAGAAGATGTCAAACAATTCGCTTGCATCATCTTCAACTAGCTCTCTTAGAATTAATCGTTCCGTTTCAATCTTTGTTACTAACATTTTGGAGCCAGCCTTTTGGTTTGTTATTGGTGACGAAAATACAATAAAAATGTGAGACACGTAATACAAATGATTTCGTATGAGACTTTTAAACAAGCTCAACGCACGGTAAAAGCGCCACGTGTCACGATTCTATATTGAAGAAAATTTTAGACATTCAAGTGCGTCAACAAGTAACCGCTGAACGCATCAAAGCTTGGAGTGAGTTGATCATAAGTCCTAAACTCAGGCTCAAAATAGTCCATATACTTTATTATCGCTTAGTGACGATTTCCTTCAGTACTCTGGCTGGGTTGCCACCAACAACGACATTGTCTCCAAAACTCTTTGTAACGACTGCGCCAGAGGCTACCACCACGTTGTTCCCAAGTGTTACGCCAGGGTTGATTACGGCATGGCCACCTATCCAACAATTGTCACCAATGTTTATGGGCTTTGCTAGCTCTAAACCACTGTTCCTCTCGATAGGATCTAAGGGATGAGTCGCAGTATAAATTCCAACTTGAGGCCCAAGTAAACAGTTATCACCAAACTTAACTTCCGCAACATCCAAAATCACACAACCAAAATTAGCGTAGAAATTATCTCCAACGTGAATGTTGGATCCGTAGTCGCAATTGAAAGAAGATTCAACATGAATATCGTCACCTGTTGTGCCGAACAAGCGCTTAGTTATTTGAACTCGCTTTTGTTTATGCTCAACAGACGTGGCATTCAATTTTTCAGTTAGTAACCTAGCGCTCAACCTTAACTTTAATAACTCTTCATCACTTGGGTCATAAAGCTCACCTGCTAACATTTTCTCTTTTTCTAACATAAAACTTGGACTCCAATACCAATTTTCTTACAACGCTACATTAAGTATGTGAGTAACGCTACCACCTAAACGAGGTTATTTCACCACGAAAACAAAGCCCAACTTGAACCCAAGTCCTCAGCGCTATCAATTTTTCAACAAGTTAGTGAACTACCACCACCGTTCTCACTAACTTATCACCGAGCCGTTGCCTCTTTTTACCAAGAATGAAAATTGAGTCAATAAAACCGAAGAATGGAGTAATAACATTTCGAAAGAGCGACTGAAAAATATTGCACTTTTTACCCGTTCTTGCACTTATAACTGCAATGCCCAAAAGTTTTTTACCCACACTTTGACCATTTGGTAAACAATCAGAAAAAAGGTAATACGATACAGTCGCAGTTACTGCTATAGCGCGCACAAGCTCTTTTTCAATACCGATTTCTAAGCCGCCCCATAAAACGAGAGTAAAAATGCTAAAACTGACAAAAAGATCAATCATTTGTCCAACACACCTAACTCCCGGACTAGCCAAAACGTAATTTTCTAGAGTAAATTTTCCTGCATTTTTCATTTTAAAATTTGGACTAACAATTGTTTATTTGTGAACTAACGCTATTGAGACAGTAACATCCCCACTAAACCTAATCCATACTTCCGCATAGTACGGTCGAACCTGATTTTTCTATCTTTTCAATATATTACCACGCTCGTTCTAAAGGCTAGATTGGTAATATTTCAACATCTCTTCTTGATTAAGCGCTTTACTTTCTAACTTTTGTTGATCTTTAAAGACTTGAGCTAATGAAGGGAGAATTGAGCGATTTACTTTATAGTCATCAGACCAAAGTTTCCCTCTCATCACCGCTTTCGCACAATGAAAGTACATACTCTCTATGACTATTTTGATAACAACCTTAGGATCTTTACTTCCATCGGGGCAAGCAGATATCAAGTTGGAGTCGGTGTGAATACTTGCGATTCCTTTAATACGGAGCACTTCATCAATACCATTTACCATCAATAACAACCCTACCTTGGGGTTACTAATGATATTTTTTAGACTATCTATACGATTGTTCCCCGAGCTATCAGGGAGCAATAATGTTGATTCATCTAAAACTTTTACGAAGCCAGGCTCTCCTCCTTTAGGAGAAAGATCGATATACCCTTGTGAATCAACGGTACTTAGAACTGCAAAATGGCAATTATTAATTAATGTAATCGCATGAACATCCAGCACAGGCAGCGCTTTATTTTTAGCTCTCGCACTTGGCTCTGCGTAAATTTCTTTTAACTGCTCTATTGTTTTAACTTCACTCATTCAATGTTATTCCTTCACTATCGTATAATGCTTTGCTTGTAAGCAAGCAGTAACTCTGACTTCTTGTATAGGCACTAGACATAACTCATCGTAAAAATACTACGAGTACAAATGTTCTCTTTAATGCCTTGTTATCTAAAGATTTAAAGTTTTTCACTAAACTCTCCACACTGCTTACACTTATAGCCATGCTTGTAAAAAAACAGTGGAAAACCCAGTAAAATAAAAACTAAGAAAGCTGGGCGTTTACCTTTTGTAAATGCAAATAGATCTTTACTACCACATTTAGGGCAAACGTCTTTTTCTTCATCAACGTCAACTTCATTTCCCAATGATTCTGAGAAATCGCTACTAAGTATTTGTTTCGCATCTTCTGCATCACTTTCGTCCACCATCAGACGGACGCCGCCAATTGCATTTGAATAAAGCCACTGAGTATTTACCGTGTGCTCGTCAGCGATGTAACTTTCTATTCCGACACTATCTAGGCTTGCTCTCGCAATATGAGCTTCATGAGGAAAAGAAAACCTTGCTACTACAATCACATATTACTCCTGTGGGAAAACGCTCTCGTAACGTATAAGAAACGCTAATTGGAAATGCTATGTGTAGTATTTCTTTTTGAACAACTTATTAGCCCACTACAGACTAGTACATATACCCTAACCAATCTATATGGCCAACAGCCCAAGTTTTGCCGCTGATAGGTTTAACATATAAATCATCTAGTTGCTCTACAGCAACACCGTAATTTTTATGTTCATGAACGCGCAACCAAGAACTTAGAGAGTTAAGGCGCTGATAACCATTAGCCACATAAAAACGCTCCAAATCGGAGACTAAAATGATGAAGTCGACATCTTTAGTGGACGCATACTCGCTGAGTTGAGACAACATTGTTGTGCCAATACCTTGTCTTTGAACTTTGCTCTCGACACAAAAGTCACTCACACCTAATACTTTATAAATTTCATCACCAACGCGAACAACTCTGTAGTCTAATCCCATGTAACCAACTAACTGATCACCTTCGTAATTCAGAACTCTCATATGCGGGAGTTGCTTATAGTAAGAGCGAGTAACTTGGTGTTCAGGAAACGACTGGTTTCTAAGAGCTTCAATTGCATTATGCTGCGCTTTAGATAATTCGATTTCTGGGTAAATATCCATATTTGACCTTTGAGTATTAATGACCTTTTGGTTACGATCCCTGTCGTTGAGTTTAACTCCGAGCGTGTCCTAACCTTGTGGGACATTGACAAATAACATAGAGTTTCTCAAAACACTACTTACAACATTTTTACTGCAAACCAATCGAAGTTGCTTTAGAACAAACACTACTTCATAGCAATGCCTACGGACCAAGCATTTGCAGCTTCTTACCCACACCCTATTCCGCCATCTGGAATTATTTTAATTACACAACGTGGGTACTCAATGTTGGTAAAAGCATTTACCGATGATTTTTCATGGCAAGTCCAAGAACAATTGGCAGATGCATATTTCGAAGCACAGAGAGTACTATCATCGGCGGAGCAACTATTAAACCAAGCTAATTTGCTAGTTCAACATGACCAACGAATTAACAACTTAGAAAAGGCTCAGTTAAATACACAAGCTCACATTTCTAGAACAAATGCCGAAGTTACAAAAGCCAATCAAAAAGCCGACGATGCATTTAAAGCGGCAAATGCTGCATTAGAGCATAAATTTGGAGATAAGGATTACTACACAGTTATCGCTTATTGTAACTCTAAAAATATCCCAATCATTCTGACCTTAGCAAAAGCTAAAGGTTTGGAAGCTAGAGCTTACACCCAAAAAATTGGAGGTAAGATCAATAAAGTTCCTGATGAACGTTGGGGACAAGTAAATGCGTATCATATTGCAGTTTTAGACCACGTTTTTAAACAGTGATTTATATCGGGAGTCCTCTGCTGAGGGCTCCAATTCCCCGTAATAAGGCTAACGCCCAGCTAAGGGGTGAGCAACGCAATACAAAAGCCGCCGCAAGCCGCCTTAATCACTAAAATCAACGCATGGTGAAAATGACACGCGTTGCGAATCCCTCTTGAACAGTTTGTTATGTGCGTACTTACGTTATGCACCAAACTGTTTTATACGCTTAGCGCCAATAAAAACTGATACTTACTTTGTTGAAGTAAGTCTAAATGGCGCTCAAACATGGGTACGCCATTGGATAAAGAAAGGGGGTAGACGAGTCCATTACCGACATACACCCCAACGTGTGCTCCGTATGAGTCAGTAGAGTCGTTGTACATCATGATATCTAGCGGCTTAAACTCAGTGACCACCTCACTCATCCCAACATTCACTAGAACGGTAGTTAGGTGGATTTAGACCGAAGTCTCTGAGCAGGTTATAAGCAAAGACCTGACAGTTAGCTCCAAGCGTTAAGTCTGAATCATCTTTGCAACCCGGAATGCGGGATGCGGGATGAAACGTATCTTACATTTTTGAATCTGTCGGGAATATCCATTTCCATTTTCTCCCAAAGCACATAACGCCGCATTAAGGTGTGAGCGGCGCTTGGCTATACTTGAGCGAAGCGAAACTGCCAAGCGTTGCGAATCACTCTTGAATGCTTTGTTATGTGCGTGCTAAACGGTAGCGCCTTACCGTACCCTCAATCTCATCTGTGTAGTTACCGAGGTATTCACCACCACAGTTTTCGATGACCTTTTGAGATGCGGGATTGTCAATTGAGCAAGTAACAATAACTGAATCAGTGACAACATGGTCTCGCACCCAAGAAAGCAGAAATGAGGCTACACCTTTACCACGAGCTGACGGTCTAGTTTCGTAGCCAATATGACCAATGACATTTTCTACGTTGGCATTAGTACCTTTGCGAACTCGGACTGCACCTAAAATTTCGGAGTTCGATACACAGTAGTAAGTTGTGCTAGGTAAATATCCCTTTGGTAACTCAGAGATTGCCTTTGAACGTTCGACCAAACCTGACAAATAAGCTGTCGGATCTTGCTCCACACCCGAATATTTTGGAATACCCGATTCTAGGCATTCTTTCGCATAACTCGCTAATATTGGGGCCAAATCAGGGTTGGCCTCTATCACTTCCATGTCAATTTTCCTCATAAGCACATAACGCCCAATTAAGGTGTGAGGCACGCAATACGATGCCCCCGCATACCACCTTATTCACTTAAACCAACGCATAGTAAAAATGCCACGCGTGCCGAATCACTCTTAAATTGTTTGTTAGTTGCCCATCTCAAAGCCTAGTGCTAACATTTGTACACACACCAACAAAGGAATAAATCATGGACACTAGAATTCAATTTCGTGTTGATGAAGAAACAAAACGCCTAGCTCAACAAATGGCTGAGAGCCAAGGTCGCACTCTGAGTGACGCATGCCGTGAACTTACTGAGCAACTTGCTGAACAACAAAGAAAAACATTGTCTCACGATGCATGGCTAACTGAACAAGTAAATCTAGCATTTGAGAAGTTTGACTCAGGAAAGTCCGTTTTCGTTGAGCACCAAAATGCTAAATCTCGAATGGAAGAGCGCAAAGCCAGAATCCGTAATCGAGGTAAGCAATGATTTTATGGGAAGAAGAGTCACTTAATGATCGTGAAAAGATCTTCGAGTTTCTCTATGACTTCAACCCTGATGCGGCAGAAAAAACTGACAACCTCATTGAAGCAAAAGTAGAAAACTTGCTTGAACAACCTTTAATGGGCGTACAACGAGATGGTATCCGCGGACGATTACTCATTATTCCTGAGATTTCGATGATTATCTCTTACTGGGTCGAGGGAGATATCATCCGAGTTATGCGTGTACTCCACCAGAAACAAAAATTCCCTACGGATTGATTGCTTCCTCTGGGGAACTAACGCCTTGTTAAGGTGTGAGGCACGCAATACCTAAGCTTCCGCATACCACCTTAACCACTAGAACTAACGCATAGTAAAAATGCCACGCGTGCCGAATCACTCTTGAACAATTTGTTATGTAGCCGACTTTCAGGTTAGTGCTTTCTGTCCAATTTGGATCTTGGGCTCAATACCAGCTTTGCGATACAAAGCTAGAGCTGATTCATTGAAAGAATATACTTCTAACCACAGCTCTTCTCCGCCGTTAGAAATAGCCCTTTCCTCAAATGCCTCTATTAGCGCCACTCCAACACCTTGACTCCTAAAGCATGAATCCACAACAATCTGTTCAACGTTTGCGATCTTTCGCTCTTTGAGCGTCCAAGACTTACGAACCCATAGCTCACCAAAAACAAAACCTACTAACTGCCCTTTGCTTTCGGCTACCAGAAAAATCGAGCTTTCACTTTTGATTATCTTGTGTAGGTCTATTTTTTGTTCAATTTCTTCCGGTGACAAAAAGTCATCAGGTAAATTTGCTTGATGATACTCATTAAGCTGAAACTGTAGTTTCTTGATAACACTGATATCTTCAATGCGAGCTTGCCGAATATTTAACATATATAAATCCTTTTAACTTACCGTCCTCTCGCGGCTACATAACGCCCTGCTAAGGGGTGAGCAACGCAATACCGAAGCCGCCGCATACCACCTTAACCACTAAATTCAACGCATAGTAAAAATGCCACGCGTTGCGAATCACTCTTAAACAGTTTGTTATGTGTTTGCGTGCTGAAGTTGAAAATGCAACTGAGACATTAGTGATTGATATACTTTCATAGTAAATACTTGCAAATTTTCCATACAAAACTCACCACCAATAACTGGATGCAGATTCCAACCTAAGCATTCGTCTTGTTTTGGTTGTAGCCCGTGTTCGAGCGCCAAGTCATACCAACTAGTTAAAAAGACATTATCACACCAATCTTGTGATTTATTCATTTTATTGTACTCATGAAAGTCCGAAGCAATTGTTTCATAGGTACCATCTAAAACCGATAACAATGAAATTGAGCCATCCACTTCACCAAATAGCCAGTCACCCATGATGGTTAGATACAAAGGTTTCCCTGTAGGATTAAGCAACCATTTCCACTGAGGTAACAAGGTATCTATTTCTACGTCCGAGACTTCCCAAATAAACTGCATTTTTATCTTTCTCACTCTGTTTAGAAACCCATTGACACATAACGCTCTGTTAAGTGGTGAGCAACGCATTACCGAAGCCATCGCACACCACCCTAATCACTAAAATCAACGCATAGTAAAAATGCCACGCGTTGCGAATCCCTCTTAAACAGTTTGTTATGTTTATTTACCCCGAATTTTTGGGCCAAAGAATAATTCTACTTTCTCTACCGACTTGAATATTTTTTGGCTGAATTCGTCATCATCTGAAACGAAATACACAACCTTATCATTTTCAATAACTCGCTCAGGATTATTATCAACTGTTGCCCCTGGACCAGCATAAGCGCCTTTCATCCAGAAATGTAGCCAAATAGCACCTCTTAAATCTCCAATACGTTGTTGAATTTCGTTAAAACAGTTATGAGCGCTATCTGACCATATTGCTTTTGTTTCAAGACGTATTGTTTGTAGTTCTGCCCACTTCTCATAAAGCAAAGTCATACGTTCATTATATATTCGCTGCTCCTCTTCAAGACGACGTCCGACCTCGACCTCTTCTTTACTCAGATACAACATTGGATTTCTGACAGCTTGAAGGGCTTGCTGAACTTCATAAGTCTTGAAAACTGCTTTTTTAGCGAGCTCATATTCGCTGGTACCTCGCAGCTGCCGTCTCCAAGTGAATAAACCAAATGTGCCAATAATAAGTGCACCGACGGTACCTAATATTGAAAATACATCCTTGGTTAAGGACCAGTCTATTTCACTTATAGTTATGCATAGATTCAATACACTCTCCTAATAAACATAACGCCCAGTTAAGGGGTGAAGCACGCAATACCAATGTTACCGCATGGTACTTCAACACCAAAATCAACGCATACCAAAAATGCCACGCGTGCTGAATCCCACTTGAACTGTTTGTTAGCACGCTGCCCTTTAAGCCTTTGACACACGCCAAGACATTGAAATATAGCACGAAATTTATGGCTTAAAACACCAAAACGAAACGGACAGCTGCCAAACTAAAAACAAACTTCAAGACGTAAGTTGGCTTGAAGAAAAACATGCGAAACTACCCTATTTCGCAGTAATAAAATTTGCAAAGGATTCGATCATCGGACTTCAACAACCACGACAAATAGCCAAATTTAAGGCAGGAAATCAACCGCATCAAAGAAACCGCGCCAGTGAAATAGTCCGAAAGTTAGAAACCGTAAACGACAAACTCAAAGCGAAAACAACTCATATAGTGCCACCGGAGCGAACCTGAAAGGCACATTTGCTTAGGTGCAAAGCGAGGAAAAGAAACCAATAAAAACAGAAACTTTTAGCCTTTGATGTCAACCCAGTGCTAACGCTTTGCTAAGGTGTGAGCAACGCAATACCATTGTAACCGCATTACACCTTAATCACATAAGCCAATGCATAGTAAAAATGCCATGCGTTGCGAATCACTCTTAAGCAACTTGTTAATGTTCTTTGAGCGCATGAATAGTAGATTTGATTGCTTTTATCATATGCTCTGAACGAGGGTCGCTTTGGTTACCATATTCAAACAACATAAGTTCCAAAACAGGAACTGACGCAAAAGCAAAATCTTTATAGCTCTGAAGTAGATAAATAGCTGCAATTTGCTGAACCATTTTTATTGTCTGACGATTTCCATCAATGCCAGAAGCTAGCAACACCATCTGATGAAATGCTTCATAATGTTTTTGCTGCTGTTCTCTATTTCGCTGATCGATCCATTTAATCAATCCAATCACAAACGAAATTGCCGCTCCACATAAAGTAATAAGAGAAACATATTTTAGTAACTCGTCCAATTCTTTCCCCTTGAACACTAACGCCTTGTTAAGGTGTGAGGCACGCAATACCGAAGCTTCCGCATACCACCTTAACCGCTAAAACCAACGCATAGTCAAAATGCCACGCGTGCCGAATCACTCTTGAACAATTTGTTAGCTTACTTTTTCAACGCTCATAGATCTTTAAGTGATTCTCTAAGTTTATCCATAGGTTGAATTCCAAGTTCACTACTAACCCAACCATACTGGTCGCCATGGAACCGAGGGAAAATATGCAAATGGTAATGGTCGAGCTCGTTGAAATGAGGTGCCTCTCCGTTGTTTTGCATAAAGCCGATACCATCGGGATTGAACTTAGCTTCTATACGCTTATATAAATCTCTTGCGACGTCGGTGATCTCTAAAAACACAGACTCGGGCAAGTCGATGAAAGTACGATATTGAGTCTTAGGACAAATTAAAATATGTCCAAAGTTGATTGGGTCATGGTCTGCAAAAGCTATAACTTTGTCAGATTCGTACACGATGACCGAGTCAATTTCACGATTAACAATTTGTTCGACTATCGTGGTCATCTAAACTCCTATCAAAGTATGCTAACGCCCTGTTAAGGGGTGAGCAACGCAATACAAAAGCCGCCGCATACCACCTTAAACACTAAAACCAACGTGTAGTGAAAATGCCACGCGTTGCGAATCCCTCTTGAACAGTTTGTTAGGCGACATTTCTACGTTTAACTTCTTTCTCATACGAAGATTCGTTGTATAACCAGATAGCCCAAAATGTGAAAAACATCCCGATCGTGTAAATTGAGTAATTAAGAGCATTATCCGATAAGAAAATCGTAATGCTTGCCGCATTAGAAGATGGGTAAAGGAAAGTAACATTAAAAATCATGTACAAAATGGCTGTGACGAAAGTGGTTCTAAAAAGCCAATTTAAACATCCTTTCTTTCGAGATTTTTGCCAATTATCAAATGCTTTACCATTCATTAATCCACTCCTTTTCTGTTAACTGAAGCTAGATTCACGCCAAGATACTACCCACTAGTCTATCGTTTGTCTCATGTCGCCTAACGCCCTGTTAAGGTGTGAGCAACGTAATACCGATGCTACCGCATACCACCTTAAACACTAAAACCAACGCATAGTAAAAAATGCCACGCGTTGCGAATCACTCTTAAACAGATTGTTATGTACCGCCTCAAAACAAGGCACTTTCAATTTGGAACCACTGCTCCATAAAAGGGATAAAGTCCCTTTGAGGTATGAACTTCTGTGCCGCTGTATTATTTTTTAAAAATACTTCCTCCAAAGCCCACACATGGTGGTCGGCGTAAACAGCCCACGCCTTTGCTCCATCGTGAAGCTCTAATCGGGATAGAGGCTTGACAGACAGATAGCCTTTTAATAAAGCTAATGACCTATGAAGCTCCAAATCGAACATATACATGCATGCTCTCGCCAACTCATAACCAGGAGGCATGTTTTGCACTAAATCCCAGTCGATCACATCGCTTACTGTGCAATTAGAATCAAAAAAGACATTGAAATGATGAAAGTCGCCGTGGATTAATTGCCTGCTTGTTAACGGGGTATATGAGTGCGTAGCTTCTGAGCTAGCTAGATAATCACGCTGTTGTTTTACTCTTCGTAGCACCGAGTTATTCATATCAAATTCACTATTTGTTTCAATAGCAGCGACTATTTTTTGTAGTCTATCGACCCAAGCACTTTTATCCCAAGAAAGCTCAATTGTTGGAAAGTCGTTTCCAACCTCGGAAGCGAGTTGAACATGCAGGTCAGCAAGGGCTTTTCCCAACTGAAAAGCATGAAACTCAGACAGAGCACTTTTTTCGATTAACGTTCCTTTTGCTTCAGGAAATAGAGCATAAAACTCATCACCTATTTTACAAAAGGAGTGGTGATCGCGCGTCAAAACAGGGGCAATTATAGTATTCAAATTTTGCGATAACTTTCTCAGCAGCTCATGTTCTAACTTGATCTTAGCAACATTGCGAACACTATATTTTCTAAGATAATAAGTCTCTGAGGATTGGATACGAAAAACATGATTCGTCGCACCAGCTGATTGACGTTTTATACTAGCGCCAGCACCAATCTGACTCCAGTTTTCACCAACCTTACGAACAAAATCACTCATAATCCCAGTTACCCCTTAGGTACATAACGCTGCGTTAAGTGGTGAACAACGCAACCACCCAACCTAAACTATTGTGCCGTAAACACTAAAGCCGATTCAAACCAAAACTGCCAAGCGTTGTGAATCCGTCTTAAACGCTTTGTTATGCGTTTTTTACCGCGTCAAAAAGACTTCTTTCACTATCTGACAAAGGGACTTCAGTCCATTTGGGTGCTATTGCATTTTTGTATTCTTTTGGAAGCTCATCTATTAAGCAATATAACCATGCTAACTTGAGTTCTTCTCTACTCATTTCATTCACAAACTGTGCTATTAATTTGCGTTCAACTTTAAGAAGACTGCGCTTCCATTGAGCCATCTCATTTAAGTTTGAGTTCTTTAAAATGTCATCAACTGTTGCCTTTCCATCTCTGGTTAGCTGTGAAACAGCATTAGGCCACAGCCATTTTAAAAACTCATACCCCTTGTTTGTGTAACCACCGCTATGAGCAGATTTATAGGTTCTCATCAATCGCACATGATCTTCGATTGTATATTTAGTCTTGCCACTCCTATGCTGCCAAATCGTATATATGACACCATAAAGGGCTATTAAAACAGCAGCTGTACCAGCAGAAAATGACCCCAAATTTGCCCAAGATGAAGCATCATCAGGAACTCCGAACTTAGATAGGTAAGTACCGAATGTCATAAGAATTATCGAAAGTAGTACAGCTATATGTTTGAACAATTTATTTTATCCTCTGATACGCATAACGCCCTGTTAAGGGGTGAGTAACGCAATACCGAAGCCACCGCACACCACCTTAATCACTTAAACTAACGCATAGTGAAAGTGCCACGCGTTGCGAATCCCTCTTGAACAGTTTGTTATACAAATGGTTAATTGGATTCTGCGGTCTCTTTAAAGACTAGGTTAAGAGGTTTAGCTAAAGAGTAAATCCACAAACCAAATGCTACAAAGCACCACATAAACAACGCTAGGAAAAAACTAAATATTGGCCACATTGCTAATGCTAGTAACAGACCTGATACACCCGTTACTGGTGTTTCTTCCCACTTTACAGTCTCCGCACCAAATATGGATGCGATGCCACACATTAAAAAGAAAACAAAGAAGCTTAAGCTAAAGCCGATAAAAAGCATTTTGAAAAGAGACCTTTTCGATATTTTCTTAACTGTAATTTCCATTTTCATCCCTGTATTTGTATAACGCCTTGCTAAGGTGTGAGCAACGCAATACCTATGCCTCCGCATAATACCTTAAACACATAAACCGACGCATAGTAAAAATGCCACGCGTTGCGAATCACTCTTAAGCAACTTGTTATACCGCTTTGTTGAGGCTAAAATGACCAACATAAAGACCACTTAAGAGACCGATTATATGACCACTAGAATTTTAGCCGATGTTGCTGCAAGCATTACCGAATTGAAAGCTAACCCTATGAAAGTTGCAACTAGTGCTTATGGCGAACCTGTTGCAGTATTAAACCGAAATGAGCCAGCATTTTATTGCGTACCTGCCGAAGCGTACGAAATGATGATGGACAGACTCGAAGATCTTGAACTACTAGCTATCGCTAAAGAGCGTGAATC
>NZ_JAWOQQ010000119.1:0-1175 GCF_033337405.1 Vibrio sp. YT-16
ACCACGCCTTGGGTGGTGTGGTCGACAGAACAACAGGAAGTGATTGCCAGCGGTGAACTTGCCGGATGGGAACACTTGGATGAGTTGGTATCGTATGCCGGCCAGCGCCAAGTCATCGCTTTACTAGCGAGTAATGATGTGGTGTTAACTCAGGTGGACATTCCGCCTGGTGCAACACGTCAGTTCGACAACATGTTGCCTTATTTGATTGAAGATGAAGTCGCGCAAGATGTGGATAGCTTGCACTTCACCGTATTGGGTAAGCAAGCGGATAAAGCACAAGTGTGTGCGGTCGAGCGTGCATGGGTACAAACCGTGCTACAGCGTTTTGCTAGCCAAGGGTTGACCATTAAACGCATCTTGCCAGATGTATTGGCATTGCCTGTCAGTGATGACAACAGCAGTGCGGCACTGATTGGTGAGCAATGGCTAATTCGTCACTCAGAGACGGAAGGCGCGGTGGTGGATTCGGCGTGGCTGGATCTTTACCTCTCTTCTTACCTGCAAAACCATGAAGGTTGGCAACTCGATTGCTACAGTTCCGTGCCAGAATCGACGGTTGAGAGTGTATGGGTTCCTAAGCCAGAAGAAATGACGATGGCGTTGCTCGCAAAAGGCGTCGTGAGTAGTAAAACGAACCTGTTAACTGGCGAGTTTAAGCCGAAGTCTTCTTGGGGTAAGTACTGGAAAGTTTGGCAAAAGGCGGCTATCGCTGCGGGCGTTTTGTTAGTGGTGGTCGTGGCTCAGCAACTTCTCGTCGTCCACAAGTACGAAGCACAAGCACAAGCCTATCGTGAAGAAAGCGAACGTATTTTCCGTCAGGTTTTCCCAAACAAGAATCGAATTCCGACCGTAAGCTACTTAAAGCGCCAAATGACGGATGAAGAGCGCCGTTTATCTGGTGGCTCAACAGATGTTGCGATGTTGTCTTGGCTTGCTGCCTTGCCTGCAACGCTTGGTCAGGTGAAAGATCTAGAAATCACCAGCTTTAAGTATGACGGCCAACGTGGTGAAGTGCGCATTCACGCACGTAGCTCAGACTTCCAGCCTTTTGAGCAGGCACGTGTGAAGTTGGCTGAGAAGTTTAATGTTGAGCAAGGTCAGCTTAATCGCAGTGATAACGTTGTGATGGGTAGCTTTGTGTTGAAGCGTCAGTGAGGTGATGATGAAGAATT
>NZ_JAWOQQ010000120.1:0-1169 GCF_033337405.1 Vibrio sp. YT-16
TTATCTGTGAAGCAGACGTTAAAACTAACAGATATTGTCGCAGTAGGCTTTATGCTATTTGCGTTCTTTTTAGGTGCAGGCAACATCATCTTTCCACCTCTAGCGGGTCAGCTCGCGGGTGAAAACCTATTGCCAGCGATGTTCGGTTTCTTGCTAACAGCGGTAGGTCTACCTCTTATTACTATCGTTGCTATTGCTGTAGCAGGTGGATCATGGGATCACTTGACTCAAGATCTTCCGAAAAAAGCAGCAGTATTGATGGCAGCACTTATCTTCATCATTATTGGTCCTGCGTTTGCAGCGCCTCGTACAGGTCTAGTGGCTTACGAGATGGCCGTGAAGCCATTCTTTGTTGAAGCTTCTCAAGCGCACCTTACCGCGTTCTCTGTGATCTTTTTTGCGGTTGCAATGCTGTTCTCTTGGTTCCAAGGCCGTCTTATCGACTTGATCGGTAAAGTGCTGACTCCAGCGCTGTTTGTCGGTTTGATCATTCTTGCTGTTGCAGTATTCCTAGATCCTCAAGGCGATATGATTGGAGCTCGTGGTGAGTACCTAACTCAGCCACTAACCAAAGGCTTCCTTGAAGGCTACAACACCATGGATACTTTCGCATCGCTGATGTTTGGTATGTTGATGGTGGATGCACTGCGCGGCAAAGGTATTACGGAGCGTTCTGCGACGACTAAGTACCTGATTTTTGCAGGTTGTATCGCGGCGGCTGGTCTAGCATTTGTTTACATTTCGCTATTCTACTTAGGCGCTACCAGTGCAACAGTTGCTGCGGGCGCAGACAACGGTGGTCTGATTCTAAGCCAGTACGTTCAAGCGTTGTTTGGCCCTTACGGTCAAATCGTTCTTTCTGTGATTGTATTGCTAGCGTGTCTGACAACGGCTATCGGTCTGATTTCAGCATGTTCTGATTTCTTCAGCTCGAAGACATCACTGTCATACAAGCAGTGGGTTCTAATCAACGGTGCAGTATGTGCGCTAGTTGCTAACGTTGGTCTAGCGCAATTGATTTCGCTCTCTGTACCTGTACTGTTTGCCCTTTACCCAGTGGCGATTGCTTTGGTTGCTCTTACCTTTGTTCGTAGCAAGCTGCCAAATCCTCGCTCTGCATACCGTGCGGTCCTGCTAGTATCACTATTATTCGCACTTGTTGATGCAGC
>NZ_JAWOQQ010000121.1:0-1158 GCF_033337405.1 Vibrio sp. YT-16
TCCGGAGCGATGACCAACCGCTTAGACAAGCTAGAAAAGAAAGGCTTTATTGCCAGAGAGCACAGTAAAGAAGACCGACGCAGTGTTACTGTTGAGCTAACAACTGAAGGCTTGGCATTGATTGAGTCGTTGATCCAAGAGCATGTGGATGTACAACATAGTTTGATTAGTGGATTGTCGGCGGATGAAAAGTCACAAGTGAATCAGGCGTTAAAGTTACTACTGCCTCAATTTGAATAGCGAATCTCGTCGCAAAAAAGATAAGGAATGAGCATGAATATCAAAGAATTGGAATCGTATTTAGAGACATTTATGTGCGCCGAAAGTGACTTCCCCTTTGGCCCTGACGCACTTGTGTTCAAAGTAAAAGGCAAAATGTTCGCGATAATCGCGGAGCGTGGTGGTCGAGAATACGTCAGTGTTAAAGTGAAACCGGAAGATGGAGAAGTGCTAACGTCCCAGTTTACCGACATCACACCGGGCTACCATCTTAACAAACGCCATTGGGTCACAGTGTATTTCAATGGTGATGCCGAAGATGGTCTCATTCAAGACTTGTGCGAGCGCTCCTACGATTTGGTTGTAGGGAAACTGCCCAAAGCGCAACGTACATTACTTGGACACTGAAGCGAAATAGCATTTCAGAAAAGCGTTTAGGCAATAACGAAAACCATCAATTGCTCGCTGAAAAACTCGCACCTTTTTTGAGCTCGGACTATATAAGAAGAAGTTGCGTAAAAAGGTAAGTGATAGGCGAGCACTATCTGACTGGTTAGAAGCCTACGGTGAAAGCCATCAAAACCCAATCAATCAAAAAATTCACAAAGTTGCCGTACCGGGTATTTATCTTTCTGTGGTTGGGCTTATTTGGTCCATTCCTCAACTTTCAATTTTAGGTTTTCAGCTCAACTGGGTTTGGTTCGCTGTCATTCCGGTTTGGGTCTTTTACTTCCGTTTATCTCTCAGTGTGTTCATGATGATGCTCGGTTACACGTTAGCGTGTATTGGTTTGATTTGGTCGTTGGAGATTCTACAGCTACCCGTCTTACACATTTCTATGCTGTTGTTTGGCGCTTTGTGGATTCTTCAGTTCATAGGGCACAAAATTGAGGGCAAAAAGCCATCCTTTTTTGAGGACCTACAGTTCTTATTAATCGG
>NZ_JAWOQQ010000122.1:0-1153 GCF_033337405.1 Vibrio sp. YT-16
TCGACCTCGATACCCCGTCAAGTTACAGTTTTGACAACCTGCTCCTTTGTGAAAAGTCACCCCAACTTGATTTGGAAAACGCCCCGCTAACCATTGTTGACGCGACTCATCGAGATGATCTTGGGTTTTACAATCTGGACAAACACGGCGAACCAATCGCTGAGCCACAACGGCACGCACGGCACTGGCAACGAGATAGCCTGGCGCCCCCATGTCGATCATACGCAGTGCGCTGTCGACCGCATCGTTGGTATGCAACGTACTCAATACTAAGTGACCAGTTAATGCTGCTCGCAAGCCAATCTCTACCGTCTCTTGGTCACGCATCTCACCAATCAAAATGATGTCTGGGTCTTGACGCAAGAAGGTGCGTAGCACGCGTGAAAACGTTAAGTCGATCTTGCTGTTGATCTGTACTTGCGTGATACGTGGTAAACGGTATTCCACCGGATCTTCTGCGGTGATGATCTTTTTACCCGGTTCATTGAGCTCGCTCAACGCACCGTAAAGTGTCGTGGTTTTACCCGACCCCGTAGGGCCAGTTACCAAAATCATGCCATGAGGACGAGATAACTGACGACGCAAGCGCGCCAGTAGCTCAGGCGGTAAACCCGATTCTTCTAATGGACGTAAGCCTGACGACTGGTTAAGCAGACGCATTACGACCGATTCACCGTACTGAGTCGGTAACGTCGACATACGAATATCAATCGACTGGCCACGAACTTTGATGTTGAAGCGACCATCTTGCGGCAGACGCTTCTCAGAAATATCCAAGTGCGCCATCAATTTAAGGCGTAATACCAATGCAGAAGCGATGTTCACTTCGTTCAGAATGGTTTCATGCAGCACACCATCGACACGCTGGCGTAAACGCAGGACTTTATCGTCTGGTTCGATATGGATATCCGATGCACCAACTTGCACCGCGTCTTCAAACATCGAATTAACCAGTTTTACAACGGTGACTTCTTCACTGTCGGCTTCATCGATGCCATAGTCAAAGCTTTGTACGTCTTGGTGCTCTGCTTGTAACTGCTCAGCAAAGGACGCGATCTCTTTAGTACGGCGGTAGTAACGGTCGAAACTGCTGATCAACTGACGCTCAGAGGCAATGATGAACTCAAGGTTGTACTCACCTAGCAAGTTCATT
>NZ_JAWOQQ010000123.1:0-1152 GCF_033337405.1 Vibrio sp. YT-16
CCTATCCCGATAGTCAAATTGAAATCAGAACTCTCGTCGGCCCTTATGAAAACACGCTTGTTTTCCGCGATACAGGGCCAGGGATTGATGACAGCATCGTACACAAAATCTTTGTTGACTTTTTCTCATTCCAGAAAAGCGGCGGTAGCGGACTTGGCTTGGGTTACTGTCAGCGTGTGATGCGTTCTTTTGGTGGTCGAATTGAGTGTAAATCGGTAACTAATGAATTTACCGAGTTTTATTTGCATTTTCCGGTTGTGCCAAATGCACCGAAAGTAGAAACGCTTCGAACGCCAAACTTTTACAACTGGAATCAGAAAGTCAAAACCACACCAAGTCCAGAACCTGTCGTACAAATCAACAAAGATGCACCAACTGTGCTCATTGTCGATGATAAAGAGGTGCAACGTACTTTGGTTCAAATGTACCTAAATCGACTTGGCGTCAATAGTTTACAAGCCAATAACGGCGCAAATGCGGTGGAACTGTTTCAATCACATCAGGTCGATTTGGTGTTGATGGATGTTCAAATGCCCGTGATGAATGGGTTTGACGCCAGCGAAAAAATCAAGCAGTGCTCCCCAACTACGCCAATCATCGCCCTGTCTGGCGAATCTGGAGAGAAAGAGCTCGAGATGATCGCTAAGTTGATGGATGGTCGTCTGGAAAAGCCAACCACACTCAACGCATTACGTGATGTACTGGTGCGATGGCTTCATTTCGATAAAATCAGCGTAACGAACAGTTATCAAATTGCGAATGAATAGTTGGCATTAAAACTGCTTAACTGAAGTACAAACCGAATTATCCAGAGCGTTGAGCTTGCTGTTATGCAGTCAGTAAGCTTGATAAGGAGATGGCTATGTTACTTCACCGACACACATATTACGGCTTGATTCATCACGGAATAAAAGCACTATTGTTAGACAGAATCGGACGCTACACCGAGGAAGAGTATCACCAATATTTGAGCCTAATGACAGGCAAATCAACTTGCTTCACCATGACGCATGAAGAGCTAGAAGCCACCGTCGATAACTTGTTGAGAGAAGGCTATTTGGAAGACGTAAAGTCTCTGATTTCTCAATACCAACGCGTGGCGTAGGAAAGAACCGTTTAGCACTTGAACCATGACTCAAGCCTACAGAAGCT
>NZ_JAWOQQ010000124.1:0-1147 GCF_033337405.1 Vibrio sp. YT-16
CCACTACTGCATCACGGGATGATGGTACTTGGTATTCCTTACGCTGAACCAGAGCTGCATTCGACCCAATCTGGTGGCACGCCCTACGGTGCCAGCAGTGTAGGACACGAACCAAGTCTCACAGCAGAGGAGACTCGTCTGGCACAACAATTAGGTAAACGACTAGCAACAGCAGCGTTAAAGCTCAAAGCTTGTCACTAATACCAGTATTAATAATCAGTAGAATTGGTATCAATTCAAGGATAGAGAATCGATGTCTGACTCTTTCGAAGAACAACCACCTCTTGGTGCTCAAGCAAAAACATATCGCTACCTCGCTTTGTTCGGCAACTTAGCTTTATTAGCATGGGTCGCGATTTGGCAACTCGCTTTATCTCCTCACCCTCATCTGAGTAGCACAACACTCGCGATTGCATGGTGTATTCCGTTATTGCTACCGTTACCTGGCATCTTAGCGGGCAAACCTTACACGCATGCATGGGCGAACTTTGTCTTGATGCTGTATTTCTTGCACGCCCTCACTATCTTGTACGTGGACGGTGGTGAACGGTGGTTGGCAGCGGTTGAGCTGGTGCTTACCTCTCTTGGTTTTGCTGGCAATATTTTATTTGCTCGTGCTCGAGGAAAAGAGCTAGGCCTTAAACTCAAACGCTTGTCAAAAGTAGAAAAAGAAGAAAAAGCGACGTTCAGTAAGTAACTTCTCTGATTCAAAAACAAAAAGAGTCGCAATTGCGTCTCTTTCTTTATTCTATGCCCAAACGCGGATTAACTTTGCGAAGTAGAATGCCACTCATAAATCAGATCGTATTGATCTTGCACTTGAGGAATCACAACAGGCTGTTGTACTTGTGCTGCTGGCACAGTTTCCTCAACGGCTTGAACCACCGTTTTTGGTTGCCCTTCTACAGCTTGAGCCTCTGAAGGTAGAGTTTCTACCGATTGCTCTTCCGATGGCGTCACTTCTTCAACGTCACCGAGTGGATCTGCAAATTCCATCAATTGTGAGATAGACGAAGCCTCTTGCTCAAATGCTTGTTGTGAAGCAAGCAAATGAATAGTCAGCGTTAACTCACTGCCTTGTACACGCTTGATTTCAGTGCCCGCCACTGAATTCAATTTGGTAAGTGCATTTTCTAAACGGAAGAAA
>NZ_JAWOQQ010000125.1:0-1144 GCF_033337405.1 Vibrio sp. YT-16
CCGCGACGCATTTGCGGACCTAAGTTGATGTCAGCAATGTCGCCCAATAAGAGCGGTGTACCTTTGTCGGTCACTTTAAGCGGCAGCGATTTAATGTCTTCGATGCTGGTCAAGTAACCGGTGGTGCGAACCATGTGCTCAGCTTCAGCAACTTCAACTACGGATGCCCCCGTTTCTTGGTTGCCGTTTTGAATCGCCATGTTTACTTGTTGCAGCGTTAAGTTGTAAGCACGCAGCTTCGCCGGATCAATCTGGACTTGATACTGCTTAACCATACCGCCTACGGTTGCGACTTCAGAAACGCCATCGACGGTTTGCAGTTCGTACTTTAAGAACCAATCTTGCAAACTGCGCAGCTCGGCAAGGTCATGTTGACCCGTTTTGTCTTGCAATACATAGCTGTAGACCCAGCCCACACCCGTAGCATCTGGGCCTAAGGTTGGTTTTGCACTTGGTGGTAATTTAGGTGCTACTTGACTTAGGTATTCCAAAACACGTGAACGCGCCCAGTACATGTCGGTATCGTCGTTGAAAATGATGTAAACGTACGAATCCCCGAAGAAGGAATACCCACGAACGGTTTCTGCGCCCGGTACGGCGAGCATCGCGGTGGTTAGTGGATAAGTTACTTGATCTTCCACCACTTGCGGTGCTTGACCCGGGTAGCTGGTTTTGATGATCACCTGAACATCAGAAAGATCCGGAATTGCGTCAACAGGCGTATTCTTTACACTGTAAAGTCCTGCTAAAACAAGCATTAAGGTCGCGATCAAAACCATAAAGCGGTTATTGAGTGACCAACGGATAATTGCTCCAATCATAGTTAGCCCTCGATCGCTTCAATTTGTTTCAAAACGTAGTCAGAACCTTGTTTTTCAACTAGAAATCGGACTTTCTGACCTTCCTTGAAACCGGATAAATCCACTTCATCACCCACAGAGAAGTTCATTTCACCGGCATCCCAGTTCCATTCTGAAACCGGAAGGTGATTGAGCGTGATCATGCCAAAATCCGCCATTAGCATGCTGATGTCTCCCGTTACCCAAACGTCAGTCGCGAGAACGGTGTCATCGGCTTTGTAATCGACGATTTCGTATTGACCCGATGCGGCTTTTTGAATTTCGAACTCAATAGCTTGGCCCTT
>NZ_JAWOQQ010000126.1:0-1143 GCF_033337405.1 Vibrio sp. YT-16
CCGATTGTTCTGGGCTCAGCCACACCTGCACTGGAGACATTGCACAATGCCTTGTCAGGCAAGTATCACCATTTAACCCTGACCCAACGCGCAGGCTCTGCGGTTCCTACTACTAATAAAGTGCTCGACGTCAAAGGTCAGTATTTAGAAAGTGGTTTATCTGCCCCATTGATTGCGGAAATGCGTAAACACCTTAAAGCAGGCAATCAGGTGATGCTGTTTCTTAACCGTCGTGGTTTCTCCCCTGCTCTCATGTGTCATGAATGTGGTTGGATTGCCGAATGCAAACGTTGTGATGCTTATTACACCTTCCACCAATACAGCAATGAGATTCGCTGCCACCATTGTGGTTCACAGCAACCAGTGATTCATCAGTGTCAGGGCTGTGGTTCAACTCAACTGGTTACCGTTGGTGTCGGTACCGAACAGTTAGAACAGCAATTGGCACAATTGTTTCCCGAAGACAAAGCCATCCCAATAGACAGGGATAGCACGCGCCGCAAAGGCAGTGTAGAAGATGGGCTGGACTCCATCCGCAAGGGTGAATATCAAATTTTAATTGGCACTCAAATGCTAGCTAAGGGACACCATTTCCCCAATGTAACGCTCGTCGCCTTGCTAGATGTTGATGGCTCCCTATATAGTAGCGACTTTCGCGCCTCCGAAAGATTAGCGCAGTTATTCATTCAAGTCGCAGGGCGAGCCGGACGTGCAAGTAAGCCGGGGGAAGTGGTTTTACAGACTCACCATCCTGAGCACAGCTTGTTGCAAGCCTTATTGGAAAAAGACTACCGACACTTCGCTATGACGGCATTAGAGGAACGTAAACTGGCGCAGTTGCCACCGTACAGTTTCCTGACTCTATTTAAAGCCGAAGCGAATCAGAGCGAGATCGTAGAAGATTTTCTGCGTCAAGTTCGCTTTACCTTAGAATCTCACCCTTTGTTTGACGACACCTGCATGGTGCTTGGTCCAACACCATCGCCTCTCACCAAACGCGCAGGCAAATACCGTTGGCAGCTGTTACTCCAAACCCAGCACCGTTCATTAATGCAAAAGTTATTAACCAGTGCCAAACCTGCTATTGAGTTGTTGCCTAATGCCAAAAAAGTTCGCTGGAATTTAGACATAGAACCACAAGAT
>NZ_JAWOQQ010000127.1:0-308 GCF_033337405.1 Vibrio sp. YT-16
TGCACACCAGCCGAGGTGCGGAAAACAACTCGCAGCAAATTGAAAACATGTATTACCGCTTGGGAGCCTTGGTTCTTGAATTGATTTTTATCGTTTCCAACACCAATACGGATACCTATCGCGAACTGGATTTACTGTTCATCGAATCGGATTCACTGTCGACAGGGGAGCGTTCTGCATTTCAACGTCGACTCGCACAAACCTCAAGTGTTCTTGCGGCGAATGCGCAGGGCAGTTATTTGGCGAATCAGTTATTAAAGCCAGATTTTCCTAATCAGTTGGTGTCGATGAAGGCTACGCTCGAACAA
>NZ_JAWOQQ010000127.1:318-1140 GCF_033337405.1 Vibrio sp. YT-16
ACTGGTTTCTTTTATCTTTTGGCTCATTGTCGTGAGCGGTTGTCTGTTGGCGGTGGTTTCATGGGCTGTCTTCTCTAAAAATGCGGTGGCGAATTCAAGTTCATCAGAGCCTGCCGTTTCTCAAACTGAAAACGCCCCCAGTTCTTTAGAACACCAGAACAAAGCGCGTGAGTTGGCAAGTGATGCTCAAGCGAATAAAACGCAAGAGCTAACCCCTGATTCGCGACAAGAATTGCTGGCTCCGCAAGAACCGTTTATCGATATAAACAGAATGCTGGATTCGCTTTCTGGCGATGAAGGCGCTGTCCGAATGTTGCTCGAGGTCTTTATTCAAGATCATGCTGAAGATGGTTCTAAATTACATAAACTTCTAAACGAAGATATAGACAACGCACAGCGCGCAGCGCACAGCCTGAAAGGGGTGTCAGGAAGTTTAGGTGCAATGCCCCTGCATTACATCTCAGGTGAGATAGAATTATTGATAAAACAGGGCAAAGAAGTACCGGATAATAAGCTCTGTCAATTAAGGGATGTATTACAACAAACAACACTTTTCGCAGAGAAAGTTCTTAACAGTGAAAAGATACGAGAAGTGCTAACAGATTGATATTCCTCTGACTTAAAATGTTGGCGGTTGAGGTATTAAAGGCGCGTTCGAACCTACACTTGGGTTCCGCTTAATTCCTGTTCTATACAATTTGATAAAGGTAGCTTCATGTCCATTCGTCGATTATCGTCACTAATGGTTTTGTGGTTGGTTACCACTCTTTCAGGGTGTTCCCTGTTAGAAGTGAAAATTGACAGCCAGACCGTTCCTCTCAC
>NZ_JAWOQQ010000128.1:0-1128 GCF_033337405.1 Vibrio sp. YT-16
TTATCTTGGTTTAGGCTTGATGCCACCAACACCAAGCTGGGGTGAGTTACTGCAGCAAGGTAAGTCCAACTTGGACTCGCCATGGATTGTGGCGTCTGTTGTGACTTCCATTGTACTGGTACTGGTGATGGTCACCTTTATCGGTGAAGCGATTCGAGCGGCATTCGATCCGAAAAAATTCACACGCTATGTTTAAGCATGCATTGTGAGCAAAACATAAAAAAGGGAAGTTTTATGAAAAGAATAATTTTAGCGTCCACGCTAAGCGCCCTAAGTTTTGGTGCGATGTCAGCGACGCTACCGACTGACTTAAACTGGCAAACGAACTGGGATGAGCCTCAATATGGCTCTCCTGAAGCAAAGCGTGGCGGGACTTACCGCACTTTCATGTCGAGCTTTCCTCAGACTCTACGCAGTGTTGGTCCTGATGCAAACTCTGGTTTACGTTCTTTCATCTTGGATGAAACGCCAGGGTTGGTGGTTCGCCACCCAGATACGCTTGAATTCATCCCTGAGCTAGCCAATGAGTGGGCATTAGCGGGTGACAATAAAACGGTTTATTTCAAACTGAACCCACAAGCTAAATGGTCGGATGGCAAGCCAGTCACGGCAGACGATTTTGTTTTTATGCTTAAGTTTTACCGCTCGAAAGACATTTTAGAGCCTTGGTACAACGACTATTACAACAAAACGGTTGCTGATGTTATCAAATTTGACGATCACACCTTCGCCGTGAAGGCCGCGAAAGAGCTCAATCCAGAAGAGTTGTTGTTGAGAATGGGGGCGCTACGTCCTCGTCCTGCTCATTTCTATGCGAATCCGAAGAAAGACGAGAACGGTGACGGCATTCATGATGATTTTGTGCGCTACTACAACTTTAAAAGTGAACCAACCACCAGCGCTTATTACTTAGCCGACGTCAAAAAAGGTAAAAGCGTTACCTTTAAGCACGTAGGTGAGGACTGGTGGGGTTATACCAATAAGTACTACGAGAATCGCTATAACGTCGACAAAATTCGTATCATGGTTATCCGCGATAGTGATATTGCAATGAAGCACTTCGAAAAAGGTAAGTTGGACGCATTTGGATTGGTTTTGCCAAGTCTATGGCATGACAAATCCAATACT
>NZ_JAWOQQ010000012.1:0-144762 GCF_033337405.1 Vibrio sp. YT-16
CGTTCAAATACGCCAGCATCCCGCCACTCCTGAAATCGGCGATGAGCAGAGCTTGACGAGCATATACCGGTGGCATTCAGCGCATTCCACTGGCAACCCGTCCTGAGTACGAAGAAGATGGCGTTCATTGCAGCGCGATTATCAACCCGCTTGCGGTGCGTACCCAGAGGATGGTGAGTTTTATGCTCCGGGATGAGAGGAGCCATTTTCTCCCAGAGTTCATCACTGATTTGCCACTTGTTGCCTGCCATACGTTGCCCTCAGAAATTATCGTTATTCATTATATTATACGATAATTCCTTTTGGGATAGGCTCTAAATCCTTCTTGAAGTTAGAAATTAATTCAGCTAGAGAATCGGCAAGCTTTAAAGCGACCTTGTAGTCATAATCTATGAGAATTACCTGTCCGAAACTACCTTCCTCTGTTGGACTTAAATCAACGCAAATTAAACAAGATGAACAGTCATCCGCAATTGGGATTCTACTTTTGCCGAAGGTATACTCTTTATCTATACCTTTATCGGTATAACTGAGTACGTTTCCATCACCATCATGGCTATAGTTTTCTACAAGGCTTGAGGTCTGTCCGATAGAGAGTAAAGCGACGCCATAAGCAAAATTTGCTTGCTTCTCGGGGTCCTGCCCTTTAGATGTTTTGTACAGTTCAACTAAATCTTGTGGTAGCTCTCTACCCACATTACAGCGAAGCAAATTTATTTCTTCTTCCGACGCTGGCTCTAAGAACGCATCAGCAACTAGTGGTGCTTTATTAAGTATTTCTTTTCTTACTTGCTCGAACATTAATTTTCCCTCGTTTTCATTGTAATCTTCGGGTTTGAAAGAATAAGCTTCAAAATCGAAGCGATGGTATTAATCTATTTCTTCTGCACTGCTCCAACTCAAATACCAGAAGTCTTAGTTAGAATGAGTACTAGTTATGCGGAACATAGGAAACTCGTATTACCCCTATTAATTAGAGGTAATGCGAAATGCGGTTAACTTGAGCGAGTATGAGCAAAGAAAGAGCCGTTTCCTAACTTCTAAATTTCTCTGTTTCATGGGCATATTTGGGTCGGAGAGTTTTGACTGCTCATCACCGTGTTGCGCGCATTAGTGTAAAACTGGTAGATTAGAATTTTAATAAAATAAATGTTACATCTCTAGATTTTGAACGAATAACCCTTCACGATTCTTATACTTGTTAACGGCTCTTATATCAGTAGAAACGTAATCACCACCTTTATTATCAACTTGTCTAATCTCGTATCCTCCGCAATGAACAGAAATATTCGCTTCTATTGAATGCTCATTTTTTGTTTCACCATTTACTTTCTTTGCTGACGAAACCCATTGGAAGCAAAACCTATCTTGATTATCTAAATATTCCGTAAGAGCAACTGATGTCCCTTTATCCACTTCGAAATAATCAATTGATAATATCTTGGATATGCCAGGATATTGGTAAGATGGGTTCTCTACTGTTGGTTCACTTAGTTCGGTTTGATTAGCACAGCCAGCAATAACTGATAATGTCGATGCCATAAGTAGTATTTTCTTCATTTTTGTTCCTTGTAGATGATAAAATTAGCCCCACGATCTATTAACGCTTTCGATAGTGGGGTTGTGTATGTTTATCTAATTGTTTACGTTTTGAAGGTCACGATAATCAACAGACTCATCAGCACTTGAGATGCTTGCTGCCTCACCGAACATTGCTATGTAAGCACTTGGGAAAGTCAAAGCGGCCCCTGCTATACCACAGATTAGAACGAATTTTCCTACGCCCTTACTTTGTGGTGAGCTTTCTCGGCTATTCCATGCCCAGGTTGCAAGGCTAATGACAATCATTGCAATACCAATCCATAAGCCTATGGTATATGTAGCACTACCACCTGCAGCTGAAATTGCATCCACGTTTTTTGCAGCTTGCTCTAGCTTTGTTTCATTGGCTGCCATCGTAGTTACAGAGGTTAGTGCTAGAGCGATACCCAGGGCACCGGACCATTTCGTTAGTTTATTCATAGTTACTCCGTGCTATCTCCTTCATCGAAGATATAAGTTGTGTTAGAAGAGAGGTTTGCCCGACCAGATGAGTCGAGTGTTATTGGGTCCACTGTGTCACTAAAGGTAAATACCTCACCCACTAGATCTAAACCACCGTGGAAAGTTAATAATGCGCCAGCTATTGAGAAGGATATTGGCCATAGAACAGAAACATCATTATCCGCTTTGTTTGCTTTGTACCAACCGATGAAACCAAACACGACAAGACCGAGGCCAAGTACTGCTCTCAAATTCCAGAGAACTGCAATCCAAAGTCGAACATGTTTAATTACATTTATTCCGCCATCTGCAATGGTGGAGTTATGCGTTTCTGAAGCGAATGAACTACTGGATAATGTGTAAACAAACATCCAATACCACTTTTTCATCGAAGCGCTCCAATACAGTAAGTATCTGAACAGATTGTTCCGTCAGCCGAGATTTCTCTAACAGTTCCAATGAAGTCGTAGTATTTTCCTTTTTCTACGGAAATAGTTCTTTCGCCAGAGGTCTTGGTAAGATTTACGACTAGCGCACTGTTTAGGTCCTGCGACTTAGTGATCATTGCGTAGTCAGGAAGAAGAATTCGCCCATCCTTGTATGTTACTCCCGTACTTGGAACTACCATTTTTGGCGCTTCTATTGGCTGTACTACAGTCGAGCTAGATGCTATTGCCATCGTTGGCTGTACTACTTTGCTATTTACTTCTGTATTTTTACCAATATGTTGGGTGGTAGTCTTAGCAACCTGTACTGCCGTTGGCTTTGTAATCGATTCTTTAGCAGGTTTTACAACTTTCTTTTTAGACTGCTGAGAGCGTCGAAGGTTGGCTAGTTCAGTCGGCGTGTACTCCTGGCGTTCTTTATCAATAAAGTATTTGCTGCCAATAAGTAAAACTCCGTCTTCTCCCTCACCTTTAATGTTGGTGACTTTATGGTTGCCAATTTTTGATTTGAACGGCTCACTTTTGTAAAGAGTGATGTAATGTGGAGAGTTATCGGATCTATCTGGTGCACGTACAGCAAAAACCCCCTCAGCAATCTCATCCACAACGTTGAATTCTTTTAAGCGTTTACGCTCACTACTTCGCGCTGCTTTCGTATGTCCGTTTGAAAGGCTATTGTTTAATTTAGCAAACTCGCCTTCAAATGAATTTACATCGCTTTCCAATTTATCCAATCTATTGGTTAAACTAACGTTAAAAGTTTCTTGAGCAGAATTAAATTGATGATATGGCTTCAATCTCATTGTAATTGAGTCATCAATTTGTTGCTGTAAGGTCGAACTGATCGTCTGTGTAATATTCTGTGACGCAGCTTTCGAGGTTGACTTCACAATCTCACTTTTTTGCTTACCAAATTCATCCTTTACTTTGCTAGGAATGTCTATTTTAGTAATGATTGATTGAGCGATTTCTTGTCTTTGTAATTCAGTGATAGCACCAAACTCTTCAGACTTAGTAATCACATCTATTTCAGTCTTAATGAGTTCAGGCAATGATTGCCTGAGAGCGGTGATCTCACGCTCAAGATTTCTCTCTAGCTTTTGTATTTCTTCTACTTTGGAAGGGCCTCCAAAATCTGGTATCAAACCCATTTTATGTGCAGCTAAACTAGCACCACCAACAAGCAAAGTAGCTCCTACGACATAAACGAGTAACTTTACTTTTGGCTTTGCTGAGCTGCTTTGGCTTTTATTCGCTTTGCCAGCATTTGCGTCTTGAGCTTCGTTATCGCTCATGATGATCGCTCCTTGTTTTTAATTGAATAATGTATTATATAAAAGATCTAAATTAATTCCATAAACGAGTTTTGTTGTCACTCGGGATTGATACATTTTGCCCAATATTCGATTTGCGAATTTCAGAGCTTAGGTCAGTTTCTTCGGAATTAACTTCTGTTAGTCTATTTTGCTCCGCCATCATCTTGAGAAGATCGCTCTGATTCGGAGTTTGAATTTCATCCGTTTCTTGTACTTGATTCTCAAACAATAAGTACATAGTTTGACCTTTCGGTATCTCTACCTGAACAGGTCTTCTCGCATTATCGTATAGGATAGGTAAAAAGCCTTGTGCAGCTTTGGCGATACTATAAACAATTCTGTCTCTCGTATTATCAATCGCACCTGTCGAAGTTGTTGTTTCCCCATTTGATGTTGTCACTGTCGTATCAATGAGTGAATCCAAAAAACCTGTCATAAACAAACCAGCAAACATGCCACCAAACCTCTGGATGTAATGGTGGTCTACTTCACCTTCTATAAGCGCCTTTTCAGTTTCAGCAGATAATACCCAAGCTTTTACAGGGATTTGTTTCCCATCTCTAATAACAGACGTTACAGTTAAGGCAACACCTGGAGCTTGTTCTATAAGCTCCATTTCACCGAACGCAATACTACCTTCTGCTTTTCCGGTTAATAAACGAATTCTGATTGGGCCAGGAATGTCTGAGTCGATAGGCAAGGTGGTACGGGCATAAACCAACTCACCTGCATCAAATACTATAGACTCTTGGTCTACTTCAACTGGTGGCTGTCTATATTTTTCATTAGAGGTTTCTTTTTCATTGTCCGTATACCCAACTGTGTTTTCTTTCTTATAATAATTAGGATGAATCCCCATTTGAGTCTGACCTCCATCAGAACGATACAATGCTGAGGCCACTTCTTGTTCTGCATCACTCGGGTCAAAAACGAACTGTGATGTTTTACTATAAATGTCAGCCTTCTTACTATAAGTGATTTTGTACTTTTCGCCTGTATCTGGTGCGTAAGGGAGACCTGAAAATAATGCTTGTGCACCTTCTGATATCTTTTTTTGTCGCTCAGCTTCTAATTGTATCAACCGCTGTCGCTCAGCATCGGCTTTGTCGTTTCGATTCTTTATTTCTTGAGCCTTTAAACTCATTTTAGTCGTTGCTAGTTCGTTTCGGAGATCTTCTAGCTGGCTTGAAGTTTCTATATCTTGTTTAGGCAACGGTAATTTTACGTCTCTACCTGCACTATTCTCTTCTGTATCTGAATTTGTCTTTTTAGACTCAGCATCTTTGCCAGACTTAACTTCTTGCCCCAGGGGATCAACCTCCTGCGACTTAGGCTTGTCAACTTCGGTTTTTGTATCTGGTCCCGTTGCTGATTCTTGTACGCGAGTTTTACTGATATGGCTCTCGCCATTAGTAGCAGCCTGTTTACGCGCGTTCTTCTCCCTTTCTTCGGTTTCTTTAGCGATAGGTGAATTTTCAGGAACACTGATTGTCCCATCAGTTGAGTTCTTAATCACATCGTCAGTTTTAACGACAGGTCTACCCGCTGTTTTATCACCTTTGCCCGAAAGGTCTTCTGTAACTTGATTGGAAGCCATATAGATTGCGTATCCAATCCCTCCGGCGGCTACTACAAACAAACCTACAACGATTGCTATTTTTTTTAATTTCATCGGTGAGAAGCCTTATAGTTCACTTGTATCCACAAACGCTTTTACTTTCTGTCGACCATCGCTAAACCAATAGAATGAACGGGGGTAAAGCTTGTAAAGGTTGTAATCACCGACACTTCCCTCTCTTACCAAAGAGCTACCTTTGCTTCTTAAAATGGCTGTTGTTCTGATATAAACAAATTCATTATATAAATAGGCTTGGCCATTGATTCCTTGCAATTTAGTTTCTTTGGCACCAGGCACACCTGTTGTCGTACCTGAAAGAAAAGAAAAGAATTCTGGACCAGCTTTATCAAGATCTACACTTGAAGTAGAACGGTATTGTATTGGCTTGGCGTTCGGGCCAATTAGTGGAATGATCACTTGTCTTCGAGAATTGTAGTAATCTGTTTTTTCAGAACTAATCATGAAAGGAATAGTTGTATCTAAACCCTTCAGCTGAAACCAGCCCGAATGAGTTACTCCAGGTAAACGAGCTTCCAAGCTATATGCGTTACCGGGTGTTTTTCCAGCCTCGAAGGCTCCCTGAGCTCCTAGCTTAACATATACAATAGGCCAAGGAGCTCCTGTCTGGTCGAAAAATGAAATAGACCCAGGGAAGCCAGGGTACACCTGCAAAATTAACTCCTGAGGTAGTGAAGGATCGAATTTAATCGTATCAATTAGACTTTCCGGGGGCCTTACTAAAAGTTTATTTTCTGCAATTAGCCTCTGCCTTTCTATTTTACGCATCCTTTCAATAAAAGCAGGGTCGGAGTTCATTTTCTCACTTTTAATGATGTCATTCTTTTTATTCTCAGCCCTCAGTATCTCAAGTCTGTCTCTATTTTGGTAATTACTCTGGAGTTTCGAGTATTCTAGATCTGTTATGTACGTCTGAATTGCATTTTGTTCATACACCTCAAGTTCACGCATGTTAATCAATATATTTTCTATACTTCCATATTTCTTTAACAATGCATCCGCAATTGCAGCATGACTAACTTGGTTAGTTTGATTAGCTTGAGAAAACGCCGACAATGACAACACCACCGCACTTACTGTTAAGCGGAAATAGGCTTTCAGAGAGGAGATGTTTCTTGAGTGCATTGGTAATCCTTGAAGTTTAACAAGCGTAAATATATTTCATTTGTGTATTAAAAACAACCCTACTCAGACAAACCTAACGATTGTAGTGTTTTCTCTACAATATCACTGACTTCTTCGTCGCCGAGAGGCTCTGATTGGAGTTCTTCTTTAGGATATTCCAATATGTCCTTGACTTGATTGATCGCCGCCTCTGTGGCTCTTTCAGCATTAGGCTCATCTAAACCAGCTAACAAATTTATATCTATAGTAGTACCAGAGATAGTGCCTTTATTGTTCTCCTGAGCGCTTTCAAGAAATGGATCTGATAGGTTAGATGAAACATATCTACTGTTATAAGCGATATCCAACTCGCCGTATGCATCATTGTCAAAATTAGCAAGGTCTACTTCGGAGGTCTCTTCGTTCGTACCTAAATCTTGAGTGGATAAATATGCTGGTGGCGAAACAACTTCTTCGCTAGTACTGTGCTCAAAGGGACCTTCGGCATAGAAGTTGTTGTACTGCATAATTGAATCAAAATCGTGTTCTTCTTCTGGCCAATCCTCATCACTATAGGTGTTTTCAAAGTCATTAAAATCGAGCTCATCATTAAAGGCTGAAACTTCTTCATTATAAGCCTCCATAGAGCCCATAATCTGTACTTCAGCATCTGTTTGTGCAAGACCAACAAGCTCTTCATCGAATACATCTACTGATGATTCTTCAGGTCGTATTTCTTCGACTTCTTCAATGGCGCTCTCCGTTATCAACGTTGCGTCTTCTTTAATTATCCCTAAACCAATAGCCATCATCATTTGTTTAGAGATGTTTTCAGTGAGGTTTAATGCTCTTACTTCAGTTAGATTATTTTTTAGCTCTAAGAACTCCAACATTTCGACATTGCTATCGATATAATCGTTGGCCTGTTGAACATATTCATTGGATTTTACTAACTGCTGCCTCTTAGCCGTTTCTACCTCATCGTCAGAAGGCTCAAGCACCTGAGCAAAATAGTTCAAACGAGAAGTTTCTACATCTGGGAAGTCGAGTTTTAATGCTCGGAATGGGTATACATCACCACCAAAAATGTATAAGCCTTCTCCAGGTTCAGCACTAGCAAGCATCTTAGCGTTTACAGTATCTTTTTCTTCTACTCGGACATCATCGTTATCATGGACCGCCCCAGCCAAATTATTCTCTATTCTATCCTGACGGGAACCAAATACCTTGCCAGTTCGACCAAGCGCCAACTGTAACGATTCACCATGGTCTTCATTTTTAAGAATGAATTTATTGTTTAAGTTGCCCATTAGTGCTTCATATTCATCCCGGCCGCAAACCTTCTGGAACATTCCGGCTGTCTGAGCTCCAAAAAGAACGTGAAAACCATATGAACGAACCAAGGCAACAATCATGTAAAAACCTTTAACCGCATACATTCCGTACTCATCAAAGAAAAGTCGTACAGGATATCTAGCACTGGAAGGTCTATTGTCTACTGTAGTAATTCGAGAACCTTGTAGCTTATAGCCAGCAGCTCTCATTAAAATAGGCCGTAATCCCTGCAATAGAAGCCTACCCAATGCTGCAACGGAATCTGGGTTTTTGGCAATGGAAGGAAGCAGAACTAATAATACTCGCCCCCCTAAGCATACATCCGTCATATTTACTTCCGAAAGTTTTGTCACGAATATATGCCCCATGGTTTCACTCAAGTCAGCCATGGTTTCACTAATCATCATCACACAATATGTGTGCTGTTCATCTGCTTTACTATTAAGATCAAGGTTGTCTATCTGTTCCTCAGTCATATCAAATATGGCATCACTAATAGAAGGCAAGGTTTTTAAATACTGCTGGAGTGGTTGTCGGTACTTTAAAGGCACATCTTTTCGCGCTGCCTTTTTGAGCATAGTTTTAATGACAAGAAAGTTTCGAACCACTTCGATGTTTAAATCTAAGCCTTCCACATCCCTTTCGTAAGCAAGATACTGATATGCTCCCCCAATCATAGTAGAACTACGACCTTCCCAAAAAGAGCTATCCCCTCCATCCGTTTCACGCCCTAACCCCATGGTTATAGTCTTCATCTGGTCAGGGGTTCCCGCATTTAGAATATTCATGTTATTCGAAATGCGATCGTCGTCGTGCATGTTAGTAGTATCTAAGGAGTCCATGGGAGTCAGAAAATTGAGAACCAACAAATCGTGGAGTCTATCTAATCGTTTCAAGATAGCGAAAATTGTCCAAAACAATTTTATATCCGCCTTACCATCAACTATGACTGCTGATGTTCCTCCTGGCTGGAGAAGTGCTTGAAATAGCAATGTCAGTATAAGTACAGTTTTACCCGAGCCCGTACTGCCCATGACGAGTGTATGTCTTGTTTCCATATCCGGGTTGGATACGAGTAACCTACGTAGAAAAAATTCAAACCCGAATATTAATGTACCGTTTCCTCTTTTACGCTGGGGAATAAGATGGCCAGCTTTAACTGCGTCTTTTAACGACTCCTTTTTTGAAATAAACTGCTCCCACTCCGGCGCGTCAAAAGGATATTCATGCTTCTCTCTTGAGTTTGTAAGCTTCAGACAAATTGCAAATGCAAAAATAAAGTCCCCATTTTGAGGGAACATAAACAAAGCAATCCCGCATGCAGCAATTAATAAAGGAAATGACACATTTACTGCTGACTGTATTCGCATCCACATAGTGCGAGAATCACGATGAAAGAGCTCTGGGTTATTCAGTTCAGGGTTTGTGTTTAGAACCGACTGCTTCTTAAAACTGGCCATACTAATCAACTTCCTTGTACTGCTTCATTAACTCAGGAATATCCTCATAAGGGTCATTGAAGACTTTCTCATCCTTTTCTATATCGACACCTAGTGACTTTAGAATCTGTTTTGCCTCATTCTCTCGGCCATCAGCCTTTTTCTCTATCTCGCTGAGATCAAATAATCTACTAAATTCATCCTCATCCATGTTCAGGAGGTCTTCTCCTTTCTTACCTGCTGTTAATATTCTCTCTGCATTAATGTGAAGGTCTTGCACTGCTCCTAGGACACTTGGAATTGTCATTCGAAATCCGGCTTTTCTTTCCATAAGAAAATGCGAGCGAGTACCACTTGCTTCTAAGAAAGGTGTTTCTCTGCCGATAGACTGCAATACCATTCCTAAATTTCGGTCATGCTTAGTTACCCAAGTAAACTCGTTTCCTGCAATACGGTTTACATCTTTAAAGAGAAGCATCAACGCCCAGATTACAGTAGTAGAATAAGCATGCTTCTTTGTTACCATTGCATAGAGGATTTCTTCGAATGTACGGGTTGTCTTTCCATCCATTTTTTCCTTAAGCTGTGTAAGAACCTTTCTTTCAATACCGTTAAATAAAAGTATTGTGTCTTCGATACTGCCAGCGTAAGGGACGCCATCATTCAATAAAGTTGTTGGACGAAAGCCACCTATTATCGCTCCTCCTCTCTTAAACTTATCCGCTTCATTACCCTGTTTATCTACATATTCAATTGGAATGGTTTTCCCATTATCATCAAACAACCGTGCTAGTTTATCTTCCGAATGTAGTTGTTGCGGTAAAGGACAGAGGAGAAGCCTCTCTAAGCTGATAGTCGCTGTTCGAGAGCAAAACTCTATTGTTGAGTCTTTCGGGTTCTCGCAGTAATAGAAGTAACAAATAGGCCTAAAATTGCTAACAAACCCCGTTTCTTTTTGCATTTCTTTGTCACGTTCTATTTCATCTAATGTGACACCCAAAGGAGGATTTGCTGTGAGCATTTCGTAAGGAGATACACCCATAGCGTATCGGTTTTCATAGTCAGAGCGATTTTCGAAATTGTAATCATGTGAATAGTCACAAGGGTTTTCACCCTCTAAACGTTCTTTATATTTAGGAAACATCCAGCCAATGGAATATCCCATCAATTTATCGTAGAAGTTGGGCGGTACTATACGTTTTAAATGAGGATGAACCTTGGAAGCAGCCCGTATCATTGATTCAACGTTGTGTTCTTTTCTGGTTTTAGAGCGTATTGAATATTCTTTACAACCTAAGTAGATCAGAGCTAAAGCGAAGGGCCATTTAAGTATATTTCCGAAAATAGAGTCGTAAGCTCCAATATACTCGGGTGTAATCATCGTATAATGCAATTCTAATATTTGATATAGCCCCTCCTTAAACCCCCATCCTTGAAATCCTGTTAGCCAAGAGGTAGTTACAACCACGAGGTTCTCAAAAGCAAAAAATGTAAACATCTGAGCTATCTTTAGCATTCTCCACACAAAAGCAAGTATGTGGAAAAAGTGCGCGTAAACCCCGTAACCCATACCTATTGCTAATGCTAGAGCTAGGGCGACTGAAGCATTCAACTCTGATTCTTTTTCTGGCGTACGCTGACTCATAACTTAGGAATCCTTAAAAATTATGTTTGTGTCATCAATACGTCGCTCTTTAAGAATCATTTTTAGAGAATCATACTTTCCTTTGGTCAATGGAATGGGTAACACAAGCCGTGCCCTTAGACCTTTTCGATGAAGTATAAAGTTTACGGTTATGACGAAGTAGTAATAGAGGAAGACAACACATCCGAAAGTCGTTAAAACTTTTGCCGAAAAGTTCTTGTCGGAAGCTGTTAACGATTGCATAGCTTGAGTTATTTCGAAGGTTAAGACGATACTGATCACACAAAATATGACCGAAGCTCCGACAATCGCTTGCCCTACTAAATGTGACTTAAGTACTGGATGTATCGTTCTGAACTGTTTCCACATTCCGATATATGTGACGAATAAACTAAGTACCGGAGCAAGAAGAGAAACTCCACCTGAAACAGGCATTAAGAGTAATGAAAGATACTGTAGAAATATTAAAGTTAACATTTTTGCACCGTTGCTTTTAATCCATTTAAGGCATATATTTTTCACATCATAGCAAATTTATCAACGGATGGAATGGTTTTAGCTAAACGAAAACAACCAAATCTAACATCTCGGTCAACCCTCAAAATCAAATCAACCAAACAACCAAACAACCAAAAATATGGCATTGCTTTTCATCCGTAAAAGACATATATTTTTGTGATTATAAAATATGTCATAGGTAGTAGTAGTTTGGAGTCACTGTTAGGAAGCAACGTCATTTTGTTTTCTCAAAAAGAAAAAGAAACTTTATGCATTATCTCGAATGTCGAATATGGACGCCGTGTTGCTGAGTTACAACTATCTTCGGCTGATAGCTACAAACCTGTTTTGAGTATTCTTGTCTCTATTGTCGATAGTAACCATCCAGAGTTGGACACCCTCGATCGCTGCTTCCTTGTTAACTCATCAATCTCTACAGATTCCATTGAATTAACAGAGCTTTTAGAAAAGTTTAAAAGCTCAACCCAGTCATACCAACAAACGATAGAGATTGATGGTGTTGAATTTTCCTATCTGCGCAAGGAAATAGAAAGGTTACAACTAATAGGATAAATGTAATGGAAAACGAAGAGTCTGTTGGCTTTAAATCAGTTACCCAATCTGCCGAGTTAATTATCCATGCAGGGTCTTCTCCCATCCCAGGAGAAGTCAGAAGCCGCCTAGAAAAGATACCAAGTATAAAGCCAAGACCAGCGCGCAGAATAATGGGTGTGAAATTGGCTGAATTGGGTGTCAATAGAAACCCTTATGTTGCAAATAGAGCAACTAAGGCTTTACTTGCACTGACTTCAATTACGTGGGGCCTCACCCTGCTTTTATTGACTGGTTCGCTGGTTAATTTTTACCTGCTTGAAAGAATAAATATCAGCGCTACCTCCCATGACGCAAGGATTGAGCCTACTGGCAAGCCTGTACGCATCGGTAACTTGGATTAGAGGAAGGATATGTTTCGCTCATCCGTAATTAAGAATCATCGAGGGCTCCTATCTGGTTTCGTAGTGCTGGTGGTCATTATCTATTTCTTAGAGTTTGCACTAAACACTCTTACAACAAATAAATCTGGTTACTACAAGATCCCCACTTACAACGATAAGGGCATTACCCGAATAGTTCCTCAGGTCCCATTAAGTGACCGTCTTTTTTCTGACTCTGAAGTTATGGATTTTGTAACTGAAGCTATGTACAACACACTCTCTCTATCTTTCGATAGTTATGAATTGTCTATGACAGAATCAGCATTACTATTCTTTACTACTTCTGGCTGGAAGTCATTCTCAAGCGCAGTTCAAGAAGCAGAAATTTTATCAACCATTTTCTCTAATAAAGAAATTATTGAGTTTTACCCTACCCGAGCGCCTTTTATGGAATACAGTGGCACAGTTGACGGGAAAATTGATGGAAGATTCACAAAAGATGCCTACTGGGTATGGCGAGTTAAAGTTCAGGGCAAGATTATGAAAAAATCTTTGAAGGTTAAAGACGCAACTGAAACTGAGCTCGAGGCTATTCAGAATCAAAGGCACCAGGCCGCTAATGTAACTTTCTGGCTTGATTTACAACGTGTGCCAAAGGGTAAGGGGGCAAGTGCAGTTAAGATCATAAGTTCTTCTAATTGGGATGTTGATTGGTTATGAATATTCCACGACTTATTCGCATACTTAAATTCGACTGGCCATTTGTGCTTGCTATCGTTTTATCTGTTTTAGCTATTTTTAAACTTTCCGAATTCAATGAAGAACTATTAGGGAACCCGGATAGAGTTTTTCTTTATTCTGATGGTAATGGTGGTTACACAAGGGCCTTTGTATCACGTGACCCACGCTATACAGACGAGAAGGTTGTCAGGTTTCTTCGTCGTATGGTGAGCTCATGCTATACCGTCGATTATAAAACCGCTCAACACCTAATGAACGGTGAACGCGATAACGATTATGCCAACTGTATTGAAAAGCACTTTGCGCCAATAGCCGCCACATCACTGTTCAATGTTTATCCTACTGACCCTATGATTGAGGCGATTCTTATGTCAGAAGGTAAGGCTAACGTTGTTGTTCCTTACGATCCTATCGTTACCTTAAAGAACAAACCTGGTAAGCCTTTAGTTTGGGTAGTTGAGGTTCCGATAATGGTAACAGTCCAATCGGTATCAGGAGACCAAACAACCTCATTCATTGCTCACTACACAGTTCTACCTGAACCTAGAGCGGATAACGCAAGTTCATTACTCATCGACAGGGTGGTTTTTAGATGAACGTTAAAGACCTATTCAATTTTATTAGTACAGCTTTGGGGAAGACTCCGTTAACAGGAAGACAAAGTTCGAAGTCTACTGAGGATAGCTTTGTTAAAGGGGATACCTTTAGTTGCCAATCAATACCCTCCAGCGAGGTTAACCGTAACCACGATGCCGTGTTTGAAACAGATAAACGTCATAATTTAATCTATGACAATTTTAAGTCTGTCCAGCGATCTCCATACTACGCTCTGGTTTTATTTTTCTTAGCTATTGTTGCATTTTTATACGCCTTGAACCTGTTCATAGATACCACAAAGATTACTTCAACAAACTACTTTATTGCATCAACGACAAGTGATACTGCTGTATACCCAATACCCACAGATAAGCATATCTTGCCGACTAAGGACCAAGAAAGAAACCCTGGCGAAACTTACTCTGAAGAAGAGTCAGAAGTATTAGTTCGTGAATATCTAGTTGATAGCCTTAAAGACTGTTTTTCAATGAACTACTTAAATGCAGCAACAGTACTGTCTAGGTGCAAGTCCAACCATTTGGACTCTGAAACAGACACCCAAGACATATTTATTGAGCTTCTAAGAGCAAGTAACTATATAAATATAATGAAGAAATACCAGACTTCTGCATTACTCCACGTAGACACAAGCTCTATTAAACTTTTGAACAAAGCAATAGCTCAGCGTGAAGCCGTACCTGGCAGCGGCGTTATGCGTAGCCGCGCTGTCTGGATTTACCAACTTAAGATGCATTATACGATGGAGAAAGTTTCTGTCTCTTCTCCCACCTTGTGGCAAGTTGAGATGATCAGAGAATCTGCTTTCAACAAAGAGTTCCCTGTTTCTATCTTCAAAATACGCGATATCGAGTGAGTGAACATGAAAAGTCAAAATAAAGAGCTTCAAGTTAACCCGAGAAACTTTCAACCGTCTTTGTTGCAAAAAAATTTACATAAATCACGCAAAGGAAAGTCAAAAACTAAAAAAGCGTTGGCAAAAGCTCCAAACTACTATAGAGACCTTTTTCAGCCAATTGAAGGGGTCTTTAGCCGACCTTCATTTGGCGAGTTTCAATTCACTTACTGTGGATACATGATAGCTAACCAGCGTGAGGGTGTTCTCAATATCTATGTACCACAAGAAACAGACTCCCCATTACTAGAGTCACTCGAATCATACGGGTTTTATCTATGTAAAAAGTACCCTATTTCTGTACCCAATAGCTCTAGATCCTCAAGACTTCTTATGAAGCGCTATCTTTCAGAAAAAGTATCAGATCAGCAAGCTGTGGAGACAATAATGCAGTTAAAGATCATGCTAAATGCAGCAATAAAAAAACAACAACAAAGTGAGGATTTAGATATATCGGCAATGCCTAGCCTCAGTCCTACAATATTTAAGTCACTAAAAGATATCGGTATAAATAAGCAATCAGAGTTAAGGAAGGCAGACTTAAATGTTTTGTTCCATAAGATCAAAAGTGGAAACTCGAAGAGCTATAAAGGGGTACGCTTGTTATTTCAGCTACATTGCTTAAGAGAGGATACTCAAGTTCCTTACTTATCTAACGATACCAAACAACGCTTAGTTGATTCTTATAATTTTTTCGCCAAAATTAGAGGATACGCCCCTCTGACTTATATGTTTTACAGCTAGAAAATAACCTTGCATTAGTTTCTTTCGACATGCAATTAAACCATCAGTTACAAGGTAACCAGTCGCTCATTAGGCCTCTATTTATTAGTTAGTTTCAAACAGCAATAGATGTTGAATGTATGTAATTCTCCACAAAACATATGGTGACGTTAGCTAGGTATCGTTCACCATACTACAAGTGCTGATTCCCTCATTAACCCTATATTTTAAATCCTTCGATTCTAGTTTCCTTTACCTCTACTGTTAGCTTGGGGTGTGGTAACTGTCCTCTAGCCAGCATTTGAATAGGATTTCCTGTTCGTTTTGTAGTGGTTTCTTTATTACTTTTTTCATACGCTACTTTGGGTGATATTGAAGACTCCCAGTAAAGAAGGTCTACTGGAAGAGCGCATAGAAATTGTAGAGGTTTCCGTGTCTTGAACTCACCGTGAACTAAGCGCCTTTGTGCATATGAGTAAATTAGATCCTTTTCTGCACGAGTGGTGGCCACATAGAATAGCCTAAGCTCTTCATGAACATTGTCTTTCTCATTACCTTTGAAGTGTGCTTCTTCTTCGCAGCCAATGACATATACACGCTTAAACTCTAAGCCCTTACTAGCGTGTTCTGTCATTAACTGAACCGCACTAGCCCCTTGCTCACCAGAATCCACCAGCATGTTAAGTTCTTTGATACAATCATGTAAGTGTCCATGAACCTCAGTGAAAGCAAAAAGGCGCTTTGTTAAGGTAATGACGTTTTGCTCTCTTTTATTAACTTCTGAGATTACTTCTGCTGTCATCTCTTGAGTTTTATACTTCTTCTTAGCGTTATCTATAATTTTGGGTTTGAACAGCTCGACCCAGATTTGATGCAAACCTTCCTCTAAGCCAGAAAGTACTTCTCCCCACTTATTTCTCAGTTCAGAATCACTAAGTTCATAGTTATTTATTTTTGCTAAGTCAGTGATTGAACCGCATTCGAACAATGCTTCTTTGATAATTGAGTGGCACTCCAACAAAGAGGCAAATCCAAGCTTTCTATCTTGAGATTTTACAGTTCCATACGTGGTCATGTACTTACAGTATTCAATAACTGTTAGGTTTTTATCAATGAGCTTTTGGCGCATAGTTACGCCCTTAGTTTTAAGGCTTGCTGCATCAATGACACGTGAAGCAGCCATAACATCCTTCTCATTAGCACAGAAACGTAGGAATGCACTCCAGTCCTTTACTTCTTTACTATCAAAGAAATCCTTGTCGCCAACAACTCGGTATTCTACCCCATGCTCAATAAGTTGAGCTTCAATTGGGTCTTTGATTACTTTTGAACGATACAGAATGGCAATTTCTTCTGGTTTTAATTCACCAGATTCGATAGCCTGTTTAATCTCATTGGCTGTCGTAATTGCCTCATCCTTGTCATTGGCAAATTGTCGGGCAATTGGCTTATCACCCTGAATATTTGCCATTGCTATCATATGTCCGTCTGTAACCTTTTGGTCTTCATGCATTAAGTCAGCAATAGCATTGGCCACATTTACAACTTGTTCAGTTGATCGAAAGTTCTCTCCCATCTGAACAATCTTCATGTCTCCGAATTCTTTTTGAGCATTTAGTAACTGACCGACATCTGCAGCCCTGAAAGCATAAATACTTTGTTTTTCATCACCAACCATAGTTAGGTTATTGCCTTGACCAACAATAAGTTTTAACAATAAGCCTTGGACTGGGTTAGCATCCTGATGCTCATCGGCAAGTACTGCTTTAAACTGGTTTTGCAACCAGGTTCTAAAACCTACATCATGTGTGAGAATTTTTACCGCATGGACGAGAATGTGGTCGTAATCAATAGCATTCAGCTCAATCATTCGTCTGTAGTAGACCTTCCAGATACAAACGCAATGGCTTAACAAGGCTTTCTCATCAAAAGTCAGATTTGGGTTGGTTTTGGACTGGTGCTCGAACTCAGACTTAGGACCACGACCATAGGACAAGGATAGCCCCATGAAGTTTTGAACATACTTTGCACCACCGTGCTCTTTTAAGAACTCATAGTCTGAGTTCGATAATGTTTTCTTAGCTGACTCATTTATTAGTGTAAGGGACTCAGTTTCATCCAAGATAACTAAGTCACTCGATGTATAACCGCACTTTACAAAATATGGGTGTTGCTTTTTGATGGCAGGTTTTATGACTTGGTTTAGTGCAAAGGAGTGCCAGTTACAGATAACAGCTTGATAAGCTTTGATACCTATACGTAAGTAAAGACGCTCTAACATTTCCGCAGCAGCTTTCTTGGTAAAGGTTATGGCACAAAGTCGACAGGGTTCCAAGCCTGACTCAATGAATGTCGCGGCCTTCTCCACAATAACGCGAGTCTTACCACTACCTGCCCCCGCATTAATCATGCAAGGTACTCCAGTCGTGTTGACTCCTTCATACTGACTCGCGGTTAATTTCATTCTCATCCCTCCCATTTAAGTGTTTATATATGGTATTTTAATTCAACCTCAAAGTCAACTTTAGTCTATTGTTTTTTGTTGCTAAATGATATATTTCATTTAACGGAGGATTGCGTCTATGTTTGAATTTTTGGGTGTAACAGCAGCTGACGGTCTTGAGCAACTTAAAGAACCGGAAAGGTCTTATTACGAATATGTAATAGAGCATGGCGACACGGGGCTGTACAAAGCCATGCCGTGGAAAAGTAAACGAGATTTACTTCTTACTTACAAAGGTGAGATTGAAGAGTGTACTTTAATCTCTAGCAAGCTAAACAATATACATCCTAAATACATACGTACAATCATGAGAAGCGAGAATGGTTGGCCAGGAGCTGACCAGAAAGCCAAGAACGGTTCTGGTGATTTAGGAATAATACAAGTTAACCCTAAGGTTTGGGATCAAGAGTTTCGTAAGCTTGGTGTGACTATAAACTGGGAAGACGTCAGAGATGATGTATGTGCAAATCTATTTATTGGTGGTGTCATTCTGGCCAGAAGATTAAACGCAACGAATGACATTTTTAAAGGCCTCGCTAACTACCATCGATATGCAACTTCAGACAATAAATATTTTCATTACTCGTACCGCCTGAAAGCAATGAAGCACTTTGCTGATATTGAATCTGAGTATGGTCGTTGGATTTCTCACCGAATACACGCAGTCAATAAACTAGGAGAATAGCCATGTGGGTCGCTATTGCAGAGAAGTCTTCTCAAGCTGAAAAGATCGCATCAGCTTTGAATCTTAGAAAGCAAGGTGGATTATATTCAGGCTTCTACAAAGGGCAAGAACTGATCCTTTGGTATGCCGCAGGTCACTTCCTCGAACTGTCTCCCCCTACAGAGCAAATACAGAACTTCAGTTGGAACGATCCACGTACTCACGAACGCATCCCTCGCAAGGTTCCTTATAAAGTTTGTCCGGACATACCAGCTCGTGACGGATACCCGGCAAGAAAACCAGGAGAGCGAATCCAATTACTTAAACAGTATGTCGACAAAGCGACTTTAGTCATTGGTGCTACAGACCCAGACCGAGAAGGTGAAGTCATATACCGTAGCATTTTAGATTTCCTTAAATACGATGGCCCATTAAAACGAGTTTGGTTAACAAAGGGGTTATCCAAGGATGCAATACAAACCTCTTTCGATGAAATGGTCGATGCATCTCAATACTACGGCGAATATTTAGCTGGGTCTAGTCGTCGTATGGCAGATTACGCAGCCATGGTTCTAACTGCCACCTACACTTATTACTCAAGAAGGGGAATGCTTGGAAAGTACCTAGGCTCAGGGGATAAGAAAAGCTCAACGACATCTGTTGGTCGAGTTCAGTCGACTGTTGTAGGTTTTACTTACCATCGTCATCAAGAAAGAGCAAACTTTAAATCTGTAACTCACTTTCGTCCGGTACCGCTGATCAGGTGTAACGGCGCTGTAAGTTTTGAAGGCCGATACCTTCCAGAGATAAAAGACTCCGACTATGACTCCCCTATCCCTGGCGTAAAGTGGGATGAAAAAAATCTAGCATCCAAAATATCGCCTGATATGTCTGAGGAAGAAGTCGAGGAGTTAACCATAAACAATAGACCTAAACCTCTTTATATCGACAAATCTATTATGATGGATTTTACGGAAAGGCTTAAGCAAGCGTGCATATTGGATTTAGATATAAATGAAAGTATGGCGACTTCTGCCCCACCAAAGCCTTTATCACTGACCAAACTACAGAGTCTGATTAGCAACGCTAGTGCCACTGATGTCCTCAATGCAGCACAACGCCTATACGATTCTGGTTTTATCACTTACCCAAGAGGTGAAGAACAAGAGATTTCTGACAAAGATTACAACCCTAGGGATATTGCGGACAAATGTACTCAACTAGCAAAATGGGACCAATTTGGCCAAGCCGCCCTTAAAATCGCTGCCATTCAAACGGGACAAGACGATACCTGCGCAAGTTTCAAACCAAGCTGCTATACGCCAGGAGATAAAATACACGATGCTCTAGCTCCTGTTGTTATACCTAAACCAGGAGAGCTACAGGGGCTAGATCTTCAGGTCTTTGAAGAAATTACGTCGCATTACTTGCAAGCACATTTACCTCCATCAAAATATTTAGTTCAAGAAGGGGTTTTAAAATTCGATACCCATGGGCTTTTTGGAGAACCGGTATCTAGTTTCAAGATCACAAAGCGATCTTGTATAGAAACTGGGTGGGAACATTACTTTAAAGGTAAAGAGACCGTCCAAACTATCAGCTTAAACGATTTAGACAAAAGCAATGTTTCAATTCCAGATGTTGAGCTAAAGGAGTCTACTACAACTAAGCCCCCTCTCTTCACTGAGGCCTCACTACTTTTTGCGATGTACCATGCGGCAAAATTCGAGCCTAATCCTATTCTTAGGAATTCACTCAAAGAATCAAAAGGCATTGGGACACCAGCTACTAGGCCAACTCAAATCGCAACTATCTTAATGCGTGAGTTCGTAGCGTATACTAGCAAGGGTAAAAACCCTTCGATTGATATCACCCCAAAAGGGATTGAATTGTATAAGGCACTACCTGATTCATATAAAAGCCCTGGTACTACTGCCAAATGGGAACTCAAACTTTCTGACATGAGTAAACTCCCTCAACGAGAAGCAGAAGCAGCGTCTCTGGAATTTATAAACACTCAAATTGAAAATACTGAAAAGCTAATAGGTTTCCTGAATAAAAACCTGTTTGATAAAACACCAAGAGACGGTGTGAATCCTAACATGCCACTTTCAAACCAAACCAAAGATAAACTTCAGAAGCGTTGTAAAGGGCTCGGACTACCAATGCCCAGACAGGCCTTAGCAAGTGAGGCTAAAGCGAGGCAATGGCTACGAGAGCACCCTTGGTTGGTAACTGACGCTATGCGAAGAAAGATTTCACAAATATGCTCTTTCAAAAAGATCCAGCCGCCAGCGCTTAAAATGACTGACTTTGGTAAAGCTCTAGAATTTATAAAAGTTCACGAAGATGATGTCCCAAGTACTCCATCTAAAAAGTTTCTTGATTACGCAAAACAGTTGGAATCGAAGACTGGCCTGAAAATTCCTTCTCAAGCGATTAGTAACGCCAAATTACTATCTAAATATGTAGAAGAGGCAAAACGTATTAAGAAACCAAGTAAAAAGACTATTGCTGCTATTAACGAGCTGGCTAAAAAGCTAAACGTTAGGGTTCCTGCTAGTGAATTAGAAAATGACGAAAGAGCAAAAAACATACTTAGCCGTATGAAAGCAATGATTGCTACAGCATCAAAATAAGGGGTTCAAGTAGATATGATGAATGATATTCTCAAAAGGTATAATATTCTCGAAAAGTATAAACAGGCGTTCCTAACTTCTGACTTTTATAATGACCAAAAAGTTTTAGCACCGGATGATTTAGTCCCGATGATAAGAGGGTTTCTCCATGCTAATGGGGAAGATTTATTAGTGGACAATCACACTAATATCTCTGCGTTCGCCAAGTCAGTCTTTGCGGAGACCAACCAGGAAAAGTTCGAAAGCTTCTTAACCGAACTAAAGTTACTTGTAGACGAGCTTAATTTAGACTTTAGAGGTTCTGCCGACATACCTAACTATGACAATCTCTCTATTACGCTTAGCTTCGACACAGCAAGCGAAGACCAGATTGATAGATTGATCCGTTTCGTCAGAAATAACCTCACGAATAATTTCCGAGCATCAGGCCAATACCCTTTAGCTGTATGGAAAGCTTTCATTATCTCCTCAGATTGCTGGTCGGTAGAGTTCCGATTCTCACCGAGATGGGAATTTAAAGAAGATATCCAAGGATAGAAGATTTAGAGTTAATGGTGTTAAATGCTGGAGGACATTATCAGTATTGGCAAATCAACTAACTAGGAAGATCTATGCACAAGGTGACTACGATATTAAAAACAAACATTGGGAACGTGGAAGGTTACTTAGATGAGAGCGGTAGCCTGTTTATTCTGAACCCGCCTAAGATTGAAAATCGCAAGCTTGCTCACTTCCTCCCAACACCTTCACAACGTTCAAAAGATGATGTGGAACAAAACCCGAATAACTACCTAAAGGTCGAGGAACCGAGTGAGTTCGAAGGGGTTTGGGAAGTGAGTGGACCAAATGTAGGAAAAGGGGATGCGTTCACACCTTATCCTTTTATGTTTAAGAGAGTAAGCCCCCCATCTGAAGGTAGTTAATACGGCACAACTATATTTTGGGTGGTTTCTTAATTGTCAAGATAAATATTTTTAGGTGCGGTTATTTCTAAATCGAATTAACAAACCGTAATTTGGACTTATAGACAGGGTCTTATTCAGTTAGTTAGTGTTCACTGACTGATATTTTGAATTTTGCTATTTATCCACAAATGATCCTCGAACTGCACCTTGATAAACTTTTTTTATCGCACTATCTTGATACCCGTGAGCTCAAGTAGTTCAGTGCATGGAAGCAAATAGTAGCTGTGCTTAGTTTCTTTCGTGATATTAAACTGGAGCTCAAAATCACTTAAACCCCACCATAGGCAGGGTTTAAGAGAGAAGCCAAATCGAGTAGCTGCAACTACTCATTATGGCTGCTGGGTATCATTCTCGACACCTGACACACGAGACTATAGATCACCAGTAGCCTATTTGGCAATTTTCTTGTTCAATAGTTAATGGTGATTAATATGTACCCACAAAGGTTTATCTATCTGATTATGAGAGTATGGAAAGCAATGGTCTCGGTATTCAAACTCAATCCACACATATGTATCAAAGGGTTAATGTATCTAGTCGAGTTTTTTAGAGACTAATCCATTTGTATGTACACACTTCTTAAGGTGTGTACATTATTTAGACAAAAATGTTAAGTCCGTGTGCTCTAACTTCTTATACACATTTGGGTATTGGGCTCGAGAAATCTTTAAGTTTAAAAGACCTTGGGCTATTTCATCACTTTTAAATTCGGAGAGGTCAAGTTTACTTTGCAAATATCTACCATAATCAAACATTCTATTTACCTTAGCTTGTAATACTCCCAGCTCAACTAGTTGATATTCCGCATCTTCTCTCCAACTAGGCCTACGGCTCGACTGCTTATTCTCATATTCATTTTCTACTCTAGCGGATAAGTACTGAGTCTTACTTAGTATTTTTGCCATTACCAGAACAACATCTATGTCTGCGTTTTCCATGCATTTTGTGAATATGGCTGTTGTATTGGCCAAATCTAGTTTCGGTGGTACAGGCTTCTTACCTGTTCTTTTCGGCATACCTTTCCAAAATTCAATTGATTCGGTGTAGAAGCTAGCCATCTCAGTTGTGTATTTAGTTAAGTCAGACAGAGTTTGAGGTAACAATGCTCTTGCTGCTAAAAGTTGGCTCTCTCGATTCTGTTCTTCGTGATATTTAGCTGCATAAACCGCCAATAAGCTTGCTGTAAAAGCAATCATTGCTGCATTCAGAGTTTGCCAATGAGACCAAACTTCTTGGACATATGACCAATTTCCACCACCATCAAACCATGGCTTTAATATCATCATCACGAAATACACCCCGATCAAAATACAACCAAAGGTAGAAAAGTATACTCTTACAAAAGTATCCAAGAGAGTTTTGGGAGACCCCATTCTTTTCTGTATTGAGCTAAGAAATTCAGTACTGATACCGATAACTTTGCGAAGATAATTGGCCCCATCACGAAGCTTCTCTACCCCAGATAGTTCTTTATCCATGTTGTACCACTCCTAGTAAACAATTTTTTAAAGCTTAAGGTTACCAAATTGTACTCGTTTCTATGCATAATGAGCGCGATACTCAACCACAGTCAACTAAGAGGTTCATAGTTTCGTGTCTATGCTCTAGATAGCCGATTAGGTTGAGGAGCTCTCGGAAGGAATTAGACCAAGCGTAAGTAGTAAGCTTACGCTTGTTAGAAGAGTTCTTAGTGAGGATTAGAGACGTTCTTGGTCAATGAGTTGCTCTAACGTATTTCAAATGTATTCCCGTAGGAGTGATATTGGTTAAATCTCGACTGTATACATACCCATACTTTTGTAAGAGGTCAATTGAGTGATACGTCCAGCCAGCGGCAAAGGCTACACCAGCCAAGGCAAAATAAACACAGATTTTATTAGCTAGCTGCATTGCGCTTTGAGAGTAAACTTCATTAATTTTTTTTCCGCACAACATAGCTTTTGGGGCCATAAAAAAAATACAACCTAACGCCCCTAATAATCCAATCGGCACCCACAGAGTTAGAACGGATAGCTGAACAGTGTCAGCTTTATTCAATAGTTCAAGATAGTCTCTATAGACTACATAAGATGGATAGCCCCAACAAATTATCCCAAACAAAAGAACAAAGATACCAGCCAAACGTAATCTTGTTTTATGTGACATTCTCAAGCATCCTTACGACTTGATTAGAAACTTTGTATTCACCCCAAACAACCTCAATTAAGACATATGTTGCTGTAACAAATAGCGCACCAACCATTACGGGAGCTCCCAGAGCTGCCGTAGCAAATAACAGAACTTCACCAGCTGCTGTTTGCAACATGAATTTGAACATATCGGCACCTACATTGCCAAACCAATCCACTAAGTGATAGTCGTCTTTAAAAACTAAGTCGCTGGTGGCTAGACTAGCGGACACCACAAAGGTTAAGGCACCCGCACCCTTGAAGTTTGCAGTTCTAGATTGAGGACTAAAGCCTGCTTGCACCGACTTAAATGAATTTAGAGGGTACTTCTTACCATTCATATTAAGCCGAGTACCATTGACAAACGCATGCCGTAGCACTTTGCCATTCTCGTTTGTCCCTGAAAATGCGACAAATAATTTACCTCGACTTTCTACCAAATCAGCTTTAACGCCTAGATCGCCAAACTGTTTAGCAATTGATATCGCATTAAACATAGGCTCTGTGTGATTGAACCAAGACTTAGCGGTGTTAATGCTCAAGGCGATAGCAGCGACATCCTTACCAGACTCCAGCCAAACGTTATGTAATATTTTATGTGCATCCTCTAAATCTGTAATTAACACATGCTGGTGGTTTTTAGCCATTTCATCCCCAAGTGAACACTGTAATCCTATTGAGTCACTGAGAAGCTGAGGAGCATTCAATCCTAGAGAAGTAGGTCCTAACCCTGCTTTTTCTCTATCTCTAAGAACCCTCTCACGATTTTCTGCCCATCTTTTTTCATCGCTTGCTGAAGGAGTTAATTCAGCTCTACGCTCTCGTTGCTGACGAGCGAAGAGCTCTTTTGTGGTTTCTCGTCTTTCTTCTGGGGTAACAGGGGCAGATTCATATCTCATAGGATCATACTTACACTATAAAAATATGATTATATCAATATTTTCAATACGTTATCATTATCAACAATGCCGATTTACGCTTTAACTGCCAGAAAAGCCATTATGGCTAGTTAAATGTTCACATTGAAACCTAAATCACATCAACTTGAACTCAAGTAGAAAGCTTTTAAAGAATAGTTCCCAAATTGGTATGTAATTTATGATATCGATACTATTCATCTCAGACCACTGAGTTGCTTTAATGTGTATGGTAACCGATCGCTGATGGATAGTAGTCCTTCCATAATGGCACATTCTCGTGTTGAACAACTTTCCTATAGTGGAATACCTTACCCTGCTCGTTGCACCAATTTTTTAGATACATCTCAGGTAAAAAGTGATTGTCTTTTTTTACGCTCAATGAAGCCTCCATTTTCTCTTTTAACGCTGCATTATGGTGCTACAAAACCTTACCATACCACCGGGCTTATACCTTACTACTCGAATCTATAGTGCAATTACAGTGTCTCTCCTTGCTCATGAATCGTATACTCAAAAACCTATGGTTCACAGATGTGCACCAGGCCATCTAACCATCCCAATAGCTCATGCTCTTCCTTACATTGCACCAGTACATAGCTGGATATATAATTACTGTATATACATACAGCAGTCAGACGTGTTTTTAAAATGGGTGTTTTACAAATATTTGATCAGTCAATAAATTGCGGCATAACAGGCTTTGAAGACCCAACAAGCGGGAGTGTCCGTAAATCCCTGTCATTGTCAAAACAGCTAGTTCATCATCCTAGCGCAACCAAATTAACTGTTGCTCATCAAGATGTACCTTACTTCGGTATTTCAGATGGCGATTACCTGCTTGTTGACTCAAGCCTACAACCTGAAGCAAACGACTGTATTTTGGTTGAATACCTTGGCGAAAACGCTCTTGTGTCATTTCAAGAGATACAAAAGCAAGAAGATATTGTAGTTCAAGGCGTTGTATCTGCTCGTTTTCATTGGTACAGAAAAGGCCATTCGATACCTATACATAACTCATTGAAAGAGTTCGACCTTCATGAGTTATTAATACCTCCTGAGCAACAACATACATGTGTATTGATGCGTGCAAACGGTAAGTCTATGTTACCAATCATTGATAACGGAGATTTGCTACTCCTTAACCGCAGCCTCTCATTTAAAGAAGATCATCCCGTTATCATGGCTTTAAATGGTGAATTGGTATGTAAGAGGTTGAACAAAAGACTGAAAAAAGCATACAGCGACAACCCAAAGTTCAGATCTGTTTATCTATCATCAAGTGACGAAATTCGCATTTACGGCTGTGTCTCTATGGCTATCCGAATTTACCGGAGAGAACTTCGTGGCCGTTAAATCATTCGCACTAATAGACGGAACGGGATTTTATGCGCACAGTAGTGCTCAATTTCATCCTGGTTTAAAAGGGAAACCAGTACTCGTGTCAGCAGGCCAAGGTATTAGTATTGCCGGAGCAAATATAAAGGAATTTGGGATACCCAAGTTCTCTCCTATTTGGGAAATCGACTCTAAAGTTGCCATGCATCATGGCGCAATATTTAAGTGTAATTTTAATACCTTAGGGCAGATATCTAGGAACTTTAAGCAATCACTTATAGATGTTTCCGAGGGGCTACCCATTTTTCATTACAGCGTCGATGAATCTTGGGTGGAGACTACGGAGCTACTGAAGAATGGCATTGACCTGGAAAGCGAAGCTTGGCGTTGGCGTGAACACATTTGGAAAACAACGGGGGTTCCTACAGGAGTCGGGATTGGTCCTAGTTTAACTCTTTCAAAACTGGCTTCGTTTGCAGCCAAAAAACTTCAGGGTAGTAACGGTGTATTTGTCATTAGTAAAGACAATTTGATTCAGACATTAGAAAAGGTACCTGTTTCAGAGGTTTGGAACGTAGGCAGGAAGCTATCTAAACACTTTTCTCATATGGGCATTTATAGCGCGTTAGATTTAGCTCGCCAAGATCCTAAAAAAATGCAAAAAGCCTTTTCGATTTCCGTCGCCAACACGGTCCATGAGTTAAATGGCACACCTGTCTACAATTGGAACGACACACGACCTAAGAAGCAACAAATTTGGTCCACCAGCTCATACCGGGACCGCTTACAATCAAGGGAGTCCATAATGTCGGAATTATCTCTTCACCTTGCAGAAGCATTTTTTAAGTTACGAGCGCAAAAATCAGAAGCCCTGGCTATAACAGCATTTGTGTCCACATCCATACATGACGATCCTCAGGAGCAGTTTAAGGCTAGCCGGAGCATACACTTAAGTTACGGTGTATGCGATACCTCTGTAGGTCTAAAGACGTTGAGAGCTATTCAGGGTGACCTTATTCCTACTCAACCGACAAAAACGCGCATTTATAAAGTTGGAGTTGGCCTTACTAGTTTAATCGACGCAGAGCACAAGCAAGCAGATCTATTTGAACATGATGTTAATAACCATAAATTAAGCAAAGCAATCGACTGCATTAATACGCGCTTTGGGAAAGGAACAATAGAATTTGGAGCACGTACAAAGCGGTACTCAGAGCGACCAGGGAATGTAAAGTTGCTAGAGCTGGAGAATTATTTCAGCGATTTTAATGAGCTACTTGAGGTTAAGTGTATCTGAATGTATTGGGTTGTGTGAATTAGTGAGAATGCAATCTGTCAGTTTGGTCTCCTGAGGGTGATAAAATCTGACAGGTTGTTCTATATTGCTTCTGCCCTATTACGAGTTTAAGCATTAAGGTAACGCTTTTTCTGCTTTTCAATCATTTCTTTATACAGTTTAAATCCGCGACGAATGCTCTCATCGGAAAAGCCAATGCCATACCCTAGGTCAGAAAGTTCAGCAGCGAGGTTTTGTTCCAACTCCGTGTAGGTTAGTTTTTTAGGGTTGATTGAACGGTCTTGGTGTAAAATCATTCCACAAAGGTAGTTTTTAATCTTACTGCGTGGAGGAGAATTAAGGTTGTTGGACTGATACAAACTTATTGTTTCATCTATTTTCCTGCCCCCGATAGATTCTAGCAGCTTGTTTAGATTAATAATCTCTTCTATTGAAGTAGCGCATTGTATTTCAGCTCGGATATTATTTGCTTGAGAGGCATATAGGGATTGTTTAAACCATGCCGTTACCCACTTTATCTCATTGTCGGAAAGAGGCCTAGAAACATCAACACTCATATTGACCCAATCAATAAGTTCCACTTTGTCTGATGAACCGCAAAACTCAAGAGCCATCCAAGCAGAGAGGTGCTCTTCTTCAACTGTAAATTGTCTTTCCTCATTTGCTAACGTCCGAGATAAAGCTTCCTTTGGAACCAGTTTTTTTCTGGTAGAGTTATCCAAACCAAAAGACTCACGATAGAACTGATGAAGCGTATATGGCGCACTGTAAAAACAAAGCCCTTCACTCTTTTTCTCAAAAGGGAGGTGGAAGTAGTGCAAGGCTTCTCTATAATCATAAATACTAAAGAAAAGTGTTGGCGAATACCTGTGATAAAAGGTGTTTTTATATTCTCGAATAGGAGACAATGCGGTGACAAATTGCTCATCAATCATCTGAGCAATGCTAACCAAATCAGGTGATATTGTTTGCAGCTCTTGCTCTAAATTCTCACCCTCCCAATTCTCAGCCTCTAATGCCCTTTCTACTTCATGCTGTAAACACAGAGTGATATCTTTAACCCAAAATCGATCGGAATGGTTTAGATCAAAATAATAGTCGCTAAACACAAATGCATGAAAAGGACCATCGATGATCTTGTCTGGTTCTATGTCACTTACTGAGAATGCAGTTTCAAGCTCAACCCTTTCTAAACATGTTTTAGATGCATCCAGAAGAAGACCGTATGCTTGTTTATAAATTGCTACATCTTCAGGATAAAGCTCGCATATTGCTTCTCTGTAAGCCTCTTGGCAAATAAAGTCACAACAACTGCTTTCTGAACTTCTTTTAAATCCGGCAATTAGCTCTCTAGACACAACCTACACTTCCAACAAAAAAACAAGTTCAAACCTAATCTAATTTACCTTTTTTTTCAATGACTCCTATCGAGTTACTGATCCGTTAGGTTATGACTTTTCTAACACCAAACTGGAAATTAATTCTTTATATTCAATATGTTCTGTTTAATGGAATCTATGTATATCACAGACACATTTCACACCCATAATCTCAACGAATTGTCAAGGTCAAGAATTAATGCGTTTGTGCTACTGTCCACGGCTTTTCCATAAGATAAATTGGTTTCATTCATTCAAGGTAAATCATTGCAATTTAAGGAGAACTAATGAAATCAAATGTGCTCCCCTTTAAGGGAAAGCGAACGTCTAAACTTGAGACAGGTCAAGAACCACAAGTTACTGTACAAGAGCTCGCGCCCAGAGAGTTGTTTGATATGGCTTTTGGCGATGAGCAAGGGCGAACAAGGCTAAGAGAAATGAAGCGGAGGGAATATGGGTTTAGTAAATAATCAAAGTACTGAGTATGAGAAGTACATCGACGAACAAGAAAAGCTAGTCGGTTTAATCAGAGTGACTGGGGCAAGGATGTACGGCTATGGGTATGACGATGCTGTAGAAGACTGCCAAGACAGAATCAACATGCTTGAAAATGAACGTGAGTTGTTGGAAATCACGGTACATGAACAAGAGGAAAAGTTAAGACAAGTAGGCTCTCATTTAGGTGCCGGGCTCAGTAAGCTTAGGTAATCAGGTCTAACGCTGAACGCACCCCAAAAGCTATGCCATCCAGTCCATATTATTTTTTAGTCAGTTGGTCATTAAGTGAGAAGACCAACTGACTAATTTGGAAAAGTTCGAATTACACTTTGCGAGTCTACTTAACTAATTGAGGGAATTTCAATCATTATGCTCTTGTTATAGCAATCACCTAAGATAAAAAAACCAAGTAATAAATCAGCACTTACTGCCTACCAGTGCTCTCTTTATAGTCTGGGAACCTTTCCTGATATTGTTTTGCAATAGAATGATAGCTATCTTTTTCTGTGACAGCCCGGCCCCCTTCTAAAAACAAAATATGCCTCACAGGTATACGTTCACTGAGTAATTCTTCTAGTTTACTAACATCGAAACTTTTGCCCAATTTGCATTTGCAAACCGTATTTACTAGGCCCCCCATTGTGGATACCTTTTGCCACTCACGAGCAAGGGTATCAATATCATTATCAGTCCAAACTTTCGGATTAGGAGGTGTACCATTATGGTAGAATGCAAGATGATGGAGAATACAGGTAGACCCCTTAGGATTTCGGTCACCTATAGGTGTACCATTTGGTTTGCTGGAATAAAACTGCTCCCATACAACAAATCCTTGTTTGTTAGGTGCTACCTGACGGGCTATCTGAGATGAAAAGTGAGAGATAGGTGGTTGATAATTAGGTTTCAGATAGTCCCAATTTGGCCGATCACTTTTTGCTTCAAACAAACATAGTTTCCCGACTCCCTTGTCATAATCAATCAATAAAACACAAGCATCAACGCCCCATGCTTGCTCTTCATTTGATTTCAACTTCTGTGAAAATGCAGCTGATTTTAACGGTAGCCTAGCATTAATCCTATTACGAATTTCTGCAGTTAGGACAGATGTATATTCATTTTCACTAGAAATGATACCTATACTAAAATCGGTTCGAAGATCAACATCAACCTGATTGATCAACTTTTCTATCAACTCTCTCGTTTCTCTGTCAAATAGTGCCATTTACTTACTTCTCCTAATTTACTCATCTCGATAGAATTATGATTGGCGTCTCTTTTTAAAACGGCCTGAGCTACTTCTTTTGTTCTTTTGAAACTCTCTTGCCAGTTCAAAAATGTTTTGTGAGCAACGTTGTACAGAATGAAACGGATGGGATTCTACGAATCGTAACTTGGCTCTTGTGATGGCGACATACATTAGATTCAACTCATCTCGAATTTCGTCTTCTGTACGCTCGATTAATTTCAATTGGTCACAAAAATCATCCCCTAGCACCACCTGGTCAAACTCTAGGCCTTTCGTTCTGTGGCAAGTTCCTACGACAACTTCAGCAGCCTCAATATTATCCACTTTAGAACGCTTCAAGTTCTCATAAATATCAAACAAACCAGTATCATATTTAGAGACAAGTCTGAGGATTCTAGCCATATCGATGTTTTTCGTTTTTTTTGCAACTTCTACGAAATCTTCGAATGTAGTAAAATCACGCTTAAAGTCACGTGAGCGTATTTTATCGTACTGCTCTAGCTTCAAGTAGAGTAAATCAAAGAGCTCGTTAAATGGATAGTTATTAAAACCTCCAGTCCAGTAAATGCTCTTGCCACGTTCGTCAGCTTCTATCGCGACTTCAATCGTTAATACGATCGTACGGTTGATATAGGCTATCTGGAGATTTTCATCTAAATCGTTTTCTGAAGTTAAAACAGACTCGATAATGCCATTATCGGTCCCCTTAAGCCGTTCATGAACACCAAGTTGGTTCAGAAAGGCATTGGCATATGTAGCAACCTGTTCATTGAAGCGAAATGACTGGGTTAATGAGAAAACTTCGGCTCCACTATTTTCTTGAACTTTCAGTGCATCTTCGGCACCGCGATAACGATAAATTTGTTGCGACTCATCGCCACATACATAGACTCTCATATTAGTTTGAGCTTTCATAAAAGCTCTCACTGCAGGGTTAAGGTCTTGCCCCTCATCTACAAGTAGCACATCAAAATGCTCGCTCAAATCTACTTGGGCAATAGAGAAACCTTTTAGGTAACCATCGTGCGTCATGGGAACCGGACTTTCCAATAACTGCATTTCATTCCAGATTTGCTTGGCACTAGAAACTAGCTGCTCTTGAATATCCAATGATTTTTTATTTTTGGGGTTGTATGGAGCGTGTTTTTTTTCTATTTCTTGGTCTTCACTACAAAAATAGTTTTCTAAAGTAACCATAGTCCCGTTTGCGATGGACCAGTCGCACCTGAGGTGCTTTCTAATCAGCCCCATGCTGAGGTTTTCTGCAAACTTGTGGCGGTAGTATTTTCCTACGAATTGATATGCTAACTGATGGCCAGTGAGTGATAGACAATTGGGAGGTAAATTAGCGGCATCTGCGATCGGACGATTATAAGTAATATAGAGCATTCTTAGCTCTGGATATGCATTCGCGAACAATCTAAATAATGTAGTTTTACCAGTTCCTGCAAGCGCTTTGATCACAGCAAGCCTAACAGGTTTGTATATGACGTTTTGTTGTTCTAACGTTGGTTTCATTCTGCCCCCAAAGCCGTTTTAATATGGTATATTGTGACAGCAAAACAAAAAGCAGTCAACTATCATATATAATAAACCCCGGAAAATATCCAGGGTTTATCAATTAGTTAGATTTCAGTTTCTAGAGATTACATTGGTGAGGTTTTTCGAGATTAGAAACCGTTAGTGGCGTTAATTCATCGCTAAAGCAATGGTACTCATCAACGAAGTTCTTTTCACACATACGGTAGGCAAAGAGCTCATTACCCACATTTGGAAGCATAAGTTTTCCATTTGTAGTGTCTGTAACTAATTCAGCACCTGCCACATCTAATGAATCAAGGCTTGAAACTTTATAAACTTCTATTTTGGTGTTATCGCTAGTGACATGATCATTTAACTTAAACTCCCCCATTGAACAAACATCAATAGAACCACCGAGAGTATCTAAGTAAAACTCTACATCACACTCACCAGCTAGTGGACTTTTTAACGCTACCCCTTCCTCTGACAACTTTCTCATTTGAAGCATTGCCTCATATGCATTCAAAACACCATAGCCGCAATATCCATTGTCACAAGAATAATTAAGAAAACCACTTCCCGCTTCACCGACCATTGGTTTGCCTGTCGATTGTTTAAGAATGGTAATGATTTCTGTAGGAGTTAAATCGGGACTTTCGTTGAGCATTAGTGCAATTGTGCCCGTTACTAGAGGTGTCGAAAGACTCGTTCCAGCCGTTTCGGTGTAGTCCAAAGCTCCATCATTATTCGAATCAACGATTGTCGGCAATGAGAGGCGGTCACCATAAGCAACAATGTCTACGTTAACATCAAAGTTAGAAAACCCAGACTTATATCCATCTAATTGGTTTGAGCCTACTCCGATCACACCGGGACAATCTTTTGGTAACCCTGTTTCATAATTAACGCCTCGATTCCCTTGCGCTGCCACAAAAGTAATCCCCTTATCTTGCGCTACTCGAATCGCGTCTTGAACGTCACCACCACACATTGTGTTCCGCAACGTTAACGACATATTTATAACATCAACTGGCTCTGAAATTAGCGGTACACCAGGAACCTCTTGTCCACTCAGCCACTTGATTGCAGCAGTTAAGTCTTCAACTTTTGCTTCACTACATTTCAGTGCTCGAGCTGCAACCAATTCAACATCAGCTACACCTTTTACGCCATCCCCTTGAGGGTTGGCACCAATTAGTGATGCAACCATATTGCCATGACCTATATCGCAGTGTTCACCACGGTCAGATATCGGTGTGTCAAAATTTGCTGTGTAACCTTCAGTTCCGATAAAACTATATCCATCAACAAAAGGAAGCTCTGGAGTATTTAAAAAGCCTCCATCTATAACACCCACACGTGTCACGTTATTGGTTTTTGCAGTATCTCTGGCCTTAGAAATACTATTCGCCCCTTTAAGTAAGTCTTGGTCTGCCCAATAGGTATTTAACTGTGACTGGTGGTAACCAGTTGAGTCTGACATCGCTAAAGGATCGACTCCTTTAAATAAGATAGGTTCTGCAATGTTCGCATGAGCATAACCGTTAAAAACTGCAGCGCTAATTAGTAGAGATAGGGTGATTTTGTTCATTCTATTTGTCCTTAAATGCTGCAATTGCCGTAAGTAGGGTCAGTTAAATTTTCAACAAACTGAAATTCAGGGTTGAACTTGAAAACTGACAGTTCAGTAAACTGACCGTAGTTCACATTACCTTTAAAGAATGAATAGCCTGTCGAAGAGGCATTGAAATCCACTGCTGGGAGTACACTCAGGCTATTCTCTTTTGCGGCAATCTTGTTCAGATGATCTATGTATTGTTTAGCGCTTGCGTTTAGTTCAGATTCAAAACTTGATAATGGATTAACAAGTAGAGTCTCTATACCACCATTATGCACCTTGCTTACTGCCAACTTGATGTCGTTTAGTTTGTCCAGGTATACCTGCTCATCAAATTCGGGTGTAAATGGGAGCTGACCATGACCCATCAATAAAAAAACCTTTTCATAAGCATGTTGGAGTGATTGTAGCTCCGAAAACTGCTTAATCTCTTCACTGTTATCGATGTACGTTGAAGCGACTTCAAGACGCTCATTAAGACTTGTGTTAACAATATCAAGGCTAAAGTTCGTAGATATTTGCTCGCTGCCATCTTCAAGTGTCAGTGTGAGGCTCAAATCACCTGAAGACTTAAGTAATTCATCTGCTGAAAGAATTAAATTCGATTTATTTACAGACCAATGAATATTTTTTTCATATTCACTTAGAGGAATTTGATTGAGAACCGACTGTGGATCTCTTACAGTAAGAGTGTAGTTATCTGATTTTGAGTTTGTTTCTAATTGGACGGTTATTGACTCCCCATTCTCCACTAGTGATTGAGTTGGATCTGTTACAGTAAGTACAAGTGACTTATCGCCACTACTGCTATTGGTGCCACCACCTTCTCCGCCACCACCACAGCCAGATAGGACTACTAAAATCGAGAGTGCTAAGTAGTTTTTCACTTCAAATCCTTTTTTTTATACGTAAATGACATAGATTAGTTTTCTAAATAAACCAGCGATTTCGCTAGTTTATTGATTGCTCTCAGATTATCCTTATCCAGATTCACGTTTTGAGCTTGCAGTTCAACTTTTGTCGTTAAGTTGAGGACTTAGAATGCTTTTTCATAAGCTTTTCTTTCAAAGCGGGCAATTTTCGCTCAGATGTCTCGTATTCGACAGCTAGTTCCAAGAGCTCATCATTACTAAATCGACTCGTTAACCCAACGATCGCTGCCAAGCCTTTTGACATGGCGCCTTTTTTTCGTGCGTTATCCACAACGCTATTACGAGTACCCAATAATGAATACACCCCTAACTTCGACATACCCAGCTTCAGGAGACGACTCTCCAGAGCATCATAATGCTTCACTTTACAGCGCTGTGACTCTGTAACGCTTAAGATAGGATTGTTTACACTCTGAGATAGAATGTGGATCTGTTGCTCTTTTGGCATTTTCAAAAGAAAATCAACGCATCGAATATGCGATTCCTTTACAGGTTCGTCGGGATTATTTTTGTACTTTTGAATCGCGACTTCATTTGAGCCAAGAAAATAAGCTAATGAGCGTACAGACTGCCCCTTTCTCCGTGATTGCAATTCATCAAAAGGTAATTTGTCTAGATTTTTCTGAAAGTCACTAAATAACATTATGCCTTTATGTTGCGGTTTTCCCGCAACATACCTTAATCTAATTAATCCGAGATAATATCTCTTCAAGAAGGACTTTGTCGTTTTCTAAGGCCTCTGTCGCTGACAATCTGCCCTGCCCAAGCTTAAGGTTTTTGTAAAGGTACCAAGTACCACGTTTGTCTATAATTCGAGCATCTAAGCCTAAATCAAGAACTTCACCGTAGTAATCGAAACCCTTACCAAACAATATTTTGGTTTCAGCTTGTTTAAATGGAGGGGCAAGTTTGTTTTTGACAACCTTAATCCTGGTTTCATTACCCATTGTACAATCGGTGACTTTATAGCTCCCCGTTCTGCGAATATCAATTCGCGTTGTAGCGTAGAACTTTAAAGCATTTCCACCTGTTGTTGTCTCAGGGTTTCCAAAACCACCAATTTTAAAACGAATTTGGTTTATGAAAATAGCCATGGTATTCGTTTTCTTTAGAATACCTGTTAGCTTCCGGCATGCTTGCGACATTAACCTCGAATGAAGGCCCATACTAGCTGCCCCCATCTCTCCTTCTAACTCCATTTTAGGACACATTGCTGCGACACTATCGATAACAATAATGTCTACTGCTCCCGATAGAGCAAGAGTTTCTGCAATAGACAGAGCTTCCTCCGCACTATTGGGCTGCGAAACATACAATTCTTCGCTATTAACGCCAATTAATTTGGCATATCCAGGATCAAGCGCATGCTCAACATCAATGAAGGCACAAATACTTTCTTTCTTTTGTGCTTCAGCAATGACTTCCAATGCCAATGTCGACTTTCCGGAGCTCTCCGGGCCAAAAATTTCATGAATACGACCTCGCGCTAACCCGCCCACTCCTAAAGCTTTATCAAGCTTAGGTGAGCCTGTAGATACGATGTCAAGATTGTTAGTTGTTGCTTCGCCCCCAAGGCTTTGCACAGCACCCTTGCCAAATTGTTTTTCAATTTGCCCTAAAGCAGCAGCAAGAGCCACGCTTTTAGGTGAAGGATTGCTGTTATTGCTAGCTATTGTAACCATAACTACCTCGCTCTGTTTTGTTATATATTATAGTTGAGCAAAGTGTTTGTCAATGGTATTTAATACCATATTAAATCATTTTATAGCTACTGTTTATTTCTGGAATGAGGTACTTCGGTAGGCATATAGGTAAGAATTGTATCCAGATTGATCAGGCTGTCATCTGGCTCCAGATTTCCGGCTTTTGACTCTATCTGACTTGCACTTGCATTATCAATTGGGCTAGGTAATAGCTGAATCCCAAGTACAATGCTAGAACACAGAAACCAAACAATGAGTATCGTCTTTTGCAAATTATCTCTACGCTTGTGCATCTCTAACCCTCCAATTTAATATCATATATTATAGATTGGTTTGTAAATTTTTCTATCTATATTCGGGCTTATATCGATATAGACGCAAAGTTGAGATATAGGGTTGCTCTTCAAACTTACTACGAGCTTTACTAGACCCCAGTCTTTTAGACTTTGGGGTAGACTCAATCGAAACCATAGAACCAATGAGTACCGTTCTCGCTGAATCCATATCGGTAGTTACAACAAATATTGGTAACGAAGCAACTCTTGAATGACTTTTCTCTCCCACTCCTGGTACATATCTAGTGATGTTCGCTTTAATACTTGTTGGACTTGGCGTCCGGTGCACAAGAAACTCCGAATCAGAAATCTCTGCAATTTTCTTAGAAACGATGTCAAAGCTATCAGAACCGTTATCAATGATTTCTTTAGCTAACTCAAGCGCTTCTTCTTTTGAGTATTTCTTTTGGTTACCCCACCCTTTTGATTCGTTATAAAAAACTATTTTTTTAGGTAGCGCCTCTTCTACCACCAGCAAGCGTTCACATTGTTTAAAGTGAACCCTTTGCATGCCTATCTCTGTTAATAATTTTCTTACATAATTCAATGCGGCAGTATTGCTTTTGCATTTACTCGAGGCCTTAGCTTCTTTTACAGCGTCTGAAAATGCCTTTTTGGCATGATTTACTTCTAGTAATTTGGGAACTACATCTTCAGGAATGAAGACCACTCCAGGTAACTGGTTTAACTCTCGTCCTGATTGGTATTCATCGTAAGTGATCGCCGTTATAGCTCTAATGACCGCTTTAATTGGTTTGATGTCAGAGGGATTGTTTAACTGAACGTTAAAGTACGTTTGCTCTAAGGAGTGAGCAAACGCATGAAGTGAGGATTCTAATGACTGAAGTTTTCGTATGACTGGCACACTGTGTAGTGACTTGGACACTCTTCTTCTCTCTCTATCATTTTGGATTGATTTGTTTCAACCCGCTTAGAGCCCCTTTGAGAATAGGTTGCCACCTTATCAAGGAAACCTCTATCGTTAAAAACAAAGTCAACATACTCTTCATACATCGGCAACCCAATTTTATTTTCCCAATATCTATAAGTAACTACTCTACCCCATGGGAAACTTTGGGTTAGTTGGGGCTCACCGAATATCTTAAATAGTTCAGTTTCAGTAGTTAACCCAGGATCAACTAAGTATGCTGGATTATTAGGGATTCTTGTACCACCAGCACCATATTCACCAGTAAAACCAAATACTGGATCAAGACTATCATTTTGAGCACAACCGAAAAGGGAGGCGCTCAACATTACAGCTAACATTAATTTCTTATTCATCATCTTTTCGTTTCGTCATGATATTGAGGGTTTGTTTTACAAAACTAAAATCAGGTACAACTGGCATAAATGCCGCTCTCATATACTGTCGAACTGTTCGATGTATTGAGAACAAGAACCGCCCAATAAAACTATCTATTTCCGATTCATTTAGTTCTTTGTATGTCACCTTAATTTGGAATATTGAGGCGACTACCACGACGCACACTACTGGAATTAACCAGTTAGGAACGAGTGTGTAGTACATATTCAACCCCCAAAAAATAGCCGCTATAACACCAAGTAATGGAAGAAGAGCAATTGCAGCAACCATAGGAAGCCTCCTGTTGTTTTATAATAGGTTACAGCATATACAATTTAAAATCCAATTCCTAAATTCATATCAGTGTCAACCTCTTGTTTAACTTTTTCGTCTACTTGTTTGCACTTGTCTTTTACTGGTCCAGAAAGCTTATTGAGAATTTCATTATTCACAGATGTATCTATAGTGAACTCATTAACTATATTACCAAGCTTGGCTTTAACAACTGCTGGTGGAGTTGCTTCAGCCCTGTCAACAGCTTCTATTTCAGTACTTATGTTAGAATGCAAAGATGGTTTACCTGTCCACGAACTTACCTCAACCTGCCTTAATATCTCAAGAAGGTCCTTGGGGTTTGCAGAGTACGGTAGGCTTAACTGACTACCTTCAAGTTTGGGTTCATTATTATTATCGAAAGTGATATTTAAGAGTTTAATGTGCCCATTGTTCGAGTACTTATGGATAAAGTCTTGTTTAGCTGCAATCTGCACCTCTGTAGATAAATTTCTACCAGCGTCTAAATTCGCTTTATAACCACGATACAGGTCAAACGACTGATGCTCATGTTCAACATAACCTGTTTTTCTAACGACCAAACCTTGATCAATTACTTTACCATCAATGAACTGGTTGAACTCTCCAGCCTTTTTAATCGCGTTTACCAGGAGCTCATCCACATTTAAAGAGGTCTCGGTAACCTTGCCTAATTTCTTGAGAACAGAATCCCTAAACCCTTGGAGCTTGTTAACCAATGAAACCTTAATAACTGGCTGTATACGATCAATATCTCTTAGATCAATACTTTCAGCCTTCATAGCTAACCATTCTTCCGCAAGGCTACGTCTATCTAGAGGCTTGTTTTCATCAAGGTGCCCATAGTTTTGTTTTATTGTAGCCTTGTCTTCAGTGGAAATGTTTTGCCAAACAGTCTCCATAAGGTCCACATACTCGGAGTTTGTGAACATCTTCTTAAATCCCAAGTGTACCGCTTCATGTGCAATAGTCTTTCGAAGTCCTGACTCATATGCGTTATGTTCACTTTGTAGATTCACATGCATTTCACCATTGTGGGCAACCCCAGCGAGTGTAGAGCTGTAACTTTTCAGATCATTACTAAGAAAGTTCATTGAATCTATCGTTTCATGTACACGAATCTTTAAGTAAGGGTGATTAGCCTGAATCTCTTCAAGAATCTTTATTGATTTGGGGATATCCAGCTCAGGATCTACTTGGGAAGTGGGAGCAGCACCTATTGTTCTTAACGTGTCAGGATTATGTTTTATAAAAGAATGTACAGCTTGAGCTTTACCATCACGCTCGAGCTCACTGTAAAGAATAGTTTTACCTTTAAAGCCTTCCTCCCTCAGCTTCTCTATTGCCAACATTTGATCGATAATTTCAGGCTCAGTTACTGCTTCAGGTAAAATGATTGCTCGAACATCTTTTATGGTCAGTTTTTGAATGGGGTCAGCTTTCTCAGAACCTATTGGCGAAAACCTTGTAGCCTCAGCTAGCTGGTATAATTCATTCGATAAACTATCGCTCAAAGCTTCTTGCGAAACAGGTTTGTTTAGCGATAAAGATTCCACTATTCTACTGAATACATCTTCCTTTGCTTTTGATACATCAATACCTTGGTCCACCGATAACTGGGATACTATCCCTTCAAATTTTTTAATAAGGTCCGCATAATACTCAGATGTATGGTTAGTTGGCCCAACAAGCTCACCATCCAGGGTCGCTTGTATTTTACTAAGGTCTTGGTTAGATAAATGTACTAATGCTGCCATCATCTGCGGAATAGTGACATTATTGGAGTTTTCAAGGAAGGCCATAGCTTCATGTTTACTTTTTAGTTCTACACTCGGCTCTAACTTGCATTCTAAGATGTTGTTTAATAACCAAGTATTGAAAGCATCCCTCTCACTGTACTCATCCAACTGCAAATTTAATTGTAATGATAGAGCTTCATGGTCTACTTCTGATTCTTTTGTATATACGTCTAGTAATTTTTCAAGGTGGTACCTTAAGCCCATTAATTCGTTTCGCGGATCTAATTGTTTGTATAGTGTTGTTGCAGTTTCGTCTAGTAACTCAATACTTTCTTTGGAGTCATCGAGCTGCATCTCATTCATAAACGATAAAACTTGTGATTTAACGGCGCTATCAATTTTGTCATTTAATGATTCCCCTTGCTCTAACAAAAACTGTTTAAAGTCTGGTTCAACGCCCTCAAGCTTTTGAGCAGTAGTGAACTTCAAGTACTCTTCAGCAATTTCTACTAAATCTAAATTCTGAATAAATCTTGCACCGGGTAGATTCTTCTTTGGCAAGTCTGCAAATCTTCCCTGGCTATATTGATAAGCTAAAAGTACTTCTGGTCTTTTACAAAGCTCCAGAGCAGACTCTAAACCAATTTCACTAATAGCGTTTTCTAAATTTGTTGAATCAATACCTAGATTATTTAGTGCTTCGAGCATGCCGGGCCACTCTGAAAGACGCTCCATATCCACAGTGAAGTTCGATATTAATGGGTTGTTTAATTTTCCTTGGGGTGTCCAACAATCAGACTGAGTGATCGTATTTTGAAAATCTACGATTAAATCGATACCTTGATTCGATTCAATGAACTCCTGGAAGGTATTCGTTTCTACCTTAAACCCCTCTCCACTTTTGACTTTATCTAAAAGTGAACTTAGGTTTCCATTTAAACTAAAGCTCGCAATGAGAGAGTTCTCATAACCATTTTCATGAGTCACATCCCAATCTTGCTGTTTCAAATGGTGAAGGGTGTAATAGGTATTGGCCATGCCTTGAGGCACTAGTTTTAAGGTATCTACCATCTCATTTGCTAATGGATGATCAAGGCTTAACTCTTTACCTTTAATTGAACCATTAGAAAACTCACCGTGTTCCATTAGGTTGTCTACAATACGCTCTCTATCTCGGGTAATGATATAGCTATAAACCATAATTTTAGACCTTGTTATTTATCCTCAAATGACATATTTACTATATTCCATAATCTTTATAAATTCGATTTATTTCAACTCGCGCGTGTGTTAATGTGGTATTTATACTGTGTAATTATCCTTCAGGTACAGCTCATGAAAATCTCAAATTGGCCATCACTCATTAAATGGATTATCTCTGTTGGACCAAAATCAGCCTCTACAAGTCAGCAATATATTACTTCACTGCAAAGTCGTGACCGAGACGCTTGGCGAAAACGAGTATCAAAGTTTAGCCCCAAATGTACTTTTGCTGGTGTTATTAGTGATGCAATGCACGAAAAAAGAGGCGGACTTGTAATTGGTATCGAGACTAAATGTGAAGGCAAGATAAATTTGTTGATCCCTAAAAACAAATGCAACGAAATGGATTTAGCGAAGTCGATACTATCTAATGCATCTATAGTTTCTATCACTTTCACTCCATACATTCATTTTGAGTACGGTCTAATTGGGCTAGTAGAAAGCATAAGTTCTTTATGCCACAACACAGAGAACCAAATATCAATTAAACCTAAACAATTGCCGAAAAATGCAACCTCGACCAACACTACTATCACTCAAAGTGTTCCTCGTTCCACCAATAGCTGGAACAGTTCGAGTGACGAGCAATTGATGAATTACTTGAGTCAAGATATTGGTTTGAGGCAGATAGCTTTACAGATGAACGTAACACCAAAATTCATTACAAATAGAATGCTGCAACTAAGCATAATTGACATTGACCAGTTCGCTGAAATAAAAAGGCAACTGTTAGATTTAGGGTGCTTTCAATAAATGGCTAATGCCACTTGATACCGAAGAGGATTAAACAAGTGGTAGTTTTGTAGAAATATCTATCGTAGAAGCAGCGATCAAGAAGTGCTTTGCTTGGTCAAAAACCTCAGGCAAAAACACTATCAAATGAACCAAACAAAGAGGAGCACCAACTTAGTAAATGGTCTCCGAACGGAGCACGGCTTTGAATGTCATATCACGTTTGACCTTGTTTTGACTCACAGCGTTCCGGCGACGGAACGCGATTCAATTCTTGTATAGCGCCAAATGAAAAATTTATATTAGTATCCCCGATGATGATCGTTCAGGCCTTGATATATAGCACTAGCGATTAAATAACCTGTCAATCCAAATACAGACAGAGCATTAGTATGTAGTGCACCATTGAAGTAAGTAGTGATTAGAGATGAAATAAACACCACTACAAAAATTAAAAGCGCTATCTTGAAGCCCCAGTCAACAAAGAAGTCTATTGCAGGACCAAAGCTCAAAGCTAGGTTGTTATTCTCCATTACATTCTCAAGCCTTTTCACAAGCTTCTCCTAGTTTTCTTTATAGGGTTTTCGAATAGATTTTGGCGCTTTGGGTAGCCCGTTAAGCATATCTATATGAGCTTGTTTCTTACTATGCCCTAGCTCAACTTCCTCTGCAATTTGGTAGACTCTTACCTTGCTAAACCCCCACCGATTGGCTAGGTGTGCTGTAGTCCAACCTTTTCGTTTATAGCACTCAATGTATTCGTCTTTAGTCACGGTAACAAGAAACCTATCTTTGTAAAGTATGCTTAACTATATACGTTAAGCATACTTTACTCAACAACTCAAGATTTTTAGTCTTCGCGTTTCACTAATAACATACTAGAATCTGAGTATTCGTTTAGTTTGCACATAGGCCAGCTCTTAATAATTTCGTAATTTTTTCTGTTGATTTCTAAAGGTACTTCTATCATCACATCAATGAAATGTTTACTGTTATATGGAGTAGACTGCCGATGTAATACAATTTCTAACTTATCTTCGCGTGGGATTGCAGTACTTTTTACATAAACACTCGGAGACACAACAGCCTCTACCGCGGTCCGTTCTCTCAAAAATACTAGCAATTGCTCTTTAATGTCGCTCATTATTTTTTCTCTATTTATTAATAGCTTAGCTTATACATTGTGTTTCTGTACACTCAGATATCTGACCATATACAGCGACAAAATCAACCTATAGATTCTGTTCGCACTGTATTTGACTTTTTTCATTAGGATTCTGTGATGAAAGCCTCAAATAAAAATGATAGCCTCAACATATCATTGATACCCATTAATTATCATTGACAGTCATCACCTGTTAATTGACAATGTGACTGTCAATTTTATGGAGAGTCACAATGTCATCAGTCACTGAATCCGTTTTGCAGAATTTGGAAAAAGCAAACGAGAGCGTAAGTCGTACCGAGTCAGAACGTCGAGCAAACATCCTTCAGCAATCGAAGGTTGTACTCGATGAACAGTTTGAAGTCAGCAAGGTCATTCTTAATCACTCAGTTCCACAAACCAAAATGAGCAAAATGTGTGGCTGGGACTCTGTCAACACGTTTAAGAAAAAGGAAGAAGATTGGGTGGAGCAAGGCTATCAACCACCTGAAATGATCCGTGGTAAGTATGCGTATTCGCCAGACTATATTCATGAAATTCTCGATTTAGCTGGTAAGCCAAAATGGTCTGATTTTAATCGTGGTACTCATATTATCAATGTACAGAACCAGAAAGGTGGTACAGGTAAGTCCATGACGACTATTAACCTGGCTCAGGCATTAGGTTTACAGCACCTTGAACGTATCCGCATTCTAATCATTGATTTAGATCCACAGGGTTCACTTAAATTGTTCGCTCAATCTAAGGAATACAAACAAAATGATCTGGACCAACTCACTGCCGTTGACATTATGACAGCGGATCTTGAGGGTAAAGATTCTCTATATCAAAATTTCGTGAATTATGGTTTAAGTCATGAGGATATTATTGATGAAGCAATCCTTAATACCTTCTTACCTAATGTTCGAATCATGCCAGCGTTTCCTGAGGATGAGCGATTTTCGTCTTTACATTGGCTCGGAGAAGAAAACCTAATTCCAAGATTAAAAGAACGAGTTATCGACCCTATTCGTAACCAATACGACTTAATCTTTATTGATACAGGACCTCAAATCAACCCGCTTACTTGGAGTGCACTGTACGCTTGTAATGGTTTGTTGGTACCAGTATCTCCAAAGGCTCTCGACTGGAGCTCCACAACTCAATTCTTGGATAATTTACCTAACCAGGTTCGAGCTTTGCCAGAAGGTTCAGAAGGTATTCGTTGGATTAAAATTGCCCGTACCAACGTCGAAGAAGAGAAAGACCGAGATACTGAGCTATCAAATCGTATCAAAGATGAGTACCGTTCCATGGTATTCAATAACTACATCATTCGCTCAAATGCTTTTGATACCGCAGCCAAAAATTATCGAACAGTACTAGATGTCGCTTCTAGCGAAGGTATTTGTATCCCTCGACAGCTACGTGACTCTAAGGACTCAGTAATTGATTTAGCAAATGAGCTTAAAGATCACTTAAAAGATATCGATTTATAAAGAGGGCACCATGTCAAGTCATAGAAGAAATGTCCAAGCTTATACACCAGGTGGTAATCGTACCTCGAAGTTATCATCAGATAGTGTTGCAATCACAACGAAAGAGGAGCAACTCCTTAACGAGGCAGCTCAAGCAGGAGTATCCGAACTAGAAATTGCGGTTGATGGCCAAGAAGTCTTGTTTCAACTGGTCGAAATTCCTTTTGATAAAATTGAAGCCGAAACATTCGTATCAGAGGATAATGTTCGAGATCAATCAATTATGTCTCGGCTGTCAGTTATAGATATTACCAACAAGATCTCTGATAAGGGTCAACTCTATCCCGGTCTTGCTATAAAACACACTGATTCACAAGGGGGTGTCACTTATGAAGTTATTGATGGCTCTCAACGCAGAAGCGGTTGTTTCTACAGTAAGCGCGGTTTTAAGATCTATGCTACAAGTCAAAATATTACACGCGAAAGTAAGCAGTCTTTATCTGAAGTAAGTAATACACATAGACCCATGTCTCTCTATGAGTTAGGTAAGCAATGGCTGAACCTCAAGAAAGAACAAGGTTTGAACAATATTCAGATTGCCACCGAGAAAGGCTATGACAAAAACTTAGTCTCAGCTGGTATAAAAGCGGCAGAGCTACCAAAATGGCTAATAGATGTCATTCCTAGTGTTCCTGATCTAGGAAGACCTTCAATAATTGAATTAGACAAGAAAATAACTAGCCTTTCTGATAAAGAAAAATCAGGCTTTGAAAATTTTTGCTCATCTTTATTAGAAGAGACAGAAAACCTAAGGCTTACAGCATTAAGTGCTAAACACGCCAACGCTCAAATCGTAAAAAAGATTCTGTCATACAGCTATGCCGAGCATGATGAGGATCAAGGGCAAGATGCATTGACAAAGCCAAAGAAACTTAAGAAGAAACTTGATAACGGCTCTGAAGTTCACGTAAAACATGACTCCTTGAAAGGTGAGTTCAGTTTCACAGTTAAAAATATAAGCGATGAGCAAAAGCAGCAGCTTGATCAGCTTTTAGGAGATTGGGGATTATCCATATAGTGTGGCGTTTATCTATCATGCTGAAAAATTGGGCATTTAACTGTTTATAGTGTCATTTTCTTTGAACTAAGCTGTAAACCTGTATATAATTCGCTTCGGAGTTAAATTGCCCCCAAGCGTTTATCTCTGTCCCCCTCTTACGCTTTTGCGTAGGAGGGGGTTCTTTTTTTCAAACCAGAAAATATACAACTCCCCCTCCCCTAATATCTTTACTTGATCAACTCCAAACTTGCGAAAATAAGCTTGTAGCCACAGAATTCTTTAGGCCAGTGTATCCTTTTACTGATATAAGTTACTCTTTTATCAACCTCAATGGCTTGTACTATTTTAAGAGAGTGATGAGAGCAAACCAATGGACTTGTATACTAATCGAACTTCAAAAAATGATTTCATTAAACATGGCATCACAGATCATATAGAAGATGGAATGGACTTATTCATTGCTTCAGCTTTTTTCACAGAGTTTGATGTTATAGATGAGGTCCTTGGAAAAGGATGTAATTTAAAAATCATTGTGCGACTTGGTTTTCCAACCTCACCATCTGCACTAGATAGATTACTAAACAATAATAAGGTTGAAGCTAGGTTCTTCACGACCAACTCATTCCATCCTAAGCTTTACATTTTTGGTGATAAGTCCATCTTGTTGGGTTCAGCGAATCTAACTCGATCCGCCATATATTCTAATCAAGAAGTTATGATTGGCATCCACCCGGAAGATCATAGATTTATAGAACTGCAAGAGTTATTCAGTGAATACTGGCGTGACGCAAAAGTGCTCAATAGAGATGCAGTCAAATGCTATCGGAGTATCTATAACAAGTACTATCATGCAAATAAACTATTAAATGACATGGAACACGATGTCATCGACACCATGGGGGATGTGAACTTCTCGAACATCAATCGCGGTAAAAAGAAAGCATCACAGAAGTCTATTTTCCAAGATACATACCAGCGTTCATATCAAGAATCAGTTAGTGCTTTTAATCGAATAGTAGAAATCTACAAAACCTTCGATAGAAAAGTTAACGGTGACTTAATACCATTAAGATTAGAAATTGACTCATTCTTCAGCTTTGTTCGCGACTTCTATGCCACTCAAGACACTTGGAAGCACCAACCTCTTGGATGGGATGAACAACAACGGTCTAAAACGGCAAAACTTATTAATGAATGGATGAATACAAAATGGGAACATTTTGAGGATCGCATTGTTCCGCATAATTATCCCCTTATAAAAAAAGTCCTCGGTTCAAAGGAAGCAATCATATCAGCTTCAATGATTGATATAGTTGAGGCACTTTGCGTTCTGCACTCTTTCCATGACCGGTTTCGCTTCTACAAAGGTGGCCTCAATACATTAAAGGAGAGCTTTATGGGAAGTAATGAAGAACAGAGGGTAAAAAAGACTCTGATATACCTACTATACGGCACTGGAGACCCTGTAACACGTATGGCAAACTGCATATACGATAGTGAGTATAAGTTGAACCAATTCGGAAAATCTAATGTTCAGGAGCTAATTGGATGGATTAACAAAGAAGATTTGCCAGTCATCAACGGTAGGACAACTAAAGTACTAAGATACTTCGGCAACAAAGTTGTTCAAGTAAGTGAGTAACGAAAGTTATAGTTATTGACGCCTCACTTCTGTTGAAATGAGGCAATATGATATCCTAAAAACTACGCTACTTCTTCTACCTCTGCATCGGTCTCAATAAGTCTAATCATTTGCTCATATAAATTAGTCCGCTCAAAGTTCTCCTTTGTATATTTGCTTCGAAGATACTTCTCTACCCCTTTGACAGTTACATTTCTATCTGATGATAATGGTTGCTTAAACACTTGAGCCAGCAACTGGCAAAAGTCATGCCCATTCGCGGTCTGATATATACAATAACCAGCTTGATTTAACTCTACGTATTTATTGTATATGTCGATACAATGAGTTTGTTCTACTCTCGGACTTCTTCTGATTGCAGCTTCGATTAAGATTTGAATGTTTATTGACACATTAAAATCGTTAACCGTCACAGCTTCGCTAGTAAAGTAGTTCATACCTTTGAATCTCACATTCAAATTCAGCAACCTACAAGCGAGTTTTACAAGACCGATTTCATTACAGACGCTCATCAGATTACTCATTAATCTCTGACCAACTTCATCGATCTGCATCGGACCCAGAATATGATTTTGTGTATGTTCAGTTATAAAATCTGTGATAAATTCATCATGAAGCATCATAATTTCTGCATCATGCACGTCCGTCATAAATGTATCGTTGTAAGTCTTTTCTAGTACGTGGTCGAAGTCTGCATCGACTATACCGTAAACTTGATTAGAAATACGAGTCCTCAGCCTATCAACAGCTTCTATGACATCCGCCTTTCCACTTGCTGGAGTGCAGTAAAAGAACTCTGTATTTCTCAACACCATGTTAAACAGAGTAATATCGGAGTCGCCTTCAACAACAAATATAATCCTATTGCCTACGTGGTCAGTTTGGACCTGTAAAAGCAGAGCGCTAAATTTAGTTTCATCGCTACGTTCTCTGGTAGCATCTCTTAAACTCGACATAACTAGTTACTCTTTGCAATCACATGCTTGTCAAAGAGGTCAATTGAACTTTCCCATTCATCACCAATCACATCCGGTGAATGCGTTGTTACTATAAGCTGTGAGTAGTGATTAAACTTTGATATTTGAGAGAACTCATTAAGGAGGTCTTTCTGCCATGAAATGTGTAGAGATACCTCAGGTTCGTCTATCAAAATGATTGCACCATTTTCTGCTTTGAAAATTAGATCAAAGAAAATAGATACTTGGTTCTTCTCGCCTGAAGACAACTTTTCTAAAGGTATATTAGCACCAACATGATTGAAGAATGCGAAGCCGTATTCCGGGTTAACTGCTATAGTTTTAAATGAAAACTTTTTCTTCTCAATTAGCTTCGAGAACTCGCTCAAACGTCCTACAAAGTCTTCATGCAAAGATTCTTCATAGAATATTTCATCCAATTTATCACTCAAGTTAATGGTGTAGTCTGATACAAGGTTTAAGTCATTCAATTCGAGATACTTACTCGACTTTGGTAGCAATCCGAAACGAGTGTAAGGTGCTAACAGGTCTTGTAGGCCAACTATCCTCTCTTTCTGCATGTACGGTAATGCGTTATTTTGAACTTCGTGTGATTCTATTGAAATGCATGAAAATAAGTCATAAACCAACTGGTCAAGCTTGTGCAATTTACTTAGCGCAAACTTCATTTTATCTTCTAGAAACGCTCTTTGCTTTGTAATGATGCTATATGCTTCAGTTTCGTCATTCAGATGTACAGAATGGATAAGAATAGAAAAAGCTTTTCTGTAATCAAATACCTTTTCTTCAGACAAGTTTTGGGTTGAAGGAATGATGATCTTTTTTGCGTCATTAAGAAATGACTCGATCTGCATACCAGATTCTGAGTTGAAGTAACGGACAAGACCAAGATTGGTTTTCAGTTCGAATGTATCAAAACTTATTTTAGATAATTCTTTGTAGTTATTTGAGATAGCATTATGAATCAATTTGAGAAGCATAGTCTTACCATAGCCATTGGGGCCTGTAATAACCACATGATCGGACTCTGGAAGTTCAATGTCATAGTTTAAAAAACCAAACAGATTCTTAACTGTAATTTTTTCTATTCTTAGGAACATTTTGTAGTATTTTTATTGAAAATTATGTCGCATTGTACCATTAGAGGTAATGTCGTAAAGTGCATATTGATTCTGGGTATTTCTGTTTCTGTGGGTTATTCAGTGATTTATGGGTAATGACCAAAGACCAACGTAGCTTGAATAGTAAAGATTTATTAGTCTGAACTCTTTACTTTATCTAGACGATTTATATCCACATTCTTAACCAAAGCATCTGCATCAAATATCAATTGATTTTTTTCATTAACTTTTGGTCTGAATAAAACTAGTACTTTACCAAACTCCCCTTCTGCCTCAGCTGTTAAGGTCGTATTTCCTGAACTATCAACCAAGTAGTTTGTTGAGTCTGAATCCAACCTTCCAATTCGGCCATTCACGTGAATAATTCCAACGTCATAGTCTCTTGATGACAAACTCTCGGAAAAATACTTTTTTAACTCTTCAGGGTTATCCAATATAGATTCAGGGTCATCAACGTACGCACTTGCAACCTTAAGTTCTATATTCTGTTTATTATGAATTGATGTATAATCCGGCCCATTTGGAGTATTTGAAATGCCAGGGCTAACATATAAGCCCACAATTGCCCAAATTGCTGAACATGATGTAACTATTGCTCCTCCACCTTTTGATGAAACCTTGAGATTGTTCCATTCGATTAGTTGCTCCTCTTCCTTTAACGAGGCGCCTCTTTTGAAAATTTTATAACCAAAGTACGCAACGAAAGAACCAATAGAGAAACACAGAAGCATCCCTATACCGTTAAAGACAATAATACCCAATCCTTCCATGGATCTCCCTTATCTTAATTTTACTATTATTTTGTTAATTCATCTAAACAAGCTTAGATCATTCTTGTATCAACAGAGCTCAAACTTAGATTCTTTTTTCTTAGGCTCACCTTACATTCTGTTTACTTATGAACTATTAGTTATTCCGAAAGTATTTATCTGTATTCATTAATTCGTATCGGCAAGTGAGCTTTTTCTAAGGAGTATTTTGTGGCTACCATTCATTCAAACGCATTTGAATTTAATCTCGATGGCTTAACTAATATCAATTTCATAGAACAATCCCATTGTATCACCCATGGTCAACCTTATGATGGAGTCCGTTGCTACAACGCTTGTCACAAGGAGCCAGCAAAATTGGTTGTACTTGCTGGCAGGAAGGGGTCACATGAAGTTTCTAACTGGCTAGTGTCAAATGTAAATTGGCCCAAAGAAAACGGCCTAGGAGGTGCAATAGCAGATACCTATATGGATGACATTCCACGTAAACTCAATTTTGCCATTCGTGGTTGTATCATACTCACCATTTTCGGTATTGAGTACACAATCGAAGACATTGTCCTCGCACAAGGTAAGTCTGGTGCTTACAACAACTGGTGGCTTGGTTCGAGCTCAATGATAAAGATAAAGGCAGAAAACATGACAGATTCATATGCTCAGGAGCTGTCCGAAATGGCCAACAAGTTGATTATGGCAGGACTATCTAAGAGTTTCGCTAGAGCAATCAATGCTATCGGCATTGGAATATACAAATTAACAAAACCACATAAAGTGGGTCGTTGTCTAATTGGGTGCACGAATGACCAATTCGATAAAAGTAAGTCCGTGGTTTTCATAAGTATGAAAAACAGTTCGGCTGATGCAACTATGATGGGTACTTACGCGCTTGATTCTGAAAAATTGTAGTATTTAAAACACTTTAGATTAAGAATATACATTGTATATTCTAATACTTTTTTTTGAACAACCATGTTGATTAATAGTTAATCAAGAGTTCTGGAACACTATGCCAGATGGATATCTGAGTAATATACACTGTATACTATTTTAACAAATAGCTCCCTTTAAAATATACAGTGTATATTTACAATGTGACATCAATACTGGTCCCATTAGAATATACACTGTATATCACCCCAAAAATTCACATCACTTAAGCGTATTGATTAACTTAATTAAACTATCTGGGTCAGAGGTGTAGAGCGATACCAGCTCCTTTTTACTTAGGTTAGTTAGTATCTTGGCTATCAAATCCTGGTTAGTATTGGTTACTAGGTTCTGAACCTTAAACTCTGAATACCCCATAACCATCGCAACATACAAGTGCCTGTTTTCCTTAAACCACTTCCAATAGGCAGACTTAGAGAAGCCTTCATCTACAAGTCGATCTGGAGCACTAGGCAATCCTAGTTCGGCGTTAACCTCTTTTATGGTTTCCAATTCCACCAGCCTGTTGACAAATAGCTTTAGTTCATCGTAATCATTACAGTAGTTGAATGCATTATCCAACATGAAAGCCTGTTTCGGCTTTGATTTCTGCCACAGTTTTATTGTGCTTTCACTCTGTTTAAACGCTTCAGCTAAGAGAGATAAATCGTTTTTATAGTCATAAGTAAACATAATTGTTTTATAGATTTAATAGTGATTCGAGTAAGGGTTTTGGCGTTACATTTCTTGTAGAACGTTTAGTTACTTTTGTCGTATGCATATTACTATCGACTCGATCAGGAGAAATTGTAACATTCGTATTTACTGGCATTGTACATAAATCCGTTGATAGAGATAGACGCTGTTCGAGTGAAAACTTTGATATTGTTTCACGAAGAGAAAATCTCTTTATATCTTCAATTTGAGCTTTAAACCACTCGAGGGTGATAAGAGCCTCAGATAGGTTTGACTCATATTCTCCCAACCGAGTTAAGTAGTTTTCTACGCTTGGGTTAAATGAAGCTAGAAAATCTTGTTTGTCTAAGTTAATCACATTTGAGGCTGGTGTTTCGATATTACTTAGTCGCGTGTATAGAGCTGCATTCAGATTTCTCAATTCAGTTTTTAGACAAAGATATTCCTCTGAACTTTTATACTTAAAAACATCGTCAAATTTCAAGTTAGATAGGTCTTTAGATACCTTAGCGATTTTTGAAACTGTTTCACTATCAATACTATTAATGGCATTTGAATACACTCCTTTAAGTGCCCAGTTCATCGCAATAGATTGCTCTAGTACTGAAACAACTGAGTTTAGCTGTTCGATTGTAAAGTGTGTAATTTCCTTCTTAATAGATGGCTTAGCATTCAGTTCTGTTAGTTGGTTAGTAGAGAGAGAACTTTTGTAGAACTCTTCAATCGATTTGAACGAGTCTGAGCTTAATAAAGACCAGCACTTTAATGTTCGATGAATCTGAGGCTGATTATCGGTCAAGAATAGTGTGGGATTGTTTAGCTTGACAGTTGATTCACCAAATCGAGCCAGGTATTTCTTCAATCTATCACAGTGATTCCTTAATCTACTCTCACAGCCTTCCAACGGCCTAGACAGTTGCAGCTTTATTTTGTGTCTTATTGCGTTTCTACGCTCCCGAACATGAAGTAATAGCTTAGCTTTATCGATCCTATGCTTTTGCATAGAAACCATAAAAGGCAATTGTTTTAGTTCTGATGCATTCATGTCTTGGTAGTCGAAACAACCAAGTTCTGACAGTAACTCTGTTCTCTTGGCTATGTCGAGGAATGTCGGGTAGTACTTTAACGATATCCTAACGGCCCCTGTCTCTACCATAGAACGTGCCACAGCTCCTAATTGCGTGGACCGTACTGATTGTTTTCTATTAGAGAGAGACAATCTACGTCTTCTTATGTTCTGAATGAGTGCAAGATCATGTTCAGCTTTAATTCTTTCGTAAGGTTGGGTTAAGTGCCACTGACTGAGAGTTCTTTCATTAACTACAATATTTAACTTGTCGCCTAGAGCGGCATTAGGGTCAATATAATGTGCTGGTGTAAAAACATCTTTAACTTCTTCGCCCAAGAGATCGATGTCAGGGTGAAGCACTCTATGATTATCTGCATGCGCATAGTGAAGTCTTGGATTTGTTTCAAGATTATAGAAAGAGAGTCTTGTTGTTCCCTTAGTAAGTTTACCTGATCTAATTTTTGCTACACGTTTTGTGAAATCTAATGAAGGTTTAACTTTTCGAGCCTTTTCCTGGTATTGGATATCAGTAACATGCGATAGATAGGGTATAGAAAGCTTGGTGTTTATCTTTCCACCGCCAAACATAGAACTAAAGGATGCATAAATCACTTTCGTAGCTTCTTGGATAGAACTAAATTCAATGCTACTAATTTGCTCATCAATTTCGTTATACCAATTTAGTGCTTTTTTGTTTGCATAACCCTTAAGTAGACTAGTTTTAAAGTACTCTGAAAATGCACTAGAAGCTTTACGTCCATTACACTCCAACTTGATTACCTTATCAGAGTTACTTGAAATCAAATCAAAGAGTTCAACTCTCTCAGCATTGACCATCACTGAAATCCTTCCTAAGAGATCACAATGTTTAGATCGAGAAGTGTCCTGGCTGATTGGTTCCAGCTTTAAATTATGAGCAATACTCACTTTTACAGGTAACTGTGTTTTAGGGAGGATCTTCGTGGTGCAGTTAAAATCGCTTTCATTCAAATCGCTCGCATCTATTGGACGCTCCCAGTAGCTAAGAAAGGACTTATGATTATCAATAAACCGCACTGGGTCATTGTCAACATTAAGAGTTTTCATTAATACGGCTTCAGGTAATTTCGATGAGTTAATGCTGATTTTTCCATGAATAGATTCGTACTCTGCATTACTTTTAGGATAAGGAATCCAGCCATTACCTCTCAAAAGTTCATTCCAGATAACCAAAGGTCTATAGGGAAGGGCATTTACTCCATCTAGACTCCATCTAAACGAAAGATAAGCAGCATGCTTTTCAGAAAAAATGTTTATTAAGGGTTTCTGGGCCTCTTGAATGTACATATCAAGAAATGCTCTTCTGGCTTTAGCGTTCAAGCTTCTATCATTTTTGATGTCTATAACGCCTTCATGTTGGTCGACGTACCCACTTTTATATAGTCGTTTGAACTCTTCAGCTTTTTTAGATGACTCAATTGAAATTTGAGCAAAATACCTAACCAACTTTTCTAAATACTTTACTTTTAGAACGTTCGGCTGAAATGCTACTCGTTGATATGCTGCAAAATCGATAGCTTTGGCATGCATCATTCTCGCATCCATATTGCAACTCAGCTGAAACATGAAATCTCTAATGCGCAGAACCTCTTCCTGTAAAAACACTTTCCATCGAGTATGTTTAGCTAGTGAGTTTTGGGTTTTATCGTGTTGAACCATTGTGCATAGTGTGCATCCAAATCGACTAGATCCATTGCAACCATTTGAATTCTTTTGTCCTACTGCAATCTCACAGACATCAGAAGAAGCATTCCCATAAATGGCCAAAAGCAGGGCGAAATCAGAAAGGAAGCCGGGAAGGGGAGGGAGCCCAGCTAAACTACGAGTAAGAGGCTTAGCTCCAGAAAGTTCTAAGGAAGTGAAAACCTCTTGGGTAGACCAGTCACGTATTGGAGCGTATAGAAACAGTGGGTAGCCTGTATTTAAGTCAGACTCTTTCATCTCTTTCAATAAATCACTTATAGACTTATCACTGGTTCCCTGAATAACCATATTACCTTTTCGCTTTGTACTCTCGTTGTTTCTTTGCCCTGTAGCGCAAATCACATCAAAACGGGTGTATTGCTGTAGTTCTTCGTCTGATTTAAAGCGGTCCAATAGGTTTTTTAAATATCTTTCGCTAGGAACAATTTTGAGAATAGAGCTGCAGTCACTATTACGTTGTGCATTTGGTATTAGCTTATTACTAGTCAGGTATTTGTTCGCGTACTCTTCATGAAATGACGGAGTGACAATATCGTAGTAAACGTTAATATCGTTATCTTTTGCATAGTCAATAAACTTAGATTTAACCCACCTGGTGTACATAACCATTGGAAGTGATTCCGAAAGAGTGTCAACCGTTGAAACAATTAAGGGGCGAGTTTTTTCGATCCAACCATTTTGAATACAAACTCGATAAGCTTCAGAAGCAGCATTCAAAACTGTGCTGGAGTCTTTACCCATACTGCAAGGAACAAACACTAGCGAATCACTAGATCGCAAAATCGTTATAAACTCTTCTACAACCGCATTGAACTTGAAGCTAACACTCTCGTGCAAAGCCACCAATTCGTTTTCTATTAGGTTTGTTGTTTCAAAAATATTAACCATTGGCTGAACCATTACTAAAGACCGACAACTATATAATACCATATTTAAACACACTTTATAGACTTAAATATACTTAGTGCACTTTTTTGTGCACATATATTGAAGGAGGTGTATTTATATGGTATTTTACTTCTATTCTTTTAGTCATCGGGTCAAGACATGTACACACCAATTTATTCTGAACAAGACCTTCAATTAGTACTCTTCAGAGCTAACGAGGGTATTTGCACGAATGGCATTTCTGTATTTGAGGGGGTAATAACAGGCAAAGAATTTGCTGAGAACTTCACTGAAGAAGAGAGCTCAGATAGTTTAAATGAGTATCAAAAAAGACAGAGAGACCTTGAGAAAGGTCGTGCACAAGGTTTGATTAAGTATTTCGACAATAGGGAGGATACAGTACTCCCTAGCATTACTGTCTTTGTTTCTTCATTAAAACTCCATGAGGAAATATCTATTGGTAACAAAGAAGTCGTCACAGCCACATTAGAAAGTTCATCTGACCGTCTTGTATGTGATGGTCAGAACCGTTTGAATTTGTTTAAGGACAGAGTTACGAATGCTAGTCCTACTCAGTACCATACGCTGGGAGTTAAATTCATTGTTACAAACACGGACACCTTAGAGCCAGTCACTCAAAAGATTAGACAGGTATTTTCTGACTACCACTTACACCTTCGTAAACCAACATCAGCACAAAACTTATTCTTTGACAGCTCGCAAAGCTTTTCCAGATTAATTAGGGACCAGATACTCGATAATGTATTAGTTGATGGTCATTCACTAAAGCGGTTTATAAGTACCACAGGAAAACCCAAGAAATCCCAGTTAATGGACTTGAAGCAGTTAGGCGATTTCATTTGTACCGCATTAGGTACAACTCCTGTAAAAATGAACAAATTGCTTGAAGGTTCAAGCGATACCGAAGCTGAAATAATTCGCTTAACAACTCCATTCCTCACCAAGTTTTTTTCTCTTATACCTATGAGGTTTCTTTCAGACTCAGGGCCAAATGTTATGTACACGAAAAGTATATTTTGGAAAGGGACTGCGATAGTAATTCGATCTATCTTTGAAGAGCATTTGTCTCGAATGCATAAAGCCCCCATTGATTGGTCAGTACTAGATGGGATAGTTCGATTGCCTGTGAAAGATATTACACATGACTTTTGGCTAGAGAATAATGTAGTACAGAAATCTATTTCAAGAAATGGAAGTATTAAATACAGAATGATCCGCAGCTCAGAGAGAAGCTGTGCTACTGCTATTTGTAAAGAACTAGAACTACCCTCAGTGGGAGAAGAAGTATGAAGTCACCAGAGAGTAATGACTTAGACCTGAAAGCACATCGATGCCCTAATGCGATGACAATGGCGAGAATGGGTCTATCTCGAGCAATTAAGGAAGGTGTTAATGAGTACAACATATACAGCATAGAACCACTGTTAGGAAAGCACATATCTGCTTACTTAAATGATGTCCAATGTAAATTTGAAATTCACATTGAATCGGTAAGGATACGTGACGAACATAAAAAGTTATGGTGTAACGAAAGCACAATCTTTGATGAAGATGATTTCGAGTTTGCAGAGCACTACTGTCGGTACCGTATCGCCTTCACCAACAAATCAAATTATGGTGAAAGTTGAGTACAACCCTTAAAAGAAACCGTGAACCAATTTCCTTAGTTCGAAAACTAAAGTTGATTGTAATTCGCTCAAGGCCTATATTGCTTTTTATCCATAAATGACAATGGTAGATTGCAATGAATAACATTAATCTCATTACAGTGGGGATTGCTTTAGCGGTTTCCGCCCCCTCTGTAATTGCTTCAATCAAAGCACCACACAATGCAGGGAGCTACAATAAAGTTATTAAGGTTCCTTCACACATGAACCAAACAAGTGCAGTTGGCTTGGATGATACTTTAGGCTCCAGAAACATCTCTGACGAAACAATCGTTGAGCTCCCAACCGTCCCAGATGATCCAGTAGGGGACTTTGAGATCCCCAAACCTGGAGAGGATGAAGATGAGGCAGTAGATATTACTATTAACTGTGGATGTGCTTCTGTGAATGTCGCAAGGGGAGCATGTTTTTCTCCAAAAAGAGCTAAAAGCGCAATGGACAGCAAAGCAAGTGGGTACTTTAGCTCATCTTATGGTTCATATTGGCCTAACTCGTCGAACATTGATTTCCTTGTAACATATAACCTGGAAACCAAAGGGATCACAAAAATAGCCATCACTGATCATAGTAAAATATACAATCTCACTGATGAAATCGCTAATGCTGGTTTATTTGAAATTTCCGGGCCAGTGACATCAACTGCTACACCTAGCTGTAGAGTAAGCTTAACTCGTGCTGCGTTTGCTGACATGGGATACTACACAATGGGTGCAGATGATCCATGGAGAGTAAGGTATAGAGGGTGGGCACATTACAACAAACCTTCCGGTTCCAGATACAAAACTGTAAATGGTGGTACCACAAGCACTCGACCTCCATCCGGGAAGACCTACTATTACTAGATAGCTTGAGTTTGTAAAAGCTTTTCTGGGCCTCTCAAACAAACCTTCCTTGGTGTACCAGGTCTTAATATACAAGTGGTACATCAAGGACGTTTTCTTAAAGCGTTAGTTTTCGTCCTAAATGTCACCCCAGACACTATTGGACCATAGTAAATCAATAAGATAGAAGAACACCTCTATCTAAGTGTGACATCTAGGACGAAAGTTTTCTATCTAGTGCCACCGCATATATTTAACTCATTGATATGCTTTTCTACTTTCTTATACTCAAGTAGGCTTTACGTCCTAGATGTCACAGAGAAGAGATTTTTATCTTTATTTTCAATGCTTTAAATATATTCAATGATATCTATAGTAACTAGCTTTTCTTAAATTCCCAACTGGGCTAAACCATTTTACCCCTACGAATGTTTTCGTCCTAGATGTCACCTATCACTCTTTACTGTATATCGAACGTAGAGAAAGTATGACTCCAGTGTGTAGCTTTTTATATCAGCCTAAGGCACAAATAAAATATCTTTTATTTTCAGTCAGTTATAATCATTAAGTTTGAGCTTTATTCTATAGAGTACTGGACACACATTGTTGCTTCTTAAAGTATCATTTTAAAACCGTCCTAAATGTCACCCCTCACGCTCTTGACACAGAAAAACAATTAAAATACATATACTTATAAAAAATCCGATTAAAACATCGCCATAGAACAGTGACACCTAGGACGAAAATAGAGAAAAAAACGCATTGCATATTCATTGATCCCTTACTTTCGTCCTAAGTGTCACCCCTCCAACTAGAAGCAATAGATACTATCCTTATAATTCAATACGTTAGAAGGAGTTCTGAAAAATTAGCTTAACCTTCATTTACAGGGTTTTCATTCAAAGGAAGCAAAAAAGCAGGTTATAAAGAAAGAATTGGGTCTTCATCACCCACAAAACAACTTCAATCACGGATAAAAAACAACAATTAGGGAGTTGGATCACAGTTATTGAGAGGTTTAGCCACCAGCAATATCTGGTAAAGGTGACACTTAGGACGGTATTTTGAGGCAGAACTAGCACACTTGATTGTTGAATGTGCTAGTTGGATGGAAATTTACTTCTTTGGTGTGCTAGTTGAAGCTAATCTTCATCATCTGTGACTATTTCATAGTCGGTTACATCAATGACGTCATCTGATTTCTTCATTGATGTACCTTTAGCATCTTTTGACTCTTCACCAAACTTCTTAATAGCGCTTAGGACAGCAGGGGATATATCTTCACCATTCAGCAATAGTTCTCCAATCTGCTCAGTCAATGCGACCATTTCACTCTGCTTTGGTTGAAGGTTGGCATTGATAGCTTTGATTGCTGACCTTGCAAGGGATAGTTTACTTGGGGCCTTTTTAGAAAGCTCCCAGGTAAACTTAAATGCGACAGTCTTGGTACCTTTTCGAACATCCTCGTAGGAAAGACTTTTGAAAATGTGCAACTTATTAAGTTCTTCAATTGCTGGGTTAAGCCAACGTTTCTTAAGAACCGCAGTTCTGTCATACGAAGAGGGCAGTTGCCACCTAGAGCGCATCCAATCAACATCTAGAATTAGGTTATTTCTTAAATTCTTCCACTGATTGATAGCCTCATAAAGCCTCATGGTATAAACGGAAGATAAGTTTCCTGCTTCACCTATCAGCAGCTGTGTATAGTTTGATGTGGTTTGGTTAATGATACTAATCAACTCAGCATTCAAATACAGCACTACATGTCCTCGTTTAGGACGATAGCTCTGTTTAGTGGTCCAGTGGATAGCATCATAAGCTTTTTCACCATCTTTGCTGTCTTCATCAGGAAGATAGATAACCACACTTTTCTCATGTAAAGATTGTGCTGCGCGTTGTATGTCTCTTGATAGGTTTTTCTTCGACTCATCATCTATCTCGAAGTATTCGATGAACTCTTTGTTAGAAATAGTGATCGGATACTGACCATATTCCATTGTTTTTAAATGTTCGGGAGTAGGGTTTTCCTGATTAATCCGCTTGAGGCACATGTATACAAGCCGCTTCTCATAACGAGTAAGGCTATAAGCTGCCGTTGTTAAAGCGTTCGCTTGTCTAACAGTAAGATCGTTTTTGCTGTTGTTCTCGGTCATGATACTGATACACACAATAAGAAATTGTACCAAATGTAACATTGTAGGCTTAAATGTGCCAGTAAGTAAGCAAACCAACCTTATACATACTTATACAGACTTATCCACAACCGAAAGCGTCCTAGATGGCACGGTAAGTCGTCCTAAGCGATCTTCAAATCTTCCTAAATGTAATAGTGTTTCGTCCTAGATGATCTTAAACGAATTCCTAACTACTTGAATTATAAAAACATAGATAAGTTATCAACACCCTAATAAGATCTTAAAAAAGATCTTAATAAGATCAATAAAAATATTATTATTAAATAGTGTCTAGAAATTAATCAGTTAGAAGGGTAAAGGGACGATCTTGGAGAACAAAGAAGTAGTAATAGTTCTTTTTTTGCATGTTAACTCAAAAAGCCACTCAGTAGAGCTATATGAGCTAATTTGCTCTATTTAGACACATATACCGGGTTGTGTCCAATCATAAGCATAGAGGCGCTCTCAGCTTGCATTTGCCCTAAATTTTCAATGACGATCTTTAGATCATTCATTTAATTAACCATTTGGTTTAAGGATCATACGCACGAACACAATGGGTTTAATCTTCCGAGGCTCTCCAGAACCATCATGTCATATAAACAAAGAAAGTTAAAAAATCATACACAAACAACTGTTATAATATGGTATTTACTGTTATACTAATGGGGAATTAACGGTTCTATCCCGTTGAAATATATGTAATAGCTTGGGGGCTAAAATGAAAAGAAGATCTTTTGTAAGTAGAGAAGAACTAAACTACGCTAAAAATTTACTAGTCTCTTATGGCTGTATGAATAAGGTGATTAACAGCGCAATTCAAATGGTAGATGAACTTGATATTGAGCCTGGCCTAAAGTTCCAGGCTAAGATGGGATCATTTAAGAAGGAATTGGATGTAGCTATATCAGCTATAGGAAAACCAGAATCACGTGCCAAGTTCATTCTAAACATAACGAACTTCTTGGTATCATGGTATGAAAGTGGAAATAAGTGCTTAGACAAGTTCTCGGTTGCCAGGTTTTCAATTTTGCTCTTTCATGCTACTGAACTTAAATTAATATCCGCTCGACAACAATTGGATATCATTTATGGGTGTTTGAAAGTTAGCGAGTTACCAAAATCAGACACACATCTGTTAATCCAACTGCCCATAACCCAGGATATCTTCACTTTAGAGAAAGTGCAGTCTCACCAATCTAAGGCTCATGTTATCAACCAAGACGATCATACCCTCGTTCAACTTGATATATCTGATGTTCCAAAAGAAAACCAAAGTGCGATAATTGGTGCGCTAGACGATTTAAGTCTGGATGAGGTCTCACTTTCAAAAGATGGAAAGTACCTTTCATTACTCGCTCCATTAACCTTGGAATGCGGCTTAGAAGATACACTCAAGAAGGTTGAAGCTCTAAAGGCGTGTTCAATGCTTGATGTATTTTGCCAATTTAAACCAATCTCTTTAGAAGAAATAGCTGTTAAGTATTGGGATGGTAAGCAGTACTTTGATGAGCTGGCGACAATGTATAAAGCAAGCTCTCAGTCAGAATCTACTCGACAAACTATAAGCAGTGCACTTGAACTAGTTAATACCGGTTACATTCTGAGTTCTTTAGATGGTTTATCCACTCTTTGTCATCGTTTAGCTGTAGATACGGACAAGGACTATAAATATAAAGGATCGTCAGCTCTATATGAGCTTCTGGACACTCTAAGGGGGTTTTATAGAGACTTACTATGGAAACTCGAAGATATGGGTTATGAGTTTCAATATACATCTGCATTTTCGAACGTGCTTTAGTTGATTTTCGGGGATTCCGATTAATGCTTCCACTAACTAAACACATTAACTCGGATTCCCTTTGCTCCCTGTCGCACTTACAAGGTCATAGCGCTAGATTTTAGCTGTATGTACTGGATAGAAACTAGGCATGGGTATAGAAGTTAATCAGAAACACTTCGACTTGATTTAACGTTTGACACTAATTAATAAATCAGCACTCAGAGGGAAACATTTTGTCAGATTTAGACTTCACAAAGCACTGGACATCCGAACGTACCCGCAAAAAGCAAACAGCTCTAACAAAGCTATCAAATGGACTTCTAAAAGAAGTAGTCGAAGACCCATTCTCTAGAGACTTGTTTGAACTCGAAGAAATTGAAGCGATGAAAGTCGCAGCAAAGGCTTTGAGTAAAGCAAAAGAAAAGTTTACCAAAATTAAAGAGAAGAAAGCCCGTATCGAAAAACGTAAGGCTCAAGAGTTAGCAAACATCAATAAACAAGCGAAAAAATATGCTATTGAGGTATTAGATTCGCTTAATTCCAATCCGGATACTTTTACACGAGAACAGCTGTGCCTATGGGTGACGGTCGCTCACTTTACTAGTTCTGTTTTAGATCCTGAGAGTTGGGAGATAGACATTAACGATAATATTGCTAATCACTATTTAGAGAGTGATCACGCATTAAGAAGGCGTAATGTTTGGACTATGAGAAGTAAGGCTCTAAACGCTTTCGAAAATTATTTTAAAAGAGCATGGCAATTCTCTTTTGAAACAGACTCTTGGGTAGTACGAGTGCCAATTAAAGAGTCCGTAGCACAACTTAAGGCACTAATAAATCATGATGAGTACATCAAAAATGAAAAGCTATATGCTCATTTACTTGAGCCTTTAGAGGCTTACAATCGTGAGGTTGATGCAATTAAACGACGCAAGAACATGAAGTCTATTTAACCAGGAGAAGATTCACCAATGACATACGAAGAATTGTACGCCGACTGGGAGTATTTGTTTAAAAAAGTTGGCTGTGCTGAAGACATGACGGGTGGTTATGTTGACTCTGAAGATTTAGAGGAACTACTTAAAAAGCCAACTAAATCTACAGCAAAGAACTGCTTGAATAGACAGATCGATTATTGGTTCAGAGCTGGAATTCAGTTCGACTATGACCTCAAAGGTAGGTCGGTTTTCGATCTCATAGAAGAGTATCCGAAGATAGAAGAAATCGCAGACAGACACTTTGTTGATTTAGATGATTGTCCCGACCCTTTCGTTAAGACAAATGATTAAAGGGGAAAGCATGGTAGATTTATCTATTTATAATATTCGACCTGAGCCTAAAGAAGCTGTCTGCATTGGCTGCGGGTGTAGTGATAATAATGCATGTTTTGAGAACTCCCAGGCATGTTATTGGCTAAAAGTGGATAGAGAAAAACAGCAAGGTGTTTGCTCAAACTGTCATGACCTTTTGTCTCAGTAAATTTAGGAAATGGATGAATTTTCTATAATCACAATCGCTTAATGCCTAACTATAGGAAGGAAATAATGAGTCGTCTTGAAACACTTATAGAACAGAGCAATGATGAACTTTGTAGTGTGTCAGTCCCTGTTAAAGAACAGTGTCTGAACCGATGCAATGAATGTCCAGTTGATGATGAGTTAATTGGAACGTTGACAACAGATAGTAAGAGCTCAACAGAAGAGTCACCAAATGAGTGAGAAAGTACTTCTAGGCACATTATTGGTTGCAGGTTTTTTGTTAGCAGTGAGATGGGCATTTAAGAGTGATACATCTTCATTTGATGAAGCACTTAACAGGTTTCTATCAAGTGAACAACGAAAAGAGAAGAAAGGTAACTCAAATCCTAGTAGTGCTTACGAACGACGCAGGAAGGCTATGTTTAGCGGCACAGATTCGATGGGTTGCTATCAAAAGCACAAAAAGGCCAACGAAAGGCTTCATCGTAAAAGGTGAACCTTAGATAAAAAAATAGGCCCCATATCATGCAATATGATGACCTGGTTTATTAATTGGTCTGGGATGTATTGGTGTAGGAGAGGAATAAAGTTTCATGCTGGTTGTCTTGAGCATCCACAGATTGAGCGGTCCCATTCAAATACGTTTCTGGACAATTATCATTTTCGGAAAATCAAACATTAGCAATCCATGAACAACTCTATGTCTGGGAAACTACTCCCGAACTCATTATTAAGGTTGATTTAAAACGCCCAGCCCCAATATTCTTATAATCCACCCACAACGCTACCTTGGCTATGCAAATCAAACGAGACTTTGACTACTACCACAACCTTCACAACGTCATTACCCACGCCCTGCTTCATTTGCTGTGTCAGGTTTCCGCATCTTCCCGTTTTGTTCCAGTAAAATCACGCAATGACATACTGATAAAGTACCTTAAGCCAAAGCTCAACGATAAGTCGTTATCGAATATCAAAAAAGACATCAAACTGATGATCAGCTTAGCAAGAAAAAAAGGTGGGAACCTAGAAATGAAACTGCATCAACTTAATTCACAATCGAAGCATACAAAACTCATCGGTGCTGAAAAGCTTTATAACCTACTCGTACACCTTTATGACGTAGAGGGTATCGAATCAAGACTGTTTGAGGAGGGTAGTGAAGCGGAGCCTGGGATTCTTTATATGCTAGAGGAACAAGTCGAACACGGTTTTGACCAAGAACACAATCAACTCACCCCGTTATCGATGCTTATCCAACTAGAGCGTGCACCTGAATTAATTGAATCGATTAATGCTCACGGCCTATTTCTTGCTGAAATGAAAGAGTGGAACACCGAGAAACATCAAGCCCACATCTTAGTACACCCAGCTTAAAAAAGCTGGCTAGCCATCATTTAAACGCCCGCTCATTCTATCTTCCATGAACTGGCTTCACCAGCTAGTTCTAAGTTGGACATAAACGTTTTAGAAATGGCGGCGTACTCTGATGGCTGCCATTAAGTATAAAACTTTAATACTCAGTATCAAACTTATTGCTTAGTAACGAAACTTTATTCCTCACAAACAAATGGAGTTAATGGGTTTGAAAGCTCTCCACTAACAGGGTTCCCCCTAGTCGCCACCGAGGCCCACCCGCCGGACTTACCCCTGCATTACTAAGTCTCGTTCCTCGCCAAGTATTGCCGCTCATGGGCTGTTGTCCACCAGCGCTAGTACGATGCCAACAAAACCCCATTGTCACCGTCCTAGCAGAATGCTGGTGGCCATATGATCCGCCTTCGGCGAGCTAAAAAGCATTTGTAACGCTTTTCTTAACGGCTTCGCCTAAAAAGCTGACCCTCTATCGAGCCCTATTGTGTCGCCTTTGTCCGGCCCAAAGTCCAGATAATAAGTTAATTATATTTCACAAAGGTTAGTGTTTAAATGTGGTATCTATTTGTTGTTTTTTATATAATTATGACATAGTTAAGGCAAGTGAGATCAATTGCTTGGGGGCAGTATGATAAAGGTATTAGAGAAGAAAGTTTCTCTCCATAGAAATAAACTAAGAGTATTCTTCGAAGGGCAGTATTTACTAATGGCGGGTTTTAAAGGAGGGGCTAAGTTTCAGCTTAAGTCTGACCGTACAAAGAAAGAAATTAAAATAGTTATTGATCGTTTCGGCTCTCGACAAGTGACCAACTCAAGACGAAACGGTAAAGAGCGACCTGTCATTGACTTAAAGCACGCTGATTTAGATATTTTCGGAGACCATGTAAAAGCCTACATCAAAGATGGTGAAATCCGAATTGTCGAATTGCATTCAGTCCAAGAGATTCGTGACAGAGAGCTGAGGTTTAAGGATATGACGAGAAATCTTAAGCCTTTAAACCATGCCGTATTCAGCTTTAATTCTAATTTAGTACTCCTTTCTAACGAGTTGGAATACAACTCGCCAATAGAGCTGTTTGATCTAAAGAAGAGTAGCATCAAGGCTGAAGTGATTAGCTTACAAGGTGCGCCAGAGGCTAATTGTTACTTTTACTTAATGACTGCCTTCATCAAAACACTTCAACCATCTGCAATTTTTATAGATACACAGTGGACAGATCCTCTTGAAGCCGCATTTTCACATACTATGAAAAATATGGGTTACGTAAAAAATGATGAATTGAATGGTTACTTATCTAAAAATATCACAGGGGCTGAGCTTGGTTCTGCTTCTGTTGAACTAACTCCGGCTTCACCTATCAAGAAGTTAAGTCTCGATAGAGTGATAAAGACTTGGAGGAATCTCAAACAAAAAGAGCGTGTTCAGAGAGCTATGTCAAAGTACAAAGCGAATATACCTTTATCCACTTCAGATATATTTAATGGTATAGGGGTATTGTGCTCAAGTATTTCCGATGGACTTAAGCGGAGTAAGCTTTCTACTTTCGTAAAGGTAATTGTCGAATCGAGTGAAAGGTACTTCAATGCATGTCTGCAAAATAATCCTGTGTGGGCTGTGGAGGCACCGGAAGAGCAATACGGATTAAATATGCGATTGGAGAGTGTTGATTTGTCCAGAGGTGGCGTTAGAACGGAAGTCAATTCAGGATCGCTGCCTTGCGAAGGGAGTTCCATAAGCGGCAGATCTAAGAACGGAAATAAATTTGCAGAAGCACACAAAAATACAGGCGGGTGTTTTATCGATTTCTTGCATTGGCAGTCGATAACGAATCCAATTATTTCTGTTTTTGAGAATGTTACTTCATTTACTAAATCAAACTCATACGCTGTTATCGTAGATACGTTTAGTAAAGTGTTTGGGTACAACTTTATAAATATGACATTAGCAGGTTCTCAGTTTGGTGCACTTGAAGATAGAAAGAGGCTTTGTGGTATTGGATACTGCAGCTCCTTCAAAGAGGGTTTAAAGGACTTTATGCCCCAAAAGGTAAGGACAACTTATAAATATAGCTGCTTAGCTGATGTACTCGATGATATACCTGAAACTCATGAAAGCTATAAGCCCTATACATATTTAGTGGAAAAGGAAAAGAGAGACATTGCTCAAAAGAAAGGCTTTCGACTCCAGTGGCTTAAGCCTACTGCTACAAAGGTAGGGTGCATAACCAAATCATACCAAAAGTGTCGATCTACCGATCCATTTCTAATCCATAGCAATGGTAAATTAGCTAGGTTATTTACAACTGTTGAACATGCCAAGTGCAAGCAAATACCAGAATCGTTCGTTCGCGATCTGACCGTAGGACTAGCCCACGAATGTTTGGGCCAGTCGGTGATTTACTCGGCCTTTTGTTGGGTTGGTGAATGGGTTGGTAAGTGGCTTAACAATGTGTTAAACACACAATACGAGCGAATGGCGGCATAGAATCTAAATAGAATATCGACCTGCAATAGAGCTCTTTTTTATTGCAGGTTATGAATTTCTCTCCACTAACAGGGGTTCCCCCTAGTCGCCACCGAGGCCCACCCGCCGGACTTACCCCTTGCATTACTAAGTCTCGTTCCTCGCCAAGTATTGCCGCTCATGGCTGTTGTCCACCAGCGCTAGTACGATGCCAACAAACCCCCGTTGTCACCGTCCTAGCAGAATGCTGGTGGCAATATGATTCGCCTTCGGCGAGCTAAAAGCATTTGTATCGCTTTTCTTAACGGCTTCGCCTAAAAAGCTTTCCCTCTGTCGAGCCCCATTGTGGCCCCTTTGTCCAGGCCAGAGTCAATCTAAATAGTTAATTATATTTAACATTTATTTGTGTGTTAATATGGTATTTATTGGGGGTTGTTAGTATAATTAACACATCAAATAAATACGTTAAATCATTTGTTAAACATAGATAGCTTGGGGGCTACAGATGCAAAATTTAGTTAATAAAAAAATCGAGGAATACATTGGAGAAGACAAGGATCTGCTTGAATATAAGAGCCAGCTTGATCCTTCATCAATTGAGCGAGCTTTTAATGGCCAATCTCAATTTCCTGAGCGTCACGCCGCTCAAGCAGTAGTTGACTACTGCAACGCATTACGGACATTCAAAATTTCACTTCATGAGCTGATCAAGTCCACTTCGGAAAGCGCACCATCGAAGGCGTTTAATTGTTCAGTGGAAGAAATTGTTGAAATTGAGTTTGAAGAATTTCAAAGAAAGTTAAAACGCTACTTCGATGAGTACATAAGTGCAGAGTCCAAATGTATCTCATGGCATGTAACAGGGCCAGCGAGATTCCCTGTGGCGAAAGCAGAAAAGGCCAATAAGAATAGTAGGGATAAGCTTAATCAATATGCAGATTATCCTCAGAGAGCCTTAAAAGCCATTGCAAAGAAACTGTTCCCCGATGGGGATGGTTCAGTTGTCAAAATGTCATCAGATAACCCGGTTGAGCAATTAAGAATTAAAATTAGTGAAGCGGAAACAATGCATGGCTACATGAAAATAGCTAATCGTTTAGTGCCAGCTGCATATAAAGCGTCTGAAAATGGAGAGCTTACAGATAATAGTGCTGCTGTACTTGAAAACAAGATGCTTGAACGTGGTATACCTCAAAACCTCCTTAAAACGTTTTTGGAGCCAAATCCAATAGTAAACACTTGGGGACGATTTAGCTTAGCAAACTCAAATGCTAATATCCGACGATTAAAACAACGTTTAGTCGAAGCAGAGCGAGTCGAAGAAAGTCGAAATTCAAACTCATTAGAAGGTGAATTAGAAAATGGAATTAAGCACGGGGTTATTGATGGGCGCATTGGTATTTGGTTAGGTGGTAGGCCACCGAAAGAGGTTACCCAAAGACTAAGAAAGTTTAGCTTCAAATTCTCACCAACCCGAAATAATGCATGGGTTCGCGCTCATACTGTGAATGCTGAGGCGGTATTTAAGAGAGACGTAGTACCATTTCTTGAACAGCTAGATCCTCAAACATTTGATTAAACGCTCCCCAAGCGAAAAGCCCTTGCTTACAAAGCAGGGGCTTTTTTTTGTCCGTATAAATTCAATAAAAGAAATAGAGACCTTGCAAGAAAATTTCTCTCCACTAATAGGGGATACCCCTAGTCGCCACCGAGGCCCACCCGCCGGACTTACCCCAGCATCACTAGGGCTCGTCCCTCACCAAGTTCTGCCGCTCAAGGCTGTTGTCCACCAGCGCTAGTACGATGCCAACAAAACCCCGTTGTCACCGTCCTAGCAGAAAGCTGGTGGCCACATGAATCGCCTTCGGCGAGCTAAAAGCATTTGTATCGCTTTTCTTAACGGCTTCGCCTAAAAAGCTGTCCCTCTGTCGAGCCCCATTGTATCGCCTTTGTCCGGGGTAAAGTCAACCAATATAGTTAAATATACTTAACTATATTTAATGTTTAAATGTGGTATTTTAGGGCGTATTTTAGTATAATTTCCTTAGTTGCTTATGTAACTATCTATTTTAAAACAATTGCTTGGGGGCAATATGAAGATTTCATCATTCGATAAGAAAGTAGTCATTTCATTACTTAATCAGCTGACACCCGAAAAGACTGAAACATCCACGGAGAGAAACGGCGAAATAGACAAAGTAGCCCTAGCTGTTCGATTAGGGAAAATCCGATTCATTAAACAAGAAGACCAGTATGTAGATTTAAAAGCTCTATCTGGTGACCTATTTAATCCTGATGTGAACATCGATATAAGTAAAGAAGAACTTAAGCGAAGTGAAAGTGCTTTTAGAGTGCGCGTTCATCGTGAAGGTGTTTGGATTGTCGAATCGCAATATTGGACCGGGAGAGCTTGGGAAGGTATCGAAGGTATCTCAAACAATGTTATTTGTGGCTTTGTAGGTGATGACTTTGTTGGCTCTGGATACGAACTGGATTTAGGTCGCGAAGCACTTACTGCATACAATAGCCAACCCCTAGACGCGCTTGGCTTTGTAATTGATCCGTTCCGTCAAGAATAGTAATCGGTAAATCTAACGTGTATAGAGGGCTCAATGGCCCTCTTTTTTATAAAAAGTTGCTTGGGGGCAGTATGGACAGAATCATAAAGATCAACGAAGAAAAGAAGGCACAAGTAAAAAAAGCACTTACACTAGCATTCAAGTGCGTAAATGCTATTCAAGGCAAACGTCTTAGAAGCATCCGAACCCAACCTATTCAGAGCAAATACGGAAATTCCGACAAGGTGCTAGCATGCTGGTACAAACAGGTACGTGAATTCGAAACCAAACTTGGGTACTTACTGGATGATTTAAATACGGTGCTCCCTTACCTGGAGTGGGTCAATCAAGTACAAGATTTAGGAATCAAAAAATCTGAATGCAAAGGCCAACTTTTAGAGGTTGATTACATTACATGTAATCTCCTTACCAATCTGATTTACAAGTGTACCGCTTTTACAGAATCCTCAGAACACCAAGTAGGTCGATTTACATTCCACGAAATACTTCATGAGTTCATAAATTTAATGACTGTAAGGCATGCACTTGTTTACGGGCTACCACCTAAAATTGAAACAGTCTTCCTAAAGATGATCCGCAATAAACAATCAAGCTTTTTTAAGAATGGCTTTATCCCAGATCTGTTTGTTGTTGATGCTTGCAGTGAGATCAATAACACACTTAAAGCCATTAAATGTAGTAAAGATCGCGTATCTACCCACTCTGTAGAGCCTGGGTATAAGCTTACAGCTGAAGAAGCTAGCTACTACGATTTATATATACTGTAGAAAAATTTGACTGGTCATTATGGCCAGTCAAGCGCTCTCCACTAACAGGGGTCCCCCCTAGTCGCCACCGAGGCCCACCCGCCGGACTTACCCCTTGCAATGCTAGGCCTCGTGCCTCGCCAAGTATTGCCGCTCAAGGCTGTTGTCCACCAGCGCTAGGACATTGCCAACCAACCCCCGTTGTCACCGTCCTAGCAGAATTCTGGTGGCCATATGATTCGCCTTCGGCGAGCTAAAAGCATTTGTATCGCTTTTCTTAACGACTTCGCCTAAAAAGCTTTCCCTCTGTCGAGCCCCATTGTGGCCCCTTTGTCCGGGCCAAAGTCAACAAATATAGTTAATTATATTTAACAATCATATGTGTATTAATATGGTATTTATGTGTGAGGTTAGATATAATTATTAACAGTTAATCAATGATATACATTGCTTGGGGGCAGTATGGAAAATTTAGCATTAAAGTTAGTACCCGTTTCAGAACAATTTGAATCAGAATCCTTTTATCAAACACCTGAAGAGATCAAGAAGGAGTTCGAGGTCTCCTCAAAAACTTCAATCGCACGTAAATCTGTTAGTGCCCCATTAAAACAGTTTCTCTCACAGTTCCCTCATTTAGTGTCAGCCCCAGCTTTGAACTATGCGAAAGGGCGTGAACAAGAAAGTAAGGACACTCAAGCTATATACGATTTATCAGGTATGTGTGCAGAGTACGATTACACATTTTGTCCTGATCTAGACATTCTTAAAGCGCATTACTCATTTGTATATTGTGGATATTGCACCAATGTATTGCCCCCTTTACCCAGAAAACAGGTCTGGAAAAACCTAGCTAAGCTCTGTAGTCAAGAGGGCGGCATAGTCGTTGTTTCAGCTCGCTCTAATACGGACCGAGGAATTAAGGGAGTACCGGAGTTTGATGGGTTTCGTACACTCCGAGGTACGTATCAAAAAGGATATTTTAAAGATGAGTTGTTTTTTGAGGCGAAAGAAGTCTTTTCCCACGTAATAGAGCTCAAAACAAAGGGCGCATTTAGGATGGTCATTTGTTCACACTCGAACATCAATTTAGACCAAGGGGAAGGCTAATGTTTGATATCAACAACCAATATACAACAGTTGAGCTTAGCACTGGCCATATAAAGGAAGGAGATGTAGTTGCCCTTGATGAAATCTCTAAGGAAGAATTTTCATTAGTAGCAAAACGAAATACGGGCTATTTCATTAAATTGCATACACAACACGATTTAAATATCCGTAAAGAATATTCTGACGAGCTAAATTTTATTCTTTCGAAAGCAGCCCAATTGGGTTTTAAGTGTGTAGAGTTAGATTCAGATGCAGGAGAAGAGCGATCATTGCCGATCTTTGAGTGGTCCTAACCTATAGAATTTAGCCATCGTCTCGGTGGCTAAATTGCTCTCCACTAATAGGGGTTCCCCCTAGTCGCCACCGAGGCCCACCCGCCGGACTTACCCCTGCATCCCTAAGGCTCGTTCCTCACCAAGTGCTGCCGCTCAAGGCTGTTGTCCACCAGCGCTAGTACGATGCCAACAAACCCCCGTTGTCACCGTCCTAGCAGAATGCTGGTGGCCATATGAATCGCCTTCGGCGAGCAAAAAGCATTTGTATCGCTTTTCCTAACGGCTTCGCCTAAAAAGCTGACCCTCTATCGAGCCCTATTGTGTCGCCTTTGTCCGGCCAAAAGTCAATAAATAAAGTTAAATATATTTAACTAAATTTAGTGTTGTTATGTGGTATTTAATAGTCTATTTGGTATAATGGCTATTATGGATTGGGGCAGAAATGCTTTAATCGTTGATTGATATTCAGGGCTTGGGGGCTTTATGAAAATTATCGTAACTGAAGGTGCATTTAAAGGTTGCAAGGGAGCACTACTTGAAGTGCTGGAAGATGGATTCTCTTATGTAAAACTTGAGACTTCAAAGGGTAGTGAAATTAAAGTTGTTTTGCGGGGCAATGAGTTTGACCAATATACGGAGTTTTTAACTTCAGTTCGATTTGGCTCTTCAGAGAGCAAAGCTTTCGTTGTCAGTGCTATCAATCCTAAGCATGCAGCCTATATTGCAGCCCAGAACATTAAAGAGTGTTGTAAAAATGAAAATGTTCATGACTTTTTTGTCGATTTGGTAGCTGACCGGGAATTCAATATCAGTCAAGGATTTCAGTTCTCATCCAAAGAGCTAGAGCAAGATTTGTTTACTGGCTTAATAGCTTAATCTCAAGGAGTAAGAGAGGAATATCCATGCTGAAATATATTGAAAATAGCTTAACTTCAATACCATTGTGCGAATCAAGGTTTACTTCTGGAGAGGAGGTCATTGTCGTTAATGGTTATGGCTTAGTTCTGCAAGGCTTCAAAGTGATAGGTTTCTCACAACCGTGTCAAGAGAGGCAAGCCTATATTCACTTAGATTGGGACTGCTATTGGTTCTCATTACCAGATAGCAGGGTATTTAAAACCTATGAGCTGAGCTCTTTTTATCGTATCTACTCACCAACCAAAGGATTTTTAGGTTTGGACGATGATAACAGCCTGATCTGGCTCAGTAACTCGCAATACAGTGAACTTTACAGTCAAACCACAAAAGACAATTTTTCAGCTACTTCAATGTGTGAAAACGGTGTTGCTGATGCTGTTTATGTTAAAGCATTAGACTCAGAACCTACCAGGGATTAACGCTCCCCAAGCGACCAGCCCCGGCAATATTGTCGGGGTTTTTTTTGTCTCTCGTGTTAATGAAATCATAGAACTAAAATAGAAACTTAAAATTGCTCTCCACTAATAGGGGGTTCCCCTAGTCGCCACCGAGGCCCACCCGCCGGACTTACCCCAGCATCACTAGGGCTCGTCCCTCACCAAGTTCTGCCGCTCAAGGCTGTTGTCCACCAGCGCTAGTACGATTCCAACCAACCCCCGTTGTCACCGTCCTAGCAGAATGCTGGTGGCCATATGAATCGCCTTCGGCAAGCAAAAAGCATTTGTATCGCTTTTCTTAACGGCTTCGCCTAAAAAGCTGACCCTCTATCGAGCCCTATTGTGACGCCTTTGTCCGGGGCAAAGTCAATGTGATTAGTTAATTATATTTTACTTTATTTAGTGTTTAAATATGGTATTTGTCTATGGGGTTAGATATAATTATTACCAGTTAATCAATTAGATATATTGCTTGGGGGCATTATGGAAATTACAACATTTATAGACGAAGATGGTCTGTCATTCATTCTTTCACAATCATTAGGAAATGTTGAGGTGCTTTATGACTGCGGCTCTTCCGTACTTCTAGACACCCCTAGTAAAGCGGAATACAAAAAAAAATTTGGTGCTAGTCGTCCCTCAAGAGCAATAGTTGTTCACAGCGATACAAAGCCCAATTGCTTAAAGAGTCTGTTCATTATCAACAATATGAAAATGTCGGCACCCTTAGAAGACACTTTCTATTACCAATGGCTGGAGAGAAATGAGTGCGATACTCGCCAGGTAACAGGCAATAAGATCATTGATAAAGCCAATTTTTTGAACGCTCTTGGTTTCCACCCAGACATTCACTTCATCAGTGAGGATACTTTGACTGTAATCAAGCATGCACATGACCATTTCTTTTTCAACAAACTTAATGAGAAAGAGCAATCTGATGATCACTCCATTGAACATGAACTGTCATTGCTTCTACCAATAGACAACACACTAGTATTACCTCAAAAGCAGCTGAAGCACTACAAAGCGATAAAGAACTTATTACTTAAGGCTGGAGGCAAATACAAAAAAGGTGCATTTCATTTCGAGTATAGAAACGTAGTTGATATACAAAAGAAACTTATCGAAGGAGAAGAGCTCAATGATAAGAAAAAATACCAAATGTTTTTCTCTCCGGACACTCTAGCAGATGAAATGATGATTGACTTAGATCTCAGGCCTGAACATAGATGGATGGAACCTAGTTGCGGCGATGGTAGGTGTGCAAATCGTATGGCTCGAATTAGTGATAATGGTGTTGCTATCGAGCTGAACCCTCAGAACTTCGACATGCTTAAGCATCATAGATACGCAACTCACTGTATGGACTTTATGGAGTACCCTGAGGGTAATAAGTTCGACCGTATTTTGGCTAACCCCCCATTCAATAAGCACCAGGACATTAAGCATATAAGAAAGATGTTCAATCACTTAGACATCGGTGGCCGCTTAGTTACCATAGCAAGTGATGGAGCGGTTAACGGGACCCGTAGAATTCAAAGAGAATTCCAAGAATGGCTGAAGGAGCTGGGCGCATCGGTCACTAGTTGTAAAGAAGGGACTTTCTCCGAATCTGGTACACAAGTGAAGACTGTAAAAATAGTGATTTCAAAAGGTAAATCTAATGAGTGTTAAATGTATAGCAAGACCTAAAGAAGGCGAGAGCTGTTTAATTACTGGACTAGAGGCATCTAATCTATATTGCTATGGGGAAAATTTTATCTTGAAGGAGTTGGTACCAGCTCCAGCTGATGGTTGGACCTACGAAGATTTAGAGGAGTGCTGCTCTAAGTTTGAATACGATTATGCAGATGTCTATCTAGGCGAGCAATGGATAGGCAGCACAGAAATTTAGTGGTTAATTGAGAATGCCATGGCCTTAGATTTTTTAAGGGCCATGTCACCCCAGGAATTCACTAAAGACGAACAGAGTAATAGAAAAAATACCACAACATAGATGTTATAATGTGGTATTTTAATTCGTGTTTTGTTATACTCTTTACATGGCTTGTTAATAAATTCAATTGCTTGGGGGCAATATGAGACACAATAATATTCTCATTTCTTTTGAAGAAATGAAGCAATTTCTCAAGTTTCATTACAGACATTCACGGCTATATGGCCGTAACAAAGATAATGGCTGGGATGATGGATACGGTGACCGCATTGTAGAGGCTTATCATATCGATATCATTAACGGTAAGCGCTGCTATATCTCCCGGCATGAGCACCAGAAAGCTGATGGCTTAAGTTTCTCTTCCCAGGATGTATTCAACTATATTGGATACATTTCATCAAATGACACCCTCGAGGCTGAGCTTGAAGTGTTAAAAGAAATGCTAGGCACTGACAGTCAAACAGAACCTAAGTTAGGTAAGAGCTCACATGTTACTACTAAAGATTTGGCAAAACAGAAATATGCTATTTACACGAGAATTTTAAGCCTTCGACCTCGAGCTAAAGTTTCTTGAGGATTACCAGTATAAAGTTTTATTTCGTTCGGCAACTAGGAGCTAATCTTATGAGTAACAATATTATCGCTTTCTTATTAATAGCAGCACTTTCTCCCTCGGTCAGCGCGGTGGGTCAAATCGATGAGAACGTGAAATATACCTCAATACCAACGGTTCATCATCTGAACCAAAAGTAGTAGAGATACTTCAAAACCCCTCAAAAAAACTCAGTGTTAAGCACTGAGTTTTTTTTTGTCCTGTGAACAAGATATTGAGATGAATTTTCTCTCCACTAATAGGGGTTCCCCCTAGTCGCCACCGAGGCCCACCCGCCGGACTTACCCCTGCATCCCTAAGGCTCGTTCCTCACCAAGTGCTGCCGCTCAAGGCTGTTGTCCACCAGCGCTAGTACGATGCCAACAAACCCCCGTTGTCACCGTCCTAGCAGAATGCTGGTGGCCATATGAATCGCCTTCGGCGAGCAAAAAGCATTTGTATCGCTTTTCTTAACGGCTTCGCCTAAAAAGCTGACCCTCTATCGAGCCCTATTGTGACGCCCTTGTTCGGGCCAAAGTCAATAAATAAAGTTAAGTATATTTTACTATTTATAGTGTGTTAATATGGTATTTATTGGGGGTGTGAGTTATAATGTTTTTAAGTTAAGAGAACAACTTATTCTTAATCTATTTTTCCGATGCTTGGGGGCAACGATGATTAAACCAATTTCAGTTACTGTATTATTTTCTGAATCAAAAATGCTTGAAGAGAAAGATTACTCTATCGAAGATTTTGAACAACTTGCTCATGAAGTAGCTGCAAAATGCGAACTAGGGTATGAAAAGACAGATGTTAAGGTAACTTTCGATTCTGGCACGATTTTCAATATTGACCTAAGCCTGGGTCGTGGTTGCGACAAAAGTATAAAAGAGCGCCTAGGGAAGTTGAAATCGTATGTAGAAGAATTCAAGGAGCGATTGACACGAGAAGAGCTGCTTGAGTTTGGTTTTCTAACTAAGGTCGATTTAGAAGATATCGACAACAGCAAGAACAAGGCACTTTATTCCTCTATTATTGCCGAAGAAGCTAAGCGCAAGGAAGAGGAAGAAAAGAAAGCATACGAAGAAAGGCAAAAGCGCATAATGGAACATCGGAAAGCGGTAGAGGCTTTCCAGGACAACTTATCTATCCCTGAAGATGCCCAGGCGGTTATCGTTGCCAAATTTACCTCTATGAGTGATAGATCAGACCCTTATACTGATTATTATGAAACACAAACTAATAGAACCATCATCCTGGCATGGTCAAAGCACACCCGAGATCTATTTTCTGAGATGCGTAAAGCAGCGCTAAACCACCAAGACACCGCAGCCCTATCCGACAAAGAGCTTAGTACAGAGCACAGAGAAAAGTATTCTATGGGACGAGGCTTTTATCTGACAAATAAAGATTACATTCGTTGCGGTATAGAAATTAGAAAGATAGTGCTCAACACGAACGATAAAAAATCAAGTGTTCCTTATGGAGAAATAGCTATTCCAGAAAAGAAGGTTACTGGCAAGAAAACAGAAAACAGTAGTAATCAATCCGAAGTAGACCTTAAGAACTCTATTGTTGGGAAGGCCAAGCCAATTGAGGTGATGCATCACACAAAAAAAGGCCATTTAGTTTTCGTGGTGAACTTCGAAGAAAAACAAAGCCCTGATGTTTTTAAGTCGTTGCTTTCAGTGGCTAAGGAGAACAATGGGTATTACTCAAAGTTTAAATCTGATGGCGCTATCCCAGGTTTTCATTTTACTGACCGTTCGGATGTAAATGGCTTCTTCAAATGCATTGGTATGTTGGCTGATTACTCATGCCTTAACGAGCCATCTAGTAATGGTCAGCAAGACAACTCTAACAAGGAGCCTATCAAGCTTAATCATTCCGAAGTCGTCAGCGTCGAAAGTGGAAAAGAGAAGGAAGGGCAAGGAAGTAGCTACATCAAATCTATGATTGCCAATAAGAAAAAGCAACATGAAGATGTAAAGAAATGGATTGGATTTACTAAGGTTATCACAGTACAGGTGGGTAGCTTTCCACAGGAACAGATAGATAAGCAGTCATTTCTCGATATGTCAGAGTTGTTCTTAATGTCAGAACCAATCGTTAGTAATAACACTGTGGTTTATAGCTATGAAGATACGATTTTCACACTCGAACTTGAAGCAAACATTAGCTTGAATGTACATTAGACTTGGTATTGGTTTTGGGTTGTTTTTTATGTGGAAATTATATTATTACAATTTAGGTGGGTCAGCAGTAGAGAGAAAGCCTGAACCTCTTTCGCATACTTTAGAAGACAGCCTGAACATTCTCGAGCGTAGGTTTAAAAGCCAATGCCTAACAGAAGTGGTGAAGGCTAAACATTTTTCCTTGTACTCTATCTGTGTCCCCCATAAGGGAAAGAGCAATCAAAAGTCAATTAGTGGAAGATTGCTGGTATATAGAGAACCAGCACCAGAATAACCGCTCCCCAAGCGACCAGCCCCGGCAATATTGTCGGGGCTTTTTTTTCTCTGGTGTACATAAAACCAATCAACTACAATCGAAACATAAAAATTTCTCTCCACTAATAGGGGATACCCCTAGTCGCCACCGAGGCCCACCCGCCGGACTTACCCCTGCAGCGCTAAGGTTCGTTCCTCACTAAGTGCTGCCGCTCAAGGCTGTTGACCTCCAGCGCTAGGTCGTTGCCAACAAACCCCCGTTGTCACCGTCCTAGCAGAATGCTGGTGGCCATATGATTCGCCTTCGGCGAGCTAGAAGCATTTGTATCGCTTTTCTTAACGGCTTCGCCTAAAAAGCTGACCCTCTATCGAGCCCTATTGTGTTGCCTTTGTCCGGTCCAAAGTCAATCAATATAGTTCAGTATATTTTACTATGTAAAATGTGTAAATGTGGTATTTTAGGGCGTGTTTTAGTATAATTTCCTTAGTTGCTTATGTAACTATCTATTTGAAAACAATTGCTTGGGGGCAATATGAAAACAGAGTTCTGCAATTACGATAATCTTAAAAAAGTCGCTCAAGGCCAAGCAATGCTCTTTGTTTGGCCAAATGAATTAATCAATAAATCACTCACAACAATTTCTTTTACTGATGAATCTAAAGAACTAGGTCTTCAACCACTACTGATAGACGCATTCACTGCTTCCATATTAGTAAAGGTGTTAGATGCGCTAAGAGAATCAACGCAAGATAAGGTTAAAGAGAGAATTCAAACAGACAGAGCGAACTTCTGTCTGTTCTACGAAAGAGCAATGAGTGTCATCTGACAAGCAAGATCATTTGTAAATGTTAGGAGGAAAGACATGTTTAAGTACTTACCAATAGCAGCTTTTCAAGCTGAATCGTTGCCAGAGACGAATGCAATTGCTACTACCCCCGATAAAACTGAATATTATCTAGACATAGCCGCTGCCAAGGAGCTTTCAGTATATGACCAACTGGTAGATATTGAGCCAGAAATTGCCACATTGGCTGAAAGCGGTACGGAAGTAATAAACCTAAGTGTTTACTAATTAATGGGTACTTGACCCCAGGTAAGCCGCAATGAGTAAACATTGCGGCTTACCTGCTCTCCACTAACAGGGGTTCCCCCTAGTCGCCACCGAGGCCCACCCGCCGGACTTACCCTTGCAATGCTAGGTCTCGTGCCTCGCCAAGTATTGCCGCTCAAGGCTGTTGTCCACCAGCGCCAGGACATTGCCAACAAACCCCCGTTGTCACCGTCCTAGCAGAATGCTGGTGGCCATTAGAATCGCCTTCGGCGAGCTAAAAGCATTTGTATCGCTTTTCTTAACGGCTTCGCCTAAAAAGCTGACCCTCTGTCGAGCCCCATTGTGTCGCCTTTGTCCGAGGTAAAGTCAATCAATATAGTTAAGTATATTTAACCATATTAGGTGTGTGAATGTGGTATCTTATGGCATGTTTTAGTATAATTTCTTTAATTGCTAATGTAACAATACATTTGAAAAACAATTGCTTGGGGGCAATATGACCAAAACAATAAGCAGCTTATCTATAAGCAAGAGAAAGAAGTACATAACTACCTGCGGAAAGACCATATCGTTGTGCCCTGAAATGCACATCTGTAACTATAATTACATGGATCAATATGGTACTCAGATTGCGAGAAGGAAAGAGCTGTTCCAGAAGAATGAAAATGCATATCTCTATTTTTCATACAATCTGGAACCAGGCAGTCCAGTGTATTACTTTTCGAATGGTTACAATGGGATTCACATCGATGACGTAGACCGGGAGGACTGTCTATTCTTCGGTATTATCCTCACTACTCAGATCATAGAAACGGACCTACTCATCATTTTTTTAATGTCTAAGATGCTGGTCAAAAAGAAAATCAGAGAAGGGACATATGTCTATGGCATTCATGACAAGACACTACCAGGACAGCTAGCACACCACGAAGTCGTATGGGATAAGCGCAAACAACTTTTCAACGATCATTCTGAAGTAATTAAGAAAATAAATGAGATTCATAGCTACCTTACAAGCAAGGAGATATTAGAACTCCATAAGGAGGCCGTTCATCATTCAATCACTGCTAGTAAGGAGAATGTATGAGATTAGTAGGATTAAAGGTATTCAATAAAGATAAAGTATTAAAAGGGAAGGTTACCCAGCAATACACATCCAGTACTGATGATAGGGAGGTGCTACTAATCAACGATGATTATGAGATCTGTATAGAGCAGGTTGATTACATACTCTTCACTCTAAAGCCGGATGAGCGTGGTGAGCATCTAAGAATAAAATAACCTTATGATAGCGGCTCAGGTCCGCTATCGAGCCTTAAGCCAGAAGAAAACATAATATCAGTCTCTTTCAATATCAAAGCTCTCAATAGACTACCAAAATTACATGTGTATAAATGTGGTATTTAACTCGGCCACTTGCTATAATATATAATAGTTGTTAGCAATTGCTTGGGGGCAATATGAAATTTAGAGAAATTGATGGAAAGCAACAGGTTTGTTTCGAACTGGAGGACATTCCAAGTTTTGGCAGTGACATCTGGTTTCAGGTCGAATGCTTAGATGGTCTGTATTGTTTGCTTCTTAGTTACCTACGAAATTGCGGACCAACAAAGCAAGAAGAGACGATAAATAAAAAACGTAGACTCGCATTGCTACACATAAGAAAAGCATGGTGGATAATAAAAAGACAGAGATTACCTTTAGATGTCGTCAAAGGATTTAGTGTGTCAAACAAGTTTGCAAAACTTAAAGGCTTTACAGTTCTAGGATAGATTAAACTACAAGGTAATTGAGTGATGACTGATACAAGTGATCTACGACATGTGTATAGGCTAACACAGCTTGGCAGTGGTACATGTAAGTTTGGCGACTGTGAAGTTTGCAACGAGCATTTTGATACCGGTTACTACCTAGTTCAAATGAGAGTGTATCTGAATAGATTTACCGGGAATGAACATTTGACATATTCAGGGTGTTTTACACTATTTGGTCATAAAGAGTGCTTGATTACTCAAACATGACTATATCGATGATTTTTATCATACGCTAAAAAGAGGCTCCCAAGGGAGCCTCTTTTTATTAGGTGGGTTTGTGAGATTTTAGCTCTCCACTAAGAGGGGTCCCCCCTAGTCGCCACCGAGGCCCACCCGCCGGACTTACCCCTGCATCCCTAAGGCTCGTCCCTCACCAAGTTCTGCCGCTCAAGGCTGTTGTCCACCAGCGCTAGGACGATGCCAACAAACCCCCGTTGTCACCGTCCTAGCAGAATGCTGGTGGCCATATGAATCGCCTTCGGCGAGCAAAAAGAATTTGTATCGCTTTTCTTAACGGCTTCGCCTAAAAAGCTGACCCTCTATCGAGCCCTATTGTGTTGCCTTTGTCCTTCCCAAAGTCAATAAAATATGGGAACAATAATTTATAAAATATTGTGTTATCATATGGTATATTTGTAAGGGTTAGTATATAATAACGCCAGTTTAATCAATTATTTAAATGCTTGGGGGCATGTATGGAATTAAATACTTTTACACATATGGTTACTGGAGAGGAAACTTTTATACCTGCTATGGTATTCATCCCTAACACGAACCAGCGCTTATCAGTGATGTACTGCGAAGAGTTAAAGGCGGTTGTTTGTATCAATGGGGGTTTATTCCTACCAGCTGACACTGAAGCAGCTTGCAATGGAGGCGTTGCTGGTACTCTTCAACTAGCATCGGCTTATGAAGTAGGACAGAAAGAGGACACTAAAAAAACAATCAAGCTAGGCTCATGTGAACCAGGCACAGCAACAGAATTTGGTACTGTTAGTAAGTCAACAAACACAAAACAATATAACGCTATCGTCTTATACAACTCAATAACTGGGAGTATTCATTCAGCGTATGATGACGAAGAAAAGGCAAATAGCGCTTTTGATAAAATCTGGTCATTAACGCAGTTCCCATCAATGAGGCTCAAAAAGCTGACTTACTGGTCAGACATTGGTAAGGCTCATCAATACCTAGAAGGTGTATCAGTAGACTCTTGTTGTGCTTGATATCAACAACCTGCCCAAAGCGGCAGGTTGTTGATTTGCTCTCCACTAACAGGGTTCCCCTAGTCGCCACCGAGGCCCACCCGCCGGACTTACCCCTGCAGCGCTAAGGTTCGTTCCTCACTAAGTGCTGCCGCTCAAGGCTGTTGACCTCCAGCGCTAGGTCGTTGCCAACAAACCCCCGTTGTCACCGACCTAGCAGAATGCTGGTGGTCATAAGATTCGCCTACGGCGAGCTAAAAGCATTTGTATCGCTTTTCTTAACGGCTTCGCCTAAAAAGCTGACCCTCTATCGAGCCCTATTGTGTCGCCTTTGTCGGGGCTAATGTCAATCAAAAAAGGCAACAATAATTATTAAATATTTGGTGTTACAATGTGGTATTTTTTGGGGTGAGGGTGTATAATAAATACATGAAAACAAAGGCATAGTTTTCATGTTAACTGATTTTTAAATAGCTTGGGGGCTAAAATATGTCAATTGATAAAAACTTCGCATACTCACTTCCTTGTACTGTAGGTAAGCAATTCAAACCATTTCATCTAGTGAATGTTCCAGCTTCAGTATTGGTCTCACTACTAAACATCGATAACAAGGGTAGTGTACTTAAACGTAGCCAGCGAGAGGTAAATATGAAGCGAGCGAAAGATTTCGCGAAATACCTTGTGAACAACTATAAGCGTTTTTACATCATCCCAACTATCATTGGTGTGGTTGTGTCGAAGAAAGATAAAAAGCCTGAATTTGAAGAGGTTATGGAAGGAGCGCGAGTTGGTCTACTTCATATATCTATGGATAGTTCCATTAAGCTATTCGATGGCCAACATCGTTCTGTTGGAATCGACTTCGCTCTAGAAATGTTGTGTGATGAACTCGCCGAGTTAGGTTTTGATCTAGAGAACGTAGATGTTCCTATTATGCTATATACGAACTTGACACTTAAAGAGAGGCAGTTGGGCTTTTGTGACATCAACCAAAACTTGGCCAAACCTCAACAAAGTATTTCAGATGCCTTTAATACACGTGACCCTCTTCCATGTTTAGCTCGTTACATAACTGAGAACTGCGTTGCGTTTAAAGACCTGGTTGATATGGAGCACAATACGATCACCAAGAAGTCTGAAAAGTACTTTCCTTTGAAAGCTATCAAAGATATCAACCAAATCCTGCTGGGGTTGAGTAAGGAAGTAAAAGAAATCTCTGATTCAAAGTACCAGCTAGCAAACGAGTTTTGGACTACTGTTTCTAGAGCCATGGGTTGGGGAGGCTTAGCATTCAGCGATACGTCAGCAGAAGAATTCCGTAATACCTGTATTCTAACTCATGTAGCTACACTAAAGGCTGTTGCAGTAGCTGGAAATATCGCAATGAATCACTATGGCTCTCTCGAAGCAGTTCAGTGGGATAAGCTTGAAGAACTTAACTACTCACGCGATCTAGGTACGTCTGACTTTACTGGCCGCATCATAGATGACAAGAGTGGCAATATGTCAGTGAATAAAACTAGCATTGACTTGGCTGCAAATAAACTCCTTACAACCCTGGGTGTACCACTTTCTGAAGCACGGCAAAAGTTAGAGGATCAGTACTTTGGTTCTCAAAGTATGAGCGATGATAGTGGTGACATTAATGGAGCAACAGAACAAGCCGCTTAACCAAGCTTTAATTAGAGAAGCCCTGACTAAGTTCAGGGCTTTTTGTTGCGAGTAAACAATATAACGCATTCACAATTTTCTCTCCACTAACAGGGGTTTCCCCTAGTCGCCACCGAGGCCCACCCGCCGGACTTACCCCTAAGCACTAAGAATCGTTCCTCTTCAAGTGCTTCATTTAATGAAACCCTAGAGCAATCTGATTGCCAAAGAAAAGAATTTGTCATTCAGATTGCTACCCTAGGGTGCAAAAGTTTATCTCGCTCAAGGCTGCTAGACCTCCAGCGCCATAGAAATGCCAACATAAACCCCGTTGTCATTGCTATGGCAGGGTGCTGGTGGTCTAAATGAATCGCCTTCGGCGAGCTAAAAGCATTTGTATCGCTTTTCTTAACGGCTTCGCCTAAAAAGCTGACCCTCTATCGAGCCCTATTGTGTCGCCTTTGTCGGGGCTAATGTCAATCGAAAGGACAATACTTATTTTTCAATACATCGTGTTATTATGTGGTATTTAACTGGGTGGTTTGATATAATAAATACAAGTAAGTTACTGTTTATATTGTTAAATTGCTTGGGGGCATTATGAAGACAGTTATTCAAAACATTGAAAAAGTGACTATTGGTCATATAGTAGGCGGGGTTAAACAGGAGTCAGAAGTACGTCTATTAATCATTGAATCTAAGGACGTTGGCACGTTCGCTACATGTGTAGTAGAGAATGATGAATTTGGTACAAGCTTGTATGAGGTATGTAGCGTCAAAAGTCTAGACAACATTGTTGATGATGTTCAACAAGGCAGAAAGGTCGCGCTTAGTACATGGGAGCCTACCTTAATCCCTAATGTCGAGTATGTAGCGGAGCAGTTTGAGATCGCAGAGCTATTGAGTAACAAACCAAATCACATTAGTTTATTGAAGTAGGGGCACCACTATGAGAACTGAGAAACAGATTGAGCTAATTAGTAAGCACTATAAAGACCAGATCAGTGTATTCAGCGGAGAACCGCATCTAATGGTATGGACAGAAAAAGGAACTGGCTTTGTTTCAGTCAAAGAAATGTCTCAGAATAAATTCGATGAATTCTTGAAGGTTGCCCTTAAGCGTGAAGAAAAAGCTAACAATGAAGTTAAGCTAAAACAGATTTGTGCAGATTTCGGGGTTCTAGAAATACTTCAGTCAACGGCTCAATGGCGGGATTCAATCGAATCATTATTGACCTTGTTTTCTTTTGCGTTACTTCCGACACGCCTTGTGGAGCTAGAGAAGGAGCTTGAAAGAGCAGCGTTGTCATTCGACCATCAATAGATAAATATTGCTCAGATTTACTGGGCAATATTTGCTCTCCACTAACAGGGGTTCCCCCTAGTCGCCACCGAGGCCCACCCGCCGGACTTACCCCTACATCACTAAAGCTCGTGCCTCGCTAAGTGCTGTCATTGAAATTTCATTCAAACCTAAATCACTATGGACGCCAACAAAAATCCGTTGTCATCCATAGTGCAGTGGTAAGGTTTGATGAATTTCAATGTATCGCTCAAGGCTGTTAGACCTCCAGCGCCATAGCAATGCCAACATAAACCCCGTTGTCATTGCTATGGCAGGGTGCTGGTGGTCTAAATGAATCGCCTTCGGCGAGCTAGAAGCTTTTGTATCGCTTTTCTTAACGGCTTCGCCTAAAAAGCTGACCCTCTGTCGAGCCCTATTGTGTCGTCTTTGTCCGGTCTAAAGTCAACTAGAATAGTTAAGTATATTTTACTTTATTGTGTGTTCTAATATGGTATTTATAGTTGCGTTTATTTATAATACATACTCTGAACAAATAAATATCATAGGCTTGGGGGCAGTATGAAATTAGAAGTTATCATCAATAATTACACCATTATTTGCAGTCGTTTATTCGGTTATGTTGGGAAAAACAATGTCGGTTTAGTAGAGGGTAAGTTTATTTCGATTACCTATGAAAAGGTGATCAATGATTCAATATACATGGACTCAGACATAGCTTTTATCTTAGGTACTAACTCGGATATCGACACAAGACATAATATCGTAGAAATCCTAAGTTGCTTATCAGAGGAAGGGCATCGTGGTTCTTCTTTATCAAAAGTAATTTCAATAGGTAAGTTTCTTCTAGGGAAGAAGTTTAATGAACCTAGGTTAAAAGTGATGAAACAGTTTAGGGGAAAGACGGTTTCTACTTATGAATGGGATGTGTCAGGACAACCCTTAATAATCGAACAGACCAATGAGCCAGATTCATTATTATCTAGTTTCAAACTTATCTAGTGATATCTGACATATATCAATTGAACATACTAGCTAATTGAAAAGGAATATATTAAGGGTAGGGGGAACATATTGAATTTAGCAGCATTGTTATTACGCATTTACGCAGTAGCTGACGCTCTAACATTTATTTTTGAGCGTTTGGGTTTCTCAAATGTGGCTGATGCTTTTACAGTATTTGTACTAATTGTTGGGTTTGCAGAGGCTTTCGGTCTAATAGATAAAATTGTAGAAACTATCAAAACGAAAACGAGTACAAAGCAAAGAGTAAAATTGGCGATACTTTTAATTTTAATACTAATAACTATCCAATTGTAACAAGTAAATTTGTTTCAATTGGACGCTCTCCACTAATAGGGGTTCCCCCTAGTCGCCACCGAGGCCCACCCGCCGGACTTACCCCTACATCACTAAAGCTCGTTCCTCGCTAAGTGTTGTCATTGAAATTTCAATCAAACCTAATTCACTATGGACGCCAACAAAAAGACGTTGTCATCCTTAGTGCAGTAATAAGGTTTGATGCATTTCAATGTATCGCTCAAGGCTGCTAGACCTCCAGCGCCATAGCAATGCCAACATAAACCCCGTTGTCATTGCTATGGCAGGGGGCTGGTGGCCTAAATGATCTGCCTTCGGCAGCTAAAAGAAATTTCAACGCTTTTCTTAACGGCTTCGCCTAAAAAGCTAACCCTCTATCGAGCCCTATTGTGTCGTCTTTGTCTGGATAAAAGTCAATAATAATAGTTAAGTATATTTTACTTTTGTTTGTGTTTTAATGTGGTATTTTAATCTGGTTTTGGTATAATGGAAACAGTTGGGAATACTACTGGCGGGACAAAAAATGAAAGTAACAGTTCATAACTTCTACATCACTAACGGCAAGATTATTGGTCAAGTTGGTGATAACGATATGGGTTTAACTCAGGGGAGATTCTTTAGCGCGGAATTTCAGAAAAAAACTCCAAACGCTGTCTACTGTGAACTGGGAATAAAATATGAATTCGGCAAAGCCTCAGAAACACCTATCGGAGACCTTGTGAAAGAAAAGTTGTTCGATCTTCAATTCGAGATTACGCAGGGGTCAATAGTTGCTAAGGCACAAGAGTTACTGAGAGAAACGTTTGGTGTGGAAACTACGCCTTCTGTAATTTCAGAAGTCCAGTACAAAACACGTTTAGTACGTAAATTAGAGTGGTCATTCTTTGGTCGCAAGATCACCATGACAGAGTCAATTGATCACTCTGGATATAGCGAATTATCCATTTAAGCACTTAGGGCTAAAGCCCTAAATGCTTAATTTCCCGCTTCTTGGGGGTCACCCCCGACAGCTCGGCCCCAGCCAACCCGTCATCCCCCGATCACAATGCAATATCAAAGAACTTGACATTGATTATTTCGATCTATATTTTGGCGAAGCCCTTTTAATTATTTTAAATTTAAAAGTATTAAAATATTTTAATTCTAAAGAAGGGTCTGCGTTTTGTTTAACAGACTTGTTTTTCTCCCATATTTGTAAATATCAAAAATTACACTGTCCTTTTGGGCTCCTTTCTATGACCTTTAAGTGTCCGATTACTCTCACTGTGACGTAATGCTTTACTCACTTATTAAATGTCCATCGGGTATATTAGCTTGATTAATGCCATCCAATTGCCATTACAGTCCCACCAAATAGCCACTAATCGGTCAGGACAAAAAAGACCCTTTGCCAGGGCATATCTACAACTGTGAGTAATTAAGTGCTGTGGTGGATTTATCTTAAGTTATCAACTTAAGAGCATGTTTTAGCTTTAGACAGCTCAATGTGTGATGTTGCCAAAGCGATAGGTGCGTCCATTTTTAAGATGTTAAGAGACGTATCTTTTGAAATAATGTGAATATTTTGAGTGAAGGCCAGGGGGATGTTGGGGAGAGCAACTGAGGTCTACTTAGAGCAAGGAGCTCAGAACAATTTACTTTAAAATGAGGTTGGAACCTTAATGATAACCTTCCACCTTTGTATTCAGAAATTGAAAATACTATTTATTATTTGACCTATGTGAATAACGAGGTTGGCAAGCAAATGGCTAGTGTGGCACGTGGGGCCATCGACTGTCATCAACTGACTTAGTGTATAGACAGTCAGAGCCAAGTTGTGTTGTTCCGTTAGAACCTCACAAGCGAATGTTAGCTACAAATCAAAGTATTGAGCTCCCATGATGTTCAGATGATTAGGCAAAGAAAACGTCGGTTGCTTGATTCGGCTCTTGACGTATGTGCTAACGTAGAAGCACCAAACTGGCTTAACTGACTACATAAGCTTCCAATTGTCGAGGGCTTAAATTATATATATTTGCAGCCTAAATCGTCGATTTGACGAAGGCGGTGTTCGCGAACATTTTGCATCACTGTAATACGATTAAAGTCTCGGTCAATCATGGGATTTAGCATCGGTTGAGGTACTCAAAGCTCTGCATGTTCATTAAGTATAAGAGGACATATTAAAATTGCTCTTACACTCTTAGTGTATATTATCTATGTTATGTTAAATTCGCGACGATTGGAATTTTGTACACGTAGTTGTTACCACCTACCAAATATCAATAAGTTAGATACCTCCTTTTGAAAGTTGACTATGTGAAATCTCTTTCCCCTGTGAATTTGAAATTTGTGAGTATTAAACATAATGGCCATTTACCATAAAATAGGTTATCAGAAGATCTATTTAACTAAAGTTAAATAGATCTTCTGATAAAAAATAACTTAGTTTTCGATTACTCTTACTAAGATTCGAAGCAATATTTACTCATTTTATTCTTTGGTAGTTTTACTCTATGTCGTTTTTCAATTAACGTTGATACCTTGCTATTCTGGCAATATTCCCATGTATTTTGTCTAATCACTACATCGACTAGGTCTAAATTTAAACCTAAGTATTTTTGTACATTTGAACTGTCAGAAAATTGTACATATACCATTCGATTCTTTTTCGATATATAGAGAGATGATACTTCTATTTGGTAATTTCTCTCCAAGTTCTCCTTTAACTTCTCTCGCCAGTCTTCAATCAACACCTGCCTCCTAAAGTGAAAATATTTGAGGTTGTCACAGACATGCTATATATTGCATTTATCACTAAAAAACAATAGAGATATTTTACTATGTTTAACGACTGTTCAACACTATTTATTGGGTATGATGACGGTAATGCCCAACATAAGATCTCAGCTGAATCTGTTAAAACCTCCTTTCCTACACACATCCAACGTTCGACTGAACGTTTTGCGGTACTAGATGAAACCTTTTCAGTATCAAGTAATGCTCCTGTTCAAACGAAATTTACTTCTGCTGTTACAGGTAACGCTTACACCATTGGTGAGGTAAAACAACCTATTCCCAGGAACGATGACTTCTCCAATAGTGAAGCAGCTCAGGTTTTACTGCAGCATGGCTTAAATCAATTTGGAGATGAGTTACTCAATAAAAAGTACGTTCTTTGTACTGGAATGCCATTAAGACAGTTCTTTAAAACAGATGGGTCCGTCAACGAAAACAATGTTAAGCAAAAGATGCTCTCTATGCAGAGATCTTTTGATCACTTAGGTACTGACCCGGAATCGAAGCTGCGGAAGTCAAATATTGAAGCTCTACTTGTTCAGCCCGAAGCACTAGCAGCCCTTCGTGTATTCCTATTTAAGAGAGATGATTCAGGGATGTTGGTACATAACCCTGAATACATAGGAAAAACGATCGCAATCGCTGATCCTGGTGGTAAAACAACTGATATAGCTGTGTTTGACGATGGAACTATTGATATGGATCGTTCTGTCACCCAGGACATCGGGTTCAATCAGATTGTCAAAAAAGCATCCAACTACCTTTACGATTTAGGTTTCACCACACCCACACATCAGCAGTGCCGTAAGTTAATTGATGAAGGTATTGTTACAGTTCGGGGGGTTGAAAAAGATCATTCAGAATGGGCAGAGAATGCACGGAAGGAGCTAGCTAGTAAGATTTTTGGCGCAATCACTGATACCTTATCTAAAGCTGTAGATATTGATTTAATCATATTCATTGGAGGTACTATTGCCGCATTGCGTGAAGAAATTACACCTTTAATTGAAGAGTATTACGGTAAAGATAACAACTCATTCCTCATACCAGATGAAGCAGACAAGCTAAACGCTTGGGGCCTTGAGTTGTTTGCAGAGCTTTGGTACCAAAACAACAAAAAGAATAAGTAGGCAAAGGTCATGGGGCGCTTTTCATTAAAAGTGGAAATAAGGATACCAAATGATTACTCAACAGAATGCCGAGAGTTAGCGAATTCAAAATCAATAACTCTCAAATCGTTAGTCGAAGAGTTAATTAGAATTGGGTATTTCATCGAAGAGGGTGAGTTCGATAAGCTTATGTATTATTTTGATAACATCCTCCCTCATGAGATCAGAGACTGGGATTGGTGCCGCAACTTAGGGTTACACATTGATAAAGTAAAGAGAAGAGCTAGCATACACATAACGGATTCTTCTGTGTATCACCAAGGTCTCGTTCATACTTATTTGTCTGCACATTCCGAAAACGATCCCAAGCAAGCTCTTAATGATGTCAACCAACATGCTATCAATATGATGAATTCTGCTATTCATTTCCTTCAAAACCAAAGTAATAAAGAAAGGTTTAAGTGTAATGAGTACAAGACACTCGAAAATGTTGAGCAACATTTGGCTAAAATAGCTTCAAGTATTGAAAAGCTTTCAAACCACCCTATTGGCTTTAGAGCTGTTGAGGGGCAAACTGAACAGCCAGATGCTTTTTCTACGAAAGATGATTATCTTGAAAGTAAAGATGGTGTCTCTGATAGCTTAGCTATTGATAATTTCAACATGGAGTCATTGCTGATAGCTTAAGAAAAATGGGGCTAATGGGGCTTAGCACTGTTTAGTTAAGCCCCACTTTTGAAAGGAGTTGGTAGCGATTTTATTCGTCAAAGAGAGCCTCAATTTGTTCATTGTCTAAGTCCCCTTTCCGACTTTTGAACCTATTAAAACCTTGTTTAACTGTTTCTTTAACTCTTGCTTTAACAGCGTTAAAAAAGTCCTTCCAGTCGATCTTGTAATCTGAGTCCAATGTGTATGCAATAATGCTAGGAATTGAAGATCGTGCAACGCTATCCAGAACAGCCATCTCTTGTGGTGTCGGTTCCGCCTCTTCTAAATGCAATTCAAAAACCTTGATCGTTATGTACCACTTCTCACTATCGTAGTGTACTAAGTCACTATCGAATTTCGAAAGGAGAAATTTAATCTCGTTAGAACTTAGTTTATAGGTAGGGAAACCAACGACAATGTTCATGAATTTTGCAGCCATACCATTGTCTATTATTTTTCTTCCTGGAATCTGGCTAGCACTACCCTTTCTGAGCTCGTTTTTGATGTGTGAAAAACTACAACGCTCTGTGAACTTAGCCCTAAGTTCGACTAGGGTGTGTTTTGCTGCTCTATCTGCAATCGTACTTGCTTCAGTTATACTGATTTTTTTGTTCCTATTTTGTTTTAGCAAAATTGCTGTTTTAAGTCTTCTGGCGTATAAGCCAGGGAAACCTTCTAAGTCACTGTAAGGGTAATCGTATGCTGATTCTAAACATTGTTCATACAGTTCCACCCAAGGGCTTTTTAACTCTTCTAGCTCTACAGTCATTGTGAACTCCACTTTCTATTGTTTATAGTCCATTTATAGCATATATCTAATTTTATTAACACAAAGCTGACTTAACATTTGCTATAATATATAATAGAATTCTTAGCAATATGGTTATTACCGCAATATAATAAATACAAAAGTAGTAAACCTTTGATTTAAGGTGATAAGAATGCCAAAAACCAAAAAGTTACTTATCTCTAGGCTGGCAGACATTGTTCAAAAGATTGAACTACTAGAGAATCCCAAACGCAACGCCCGAATTTTAGAGTTGGCACTAGGGCTAAATGGTGAGGGTCCACATACTCAAGCTCAGATTAAAGAATTTCTTGACGTGGAGTACCCAGAAGCAACTGTTAGTACCGAAAGAATCCGTGTCATCAAGAGTGTACTTGTAGATTCGTTTGGCAAGGAACTAGTTAAATCGTGGGATGAGTTTTTCGAAAATCTGTTTGATTACCTGTACTCTCAGGTCCCAATTGAAATTGGGCTACTTGCCCAACGTTTAGCCGATCCCAAATATCAGAGTTTTAACCCCAAGCTTGGACATCAAGAAGCATTTAGTGAAAAACCATTTAATGTTTTGGGGCTGATGAAAATCCTAGAGTTCAGACCAAAAGTCGACACGAGACAACTCAAAATTAAGAGGCTCTATTTTGAGTTCAATGACACACGTATAAAGGGTCGTGAGAGAAATACTAAAGAGTCTACGCTTTTCCTTATTCCAAACAACTTTAACGTTAAGTTAGAAAACCTTCTTAACCACGCAGAACGAGCTGTAAAGTTCAATGGGATGATACAAGAGCAAATCTTACTACCTCTCATGCCTAAAAAGCTGCCTGTACATAAAAGAGAGGAATTAGCTCACTCTTTGCTTATCTGTCATAAGGATTTCATGTGGCTAGATGAGCGATTAGGCTACTTGACCCTAACTAACTCTTTAGATAATAGGATTACAAGATTTGCAGCTAAGATTTTTAAAGTTGTTGATGAGATTTCAATTGCCCTATTTTCATGCCAAATATCAAGAGCAGTACGGGCCCAAGCTCGCGCATTAAGAAGTGACTCAGATTTAGAGTTTCTACAAGAGCGCTCAAATTTATTGAATAATGTCTCTTATGGTTCTGACATACCTTTCAAAGTGCAAGACGCTTTAATGTATTTCGTTAGAGCGGGATTATGCACGATTGATGAGAGCAATACTCTTCGTCCTACTGAGCTGTTACTGGATAACGTTGATGTTTCTCTTCGTCGTTCAGAAGAAATAATGATGGACGTACTAAAGAATGCACCAAACCAAACGTTAAGTAACTCTGAATTCCGCGAGAAAAGCATAAAAGAGATATCTGAGAGGACAGCAAAGCTGTATGACGAACGTTTTGAAGATTTTATTGCTAAGGACATTATTCTTAAGAAAGACCAGCTCGTGCTTTTTAATAGGGATAGCGTTGACTCTTTAAAGAGATGCACTAGAAGCGCTATTGAATCTCAAAGAAGCATTTATAAAGGCGCTCGACAACCTCTTTATCTAAGACTAATTGAACTTGCCAGTTTATATATTGAACGAGCCAAGAAAGCTAACGCTTCAATTGCATCTAATCGTACACAGTTGAGAAAAGCTAAGGCAGATAAGAAGGTGAAGCTTGAGAAAATCGAATCTCTTGAATCAACCTCTTCTGACTTACGTTTGTTAAAAGCAGAGTGCTCTGATTTCTCGTTAAGAGTTGATAAGTTACAAGAGGAACTGCAACGATTAAACAGAAAAGTTTCTCAGTATGAAAAGGCAGGTGAATCTAGGAGATCTTTGTTGAACTCAGAACTTGAAAGGATTCATATTGCTGAAAGACACATGTCATTCTGCGAGCGATTGCTAACTACAAGAGACTCAATTTATGAAAAATCAATTCAAATCGTTGTCGATGAGCTTTGTTCTACTCTGATGTCACTCAAAAGTAGTGAGGTTGATGAAGAAATACTCAAATCCAAGTCAGACGTTGCTATTAACGATGTTCTCGGCTCAATTCTAAACAGAGTTGAAGGCATCGATTCTGAGTTTTCTAATGATCTCGAGAAGCTTAAATTTACTGATATTCTAATCTACCGTGTGATATCAGATTCGATTTCCTTACTCGATAGACTCGACTCTGAGCTACCAGAACCAAATGATAAATTTTCAGATTTGATATTGAATTTGATTTTGGAGTTACCTGAGGATTCCGATGGTAATAGGAGCACTACGTATAGCGAGTTTAAATCAGCTTTAATCGAAAGAGCTATCGCTGACGAAAGAAACCATGCTGTTGGCCACTTCAACCAACATAATAGCTATAGCCCCCTCTTTGTTCGTGTGAGAAAAGCGGAATACTCGTACGTAGGTACTGAAGCTTCTAAGCATGCTGACTTTGAGTATATATAACTAAGAGATCAGGAGTACAAATGCTAAAGATTTTTAACAAATTTATGATGTTACTTGCCCTATTTGCTACCGTAAGTTTGGTGTCATCAGTTGTTGAAGGAAATGCAGTCTTAGTCTTTATGACGTCGGCATTTGTACTTGGTTTGCTATGCATCATTCATAAGTTCAAAGGTGGAGTACTATCTCCTACCCTCTTAAAGGCCGTTGAGGTTGCAGTGGTAATTGTATCTATTGGATGTTTGCTTACAGCTCCTCCCGGCGAGGGATTTTACGTTTTAGCTTGGTTATGGACGACCGTGTTTTTCACGCTGTATAAAAAGGCCGATACTCATGTCTAATTCATTAAGCAAAAAAGTTAACATACGTGGGCCAAATAACTACCAGTTTTTAAAGTGGATTCTGGATGCTAACGATAATTTTTTGGCACTTAACCACTGCAATGACCCGGATGGTTTTCGTACAACATCTAAAGCAATTCAATCTCAGCTTAATAAAATTGATGAAACGGATGTACAGAAGATTCGGTCTACTTTCATGCAATTATTGGTTTTCTTTCCAGAGTCTAGAGTAGATAAGTTCGTCGGTTTGTTTCATGCTGCGAAATCTCGTGATAAAACTTCAACAACCACAATGGCACTGTCTAAGCTTACCAAAAAAAGGTTTGATTCCTTATGTAAGAGAGTAGCTAAGTCTTCAACGAATGATGAGTTTTTAAATCTGCTACTCGATTTAGCGGAGACAGAATATGGGTTGGATGAAAGTAACATGAGGTAGTGGTTTGGTAGGGCCCATATTACTATTCATATTAGAAAATAAAGCAGCTACGATAGCTGCTTTAATTTAAAAATTAATAGTTAAAAAACTGGGATTGTTGACTATGAATGCTATGTAAGAGCTTATCACTATATATGGCCCCAGTGGATACTGCCCTCTCGTTCCTCTTATGTATGTTATGACGATGAACACAAACATAAAGAGTATTGTGAGCATTGTTATCTCTACGCCAGCCCAAGCCCCTATACCAGCCCCCAGCCTTAAATCACCATTTGCCATTCCAATATTTTTGTAAAGCACTTTATGCATAGTATTGAAAAGGTAAAGAAGCCCATACCCTAATAAAGCACCGCTAAGCGATTCTTCGGAAGATAGATAGCCATACTCTGTACAAGCCAGAACCAAACCAGACCATAAAATGAAATTTGTTAGTTTTTCTGGTAGAAATTGACTCGCTAGGTCAACCAAAAACGCCATTGCTGTTAGGCAAAAGAAAATGAGCATTAAAAGAAACTGCTCAAATGAAGTTGCTATTTGGTATAGAGTCACCGTTGAAGCGGCTACGGTAATTTCTAATACAAATACCTCTTTATAAGTTTGGTTGTTTCCCTTCAGGCCACCAGCAATGCAGGAGAAAGGTACCCAGTATCCAACACTTTTGCATAAGCTAGTGAAGTCAAACCGTCCTTCACGGTTACTTGGTTCTAAAGAGTATTCAGGATAATAGGTGATGAGATCATTTCTGATCTCATCTTCTTCAATTTGTGGCAGTAATCCAGCTATGACATAAGTGATCTTTGCAATGAGACTACCAGTAATTACCAGGAACAGATAAGAAATCATTGTTATCTTGTAATCTCCATAGTTTCTTGCTCTTTGGAGTTCATATCAGAACGCGAACCATCACCTCTTCGCAATGTTGCTCTCCATGGCTTATCTAAATCAATCTCCGTTTTTAAAGGAGTACTAATTTCAGTTAGATTCTCAAATGCTTTAGCTACGAAGTAGCTGTATGGCTCACGTTGATTCTTCTTCGCTGTTCGAGGCATTTCTTTTGCAGCTTGTATTTCACGTTCTGCTACCAAACCAGCTGCTGCAGATTTTAAACTTGAAATCTTTAAGGACTTTTGTGTCCCATCTAGTGGGTCTTCATACAGTAGATTTTGTCTACTACTAGGGTCATTCTCAATAATACCTTTCTCTTTAAGATCGTTAACTACCTTCCTTACTCCAGTTTCGTGCAGTCTGGTAGCAACTTTGTTGTAGTATTTAGATAGTTCACCTGTATTACCCACAGGGCTATTCCATATGCCGAAAAGAGCTTGCCTAAGCGTATCCTCAGGTATTTGACGTTTTTCAATAGCGTCCTTTAGACAAATTCGACTAAAGTATATAGGGTCATTAGCGCCCTTAATTGGGCTTGAAGGCGTGGTAAGATATTCATGTACCTTTGCGTGTAGCTTTTTATCAAGAGCAGAAAATTTCGTCACGTAGCCTTGCTCATTGCGTGTAGATTCGATCATCATCCCCACTCTAGCTTCAGTCGCCAACCAATTGCCTATTTCACTAGCTTTAGATGCATATTCTTGTTTAGCTAAGTTGTCTTCAGGTTTTTTTATTGATACCAATACTTCAAGTGCTTTTTGAGTTAGCTCTTTGGTATCTGATTCTGGAGATGTCTTTGATGCGTATAGGAAGGCTGCTTTCTTTTGTATAGCTGACTGTCCTTTGTCGCCTACAAGTTCATTAGCAAGTTTCACATAAGCTTTTACATCAGGATTATCATCGAAGTCGAAGTCATTAATATTGACCTTTGTTGTCTCCGAGAATGTTTTGGTTACAACCTGGATAGGCTCCTCTGATTGGTTAGTCACTTCTACTTTATGTGGTGTCTCAATTCTACTTTTAACGTCATGGACGTCTATGGCATTTTTGGCTGCACTCTCAGCTATGTTTGTAAGTAGTCCAGTAAGATGGGCCACACTCTCCTTATCTGAGGATTTGAGTGACTGAAGTACTTTTAAAAGTTCCTTTTCTATCTCACTTTGGTGTTGTCCATTTCTGGATTCATCCTTTATCTCGTTTGCAGGAGCTGTATTTTCTATGTCAGGGCTTGTTGTGTCTTTTGACGGTATCGCATCTGAGGATGTCTGTTCACTATTAGGGTTATAGGAAGAGGAAGTACCATCAAGGTCTGGTGCAACATCTAGGTTCGCATTAAAGTTTTGGTTCTCAGAAAGCGCAATTTCCTCAAACATTTCGACTTGCGCCTGGATTGAGTTTGCGGCTCGTTGTTCATTCCAAGCTTTCTGCTTAGATTTATCGAATATAGACGTTAATTGTTCTGTTGTTGGCACATTAACATCTGGAGCTTCTACGTCTACTAAAGGTAAATCGATTTCACTTCTAACATTCAAAGTAGAGGCTTCTACAGTGGTTGTTGATTTCCAATATTTCGAACTATCGGCCCAGGCACCTACCGTCGTAAAGCTTGAAATTCCAACAAAAGTATCTTTTGGTGTGAACTGGTCACTAAAGTTAATACTTGTAGCATTTAGTTCATCTAACACTAGCTGACTTAATGATTTTGCCCCAGTATTAGTTTTTATTACTTGTTCATCGCTGTTTGGTGGTCTTGTTGTAGAGTTGACAAGCACATCTGTCGTTCTATCAATCTTCTCCATAGATTGCTCAGCCAAGGAACGCTCGCCTACCCCTGTAGTTTTCTGATGCTTAAGATCCAGTCCATCGGACTTGGGGTCAACTTGACCCAATTCAATACTTACGTCATTGATTGTCGTATCTATACTGTGTCTTTCTGCTTGACTTACAGATGATGGCTGTTCGTTAGATACGGATTGGACTTCCACTTCTTGGTCAGCTAACTCAAACAAATCTATTGTGCCCTGGTTTTCAACATGTTCTGAGCCAGCAACACTAATGGTTTGCTCTTCCTCATCTATGCCGAAATCATCAAGACCCCATTCAACGTCTTCCATACCTGAAAAATCAGGCATATCGCTCTCTAATGGGTCGATTGTTGAGGGTTTAAACGATGGGGCGTCAAGTTCAGATAATTCATCCAACCAGTCATCTGCATTATCGAGTAATTCTGGGCTATCCGTTTCTGCCTCAACCTCAATGCTCTCTTCCAGGTTATGATTGCCGTGAGTGAGTTCATCGGACCAAGCGTCAGGGTTAGTCAGTTCTTGCTCGTGGTTTACAGGCTCGTTGTCTGTTTCTAGGTCAATAGCATCAACTATATTTTCTTTGAGCTGTTCTAACTGGGCTCCCTCTATTTCAGGTTCCAGTTCATTCATGTCAAGGTTAGCTAATGTGTCAATATCAAAGTTGAAATCATCGACAATGGGTTCTATTTCATGTGTGGTTTCAATAAGATCATGGTCCAAGCCTGTATATTGTTCTCTGAAATCAATATCGAAGCCACCATCGGCAGCAAGCTCTGCGAAGTTGGTACTATCTAAGGTTAATTCATTATCGTTATCTAAACCTTCTGTATGGGCGTTTTCGATGTTGTATAGCTCAATTAAGCTAAGAGTCTTTGTCGGCTCTCCAGTTGATGCATTAACCCAGCTACCCTCTTGGTTCAACATTATCGGGGTATCATTTGATATTGGGAGTTCGTACGTCCCCCAATCTGTTGAATCAATTTGTACTAAGCAGGTTTCTAGTTCTCGAGAAAGTTGACCAGGTTCCTCTTGCAGTGGTGCTTTTGGCTGCAATAGCGGTAAATCCACAGGGTCGATTGTTGTTGATATAGGCGTTTCACCATGCTTTGAAATATAGTAAACGGTTGTAGGTATGGTGAATTTAGTGCCATTCAATGCGTCAATTTTATTCTCTGCAAGAGCCAATGAATCGAACTCATAGTTACCGTTTACAGCTCCATTAGGTGCAAATGATTTAACTGTGTAAGGTTTTGACTGCCGCTCAGCGGGTTCGATATAGAAGTTTTGATCTGCACTAGAAAAAGCAGATGTATCGATATCAATAATGTTTGGTTGAGAGCTGATTCTGTCAAGCTCATAAGCAACTTCATTACTGTCAATTTCTAATTCAGTTACTGGTTCAAGTTCGTTTGTCGTCGTACAATTTATTTTGATTGTCTGATTTGAGTTTTCGAGCTTTGCTTGTATCGACCTTGGGTCCACTAATGTAGACATTACTTCCGATACGCTGAGGCCGAATTCTTCCTCAAATGTCCTTGAAGTAGTTCTGTCTGGCTTACCATCTGCATCAATATCTCGTAATACAAAGTTTTGATCAGTAAGCCACTGATAATTATTGTTACTAAAATATATTGATTCGACTACAGCGTTGATGTCTTGTGCAAGGTCTGCTCTGCTGTTGTATCTCGGTTGTTTCAGCCCTTTGCTACCTCCGATAACAAGCTCACCATCTTCAGAAACTCTTATTGGTCTAGCAAATGTTCCCGTTTCATTCTCAACAAGCAAAACGACATCATGGGCCAATTGAATATCCCTAATATCGTTGTATGTATCTGCGGAAGTAAAAGGTACTTTTGATTCCTCGTCAAAGCATCTGTATGTTGAACCAACATATTCGAGAGCTTTGGTGTAAGCACTATCAAGGTTTTTTTCAGCTTGAGAAAACTTCTCATAAGCTATCTGAACTGCGTGTCCCTTTTCAATTTCTAGGTTTATTAAAATTTCTTTAGCGGTGTCTGCTTTCTCAATAGTTTGCCAATCTCCGTCGATGTGACGTTGTAGCGAATATGACACTATTCGTTCTATATTATGTTCATTAGGAGCTACGTTAGCTTCTTGAACAGGTAGCTCAGAGACTCGGTGATCTATTCGCTCTTGTTCTACGGATACTGCTTTTGGAGTTTCGAATTGCATTCCAACGGGAAAGCTAGTGGTTAGTAGGGTCCCATCGATGCCATATGCATCAAAGATATCAGTGAATTTATCTCTTTCTGCATCCAGAAATTTCCTGGGAGCGACATACTCTTTTGATGGTGTAGTATTGTTGCTTATTACCAGCTCTAACTGGTCTCCCATAACTTCTATAGCTTTATCATATTCAAAAATATCGAATAAATTATTGTAGTCTGTAGCCTTAATTGCAGTGGCTTCTGGAAGTACATCTAACTTTTCCCAATCAACGCTAAAGCTTTTTACCCCAAATTCGTCGTAAGCTTGAAGAGCGACCTTCGCGCCTGTATTCAAATTAAGAGCTCTAATCGAGTGTTCACTCGTAGGGGCTTTTAAAAAACAGTCATTATCTGAGGCGTTTAATAGGGGGTTGTTAGGGTAGTCCTGGCTGTACCGCTTTATTGCGTGAGAGATATTATTAGCAAACATCGCACAAACAACAGCAACATCTAAACCACGTTCCTTAGCGGCGATAAACAAAGACCCTCCATTAGCAAAGCCTTCACTCGTTATGATCGTTGTCTTAGGTGTAATATTGCCGAGTTGAACAAAATTGTTTTTCATGTCGTCATTCATGACTTCAAACATTTTGTTAGTGGGATTTTCTTTGTTCCAGGGAGAGCCATTATGGGCTAAGAACTGTAACCCTCTAGTCTCCTCCACATTAGGGCCCATTTGAATGCTAACCGCTGGTTGGTCGTATAAAGATGTTAGTCTCATCAGACCATGGAGTTCTGGATAGTTTAGTAAGGCCTCCAAATGTTTTTTTTGGATATAAGTGCCTTTTACGGAATCTTTAGTGAGTTCTGGTTTTTCGAAATTGGCATCAATTAAGGTTTTAACCTCGATCTCACGTTTAGCGTTAGCTTCAGCTATCTCTTGCATCTTCTGTTGATGCTTAAGCTCTGCTTCTTTTGCGGAGGCAGCTATTTTATCCGCTAGTTCTTTTTGACGAGTTTCGTGAGCAAGACGAGCTTGCTCAGCTGTTAGGTTTGCCTCGTTACCCAAAGGGGCACAAGGTAGACGTTCGCACCAGCCTTTGAAGTCAGGTTTAAAACTGATAAATGTAGAGTCTCGACCTATAAGCGAAATACCGACGGCAAGTGAGACCGTTGGCGTTATGTCACTCGGATTTTTGTCGTTGTAAAAAACCCTAATCCCAGCTGCAACCGACCATTCTGACTTTTTACCGCCTTTGTGGTGGAATTCCTTAGCGATACCTCCGACTTTTGCACCATTTTCACCAATAGTTGGAGAGTCAGCGTATGAGTTTAGGTCAATGTCAAAATCAACGCGCTTACCACTAGAGCTTGTGTACTTTTGACTATCTGCGTAACTTTGTATCTCACTTAAGTGCTCTTGAAACATATTTTTACCAAGAAGCTGCAGTGATTTAGTGTCTGCTTGATACGTTTCGCTCAACATTAGCTCATAAAGTTCAGCTTTGTGTTGATACATTTGAGCAGGATTAGCTAGTTCATTTTCATGAACCCCGTTATTTAGAGACTTTATGTTTTCTCTAACTAGCTTCTCTAATCTAAAAAGTGAAGAATGATCTATGTACCCAAGTTTAACTGCTTGGCTAGAGAACTCACTTAAAAGTGAATCTTGAGCTTTGTGAGTTTTATCTAAGATTGATGCTGAGTTGTGTTCTGGACTAAACCTACGTTGCCATGCTTCATATGCTTTGTTTTTAGCGGCCACATACTCAGGATTTTTATATACATCGTCTCCGGTAGCCCTGAGCTCACTTGCAATTTTTCCGAGCTTTTTACGCTCTTCAAAGAATTCAGAAATACCATTTTTTGAATAGACTTCAAATCCAGATGTTAGATGGATGGCCAATGCAGCGGCTTTAGCCCAATGAACTTCTGCAAATTCCCTCGAATAAGTTTCATTGAGACTTTTTGACTTTCCATTCACGTAATCGGAAAGCTTTAAACTAGCACCCATTGAGTTCTTGGAGCGTCCGAATGGATGTCCATAATCTCTCAAAATAGTTTTGTTACGGTCTTTTTTAGTGGCATAGACCGTGCCTCGGAGACTTGCTTCTAGTCTTTCTACAATGTTACTAGGTGTATTGTGATTCATAGTTCCCCCTACTCGCTAGTTTCATGTTCAATTTGGATAGGTCTAACGAGTTGCCCAAGTGCATGAGGTTCGCTTTGTCTATAAATAGATTGTTTATACGTGAATTTTTTTAGTGCGCCTGACTCTGTGGCCGAATAAACCCATCCGAACACCATAAAGCCATTTTGTGCTGCAATCAGTGCAGTATTGGCAATGAATTCGCTAGAGATTTCTCCAATTATTAGGAACTGCATACCTGAAGAAGCGTACTGTGAGAGTAAACTATTGATATCACCTGAGAGGTTTGTGTGAACAAGATCTGTTAAGTAGATAGGAAATGAATCTTCATACGCTAGAAATGTATCTCCATTTTCTTCATTCAAATGCTCTCGTACGCTATTGATCATTCCACCAAGTGGATCTTGTTTAATACTCCCGAAGCTTAACTGAACAATTCCCTCTTGAATTTCAGGAGTGCTTGTCTGATTTGTCTCTATCTCAAACTCAGATGTGTACATCATGTCCAAAATTAGGGTATAGCCGCCAGGGATAGGGATTGAGTTTATTTTAATGCCGCATTCAAAGCTTTCATCAGTATGTTCTGATGTAAGCATTTCTATAACCGTGAAACCTGAATACGGGGTTTCATTTAAAGCTTTGGTAGGTATGCCGGATTCTTGCAAAAATAGCTTTAACCCCTGATACATACCTAGAGAAGTCCAATCAAAAGATTCAGTAACCATTTGATTTAGACAGACGACTCTATTGATAGAGCTATCTATAATATTGAAGTGGATCTTGTGTATCAGGTGCTTTTCCGCAAAAGAAAGAAATTCAATACACCCTTCGGCCTGATGTGGTAATTGGTCTTCATATAGCTTTTCATTAACTTTCGAGAATACACTGGAGTCTATCCTAGAAAGGTTACGAACAATCTCACTTTCAGGTGCTATGGCTATATAGTAGTTATTTGCCATGACTTGTTCTTGTATGGCGATCCCTGTACCGGGAGCCGATGATTCGGTGGCTGTTGTAGGTAATAAGCCAGCGCAATCAAGCCAAAAAACGATTTCGTTAGAGTGGTTTTTGCTACTAATATCGAGCTGTAGTTGATAGTAATCATTTTCGCTAGGCAAAAATATTATGGGTTTATTGTTTAGGTTCAGAACAATTGATTTACCATCAGTGCAATAGTCATAGAGGTCCTTATACTTGTAGGCTTCTTTGTTTATTTCTAGTTGATACAAGCCATTGAAGTAAGGTACTCCTGATTTCAAGATAGATAACTTTTCTTTACTCATATTTAGGTGAGGAAACTGAATGCATAGTTCTTCAAGCGTCATATTGTTAAGCAAACCTAAGTCAACGCTATCTTCAATGTATTGATCTAGTAAACCAATGTGCTTTGCGATTCCGAAGTGCGAAAGCTTGCTGGTCTCTTGATGGAATCCTAGAAGAAATTTAAAGTTTGTTGGTACGTTTTCACTTTCCATTAACTCAATAAAATTGCTCATCGTTAACCTCTTCCTAACCCAAGCATGTTGATGGTTGTGTTAATTGTATTTGTAATGTTTTCAACAGTTTTGTGCATGTTTTCCGCAGCTTTCTGGACAATCTTGCTAGTCTGCATACCTACTTCCTGAACGTTTTCTCCAGAAAGTAATTTAGTTGCAGTTTCAAGTGATTTTTTACATTGGGATAGCTTGTCTTGGCCTACGGCTTTGCCTAGTTGGTCAATCGCATTAGGACCAAGGTTGTCCAATCCCTTTTGAACTTTTGAAACACTTTTATTTAGGTCACTAGCTATCTTCTCGAAGTTTTTCTCAGCTTTTTTAAGTGTTGAAGCTGGTGCTCCTTCTGCAATCAGTCCTTTTAGGTCCAGGTAGGACTGTTGAAGATCTCTTGACCTATCAATGACACTGTTGATTTGTTTCAACCCTGGCTGTTCTCCTTTTAATTTGTTGTAGGAGTTTGTTAAGAAAGAAGGCCCACCTTGAGCTTTGGAGCCGTTATGGTTGAGGTTAAATAGGCCATAAGAGTTCCTATTTGTATTTATGTTTTGGTTGTACTGGTCGACCTTCTTGTTTTCTTTATTTTGTACACTATCCTGCTCCCTTCCGTTTTCCTTACTTGGTGGGGTAGTTTTTTTTCTATTATTTGGTTTCTCTTCATCCTGTTTAGGAACGTTTTCATTCTCAACATTACGTTCAATAGTTGCTGGTTGGTCTGGGGATGCAGTTTTTTGTTCTGGGGGTTCTTCTTTTGTTTTTATATGCTTTTCCTCAGCAGGTTCAGTATGCTTCAATACATGCTCTTCAGTTGAAGGTGATCCTTTTCCTACGGAGTGCTCAATAGCTGAATTTTTTAAGCTCGCAGCTACATTTGTAATACCACCAGCATCGATACCAGTACTTTCAATGTTAACGGTAGGTGAAAATGAATACCGTTTTATTGGTGTGTCAGGTGTTATTTCTGATATTGGAGTGAAGTTGATAGTTTCTGGTAAATTGGGAGCTACAGAAGAGGTGCTTAAGCTCTGTCCTTGGCTTGCGAATTCAAAGTCAGGTGTTTCAAGCCTAATAGACTCTAGCGGGATGCTGTTAATAAGGTCTGTTATTGAGTGTTTGTTATAGTCCATTTTCTGCTAACTCCGCTAAAATTTGAGTCTTAAGAGCAAGGTTGGCTTCTCTTGTAAGTAGTGATTCGTAGTAGGCCAAAAGGTATCTTGCTAATCGTGCTGATTGAATTGCATCCATCCGAGCAACACTTTCGCTGGTCGGCCTAGGAGACAGCCCATTAACTGTCTCTACAGGCATTCCTAAGGATTTCATATCGCTAAGCTCTTCCGTTCTGCCTTGCCATATATCTGACTGAATAGAGTTCATATCGCTCAATTGGGAGCGTTTTATATAACTCGATTTCATAGTGGCAATCGCTAAGTCACTTCGAAGGTATCTATTCAGTTTTCTAGTTAATCTGAGTTCATCGTCAGAACCTTTCATGTCTTTTGGGTGAGGGATCGTAGATTGATTTTGAGTTGTTAATAGACCAACTAACTGATCCATAGCTAAACGGTCTTCGTGCGATAACTCACTCAATACTGCTTGCCCAAAGGTGTCATTTAGAAGGATTGTGTATTCTTCGTGAAGGTTAGGTGCGCCAATAGGAGCTCTATGAGATATGCTGGACTTAAGGTTATCAAAGGTTTCTTCGGCTAGTTTTCCAGGAAGTACCTTCTCCCCCTCAATTACTAGTGAACTAGTTAGGCCATCATCATCAAAGAATAGACAGCCTTGTTCATCAAAATTAGCTACATACGCCCTCTCAACAAATTCACAAAGGCCTGGTGTAACTTCCATCTTTGATTGCATTAGCAAATTGTGCGTTTCAGAGTGACTACCTGATACAGTAGCTGTATGGAAAGCTTTGAGGTTGTCGTCGTTTTGGAATGATTTAATCGCGTTATTGATCTCGTTTGCCATTTCTTGAGACTTAGTCAGCGCTCTTTCAGCTGCTGTCATACCATCAGTGGCTGTTTGACTAGCTTTTTGACCTGTTTTGGCTGGATCTACAATCGTCCAAGCTAAGAATGCATGGCTTGTGTACGGAATGAATGCAACTATAGCCACCCCAATTGTAAAGAATTTCTTCATCTTTCCACCCCAATAGAAATGTCTAATGCTGGGTTAACCACTATTTCGTTATCTGGAATTAGATTGTGCTTGTAGGTTGTCTGGTTGATTATCTGGTTTTCAACACGATTACTTAGCATTGATTGCGTGTTAGGTACGGCCAAACCTGACGAAGGTTCGAAGAGATAGTCTGTTCTATCTAATAACAACGGAATCTGATGGGCATTCGGTGAATTGCTGCTACGATGGTGTTCAACAGATCGCTTAATAACACTATGTAGTTCATTCAGCTGTGCAACCCTTAGCCATGTCTTAAAGTTTTCACTAGGTTCGCTTTTATCAAGACGAATACCGTGCATCTCTATTATGGATAGAAGGGACTGTTGCTTTGGCTTGCTCCAATCAATTTCATGGGGGAGTTCGAGCGATGTTATATCCCCATCTTCATCAATAGAAACAATAGGCAGCTGGCAGTCAAACGTAGATGTTCCGTTAAGAGCATTAGCAGCCATGTAAGACGAAAGCATCAACTCATTCGTGTTCCAGTTAACTGCAAATTGAAGGTGTTGCTTTTCATTGATAGTTAGACCTAATGACCTACTAATTGAATCAAAAACATGGTCTTGTAGGCTATCTTCTAACCTCATGTTTGCCTCGTTGCGCGGGGGGTAATAGTTGTATAATATAAGACATTCATCAATTAAAAACAATGGTGTCAAATGGGTGACTATGAGGGAAATGCAGCCTGGATTGCTGCAGTTAGTGGGCGAGCAGACATAGAGCTATACTCTATCTTCAGCCTAGAAATTAAAGAAGTGTCGGAAGGTAGAATAGGACTTTCAAGGAGTATGTCTTCTATGATTGCTTATTCTATTGATTCAAAACACAACCACTATTTAGGTTGGCCACTAGGTGAAGTTTGGGATGCTGTAAAGAAAATTGAGTTTACCGGGTTCAAAGTAGAACCAACACCACTCTCTTTATCAAGTAGTCACGAATTGCAATTGCATTATGAAGTCGAAACGGAGGTGATTGTTTCTGAACGATCTCGCAGAGGGGTTCATAACATGACAAAGAGTGAGAATCGTCAACTTCATATGTGCCTACCTGTTACAGCAAGCGTTGGTAACAAGTTAGAATCTGCCTCTCTAATTACTCTAGTGCCATATGACGGTAATCATGAGTCTGACGATGCGGATGCAATAGTAGTAACTCCCATAGATTAGACTTTTATTATATTGAATAAAAATTTGGCCCAAGATGGGCCAAATAAAGTTTCAGGGTTTGGGATGATCTCTAAAGTTATTATCTAGTTACTAACTTTCCTTTCGTTTTAGTAGATCGAAAATTGTTCTATCACTTCTCATAACTCCGCGAATATAACCCCTTTCACTTGCTGGAGTGTCTTCGTCTCCCCAAACTAGGTAGGGAGTTCCACCTGCGAACATTAAATCGCCCAAAATCTTGAATTCCCTCATTTTAGTTTCACAACTCTTCGAAATGTTACTTGGAAAGTTTCTTAAGCTCTTAGTAGAAAAGAGTTCATTGTATGCGGCTTTATTATCATCAGAGCAGTATCCATTAAGCACTAACTCACCAAAGCTATTAAGGGGCTCTTGGTGAGTACGATATATATACTGATCGACTGTAAAGTTATTCTCGAATGGGTAATCAATAATCCGTTTTCTAGGATAAGGCATGTAACGTACCTTTACACCCTCAGCATTTAAAGAAGGAATTAGAGTATGTAGCTGTTTACATACTGGACAACTAAAATCGGTAGCAACTGTCAAAGTTCCCTTATAAGGGACATCTGCATCATTTTCATAAACAATAAAGCTATCATCATCTATTGCTGGAAGAAGCATCGGAGCGTATGTAGGTCCTAACTTTTGACGCATATGAGGCTCGATGTTCTTTAATTCATCCATGATTGTGTTAGATGTTTTTTCGGAGCTTACGCTTGGAATAGATGACTGAGTTACGGGTTGTTGTTTGCTAGAATCAGAACTTTCTTGATGCTCAAGCTGTTCTTGTTTCGCTTCCATGGCCAACTTTCTTTTGATTAACGCCTGAACTCCTGGAGATTTACGTAAAATCTCGTTTATCTTTTCTTCATGAGAGCTGTTTAAGTTGGTGTTATGTTCAGAAGGTTCAGCTGGAATTGGTTGAGGCTTGGGCTTGGTGTCGCTCAATTTGACTGAAGCTTTATGACTGCTATCTGTGAAAGCAACTATTGCCTTCTCTTTGGTGATTATTGACTGTATCTCATCCTTATGTGCGCCGAATATACGACCAAGGATGTTATCGCCATTGGACAGATCAATCATTTTCCCCTTAATTGCAAAGTTAACATCGCTATCAACAATGAATGTCCCTTTGTTTGTGAAGGCGGCATAAAGGTTAGTGTCTTCCATGATTTTAATTATTTTGTATGTGGTTACACTCATTTTTTCTTCAACGAGTTGTTCAATTGGCAAAGTACTCGAGCCACTTACATAAACCTCACTTGTTGGATTACTCTTTATAGGTGCTTTATCAGTTTTATACTCAGCAAAAGCGTAGAAACTGGCTAAGGCCATTAATGATAGTGCTAAACCTTTCTTTTTATGGAATTTGATCATGATTACCTACTCATCGTTAAATTATCAAACAAGGTGTTGGCCATGTTGTTAGTGATAGTTAGTTCCGTCCCATCTACTTTATGGTTTACTCGTTGGGTGATTGGATTTTGACGCATCTCTATATGTTCTAAGAGAGAAGGGAAAAGACGCTTAGTGATAGAAAACTGAAACTTTAGAGCTTCTTTGTTCAGTTGTGAGTTAATGTAAAAAGCTGAGCTAAGGGAACTACAAAGAGTTGGGCTGGTAGAAGGCTTATATAGGCCAAGTTCATTTAAGCTTTGTAAGATCTGGATATCTGGGGAGCTGCGTTTTAAACCAGGCTGAACTAGTTCTTCAGTTGACAAAATAGGTCCACCAGCATCAGCTAGATACGTCTTTTTATCGCTCAAGCCCAAAGCACTTTTTGTAAATTCAGTTACCATTTCTACTTCTGAATGTTTGCTGTACACGGAACGATGATCAACGACATAAATAGCTGAGTGGGCTTGGTTTCTTTCTGTTAATGCCGCAAATCTTTCCATGTCTATAGCTACACAAAGCTCGCTTAGGGTATCTTCTACGGAGTTCTCTGCACTTGGATACCAATAATTCTCGGTCACACGCCCGTATGAAAGCTTTCCAGATTGATATAAGTCTTGAAGATTATTTGCGATATCACAGACAGGCGTATCGTAGTGTATTGCTACGTTCTGGTAGATGTTTAAGGTTGATGGCGGTTTCGTTGGAACTTCAACTAATTCAGACTCGGCTGACTTTAGGGAAGTGTTGTAAGTTAGGGCTTTAACGGAACTTTCATCATCTAAGAATGTAGCTACATTAAGAGTAGGTGTATCCATTAAATGGCTTGCAACCATTAACTTATGAATACTCGTTGGTCCAATACCCTGATTAATACCATAATTGGCTACTTTAAGATTTAATAGTCGTTCTGTATGTGCTTGTGCTACAACGTCTAGGTTTATTGGCCTAACCTTACTCAGTGCTGTTTTTATGCCTAAAGGTGATAACTCACTCAGATCGGCTTTCACAAGTGAACGACCATATTGATTTGCTATGGTTTGCAATTGGTAGGCGATGTACTCTCCTTGTTCGTCAGCATCTGTCATAGCGATAACATTGTCTGAGCGTTGAATTTGAGTAGACAGATACTGGTATACGTCAGAGTTCCTTGGGGACCACTTTAGAGAAGGGTCTCCGACCTTAAAATCGAAAACTCTCCCCATAGTAAATCCGCAAGTAAACTCTTCTTGAATACCTAGTGCACCTAGAGCCAAGTTAACTTGCTTCGATTTAAGGCTGCTTTCAACAAGTATTAAATTCACATTACCACCCTTTTTTCACATCCCATTTTGGTTTGGTAGATTGGTTGGTATCTCTTGATGAACTAGGAAGGTTTTGTTCAGATTGAGGGTAAACGGCTTGTCTGCTTGTACCGTTTCTACAAGGTATTAAGTTACCTTCAGAGTCAAAGAAACTGTCTAACTCTGAGCATATTGGCAAAGTTGGGTCTTTCTCAGGGTCATAAGGTTCTGGGTCTGGTTCAGTTACCTCTCCTTCATCATCCTTACAGTATGTAATTCCATTTTGTGTATAACATTCTCTGTCTCCATGATCAGGGTCTTCTATGTCTATAATGTCACCGCCACCATTCCCATCAGACGCACATTCGTACGAAACCAGTTTTCCCTTGTCGTCATAGACAGGGCAAAATTTACTTTGCATCTCAATTTGATCATCGAAGATGCCTTCCATCAAATTATCTAGGTCGAGGTCTACACTATCTGGAATCGCATCAAGTACAGGGCCAAGTGCGTCGTCAATGCCTTGCTGCCCAATATCCTGAATGGTATCGCATAGAGCTCCTTGTAAACCATCGAGGCTAAACGAAGGTAGACCTGGCAAACTAAAAGAGAAATCACACCCTTGAGTCGGGTCTATATAAGCAAATGGGTTTCCCATCTTAGGATTGCTTGTATCTACGTCACATATACCAGCTGAAGGTGCTGGCAATGAGACTTTTTGTCGACATACCCTTGCTGCTTCACTCTTAAAGGGAGTGACAGTTGCAATGACTGAAGCTAGAAGTGCAAAACGAATAATTTTATTATTATCCATCCTTAGTATTCTCCTGAATTAATCTTTTGTGAGTTGCCAGTGCCAATCGAGTTGCATCCTCACTCATATATTGCTTGTCGAATTCGATTAGAAAGTTGAAGAGGTTTAATCTTGTGTGAAGAATTTTGGCAAACTTATACCGGTTTCGGTTTTCTATACTTTGACTCGCTAGAGTTTGGTTCGCGTGGATAGAGACAATGTAATTCCATTTGTGATCGTTTTGACTAAAAGCCCCCAGCCAACCAAAAGCAGCTAAAGACGTTTTTAGCGGTAAGCACCCCAAAATTACGAGTAACCGATCGGCTTGCTCTTGCACATCCTGATTCAATGGGAAATTTGCTAATTGAGGTAGGTTTTCAGCAATGCGATTAAGTTCTCTTAATGATGGAGACTGATCCTCAACAACCCAGCTTTCTCTGGCCTCAAAGGATGAAATGCTGCTCATTACTTTTGGCTCAACCTCTTGCCAGTATTCATCTATCCATTTTTTATCGAACGTTAGTCTAATCATAGGTGACTTTTGGGTTTTGCTGATGTTGTTTTTTATTGTAATATGACATTAGTTTCGAGTCTATTAGAGGTTGAAATGAAATTCAATAACTCAATTATCGGCCCATTGGTCGACCCACAAATGCATATCTTAAGAAACCACCCTGCCTCGAATCGCGAGGTTGGACTAAACGATGCAAAGTTCGAACATATGTGTCTGCAAATTGGTGTTTCAGAATACGCATTGAATACGGATAGGGCGTTGAAGACTGGTCATTCTATTGAACATACACAAGTGCCTGAACTCGACTTCTCCGAACTATTCAACGAAGCAACTCCATCCAAACCATCAAATGATGGAAACTCACCGTCTCAACCAACTCAAGACCTATCATTTGATATTGGTGGGTTTGATTTATAGAGAGCACGCTAATGTTTAAGAAAACGTTATTAAGTTTATCCCTGGCGGTCTTATTGCCAGGGACAGCAAACGCCGTAATCTGTACAGACCCAACAGGCTTAGGTCAGATAATCAGCCAAAGTGCTCAAGATGCGATGTTATGGGCTGAAGAAAAGGGTTTAAAGATTTCTGAAATGACAATGACAGAACTAATGGAGGAATGGAAAGCATCTCAAGATACGATGCGCGAACTCGCATCAACACAGGCCATTTCTAACAGTGTTTCGGAAACTTCTAACCTTGAGCTTCAAGCAAAGATGGAACCCTCACCATTGATGTGTGATGGCATAGCAGCGGTGTCTGCACTTTATGAAGCTACAGATGACTTTTATTGCGAAGCCCAGACAAATAGCCTTGATTTTGCTGTGCAGCTTTCAGATGAAATTGATTGTGAAGGAGATAGATGTGAAACAGGGCTGCAATCATTAGCAGATGAGTCTGTATCACTTTTAGAGGGCGTTACGCATGGAGATACTGTTGAACTCGATTTATTAAATATAAAAGGTGTTTTACCCGGCATGGGTGAAGGTGGCTACTCCAAATCAACTGATGAGAAAGAGCGCACTGACACCATGCTTAAAGTACTTTTTAGCTCCGGTGAAATAAATAAAATGCCCCGCGGTGAGAATAACCAAGTTATCAATGAAAACTCGGGTGCAGATGCAAAGATGGCTTACAACCGATGGCTTAAACGTCATCTAAGAACTACAGCTGGATTTAATACAGCTCTTAGAGTTAACGGGCTCACCAACCCTCGTGATGAAAATGGGCGCCCTATTCAATCTATTCTTGAGCAAATAAAGGCTGATATTGATTTCTATAACTCTCCTGAGCAAATAAAGCTCTACGGAAATGGTGGTGACAAGTCTTGTTATTCACGCAAAGCCGCAATGGTAAATACCCAGCGTGAAATGGATGATTGGTTAAACACACCAGCTGGTCAAGCTTGCAAGGCTAATTTTACCACTGTGGAACAAGTCCAAAGAATGAACGCTCAAATTGATGCAAGGGTCCTTGCTCTGCTGGGTCATATACTGGATTCCCAGTTATCAAGCGAATTCAATTTAGGCTTACAAACTCAACTGCTAAATGAAATAGCTGGAAATGCAAGGAAATACTAATTATGGCTGTAGAGGTCACTGACGTTCTAGAGCGGTTTCTGACGCATGAATTTGTCATTTTAGTTGATGGAATAATCCTAGTAGCTCAGGGGCTGGGTTTATATCTATTTGTCCAGGGTGTCTATTTATGGCTTGCCCTCATGAGGACAAGAACGTCGTCCCCCATGGTTAGCCAAATGTATGGAAGTCCTCCCTCACCTAAATTGATAATGGCAGTTTTTATAGCTTCAGCATTTATGTGGAAATTTGGAGAAGGAATAGCTGCTTGGGGGAGTCTATTTTGGCATGGTTCAGGATTAGATTTTAGCACTCCCTATTCTGCGGCAATGTTTGATGACATAAGTCAGCGAGCTACTAACCTAGTCAATGTTTCTACCGTAGGAACGGGGATGCAAACTCGTTCTATTGCTATACGAGCTTGTTTTGCGGTCATGTCTATTTACGGAGTTATATCTTACTTCAGAGGTGTGATGGGAATAACTCTCTTAGCCAATCCACAGATGTCAGGACAAATTAAGTTTAGTCATATTGTTGTTCATATGGGGTTCGGAATTTTCCTTGTGTACATCGATTTCTTCTATCAATCACTGAGCAACACTATCACAGCTGCAACCATGAACTGAGGTCCCCTATGGCAACTTGTGCAGATTTTACTCTTACTTGTATAGAGGCTCATGTTCAGACAGGGTCGACAACAAACTTTTTAGCAATTTTATTCGGTGGTTGGGTACATCACCTTTTTGGTAATCAGAGTGTAGAAGCGACATTGACGCCTTTAATGGTCATGTTGGGGGGGCTCAATTTCTTAGCCCTACTCTATGGATCAATAAATGTCATATATAACTCTGGTCACATCATGATGAATGCTGCTGCTACAGGTCATGTCTTTGGGAAAATGTCACCATACGTTCCATTAAGAATTGCAATAGCGTTGGGGTCATTGGCGCCTATGATTCATGCTGCTGGTTCCTTTGTATCGGTAGGACAAGCTTCTGGGATGTATGTAATCGTCCATGGTGCGGGAGCAGCTGATGTATTCTGGAAAGCTGGAGTAAATGATTATGTGAATCATACTGGAGCGCAAATAGCGTCTACGAATGTAGGTGAAGTGTTCTCAGTTGGAGAAACTATGGTTTCTATGCTTTCTTGTGCTGAGTTGTTTGAAAGCTCAAATGATAGAAAATTCACTTTAAAATCGATTAATTCAAATGGGACATCTAGCATATTCCCAACCGACTCATTTCCATCATTTTCACGAATCAGCTCAATGTACCCTAATTCAAGCGGGTCTTCTTCTTCTCTTAATTATGTCGATGAGCCTATAGGAAAGAATGGGGCTGAAAATACTGGCGCTATTTTAGAATTTCGTGGAGGAGCCTGTGGTTCAATCAGGTTTGATTTCGCCCGTAAACCTACTGCTAGCTCATCAGTGGAGCAAAAGCTTGCATATTACTCGAACTACTACGGTACAGAGGCTACGTTCACTTTCATGTCAGAATTACACACGCTTGTATCGAGTATGTTATCGCGGCTGAAGAACGCAGATTTATCAAAATATGTAACGGCAATGCGAAGAAGTGATGACTCTTATTATCGTGAATATTTACTCAATGAATTAGGCTCTAAAGAGTTAGCTGAAAACCTATTCAAAGCGCACGTTGATTTAGCAATGTGTAAGTCTAAAGTTGTAGAGCGCGGTTATATGGGGGAGTTATCTCAGTCTTGGCAGGGTCAATATGAAGCAAGTCGTTGCGGTAGTTCTAAAGCGAATATCAGCATATCAGGCTCATCCTCGCTGGTCGAAGAATTAACAGAAGGGGGCTGGATGATGGCTCCTCTAGCGTTTAGCCGTATGAATGGAATGATGCAATTAGCTTCATCTGGAGTAGGTTTTTCATTAGACAATGTAATGAGTACAAATATACCGGAAAGAACCAGTTTCTGCCGTTCTGTATTCTCATGGATTCCAAGTATAAACCTTTTCGATTCATCTCTTGATGATGAAATAGATGAAGCAAACGAATGTAAGACGTATTGGCTGGCAAGCAATTTTCCAAAGTTCACTTGGGACTTAACTGAACAACTTGCAATGAGTGGAGACATAAAATCAGATTGGCCTGAGGCGCAGAAGTTGAATAACTGGTCCGCACTAATGGCCGTTCACTCGACAAATGAAAACGCAAAAGCAGCGGCGACTGGCAACGAGTCTGCAATAGTATCTGTTGCTTCCGGAATATTAAGCTCAGCTCTAAGCCTTGGTAATTATAATGGTAATCTGGCATCTGCAATAGAAACGCCAGGGATGAGCGGCATTGACTATGATGGAGCTCTATTCGACGTTACAGGGTCTACAAATGCTTTGGCGTTATTATCTACGTTAGGTGAAGCGCTTAAGAACATTTGGTACATCGTTGTATTGGCAACTGAAGGCGCAGATGTCATCAAAGGTGCCCTCGAGAGTTCTGCTTTGTCAGCTCCATTCGCTATACCTTTGGCCTTCTTCGTTAAAACAGTCGCTCCACTGGTTGTATCTAGCCTTATCGGTGCTTTTATTCTAGGTAATGTATTGCCAATGGTGCCAATAATTACATTCCTATTTGTTGTTACCGCTTTTTTCATCATTTGTGCCGAAGCTCTGGCAGGCATTGCCCTGGGCAGTGCTTTATTAGCCTCTGCTGCAGGTGAAGGGCTAATGGCTGTTCATGGTCTAAGAATGGCAGCTCTCTACGGAGCCATATTCCTGAGGCCGACTCTTCATGTAATTGGATTAATGCTTGGTTTTGCAATGTGTAACCTCAGCTTAGCTTTCCTTAATAGCGTTTGGTGGAAGTCCATTGGAGTTAACCTACCCTCCTCTTGGGATCTTTTTGATTTAGTGATGCTTACAGGAGGATATCCAATCGTTCTATTTGGTTTACTTGTTTATTGTCTAAAAGCTCCGAACTTATTTGCCAACAATTTAATGTCTTGGGTTGCTACAGATGCTATTGGTCAATTTGGTGATTCTGATCAGTACCTATCAGCAACGAATGGTACCTTCAACAAAATGTCTGATGCTTTTAATGGTTCACTTCAAAAACAACAACCTCAACAGGATCAGCAAGGCAATGGTAATAATGGCAGTGGTAATAACGGAAATGGAAACACAGGAAATGGTGAAAAGTCTGAACGACCACCAAGTGCAAGCAAATAGGACTATGTAATCTATGATACTTTCAACTTTTTTTAAAAACGCCACAAGCAAGACCCCAAATGATTGGACATGGAATATGTTTAGACTGAGGTTTTGGACTGAGTGGGTTCATATAACCCCTATAGATAGAGCTCTGGAGAGTATTCATAATGAATACAGGCTCCCTGGAGGCCTACTAAATGAAATAAAGTCTGCAAGAGATTATCAGCAATCTTTTGACCCTTTAACGTCCCTGCCTTATCTAGACTCATACACCGAAGTCAATAGAGAGTACCTACTGAAACATGGTTATAGCTTGTTTGAATCGAGTGTGTTTTCAGAGGCTAATGGAAGTGTTCCTGATTTTAAGAAAGACAGTAATCGTTTGTTGGTTCTAAAACACGAGGAGCGTCCCAGTGATTCTAATGAGCAGCTAGCAAACGATATGCTTGAAATTAGCCCTCATCTACCTCAGTTGACAGCCTCTGAATCAGCGAACCGTTTGATTTTAAAAAAAGGGGAAGATGGACGGTATGATTTAACCATTCAGCGTACCGAAGTGAAGCCAACTACGTACATGGAACTTGTTAGAGCTGTCCCCGCCCATATGAAAATGGTTCCGTTCATGGAGACCCCCGTACACTTCAATCTTGTACCTTTCGATGAGGTTGTTAAAGCTGGTTTCGACATGAATGATGAACAGGTTGAAGGCAAAGCCAGAAACCTACAGCTGTCTATTTGGCTAACGCTATTTTTCGTATTGGCTTTTTGCTTCTTCGCTGTAAACAGTGTTGCCAAATTCATTATTGTAACGATAGTAACCTCGGAGGTTCAATTTAGTTACCTAATGACATCCATGTATTTGACCTTGCTAAGTGCATTTACTTCCTTTATCTATTTTCATTACCTGCATTTATATTGGCAATATGACACCAATCGCTTTGGTTCTGTGTATTCATTTTTAGTTGCCATCAAAAAAGATCCTATGCGTTTACTGCCACTTTCCAATAAAGCCGAGGTAAATCATGTTTAAAACCTTTGTGATTTACAAGTTACCTGAAGACTTCAACTTGGACCCAAATCTGCACTCTGAAATGTTTGAGAAACTGAAAGCGAAGCCTTTGACTGGTGCGATTAAGACTAAATATGGCTGGGCTGAGTTACTGCAATCAAATAAACCTTACATTAAGCTAGAAAACGATTACATTTTTCGTATAGAAAAGCGCTTTAGGTCTGTTGCATCTAGTACATTGGACGAAGCTGTCAGGCAGAAAATGATTCAGCTTGCACAAGATTCCCCCAGGACATGGGGAGTAAATGCCAAGGTTTCTTCACAAGATGTCAAGAATTTACGTGAAATGTGTGAAAACCTTCTTATACCGAAATCGCTTACACGTTTCAAAGATATCATTGTTTGGTTTAATACTGAGCTAAAGTTTCTTTTTATCGGTTCAAGTGGAAACAAAGAAGTTGAAGCGATTATTGATTTATTCAAGCTTACATTCAAAACATTTCCTGCGAGCCCGCTAACAGTTAATAATGATGTTTCGAGTGTATTTACTAGTTGGCTTAGCAGCCTGGAGTTACCGCCTACGTTGGCAATTAAAAATGGTGATATTGCATTTGAGAATAGAGCGAACGGTGCGAACAAGGTGAGATACAGTAACCAGGATATTGAGTCAGATGAAATCAATGCTAATTTACTAGCGCAAAAGCGCCCACTTCAACTATCTTGCGAATGGAACGCCACTTTAGGGTTTACTGTTAATAACGAATTAAAGTTTTCTAAGATCAAGCAACTAGGGCTGTTAAAAGAGAAAATAAAAACGGCCAATAAGGAAATGGAGATCAATAATCCCGCCCAGGAGATGGAAGCAAAAAGAGTTAAAGATATGACCTCCTACACTTTAACTCGACTGTCAATATTGAACCTTATAAAAGAAATCTTACCTTCATTAAATAGCTCAACTGGATTCGCTGGTGGTGCACAATCGAATACATCTGAGCTAATAGAGGGATTTGTTGAAAGCATTGATTGATGTATAAGGGCCATGATCTCGTGTTTATCGTGAAGAACGCCACGTAGATGAGCTGAAAACAAGAAACGTAATTTAAGGGGAAATGATGAAATTGAAAAGCATATTAACATTAGCTATCGCACTGCCTCTTTTGAGTGCTTGTGACCTTGTAGATGATTATAACGAAATGGTCAATGAGCAAATGGCTGATATTACTATCTACATCTCACCTGTAGCTGAGCTACAGATTGATGATAGTGAAATTGGTTATGTTCATGGATTCGAAGAGTGCCCCAACGAGTCCGTAAATTGGTTGTTTGGGTACTCTCATTCAGTTGGAGGCAATAATTGCATCAAAATAGATCCTGAAAATGAAAACATCAAAGTGCGAGTTATAAACGACCAAGTTAACTTAATTGAAACATGGAATGTATCTAGGGTTGGTGATGCCGTTTCACTAACTAGACCAAACGGCTTCAAAGTCCGTGAACCATCTAACCAGTCGTAGGGGGAAAAGGATGCCTAAGCCTCGCGGTAGGTTTATCGGCCACAAGCAGTTTGCTGTCGATCCCAATTGGGTTAAAAGCCAACAAGAGATTCGAGCTATCAAAGAGCGAAAGCGTTTTGTTGAGTGGTCGAAAAACTGGATTACGGTAACTCGACTAAAAACAGATCGATTGTGGACAGATTCAGCTATCAAGAAGTGGCTTGGCGAGCCAAAAAACCAAGCAAAATACAAAGTATTTGCTGTGGAAGATGTTAGAAAAGCTGAACGGAAAAAAGCGTTTAAAGAGTGGTTAGCACCTCGACTAGATAAAAAGCTGGCAACTAATCCACACTTTAAAATCAAGAAAATTGGAACTGTATAACGACCAAGGGGAAAATATGGTTATGTATAGCACTCAAGCTATAGAGAACATTAGAAAGTCATTCAATCTCTAGCAAACTATTGGACAGAGCCGATTAAGGGCAACCTGTCAGACCTAGTCACATCGAGATAAAGAAACTCACAGATTGCATTCAGACTAATTCAGATAATGGCTCTTTTTTCATTGTCTTAATCGAGGTTCATTGTCTTCAAAAGCCTGTTTACTGCATAGTAGATGTAAAGCCCTAGTTGACTCCCTAAAAAGAACCACCACCAGACCAAGTACAAATCAATTACATCGAATTTACCAAACAATACCTGCTCGAAATCTAACATTGATTCTGTAAGTGGTCTTTGTGCACCCGGCAAGCCTAGCCTATCAAATGGTACATCACTAAACTCAAGATAACTTAGTAACCAAACGGGCATATATAGAAACACTTCTGTATCAGCAATTGATACTGCTATAGCACGTAGATACTCATATCCTTTGTATAGTATTAAAAGGCCACCAAGGCCGATTAGATAGTGATTGGGTTTAAGGAGTTTCTCTGTTACGTATGATAAAGGGATTAGGACCGTCCTTACGAGCTTGCCCATTACGTAGTGAACGACTCCTGTAGTTACATAAAAAAGTAGAGCCGGAGTACGAAGAATTCCAAAGAAGATAGCAAGAAGTAGGTTCATAGGGCATACCTTAAGCTTAGTCTATAATATATTATAGTTTGGTATGCCCTGGAAGGGAAGATATTTAAGGGTAATAGCAATAGATAGTTGCTAGTGCTCGGTTTTCTCTAGGTGTTTCCCAAAGTTTAGTTTTGAAATTATACGAGTAAAGGCGGACAAGAAATTGTGAGCCAGATGCATTTTTTGTAACACCGATTCGGTTTAATGAATAGTCAGATACGACTACACCGTTCGCTGAGTGGTAACGCTTACTATCTTGCCAGTCTACAACAATTCTATTTGCCGCATAACCTGCACCATCACCACAATTTACACCTTTAATTGCACCAACTCCGTTTATTGTAGCGGAACCTTGGTGAACATATTTACTTGTTAGGTTTGAGAGAGCTACACCCCCTCTCGATGTCAAACGAATGTCTCTTGTTCGAGAAACGCCATTTGGGTCAAAAAACATTGAGGGGTCATTGAAATCAACAACGGCTCCAGGGACATAAAGAGAGCCATTCTCTAGAGTTGATATGTTTGAACCAGTACCGATTGCCAAGCCCCCTGCGAAATTATTCATTTGCGATGAGTTGGTTTGGTTGATTCTATTCCGTACTGTAGCTTGGTCTATTGTTGCTGAGCCTATACTAGCTGTATTTATATCGCCGTTATTGATGTCAGCTCTATTAATATCAGCACGATCAATGTCAGCGTTATCGTAATCAAGGTCAGTGCCGCGAACACTAGTTAAGTTTGCAGAATTGGAGCGTAACGTGTCAATAGTACCGGAGTTCGCGTCTATGGAATTAACGTTGAGGTTGTTGAGGTTGCTGGTTCCATTCAAATCGAGTCTAAATACAGGGTTTTCTCGGTCCACAATGCTAGATACTTCAAGGCGGTCCATATTATCGACATCCTGTCCATTCCAGTCGATTGTAGCTAACGGTGAGTTTGTACCATGGATACTCAGGTCATCAGAGAAGCTTGTGCCCCAAGTGATATCCATAGTAATGATACCTGTATCAAAGTCGCAATCCACTTGCGAGATTGAGGTGCCTGAATTTAGGTTTGCCAAACCTCCACCAGCAATTCGGGCTATAGTACATGAACGTTTGACTCCGTTTTCACCAGAGAAGTCAAATCCCCGAGTTTCAGCAGTATTTGAGACAGTTAATTTGAGTTCGACCTGGGTTCCATCATTTGTAACTTCAGTTTTGTATTGCATGTTATCCCCAATTCTAGGGGAATCTTCGAAGTCACAGAATAGGAACTCAGATGTTTGGGTACCACCACAGGTGTTTGGCTTCAACCACATTGTTCCAATGTGCTCAGCACCGTTTTGGAAGGGTTGGCCCGGCTGATTCCATTGGGCTAATGAGCCACTTTGTCTTGAGGCATTCTTGATAGCATGAAGCAGCGTTGCTATACGCTGCCCTTGAAGTTGGTCTACTTGAGATTCGTATTGATCACTTTTCATCATGAGGTAAGTGGACATGATGATACTTAAAGCGACAGTAGAGGCCAATATGCCAAGTTGAAGGAAAAAGCCTCTTTGTCTTTTGATTGAGGTTCTAGGCAGCATATTGGCCACTCTTATTAATAATGATTAACGGTTGATGAATGTGATTGCTACTTCATCGCCAGATGCACACTGTGTTTTAAGAGTGTCATTACCATCAATTCGCGTACCTTCAACCTGGATCTCAACGAAGTTTTGGAATACACGACCAACGAGTAGGTTACACTGATCTGTTTCTACATTTGAGAAAGTGAAAGTGAAGAATTTACCTGTACCAGTAGTTGTAATCCCATCACGGTTAGTCGCGGTGTCTACGCTTCCACAGGTCAAGCCATTATCAGAAAAAGGTGTGGTAAATTCATCTTGGGTTGCACTTAACCAGCTTGAAGGCCAGATGTTTTTGTCGTAACAGTCAGTGTTGTTAACAGATGCGTATGAACCAAAGCCACCCACTGTACGTCGTAGTTCGTCCGATGCTTGTAGTAGAGCTGACTCAGCATCGTCAACAAGTTTACCCGCACCTGAATCCCCCATAGTTGTAGCAATACCGACAACCATAATGCCCACGAATGCCAGGACTAATTGAAGCTCTGTAGATAGAAATGCACCTTTACGTTTTGCATGAACGCGGTTTAGTTTCTTTGAATATTGTTTTTTTGGTTTAAATAACATAGCTATTTTCCTCTTTGAAAGCTATTGGATTTTATACATGATTGGCATATATCAATCAAGTGGAATATGGTTTTCACAATTTGTTAATTTTATTATCAAACTTAGTTAAGGGTTTGACCAATTGAAGAAATAGAAAGGCCAACTATGGCGTTTACAGTTAAAACTGCCATCATGCAACCGAGCATGATCCCTGTCGTAAGCTTTTTTACTAGCATTTCAGTGTTAGCAAATACTTCTTCGGTGATATCGTCTAGTTTATTAGTAAAGTCAGAGGTTGTAGCATACGACTCAATCTCAATTCTTGGTTCTCTACTAAAGAAATCACAGGCGAGTGCTTGCCCTTCACTCTTTCCTCCAATCATATTAAGACGCATTTTTTGGCACCAATGTTTTACATATGGCGTTGAGTGGGAACCAACAAGCTTTAGTGCTTCTGAAGAGGGCATCCCGACTTTCAAAAGAGCATTGAATGTTTGTAGGGTTATAGCGGAATTAATCGCGTCAACAACATTCCAAGGTGGTAATTTAGTTAATCTCCGATTAATTTGATTGGGTAAACTCCAAACTACCCAGGTCCCGTATATCACCAATGTGCCTGTAATAAATGGGCTTAGCTCGTATACAGTTTTTGTAAACTCTCTTGCAAATGTCATAATAGGAGTTGGTTTTATATTAAGCCCCTTAAACAGCACAGCATAGATGTATAAGTGTGCAAGACTACAAATCAACATAATCAAACCAACACCTATAATTGGACCGACTATTCCTAAAAAGCCAGCACCTCTCATTTGTTGTTTTCTTTGTAATTGGCTGACACATATGCGTATTACTTTGTATGCTGCAGTTTTCTTCTCGATTGCGTAAGCAACTCCAATAGTGGTTTTATCAAAGAATGGTGCGAGCATGTATGAGATAACTGGTCTGTATCGGTACCGGTCTGCAAGATATTTTACGAACTTTGTTTCTTGGGATTTTGGTTGTTGGGACTTATATGCTTCATAGAGGGAGTCCAATACATTTACGATTGAATCACCATCTGCTAAACGTGATGCAATTTTCTCTAGAAGTTGAGACTTTCTCTTTGAGCCCACACGAAAGTTTGTATACTTTAGCTTTAAGGTATCAATGAAGTCATCACTAAGGTATTGACTCTTTATTCTGAGCAACTTTTGGTTAATATCGTTTTCCATTAATTAAACCTCTGGGTGGTAGAGAGAAACATTTAGCTCTTCACGATCTAATCGAGAGACCACAAGTTGATCGATTTCACGTTCTATCATCTCAGGGTCCAATACCCCTTTGCACATTTTATAAATTGCGTGCTCTAACTTAGTAAAACCACCAGTGTTTAGCCAATGAGCTTTAGCCAAATCATCTTCGTTTTTAGCCCATAGGTTTCTGATTGTTTGATCTGGCGCCAAGACTTCAGCTACAGGTGTTCGTCCAACACGGCCATCTACAGAATAATTACACTCTTCACACCCACCTTGCTTTGCGAAACGTATGTTCGGCAGGTACTCAAGTAACTCTAGGGAAGATAAGCTTTGTATTAATGAATAAACTAATGGAGAGTTATTCGGAAGCTCATCATAACTTCGACTACAGGACGGGCACACGGTTCGTACTAAAGACTGAGCAATGATGACAGTTAGGGTGTTTGATGATTGATAGACTGATCTAGCTACTCCGAAACCGTCCAAGCGACCTGGTACATCACAAGAAGATGCGGCATGTATTGTTGAGAAACATACATGGCCAGTTCGGGCAGATTCAATTGCAAATTTTGCTGAATTGTAGCAACGTATTTCTCCTGTACCCATGATATCTGGGTCTAGTCGCATGAAGCTTTCGGAAATTCGTTCAAACTGCTTGGTTAATGTGTTCATTTCATTATCAGAAGCGCTAGAGTTATCTTCTAAGTTAACTTGTGAAACGCCCTCTAAGTTCATCTCGATAGGGTTTTCGGCAGTAACAAACTTCCGAGTAGATTTGTACAGGTCTTGTAAGTAATCGATAACTGAATACATGGACTGGGTCTTACCAGAACCTGTAACACCAGCAAACAGTATATTTCCTTGTTTTTTACTGGAGTGTTTTTTAATCAACAGCGTTTGAACTGGGTGATATCCAGCTTTATCTAGCTTTCTTATAGAGGATTTCTCCCCTTTACTGGTAATCCTGCATACTAGATCTCCACCGCCCTCAGTTTCTCTTGGTGCAAATTCAACACGCATTTCAATTTGAGTATTGTTATACGTGTAGATAAATTTACCAGATTGAGGTTCTTTCCAGCTTAGGTTGTTACCTTGGATGCTAGAGCCGGATGCTTCATCCCCACCGATGATGTTGTAAGCAACATCAACCGTCTCGTAAAGCCTATCGTATGTATATTCTTTGAAATCAATTAAATCGCCATCTACACGTATACGTACTAACGTGTTGCCAGGTATATTAGATACTTCAAAGTGAATGTCTGACGTTGCAGGGTGTGATTCTAAAACAGACGCAGTGATCGCTTTAAAACTTCTGCCCTCATCATCTTTAGATTGGTTTTCTTCAGAGCCCATGAAGATGACATCAGCAAGTAATAGGATTAGGTCTTCTGAGCACTTAAGATTAATGACTTTTGTATGAGTATGATCGGTATATCCCAAATCATCTCTGATAGTCGCTCGAACTTGTGTGATTGACTTTGAAAAGTCTTCTGTCATTAAGACGGTAAGGTAGTTGTATCCTTCATCCATACCTTGAATATGGCCATCCGAAATAAGGAATTTTTTACCATAAGCTGGATGTGCCACTTTGTCCTTGTCAATGATACCACCTAAGGCCCAAGGAAGTTGTTCTCTAGTGTCGTATGTTAAGTCGTTAAAGAAGTGTGAACTAGAGCTACTACGACTACCAAAGTATTTTATTAAATCACCAGAAATTGAATCTGACAAAATGTCGTATTCGTTTGCGCTGGATTCTACAATGCTGGTTGCAGGTCTATACTCTGCTAAGTTAGTACTAGTCATGAAATTCTCACTTGAACATTAAACCTTGAGAGGGAGAGTCATTAATTAATGTAGGCGCCGGGGCTCCAAACATACTTGATTCTGAAAGCTCCCCAATCTTCTGCTCGATAATACGGTCTCGGAATGTTTGCGCTTTCTTAAAGCGGTCAATTGCTTCGTCAGAGGTTTTAACCGTGATATGTCGTGCTCTTGATTTGTCCATTTTGTGAGTTGAATAATCGAAAGGCATGACTACAGCGCCTTGAAATGACAGTGAATCTACATACCAGTCCCCAAAGCTCTCCCCTTCTTTTAAAGTTTGGATAGCCCCCTTATGCCAAAACTCACCTTTCAACTGACCAGCTATCTCATAAATATCTGTAACGAAGATTTGTTTTTCCATTTCGTTTAGCAGAGCATTAACTTCAGCTTCTCGTTGAGCTCTACGCTTTGTCCTAGTCTCCTCCTGGAATTTTGCTAAACGCTCTTCATCCGATGCCTTCTCTTTTTTCGGTTCAGGCCCACCGTTTAGTAATTTGTTATTTTCTATCAAAAGCTGCTGATACTGATTGTCAAGCATTAACATCTTATTAGCATGCTCTTTTTGGGCTCGTATCAACTCATTTTGCGAGAGTGATTTGTTTTCCTCTATAGAGAGGCTTCGTTGTTTTTGGATGTCTTGGTAAGTCTGCCCGGATTGATCATTTGCAAAAGTTGTAAAGCTCAACAATTGGGTCGCGATGCATAGGGTAATAGTATTAATTTTCACGTAATGAAACCTCTTTGTCTTGTTGATTAAGAATGCTACTTTCGTGTATGTACTGCATCTTAAGAACGATCTCTTCTGTTTCCAGATTTATCGAAATGCTCTGTATAATCATGCTTTTAAATTTGTCGATATCGTTAGCTAGTTGGTCCAAATAGTTAAATGCCCAACCAAACCCACTTAACGAAAGTTGTACATTCACAACGGTGTAATCTATTTGTGGGTTTCTTACTTCAGTGGAATATGTTTCGTTTTTAAAAGGGATCTCCCTTTCTGTTTTGCGGTTTGCTGAAATCGCTCCGTACAGTCTTCCTTGTGTCTTCTCTGCTTGTTGCTGAATGAAGGTTAGTAAGTCTAGGTAGTGGCCGTGAGTTTCCTTTATGAAGATAAAAGCGTCACTTTCATCAAAATAATGGTCTGGTTTAGGAAGCGGTACTATTTGAGACGTAGTAATCTCTTCTCCAGAGAGTGAATAAGTGATAGTTCCATCGAATTCGATGTTGTCTCTAAAATTGGCAACCGTTGTCCCTCCGTTTTTCCACAAAACGGTCGTCTCATGAAAAAACTCTTGGTCTGCTGGTTTGTCTACTGTTGATGAGTCTCTAGTAATGATTCCTTTGGTAACGAGATCGACAGTCATTGGGAACCATCCACCAACATCAACAGGAAGAGAGTTAATATAGGCTTTAAGGTTCAAAATGACCTTTTTAGGATCTGATGCGGTTAAACGTTGAGTAAGCCATTTTGCTTCCTCTTTAGTTGCATTTGCCTTGTCTATTCTCTCGATTTTTTTATGATTCAAATCGTTTTCAGCTTGCTTAGCTAGAGTACTGCTTGATGCTTTCTTCACCATTGAATCTATGTCAGGAATTACATACTCTTGCTTGGAGTTAGATTTATATACCTGCACACCTATCAAAAATATAATTCCAAGAGCCACAAATACGATGTGGGATGGTTTTATCTTTGATAGGGGGTTTGTGTTGAGTAGCTGCTCAATTGTTTGAATTTGAGCGAACTTTTCATTAGGTACAGCTTCACATATGACGTCATATGAGTGCTGTTGGTACTCTGAACGTGACTCTTCAAATAGTTCTGAGATATTTTCTGTTATCTCATTAGGGACTACATAGCGTAATTTTACGTGATGAAGATCGTACATTTGATAATGGTCGAAGATCTGTTGGATAACTTCTTCCACCGTTTCAAATACCAAATCATTCTCACCACCAGCTGGGCACTTATCAATTACCAAAAGATACCAATATTTACCGGATGGTAGCTTTTGTATGAAGAAAGCATTCGGGTGATCGACACAAATAGCGCGAGCGACGATTGCCGCCGCGCTGTAGTATTTTGTCGTTATGCTTTGAGCGAAACCGATTGTTGATTTTGGTGCATCATCAATTGTTGACCCTTCAACAATTACTGCATTTGTAGCGTCGTATTTGTTAACCAGATTTTTGATATGGATGGTCTTATCGGATTCTGAAACCTCGTACCAATCTAAACCGATGTAGTGCCTATCAAATCCAAGTTCTTCTAGTGACTGCATAAAAGGACCTAATTGGGTTAAACTTTTTCGATATGAGGCGTGATAATTACTAGCATCACTGAGCGTGTTTTAGCATTAGAGTCATTGCCACCAAACATCCATAGCAAATCGCCTAGAACTGACTGGTTTTGGCCATTGTCAATCACTTGCTCGAACCCAGTCATAACCATTGTTTCGCCTGAACGGATATTTCTAGCGCTAACCATGGCAGTAACAGTTCTGTCTGTTAGTTGAAGTTGTGTATTACCAACTTCTAGTGGGTCAATTGCATTTAAGGTACTTACATCAGTTACGATACGGACAGCAATTGTTCCATCTGAGTTAACACGTGGTGAAGCTAAGAAAACAATACCGTTTGTTGTTGTATCTGTGCTTGCAGATTGTGTTACAACATCACCAGATACACTTTGGTCGATTTTATCCGCATATTTCTTTTCATTTACGAACTGGACTGGAATAACATCATTGTTTGGTACAGTTGTCGTAATTGACTTTTTAAGCGAAAGAGATTTAGTCCCCTGAAGAGCCTTCAATGCCATTTCAGTGCCTTTGAAGCTACCATCACCGATACTCAGCCCTAAACCACCTAACTTAGCTGCATCACCAACTGGAACTCCATCGATTTTAAGTTCGAAGTCATTCTTAGCGTATTTAATAGATTGCTCAATGCCGTAATTTGATTCGTCTGTAGTGATCAGTTCCCATAGCTCTATATCGAGCCTGATCATCTTTCCAGCAGTAGAATTTGACTCATCAATAAAGTTCTCAACAATTCGCAGCTTTCGAGGTGTGTCAGTTACAGCAACCATACTTAGTGCAGGTAACACTTCTACTTTTGCATCTTCAGAAGCAATGGATTTAATCCCCTTGAGGAGTTGGTCCATTGGTTTCCCTAGGTCACGGTCAAATGAATATGAGTGAGAACTCGAAGTTTGAGAGCTTGTCCCCTCGCCTTGCTGACCACCGCTAGTAGACGAATTGATACTTGATTTTAAAGTTGTACTACCAGCATATTGGTCGATCCGAAAGTGTCTAGTTTCTTGTCGGTAAAAGGATACACGACCATCAGATTGGTATTTCCACCATAGGTTGGTTTTTGCTGCGATAGCATCCAACACTTGCTTTAAAGCAACGTGCTTTTCAAAGTTCAGGGAAATAGACACTTTTGCGCCATCTAATAGTGACCCTTTGTTCGTATCTGTATAAAGTGCCGAAACGTCTAAATCATCACCAGTAGAATCACTTGTACCACCGCTTGCTTTGGAACTTCCAGAGTCTTGGTTAAGATACTTGATAGCGTCGCTAGTAAAGCTAATGTAAACCCCATACGAGGCATACTTATTGTTCAAATAGTCAATCGTGTCGCTAAGGGGTTTAGAGCGATATGACATGAATTTACTCGGGGTAAGAAAAATCTCTGGAAGGTCTTGCCTTTCTTTTAACTTGAAAGGTTCCCCAAGAATAACGTAATTATTGTCTTCGCTGTAGACGCTCTGATCTATACCGGGTTTAAGTCTGTGTTTTTGAATCGTCTCAGTGGCAGCGTCTGCCTGTGCTGTCGCAACTCTATTGGCATCTTTACCAGGAGTACTACAACCACTGACAAGCGCGATAATGGTTAGTGTGAGAGCTTTAAGTTTCAATGTGTTGTTCATTACTGGTAAGTCCCTTTTTCAGTAGAACCGCCTTTTAGGATATGAGCAGCACCAATTTCAGGGCTGTAACTAATCCACAGTGGTTCTTTTGTTTTTAACGTCTCCTTAAGCACTCTATCTAAGACTCCGTCTCTTCCTGTTAGGTCACCAATCAATACCGAACGTGATTTAACAGGGAAGTCGTATTTAGAGCCCCAAATAATGTCGATATTGGACTTTGTATTCCAAACCTCAAAGTTCTCTTTGAGTGACAGTTTAGGGTCTAATGTCCAGAGTTTTGGTGTTCGTGTCTGAAGGTACGTAAGGTGTTCACGATTTTTGGATGCAGCCAACACTCGTTCTTGTTCATTTAGAACAATATAAATACCGGAATTTAGTTCCTGTATCTTAGCAACAGCACTGCGCCAATTAGGTGAAGGTACCCAGGCTAATTGGTGGGAAGAGATGCCTGGTCCAATATTTACCCGCCAACCAGCTGGTGCTAAAGCATTCAGTATTTCGTGAGCAGGTAATTTATTTTGGTAACCGACTTTAGATTGGATGTCGTTTAAACCATAAGCGGTATCTGACTCGTATTCAGTAAATACAACCCCCGCTTGCGCGCTACTCATCACGAGTAAAGGTAAAATTAATCTTAATTTCATCATAGTAACCCCTATTATTTTGATAAATATACGTCATTTTCGGATAACAAACAACAAACGAAGCTGTAAGGTAACCTACGAATAAGAACAATTTCTTATCGGTTATCTGGCTTCCAAATTTCGTTTTTTCGATATGGCAAGTTGTTGCCTTGGTTGTATTTTGACAGGAGGTGTATAAAAAACTCTAATGGTGTCCTTTTGGTAAGAGAGATTAAAGACATTAATACATAGAAAACACACATGGCTTTAAGGTAGTTCCAGCTGAACATTATTGGCAATGTCAAAACCGGGACGATAGTAGACCCGTCCATAAGTAGGAAAAGTGGTCTTTTCATCGCATTTTGTACCGCTTTTCTATCCAGCTTCGGTTTATATTCCATTATTCTGATTCCATAAGGAGATATTCTGGCCCAATTTCACTGTTGTGATATAGGTTTGCGATTTGTTGAGAAAAGGTAAGCTCTTGTTCCTTTAGGTGCCTTCTTACTACTACAGATATCTCTGTGTCAGATTTACACTTCAGCATTTCTTCTCTGATTTCTTCAGTTAGATATAGGGTTTCTCTAACAGCAATCCTTTCACCGTCGAGAGTTCTAACTAGTATCTGAGCGACAATGCCAGAGAGTTGACTAATAAAACCAGCTAATACAGCCAGCTTATTCTCTCCATCTATCATATTGTAGATGCGGCTCATCGCTGTCTCGCAAGAGTTTGCATGTATTGTAGCCATCAAGAAGTTGCCAGTGTTAGAAGCGTTAAATGCGTTTTCGATTGATTCTTTACTTCGTATTTCGCCCTGAACGATGATATCTGGACGAAGACGAAGAGCAGCTTCAAGGCCTTGATTAAAACTTTGAACATCGGAGTCTGTTTCAACTGAACCTACTTCATGAACTGAAATACTGTTACCAGGAGCAATCTTTACTCCCTCATAATTAATTTCAGGTGGGTCCTCAAAAACTAAGATATGCTTACCAAGGCTGGGAGTTTTTAGCACTGAAGTTACAATTCCGGCCATAGTAGTTGTTTTGCCTGTGCCTACCCCTCCCACAAACATAAGAATACCTTTACGGTTATGCTTTACAAGATTGACTAGCTCCGGCTCTATACCCAAAGATTCTGCGTCCTTTGGTGTTTTAGGGTTCAACCTACCAACCATCTTATAGGTCTTTCCATATTCAAGTGACCTTGAGGTAATAGCTGCAATGCGGAAACTCCTAATCTGAGATTGATCATTGGGGTTTTTGGTAACGAATGCAAAAAACGTAGGAGTAGCTGCATTAACATTGTTAATCAGCGATTTTTTGGTGCCGAGCATATATTCAAGAATATTACGGCATGCGTTAGGTTGCATTTGTTTATCAGTGATTTCCCTGATTTGCCCGTTTACATCGATTCTGATTCGATAGTTACAGTCTATTAAAATGTCTGAAGCACCGTACTCAATTGCTTTCCATATGACAGTTTCGATATCTACTTGTGTCATTTCGCTTGAAACAGGTATTAATGGAATATCATTCATGGTAGGTGTCACTCTTCAACGAGAATGGATTTAATTTGGTCGTGAGTAAGGCCTTCAGTTTCTACTTTAGAAACAGCATCCCTACGTACAGAGCCCCTAGGGTCTTTTATTACTGGTGAAGAATAGAGATCAGAGTTTGTCTGCCAAACTGCCTCACCACTCAAAGATATGAACTGAGTGCCTAAACCTAATTGGTCTCCTTGTACCGTAATTCCTACATTTTCAATAATCATATCTGGCTTTTCTATATATCCGGACTCAACTAAATTCACGTAACGGATCATGGCTGTTGCGTCAATAAAAGCATTAATTACACGAGTTCTCATCTCAGCAATTGCTTGTTCTGAGCCCATGGCCCATCCCTCATCAAGAGCTGAGTTGAAGATCTCCAATTCTTCTGAATTTCTAGGTAAAAGTTCGTCAATTAATGTGGTCGGAGTAAGTGAATTTTTGTCGTAGAGATAGTCAGACCAATGCGGTTTCCTCAACACAGGCTTAGGTTGTTCTCTCAATCGATAGACAAGATTATCGGTCCTGATAATCGTAGCTTTTGTGTCTCGCGTTATCGCGGCATGAGCTTCTACTTTGTCTACCATACCTGGACGAAGGTACTTGGCTTCACCTGAACTTAGATTTGCAGAAGCGTTAATGAGATGCTCGAAAGGTAGCAAGCGGTCAAAGAGGTGAGACTTGCTATCCACTACATCTGTTAAGCGCTCCATCGTAGCTATATAACCATTCGCACTGCCAACTTCTTCAGCTCTTTCGCGGATCGACTCAATTCTGAGTGCCTCTTCACCATCGCTTACTAGTTGTTGTCTAACCTTTACATCTTTTAGTTCACTTAAGCTGTAATAGGTGCGCTTAGATTCATCTGCCAAAGTGGTAACACTGAAAAATAGACTAGCAATTAAACAAATAGCAGTATTGGTTCTCACGCTTTTGTCTCCAAGTATTTAACGACAATCGTCTTAAGTCGGTTATCGACCATGATGTCTACCTGGGCACCCTTTTCAGAGTCAATAATCTTTATTGCGTCGTTTATTGGTTGATCCTTCAGTTTAATACTTACAAACACGCCACCAGGTGGTTTTTGGCCATAAGTAAATACTCGATCAGAACCATAACCTACTGTCTCAGCAATACCTTTTACGGCAGTTTCGACTTCACAATCACAATTCCAGTCAACAACCTTTTCAAAACCAGGTAACAGCATTGTAGAGAGCATGCGCTCCTGCCTTCTCTGCTCAGGGCCTTTAAGTGCTTGTGCATGTGCACTTCTCGTTTTTGCTAACAATCGGAGCTCGTCAAGCATTTCAACTGCATATGGCTCAAGATCGCCAAAAGCCCTTTCTTCAGGGCTCTTTTCTAAGTGCCTTAAATCTTTGACTTCATTAGTTGCGCACCCAAGAAGTAGAGTAGAAGCGAATGCTATGCTAGAAAGCTTAAAGACGTTCATTTTGTTTCCTCTTCGTTGCATTGATGCAAAGTGTTTTAGCTGTATTCAGATTTGAAACAGTGATGATTGATTCATCCGTACTGATGTTTTGGTTAATGTCTGGGTGGTAATACCTAACTTTTTGATGGAAGGCTTTCTTGATTTCAGAAATATTGAGGGACGTAATAGGTAGCCCTAATAATTTGAAAGCCTGAACTTCTTCTTCAGAGAAGTTAAATGGGTTTTGTTCATTCAGAGTCGGAGAACTTTGAGATCTACTCGCATTAGAGGGTCTTTCCATCTGAGAGGAAATTGAGTTTGTATAACCAAACCCACGTATCTTCGCTTGTGCTTCCTTTCTTCTAACCGATTGTTGTTGTTGCCGTTGCATAAAGTACAAATATGCGATGCCAAATAAGGCACTCGTGAAAACACCGAATGTATAACTCGCGGACAAATAATATGTAGCAGCGAAAGAAGTGATGAGTATGGAAGCCAAACCCAATATTTTTTCTTTAATTAGTTCGAACACAATAAGATGTCTAATAGCAAATAATAGCATAAATCTATGCCATTTTTGTCTAAAATACAATAGCAAAAGCTGCTAGCATAGGCTTATTATTGAGTCAAATGTTAGTTTCAATTTGCTAGTCTCAGAAGTGATATCGGTTCAATAGACTAATTACTCAACAAATTGTAGAAATATTTGCGTAATGCGACCTACAAATAGGGATATAGCTCACACATATGCAACAAATGATGAAAATTTATTTAAGTTTCACTCTTCATGGGTAAAAATTAGACATAACGGCAGTTAATGTTTAGATACAAGTCACATGATTATTTGCGTCTATTCTCAAAAATAAGAAAGTATTTATGGATAAGAATCATTACAGCGAACTGTTCTCCGACATATTCGCTACAAAACAGAATGAAGGTGGTGCGGCATATTTAATCAATCGTGAGGCTAATCTTGAATTAGTTTCACGGTTAGGTATTAATCATCGTGACGTTAGGCTTAATTCAAAAGAAAGCTATGTTTCAGACCGTAGCGCTAGGCTTTTAGAGAAAAAGTTAAAGGTAGCTCGAGGTTGGCTAGACGCAGAACATGAAATTATTAGCCAAACTCAACTTCTAACAATTAGAGCCAACAATGTTTCGGCGCTTATTGTTTCTCCTGGCTTTACTAAACAGTCAAAGCACTTTCTCTCTAAAATAGTTTCATCTACACCTATGAGCGGATATCAATTTTTGTTTGATGAAATCACTTTCGAAGAGCAGTCCTATTACTTACGTAAAATGGAAGAGTTCTTGGAAATTGAAAGAGCATGTCTTGATGATGAGGCATTTATGGAAGGGCTCTACTAGCGAGAAAAGTCGAAGTCATTATCAGGACGCTGTTGTTTGATACCAATGGCGTCCTTTTCATTTACTGGTCCAGTTATACAAGATTCTAGCCTCTGATTTATTGTTTGTTGACTAGGTTCAAGTACATTAGCTTTCTCAACACTCTTCAAGCTAATATGGTCAAATCTCCTGCCAAACTTTGTCTCAAATTCATTCAGAAAGAAATTGATATCTTGTACAGCATTTGGATTAACTTGCCATTTTGTTAGCAAACTTGGCAAATTTGTAAAACTGGTATTATCGAATTCACTTCTTCGAGCTGGTGGTATTGCACTTAGTCTGATTTGTAGAATGGTGCCGATCATTCTATTTTGTAGTTGGAGAATATCTTGTTGTTTTTGAAAGTTCTGACTTGAGAACTTTTCAACTGACACTTTGAGTTTTTCTAAATCCATTTTTTAGCCTAACTCAAGCTGTGCAAAGGCAAGTGGTCTAACAGATGACTGAAGAATAGCCTTCTTGAACCAGGTCATTGTCATATGATAGTCATAGTTACAAGACACGATTTTTTCAGCGTAGTGGTCATGAGGATAATTCATAGCGATTGACTTAAGGATTTCATAGTCAAATATTTCTAACTTTAGATCTTCAAATCGTTGATCTAAAGAGTTTTTAATTTCAGGTAGAGGTAGCTCATCACCGCTTTGAATTTTCTTTATGATTTTCTTGTCGTTTTCAAGAACATTTAAGAGCAAGTACTCTGAAATAGAAAGCACATAGCTTGTAAAATTTGGTAATGTCTTTAGAGAGATTGGGTTCATATATTTTTTGTTTTAAGCTTGTGCCCATCGGTTCTATTGATGGCAAAGGTAACTCCTCTTTGCTTCACCAGGAACCAGTCCAGTCTTTATAAATCTTGCTTATGTATCAATATAAGATATACATAAACAAGGGTATTTGCCATTTTTTTGACAACTAACGTACTACTTTGGGGGCGATATGAGTGTAAATTCATGGGAATTTCAACCAGACAACGAGTTTTCTGACATAACAGATGATCTGAATCATCAGGATGTAGTATCAGAAAAAACCTCAGATCGAATTGTTAATGTACACGATAAACACCTAAGCCCACAAAGTACAACTTTGCCAAGCAATGATGTCTGTTTGAACGCCTTTAATCAACAAAAGCAGGACGTTCGTCTATCTGAAGTTGGCGGCAAGTCACAATCAGTGCAACCTTCTGCCACAAAATCAAACGCTTACTTCCACCCAAATAGTCAAATTAATCTCTATAACAAGTCATTAAATTGTGCAGCGGTGATTCGATTAGGAAACATAGCTAACAACCTAATTTCAATTGTTGTAGACATTTGCCCAGAACATAACGGTCGCTCAAGTGATTGGAACAACAAAATCTCAGTTGCCTTTTCTCACACTGAACTTATTCAAGCTTATTCCCTATTTCTTCAAAACCTTAAATGCCTTGATTTCAAGTTAAAGTTTCACCAACAACAAACTGGGCCATTGTCTATAGGATTTAAAGAGAGCTCGATTTATGTAAGCACAATCATCTCCGGTAAAACAATAAGCCTTACAGGAAACATCGCCCAAAAGATAAAGTTTATGGCCCAATTAGAAGTGGCTACTAAACACTACTTCGCTACTGCGTTTCCAGATTTGGACCAAGAACGAATTCTGCGTCAGATAGCTTTGATTTAGTGTTTTTGTAGTTCGATATTTGAAGCTTCTAGGTGACCGGTAGCTCTCAGATATCTTTTAACAGTACCCATATTTGTCCAATCACCAATAGACATAAGGTCGACTGCATTCATCTTATGAACGACATGCCCATCAACTACCGCTCCACAACGTCCCGAATGCCCTGACCAACAACGACCTTTAAATACACTTTGTCGTTCATATGCTTTACGGAACAATCTAAGTACGGATACACCATTCATAGGTTTTAATGGGTCCTTAAGCTGTCCATTTTTCAGAATCCAACCAAAAATATAATATTCCTGATCTTCGACTGGACTTGAAGGGGTTACATGGTTGTAAAGCTCAACTCCTTTTTCTACAAGTTCAATATATTTCTTCACGATCCCTGCATACCTGCCAATGATAGACTTTTTGGGTGGCGCTGCAGATGTCTTAGATTTTGTCCTCACTATAGTGACAGTGTCACCAGAAATGATGACGTTTTTACGTTTTAAAGTAAAGATCTCTTCTTCTCGAAGAGCAGTAGAGTATGCAATGGTCATGTATGCTAGGTCTTTGAAAAGCTTTGGCCCAGCTTGTTCAAGTGTCCCAACTATTTCGATCTGTCTGTTCAAATCGCTTGCTCTGAATGGTGAAGCAACTTTTTGCTCTACCTTTGATAAATCAGATTCTGCCATATCCTTTTTTACACCCCTGAAAAAGTCTTTTATAAGCTTGTCTTCAGTTACGTTGGCGAATCCTAGTTGATTCAAAAATATGGCTATGAGGTTCTTTCGGCTCATTAGAGTCGCATAAGACACTTTCTGTTCATTTTTTAGGTGTAGTATCCAGTAGTAAAACATTCTTGGATGTATAGGAAATGCGTAGGCTAATTCAATATACTCAGTAAATCTTATCCAAGAGCGAACAGCGGAAAACATGTTTTTTTGTGTTGCCTTCGAAAAACCACCACGTGTAGCCTCGAATATGGCCATGTTATCTAGTATTGTCTTTAGGTTTGGGTGATCAGGATCAATTGCACCGTCAAGTTCAGGCAAAGGGATTTTAAATCGTGAAAGATTTTCTTTTTCTTTGTTATTGCCTAGTTCTAATGCCTTAATCTTTTCTAATCCGGATGCAGGAATTGGTAAATTTTGCTTAGTAATCTCCACGTTCACCTCCAAAAATAAAGTGTTACGCTGTCACCTGTAACGCTAACCTTAACGGCCAAAAAGTGTAATATAACTCAAATTATACTACACTTTATAATCATGTCTATTTATACAGTGTTATTTGTTTGTTGAGTTTATATGAATTATTCGAAGATTAGCTTAACGAAAACAAAGCGAGCTACTAAAGTAAAACCCACATAATAACCCATGGTTCTACATAGTCTGCTAGACTGCGTAAGGGAATATTACTTGAATATAGATAAAAAAAAGGCAACATTTAAAGTTGCCTTGTGCTGTTAGGTTTGAAATCAGTTGCTTACTGAAGTCAATTGACCATTGGATAAGTCTTCCAGTGGTGGATAATCAGGAAGTCCATAGTCAGATCGTAACCAAGTTAATTTCTGGTAGGTTTGTTCAATCCACTCTGGCTTTAGCTGTTGAACTTCTATGATCTTCTTCTTGTAACTCGGATCTGTTTTAGCTGGTAGGTATTCTAAATAGAAACTGTCGCATTTTTCCATTAAGCTAGAACGCTCTAAATCTACCACCGTCAGGCAGTCAACAAAGTCTTTGTACGCTTCGTTGTCGGAAATGCCTTGAACAACTGCTGGCCCGGTAGTTTTGAGATATTCTTTGTATAGTTTTGCACCGACGACTCCAGAGCCAGATACAGCAACGATAGCTATAATAGACCAGGGAAAGGTGCTTTTAAGTGAGTCGAACATATTATATCCGTTTTATTGTTAGTATTAGTATTAAGGTGGGGATTGTTTTGGAATATTCAATGCATGAAATACAATAATTGTATTTCATGACTAGTTATATCTAGTTTTAAATATTATTTGTTCATCAAAAAGGCTGGTTATAAAACACCCACCAGCCCTTTCAATTTGATATTTAACCTGGGTATGCTAGAACAATGTCTATGTTAAACTTAATATCTGAAAGATTTAAACGGGTCAAAATATACTCAGTCATACTCGCAAAGTCGGCTTAAAATATTTGATTTACCAAATATACAAGGCTCTTTACGGAGGTGGTAAAATTTGGGTCTCCCAGATATTTCATCATATATTTCTTCTACATTTAAAGTCTCAATTATATCAATAGAGTCTGGATTTAACACTAAATGAGAACGGCCATGATACCCACCGTCTACAAATTGTCCACTCTCAAAATCCTTTAAGATATCGATACCGTTTTCACGCAAAATATGACAACGTTTCCGTTCATTCAAATCAATTAGGTCATTGTGTATTCGATTTTCAGGTGGTTTTGCAAGTTCTGAGTACCATTCTTTACCCCTCTTAGTTGATATCCACACTGGTAATTTATCCCAATGTTGCTGTAGATATTTGGGGTGCATAGAAATGGATTTACCAATAGTTACTACTTTAGCTTGTTCCTTTATTGCGCACACATATACGGTAGGTTTACCTACCTGCCTCGCTTTATAGTCAGCGTGATAGCATGCTCCTTTCAGATTAGAAACGAAGTAAAATCCATTAGCATCATTACAGCCTTCGCCTGTACCTAGCATGCCTAACTCAAATTTATCAAACTCCTTAGCTCGTGTACCATGAAAGATGAGCTCTCTTTCCATTGTTCTTTCTAACATGCCGCTTCTCATCAGGTTATAAGTCTTAAATTGTATTATCTAAAAACTAAACAAAATTGAGCTATTACTTTTGTTGACCTCTAAACAGATCAACTAGTCCTCTCAACACAACGCCACTAATGATCAATCCTAATAGTAAACTAATTACTATTCCGTAGGGGTTTGTTGCGAAAAATGAAAAAAACTCAGGTAGTTGAGGGAAAGGTAATGCTGCAACAGTGGCCATAAATTAATCCTTCTTTAAACAGTTAGGTTATGATTTAAGGAAGCTCGAGATCTTCTTCGGTAACCCAATCCAAGTGAGTATCTTTAGATATCAATAGTGTGCCTTCAAGCCAATTTACACCTAATATCTTTTCATCATGTGAAGCGTAAAACTCCGAAAGTTTATCGACTATGTTTGTAACATTCGATATTTCTACATTTTGTAAAGGTAGCCAAAACCAGCGATTTTTTGACTCAAGTAGTGCTCTTTTCGAGTTCCAATCCAGTCCCCATAATAAATGCTCTTGATTACCATTCACGAGCCGACAGTGCATCGCTGCCTTGATCCCCAATTTTTCAAGAAAGAACAACATACTTCCTACTTTGCGTAAAAAAAAACCATATTGACACATACTAAGATGTTACCAAGTATGTATCAATTATCTTTTGTTTTTATATGGTTATGATCAAGCTTGTATCTATATGTGGCTGGCCAGCCAGGTCTTGGTAGGCACAAATTGGTCTGACACCACATTGCCATTATTTATACAGATGGGCAATACGAAGTCAGTACCACTTCCTTTTGCAAACTCCCGTACTTCTCTTAAGGTATCTTTGCTATTGCTAACTGGTACTAGTAAAGAGTGGCTAAGTTCCCTTGTTCCACGCAACTTAATATTGGGTATTGAAAAACCTCGATGTAACAGCTCCTTTGTTTTAATGATTTGCACAGAACTGAATGACTTTACGTATTGGAGTTGTGCGGTTACTAGTTCGTTATATACCGTTTTTAACTTAAACTTTGCTAGCAAATAGTCGTCTGTCAAATTACTGAGCTGATACAAAGCCTTTTTAATAATTAATGTAATTTCTGGGTTATTCAACGATGGCATCGCCAACTCTCGGTCATAGGCGTTTATTACAGCGATTTTTGGATAATGGTCCATTTCACCGACATCTGTTTCAAACTTATCCCTATCGCTTAAAATCATGTTTGTGAGTTTATCGTGTCGCTCTGTCATACCTTTAGAGCATAAAATTAAGAATCTGTTTGATGGCTTAGTTTCGCAGCTAACTAATATTGGGAGTTCATTTTTGTGGTTTGGCACAGGGATATACACCTTTCTAATATCAGAATCCTCTAATATTTCATGTGTACCACTGCCTTCCAGAAAGCTGGCTATCTTCTTCAACATCTGGCTCACGATATCATTCCTTTGTTCAATTATTATTCTACGTTTTGACATTCGTTCATCATACTCTTCTTGTTTAGACTCGATATGCCTAGTCAATTGGTCCCTGTTTAAATATGGTAGAAAATCATTGAAAGTACATTTCACGCTCATGGTGCCAGGGCGTAGCCCTAGTTTAGTTTCAATTCTGGTTGCTAACTTTTTTCCTAGCATACGGGATTTATTGGGCCCTAAATGATTGTTCAAATGACAACCTAGCTCTGAGTTCAATTTGCTAATATTGCCATTCCCTATAAGGGTCAATAGGATCTCTAAATTCCTAGATCTGGCAAGCTTGTCAATTGGGAGGTTATCATCAATTGTTGGGTCTACATTTATGGTAGAAATGGCCTCATCAAGTTGTCCAATAGGCATACCGAGCTTTGTTTCTATGTTTCTAGCTAGTCTGTGACTGATGTTCTTCTGAGGCTTGGATCTGTGGCTGAGATAACTGGCCAAGTGAGGCATATCTAAATGTCTACATAAGTTCTGAATCTTACGGTTGTAGTCTTGGTTGACTATACGCATAAGGTTTTGGTGTCGATTCTCGTGATAGATTTCAGTAGTGTCGAATTTGATATCCATTCAATCACCAATCAATAACGTATTGTTGAAATGGTGTCTTCTATCAAATCTCGTTCTATATCGCTTTCAGCTTGATTTAAATACTTCTCGAGAATATCAATATTAAGTGTACTCAAGTGTCTTCTGTAAAGCTTGCGTCTCAATTCTTTGCGTTCAGCATAAATTGGGTATAGCCCCTGGATAAGGATACCAAGAAGAAGAATTACTATATAAAGCAGATTAAAAGACTCTAATTGAGAGAATCGCCATGCAGCTAAACCTACAATTGTTAGAGAAAATGCCAATATAACTATTCTTCTGGTGAACTGCCCCCATTCTGGTGAAAATACAGAGTCTTTGTAATGCATCATATTATTACCTCCTAGATGTATAAGAAATTGTCCATTGTCCATGTGTCTGGATGTGTTGAAGGGAGTGATTGAGATTCGAATATTGCATCAATGGTTGACCAACCTAGCTCAACTCCGTCCTCAAAATGGGTAGAAAATGCAATGTACATCCAACTTGCGACAGTAAATCGTGCTGCTGCTGTAAATTCAATCTTCAACAAATCGAGTTCGCTTGAGGTACTTACCATGTAAGTATTGGTACTTCTAACGCGATAACACCCTGATAACCTGTCAAGTAGTGGTGTTAGGTTAGGTTCTTTCTTGGCGAGCTTAATCATATCTTTCAAAGACAAAATACAATTGAGCTCTTTTAAACCAACCCTAGTCCATTCTTTAACTTTGCAAATTTGTTCAATTCTGTTTCTTTCGAAAGAGATCCAGAGAGGATCATACCTTCCCATACTTTCAATTAATTTATAGGTTGAAAGTAATTCTTCTAAACTAGCAGAGCATGCCCTTTCGATGTTCGTTGATGTATTGCGCTTAGCAGTACATCTTGTTTTAGTTACTGCGCTTTCCAATCTTGAGTCTCCTAGTTCAAATATTCTCAGTTACAACACTTTTATCGCGAGGATTTGTCTTACGCCGTTATCTGATCGCGATGTCAGTTCAATATTTTCGAATGTCGGTACTGGAAGTCTGTGTATAGCCGCCTCTATTAGTTTCAAGCCGAAAAGGTACTTACCACTAGTAATTGAGTTAATATGATGGTTTGTCATTTTTTCTAAATGACTGACTATCAAATGTTCTAGTTGATAGAGAGTATCAAGCACCTGCAGATCTAGGTTTATCAGGTCGTCATAGTTCTGGAGTGTCATCAACGTGTGTCGATATGGATCTAGAGCACACCTGTACGCATGCTTTTTAAGTAGATATGGATGTATAGGTTTTGGCCACATGACGACTATCTGTTATATCTGCTTTGTACGTTCTAGCCAGCTAGCTAGTGATAGTAGACCACATACCTTGGCCACCACCTCGAAATTGTCTTTGTATGCTCCGCTATTAAAGAAAATCAGGCAAATCAAAGCAGTACAAGATAGTGCTATCAGTAAATACTTTGTTCTAAACATTAGCTTTTCCTCAACCATTCTTAGGCAGTCTAGACTAAACATTGAATAATAGATGTCATTCGCGTATAAAAAACAATACTAATGTTACCATATATTTTAATACGTATGTTAGGAAAACCTCATGCTGAGCTAGTTGATAATTTGATCAACTTAGTTTCCATATGAGCTTTGGTACAAATATTAACGAAGAGTATGATTGATATGATAAAAATTGATAAAGATGAAGTTTTGACAGTCTCCATTGTCTCGCAAAGGCTTAAAGGCATCATTCCTGAGGATTATAAATGGCCAAATGTACCGGAGGGATATCAATTGGAGTTTATTGTCCATCCCGATGGCACTTTAATCATGGATCTTTTAAATCCTGATAGAGGAATGTTTATTTCAGAAGCCGAAAATGTTCACTTTGAAACACCCCGTACAGTGAAGAACGCCCCCCTTACATGGCAAGACCTAGAAAAGGCTGGTGTTCCTTTTATGTCATGACCTAACTACAACTTGATAGAGCTTTCACAAACAACCTCGTTAAGCACCAAATCAGAATAAATCCCCCTCTATAATAGGAATACTGCATGAAATCTGCGATCCGTCTTAGTCTAAAAGTAATATTGTTTTCGATTACTGTCATAGTGTCGATAATTGGAGGACAAATTAGTCAGCACCTCGCTCATATCAAAGATTCCAGAATGCATACGATCGATACCTGGAACAGGCAACATCCTGAGAACTTACATGTCTCTAGAACATTTATTAATGAATGCCTTAATCGAAAAATGGTAAAGGACACTAGTTCGGACGAACCTTTCTTTGTAAAAGAGGTTTATGGACTGTATGAATGTGGTATTGAAGTCGGAGCGGATGACCTTGTGGAGAAAATCAAAGAGTCAGACAACTCATTGAGTACATTTGCTTGGCCATTATCAGCTTTAACTTAATACTTCGTTTTCAAATATTGAGGTCTAAATCGGACCTCATTTGAACCACTATCGAACAAAAATTAGTCAACTATACACGGTATCCACCACACTTTAAGGTACTCATTGGTGCCTCTCCCCCACCGCTTCGCTCCATCCGCACGTGCTGTAACTATAAGGTCGGCTTCGCCGCCTCTTGAGCATTCTCCCCCCTGGGAGAACCAGCGGCTTCGCCGCTTCTTAGATTGGTAAATACTATTCATATCGATTTATTTCTATCTTTATCTATCCATATCTATGTTTGGCTACGCCAAACTTTTTTCCAGGGGGTCTTAGCAGTGGCGAAGCCACCAAGGAGTAGAAATATTTAGGGCGAAGCCCTTATTCGTTAGCGTCGAAGACGCGAAAGGGAGCTTGATTCTTTGCGAGCGAAGCTCGCTTAATTCGAGTTAAAGCGAGTGAGGTAGTTAAGGTTATTGGTGTCGTAACAGCGGCTTGTGGTGTAGTTTAGGTGGTGGATACCGTGTATATTTATGGTTTGAAGTCCCCGTAGATTTGGGAGAGAAATAAAGTTTCATACTAAATGTTCAAGTAAGCCTGTCAGTACCGTTCTAAATGTCACGCTGACATAAATAAAGATTCATACCAATTGGTACTACCATGTTTCAATCTCACAACAATTGACTATAAAAGTATCATACTGGTTGTCTGACCATCCGCTGGAACACGTATCTGGACAAAAATGTTTTAGAGCTGTGTATTAAAACGTTTTTGTCAGATTAGAAAAAGCATCTTGAAACCTTAAACGCTTGCTATTATTGCATGTGTTCGCAAGATGGTTGTGATATGCTAAGAGATGCATCATGTAGGATTAGAACATAGCTAAAAATTAGTTATTGACGCCATAGTCGTTTGTTAAAGGTCGGTTTTCGCATCTTCCAGAGCCTGTTTTTGAATATTTGCAATAACTTCCTCGGTTAACCCATACTTTGCTGCGACAGTCATTGTGATTGGGTTTAGGATGTCCTCAACCTCATTGAACAACTCTATTGATTTTTCCAACCCTGTAATCATCTTATTACGCCCAGACGCGTTCATAAAATCCATAGCTTTAGCTTGGAAATAACTATGAGCCAAGAAGGGGTTCTAGGGATTTTCCCCTCTAAAGTAACATAGAATGCTACAGGCTTTGTATTATATAGCCTCCAGCTGTGGGTTACTTTCGTTTCCAAGCTTAATCATCCACGATTGGCTTCGTAATTTCACTAATATCAGGCAATTTTCCGGTATTGGTGAAGTTATACGTCCCGCTTAAGTTGATATTTTGCCATGCAACGGGCGAAACAGCACGAGTGATAGCCGCTTTTTCTTCATCACCTGTCGCTTCAAAGTGTCCCAGAAGATGACTCAGTATCGCGGAGTTGAAGTAGATGAGCGCATTGGCAAGCAATCTTGCGCATTCATTCCAGATAGCGATTTCAGACTCGTTTTTGCCACGGAACTGATCACCATTCACCGACGCAATGGCTCGTCTAAGGAAGTGCCATGCTTCTCCCCGGTTCAGGGCACGTTGCACATACTGCCGCAAACTGGCATCGTCGATGTAGTCAAGTAAATATTGCGCTTTAACCAGTCGATTATACTCCGTCAGAGCCTGTAATATTGGGTGTCCAGAAGGGTAACCAGACAACTTTCTTACCAGCATTGCTTGTGTCGTCCGCTTTGTCTGAAGTGACAGAACAATACGCCTGATATCTTGCCATCCCGTTGTAATAACATTCGTTCTGATAGGCTTCTTTAGCGCCAGTATGGTGCTGCCTTGTTCACTTTCAGTCACATCAAACAGATCATTGATGACACTACTGAACTGCGCGTATCGCGGTGCAAAACTGTAACCGCATAGATCCAGTAAGGCG
>NZ_JAWOQQ010000129.1:0-1126 GCF_033337405.1 Vibrio sp. YT-16
TGGAGCTTGGCCCATTAAAACAACCGTACCATTGTACGAGCTCGCAACAACTCGTACATGCCCTTTAAATGGTTCTTTATTACCGATCGCTGCGACTTCAAATTCAATATTGTTGTCTTGCCAGATCTGCTTCGTGGTGCGAGTATCTGTCACAATATTTGCCGTGGTGGCAGCTCCAGCAATGAACAGTCCCGCACATCCGCTCAAGCTTAAGATGGTACATAAAATGATAAGGCTACGTATCATAATGCTGATTCTCAAATCTGTTATTCTTCGTGAGCAGGGAAAAGTACTTGGTCAATCAAATCGCATAAGCAGTGAAGAGTGACCATATGCACTTCGTGAATGCGAGCCGTGCGATGGGATGGAATACGAATTTCTACATCGTTTTCGCCCAGTAATCCTGCCATCTCACCACCATCTTTACCTGTTAGGGCGATAATAGTCATGTCGCGAGTTACGGCCGCTTCCATCGCTTTGATGATGTTTTTGCTGTTGCCACTGGTAGAAAGAGCCAGAAGAATATCGCCTGGTTGGCCAAATGCACGAACTTGCTTAGAGAAAATCTCTTGATAGTGGTAGTCGTTTGCAACTGCCGTTAGCGTGGTGTTGTCCGCAGTCAGCGCCATAGCGGGAAGGCTAGGGCGTTCGGTCTCAAAGCGATTTAAAAGACAAGAAACAAACTGTTGTGCATTTGAGGCGCTGCCACCGTTGCCGCAGCAAAGAATCTTGTTGCCATTCAGCAAGCTCGAAACCATGGCTTGAGCGGCGTGCGTGATCGCATCAGGCAGAGCTTCTGCGGCTGCGATTTGAATTTGAATACTTTCTGTAAAGCTGTCTTTAATGCTGTCTAGCATCGCTTATCCTTCAGATATTGCATTTTGTATCCAGTTGATGTCGCGACCACTGTCATGAATGGCGATGACATCGAACCGATAATCTATGGTGTTCATTGTGCGTTGTTGGCTGAGCCAAACTTGTGCTGTTTTGATCAGTTTGCGCATTTTAGCGTTTGTGACCATTTCTGCCGCTGAGCCAAAATGATCGTTCTTACGATATTTGACTTCAACAAAGACGATAGTTTCATCTTGTTGGAAGATTAAATCAACTTCGCCGAACTTTGTCA
>NZ_JAWOQQ010000130.1:0-1126 GCF_033337405.1 Vibrio sp. YT-16
CTAAGTCTACTCAGATCGAAATGCGTATTTCTGATTACGGTCGTCCTATTAAAAAATCGGTTTTCCAAGAGCACACGAATAAAGAAATAAAAGCACCAAGCTTGTTTGATGAAGACAGCTGGATGTCGTCAGGGAGAGGATTAATGTTAATAAGTAATCTAGTTGACAGTTTTCAGGTATTGCGAAGTGGTCGAAAAAATACGTTTGTATTGATTAAAAGAGAGGGGCGTCTAACAACCAAGCAAAGTTCTGTCACTTTACCTGGTTCTTAGTTTTCGTCCATGACGAATTAGCTTTCTTTATTTGTGATCGGTGGTGGAAGCCGATGACAGAAGCGCTTCTAGTTCTTCTCTGGTCAACAAGTCTTGCGGATTTAGCATCCCGCTCTCGTCGTCCAAGGACATCTTGGTTCTGCTGATCAAATATCGTTTTTGAGTAGGAGTTAAGTCCTTGAGCGACTCAATCAACTCCTTGAAATGGTTGTTGTCCATGTTCATAATTTCCCCGTTCTAAGCCTTAAGCTGTTTTATTTTAAGTTTTCTAAGTCAGCGAAACTCTGCTTTTTCATTGTCACCCGCTCGTTATTAACTATAGTTATATCTTCGCATTCTGGTGCAGTATTGTTTCTTGTATTTGTTTCTATCTTCTCCAGCGCAACAACTGCGATATCTTCTCCAAAGCCTTCTAGAATGCCTTTCAAGCTGTGTGCCATCAGATACAGCTCTGGCCAATTTTGTTGAACGAACATTTTATTTAGTTGTTCTGTCGCATCAGAGTAATCCTCCAAGTACGTTGAAAAGACAGCAATGATGATGTCTACGTCATTGTCCATGTATTGATTGAGCAATTCGAAGTTGATCATTTTCACTCCCTGTCGGTTACGTGATAGCTAAACGGTTCGGGTATCTGGCTAGAAAAAGAACCAGAGAGATAATCGCTTAACCATCGCGACCAATTTGGTGGTAATGCCCTTTGTTTTAGGAAGTTAACCACCGACTCCGAATTAGAATGGCATTGTTGGTCCGGCGCTGCCAGAGCGTTCAGTTTTGTCTCTACTGAAAATGGATAGTCGTATTCGTGTGGTACGATATTACACTCTTGAAGTCGGACTGATGAACACGATTGA
>NZ_JAWOQQ010000131.1:0-1119 GCF_033337405.1 Vibrio sp. YT-16
TTTGTTTTTAAACTTTTATATGTTTCGTCATTTATTTTTACTGGTTTCAACATAAAGCTACTCCATTAGCAATCCGTAATAACATTGGCACCTTCAGGCCTTAGTATTCCTAAACTCTCGGCAGGCAATATGGTTTCAAAAGCTGGAGTACTCCCTACTGCATTAATTAAAGCAGCTAAAACAAAAAACTGAAAAGTATAATTAACCGCCCTTGCTCTAACGTATTTGATTTGTGCAAATTGCGCGTTTAACACGTCACTCGACGCAGGTGGTGTGGATAAAAATCCAGAAACATCGACGCTTGCACCAGCTTCATCAAGATAATCAATCTGCAAATTACTGGCGGTGAACCCTGATGGGTAAAGGTTAGACACCGACGGCAAGCTCGGAATGTCATCCCTATCGGCGATGTAACACACGGTCGCAAGCCTTGCAGCTCTTCTGGTGACCTCATTGACCATTTGCACGGAAAAAAAGTACACCGCAAACTCCATGATCAAAAACAGCACCAATATCACCGCCAGCGCTATCAACGAGAACTCAATTTGAGTTACCCCTTTCTGTTTCGCTATTAATCGTTTCATGGACCTGTCCTCATAGACGTGGTCGCTCCAATGCTAAATTGCAAAGAAGTGCTCGAAAAAGGTAAGGTCGAAAAGATTGGCACGTAATTGTAAGTTGCTGACAATGTGACCACTTTATTTGTGTCGGTTGGTTGAGTAATCACAATGTCATCCACGCCAATATAGTCGATTACTGGAGTGGTCGATGCGGTTGGTGAGCCGTATACCACCACGTTTTTGATTTTGGTTTCATCGGCAATACCTTCAAAATCCAACGTGCCGTACGTGTCCACCACCGCATAGCGAGCGCCATTTTGCAGCGCTTTATTGACCTCGGTGTACTGAATAAAAGCACGACAGACATCGATAACCAGAACCGTAAGCATCAACAACACTGGCAATGCGAGAATAAATTCAATAATCGCAAGCCCTTCTTGGTGCCGACCTCTTCTCATTTGAGTTTTGAATTTCAAATACAACATATTAAGAGGCTCCACTGAATGGATCTTTGTATAGCTGGATCCGGTAGAAACCTTTGTCGGTTGGGTCTGTTCCT
>NZ_JAWOQQ010000132.1:0-1119 GCF_033337405.1 Vibrio sp. YT-16
TCCGTTTCAAGAACGGTATATAAGTCGCTGTCGCGTAATGTATCCGTAAGCGGTTTGTTGAGCGCATTATCTCTATCAATGCCGAGAATCTGGCAAGCACTGCGGTTGATGGAACGAAGCACACCTTGTGCGTCAATGCTGAGTACACCTTCTTTGATAGTACTCATGGTGACTTCCAGTTCACCATACAGACGGCCGATCTCTTCTGGTTCGAAGCCTAAAATCGCGCGCTGGAATTTTCGAGACGCGTAATTGGACACCACGGCATTTGCCACCACTACGACGACAACCATCAAAATTAAAAAAGCGAGGAATGGCTCAATGCGATCTTGGAGCCTGTCGAGCAAATACCCCACCGACACCACACCAATGATGTGACCTTGTGCGTCGAATATCGCCGCTTTACCGCGGACGGAATAACCCAAAGAACCGCGAGCTGTAGACACATAGGATTGACCTTCGACCAGAGCTCGTTGGTTGTCGCCCCCTTTCATAGGCTTACCAATTCGCTCATCTACCGGATGAATTAAGCGCATGCCTTGGTTATCCCCAATCACAATTAAGGCCCCACCAATCGCATTAGTGAGCGCGCGAAAGGACTCTTGATAAGGTTCTGGTTGCTGAGCTTCCACCATCTTAATGACGATTTCAGACTCTGCGAGGAAACGGGCAACACCGAGTGCCTTTTCACCCATTTCGTGTTCTTGATTGACTTTGAGGTAGGTAAAACCTGCGGCGACGAGCAGAAGTAACTCGATCAAGCCCGAGAGCGTCATAATGACCAGCATGCGCTTTCTAAAGCTGATGGTTCTCCAACTCATGGTACATCCTTACCGTTAACCCACTTCCACGTCACTGTGGTGTTGTTCTAAGTTAACATCGAGTTAACAGCAAGGCTTAGATCAGATGATAAATCTGTGAACACGGCAAACAAAGCGTGACTTTTATGGTGAATTAATAGGCGGCGTGAAACATAAAATCACATCCATTCATCAGGCACAATATTCCTTGCTGATATTCAATGGCATACATAAATTGCCCTTTAAAGCATGATTACGATCACACCAAATTTAGCGGTTTTTGAGGCACATTTAGACTTTCCATCGTATAATTTTTAGT
>NZ_JAWOQQ010000133.1:0-1114 GCF_033337405.1 Vibrio sp. YT-16
CACTATAGCACACAGAGTTACAATTACAGAATAGAAACGCACTTAACTTGATCAATTTCAAGTTACTCACTTGGGTGTGGCGATATTTTTGAGGGCTTTTGGCAAATATTGTTCAAAGATTTGCTGTAATCGCGCCTTCGTCACAGGCTTAGCAACAAACTCGTTCATGCCCGCTTCAAAGCAACGCTGCTGATCTTCTTTCACTACATTGGCAGTTAATGCGATGATCGGCACGTGAGCGCCCCACTCATTCATGTCACGGATCTGCTCTGTCGCGATAAACCCATCCATCACTGGCATTTGGCAATCCATAAAGATGAGATCAAAGGCGTGCTCGCGGCATAACTGCAATGCTTCTTCACCATGGCTCGCGACACTAACTTTAAGCCCTAGCTGTTCCAGCATAATGCGAACAACCCTCTGATTCACTTCTGTATCTTCGACAATCAAAACCCACGGCGTATCTGGATTTTTGTTCGTTGCCTCATTCGCCTCTGTTCGAGGAAAATCGAGCACATTGAGCGGATCGGTATATGTTGGAAGACCGCTCACCACTGTTAAAGGAATGGTGAAATCGAAACAGCTTCCCAAGCCAAGTTCACTGGTTAGCTTGATGTCTCCACCCATGATGTGGACGAGTTGGGCACAAATCGCCAAACCTAACCCTGTACCACCATATTTGCGAGTTGTACTGCCATCGGCTTGTTGAAAGCGTTCAAACACCGCTTGCTGGTGCTCTTTGGCAATACCTATCCCCGAGTCCACAACGCGAAAGCGAACTTGGGCGATATCGTTGTTTTGCTCGTGCAATGAGACAAGTAATTTGACATGACCACGCTCGGTGAATTTGACCGCGTTGCTAAGTAAGTTATTTAGCACCTGCTTCAGACGCCCTTCATCTCCTTGTACTTCAGCGGGCAACTTAGGGTCGATATCACTGAGCAATTGCAAATTCTTTTGCTGCGCTTTTACTGTGTGTAAGCTGATCACATCATCTAATAACTGGCGAAAATGATACGTCTCGCTGGCGAGTTCCACCTTCCCCGCTTCGACTTTGGAGAAATCGAGGATGTCATCAATAATGGTCATGAGCGATTGCGATGAGTTATCGATG
>NZ_JAWOQQ010000134.1:0-1108 GCF_033337405.1 Vibrio sp. YT-16
TCGATGAACTTAACCAAATTGTAAGGCTCGACATGTCGCAGCTCTGCGCGTACGTTCATCAGAATTTCTCCTAGGTGGTTCAAACCTTTACCGTCTCCCCCATCTCCCCAAAATGCGTCCTTGTGCGAATGCTCAGTAAGGCAAGCATTGCCCGTGCGCATCAGTTTCTGAGCAAGTTTCGGGTTTTGGAGGAATTTTTCTCGCACAATGAACGCCATAACTGAGAGCTTCATGTTGTCCCAATCGCTGCGAACGAGATGCTCGTACTGACGGCTTAACGCGAACGCTTCATCCGGCGATTGGGCATGCTGAATTTTGGTTTGCAGTTGGGCATCAACAAATTTCTGAGCTTGATAGTAGTGTTCGCTGGTGGGCCAAGATTGGGAAGATATTTCGACGGGGGCATGACAGAAGTTGGAGAGGAAGCCGTGCGGCTCATCGGGCTCGTAGAAAAGGATCTGATCAACCATATTCGCGCTCCTGCTTAGGTGATATGGATAGTCAACAAAAGGCATATCCTACTGATATATCTTTTAGTAACGCCTCTACCATTTGTCAAACCATAGTAAGCAAGCAAAGTGACTTCAGACTGAATAAAAATAAGGTTGGAGAACAAACAAAACGAGCAAGAAACTTCGGTTAAATGATGGGGTTAGCAAATAAAAAGGGCAGCCAGCTGGCTACCCTATGGAGTGGTACACCGAATTGAGAGAATCAGTGAATCAAGCCAAGTTCTCTTGCTTCTTCAATGCTTAACCCGCTTTCGCGGATTTCACGCAGTGCCTCAATGCGACGTCTGGCTTCTGCTGATTTCACTGTTTTCTCTGGCTTCACAACGGTTTCTTCTTCTTCGGGTAATTCCCACTTGTGAGCGATGTTGGTCATCTCGTCATGGTCGATAGAATTAATGGACATATTTCCTCCGAACACACCATGTTTTGGACAGCTAATCTATAGCAAACCCACTGTGCGGAGGTAAGAAAAACAGTGGGGAAATGTGACCCCTCCCGACCTTTCATCAACTCGTTAATAGATTCATCACTTACCTTTTGCCAAAGGCCAAATTTACGATTAAATTTGAAAAATTCCCCCTAAGAAAAGTGTGCTG
>NZ_JAWOQQ010000135.1:0-1106 GCF_033337405.1 Vibrio sp. YT-16
TGTGATGGATTGGCGGCATGCGGCTATACCTATTGTACGGGCGACATTATGGCTACCAATCCTGAATGGCGAAAAACCAAATCGCAATGGGAAGAGTGCTTTGGCGATTGGATCGATCATCCGACGCCAGAGAGGTTGCTAAACAGTAATATTTTCTTCGATTTGCTAGGGATTCATGGCCGGGTGAAATGGGCAGAGCAACTGAGTAGCTTTATCGTCAGACGAGCCAAAAAGAACAATCGATTTTTGGCTTGTATGGCTTACAACGCAATTCGAAGAACCCCGCCGTTAGGATTTTTTAAAGATTTCGTGATGGAGAAAGATGGGCGTCATCGAAATTCGATCAACCTTAAACGACGCGGTACCGCGCCGCTGGCAGATTTGATTCGAGTGCATGCCTTGGCGATTGGTTCGCGTTCGCAAAACTCGTTTGATCGATTAGACGACATTAATGACGCCGGGATCCTGCCAAAAGGGCGCGGAATGGACTTGCGAGATGCGATGGAGCTTATCTATATGGTTCGAATCCGTCACCAAGCCTTGGATATTGAAAATGGCGACGAGCCGGATAACAACATCGAGCCAGAAAACATGTCCGATTTCGAACGTCGTAATCTGAAAGCGGCATTCCAAATTCTAAGCAATGCGCAGAACTTCATTAAGTTCCGCTACCAAAGAAGCAGTAAATGATGTGGTTGGCAAAAAGTAAGGCGAGTACACCGCTGCTCGATACTTCGCAAACACCGGAGTGGCCAGTATTGTTTGAGCAGTTGGCAGAGCAAGCGCAAGATCAACGGTTGAAGCGATACTATTCGACTCCTATGGTGAATGGGAATACGCCATTAAAAGAGGTGCCGTTTGTCTCGGTAGATTTTGAAACGACGGGCTTAAATGCAGAAGAGGATGCCATTCTTACCATTGGTCTTGTGCCGTTTACGATTGACCGAGTGCAGTGCAGTGGTTCAGCGCATTGGATTGTAAATCCGAACCGAGAGCTTAATGAGGAGTCTGTCGTTATTCATGGCATTACGGATTCTGAAGTGAAAAACGCGCCCCAGTTAACACAAATACTAGGTGAGATTTTGGATGCGCTCGCTGGCAAGGTG
>NZ_JAWOQQ010000136.1:0-1102 GCF_033337405.1 Vibrio sp. YT-16
CCCTTTGGTGTGGTTGTTGGTGATTATCAATTACGTTATGACCCGAGAACAAATTATTTTGATAGAGATATCTCTGTGCTAAGCAAGATATCTCAGCCTGCTGCTGCGGCATTTAGTCCATTTGTAATGTCTGCGTCTCCTGAAATATTCGGTGTGAACACATTTGCCGAACTTTCGTCGACTCGAGACGTTGCGGCACAATTTGAACAAATTGATTATGTCAAATGGAGACAGTTGCGAGATAACGATGATACCAAGTTTATTGGCTTAACCGCTCCTAACGTGCTTTTTCGACAACCCTACAAAAGTGATGGTTCTCGAAACGATCAATTTGAATTTCAAGAGAATATTGACGATTCAAATAACGATTTATTGTGGGGAAGTGGAGCCTTCTGTTTTGCTGCTGTTTCGATTAGAGCATTCCAAGAGCACGGTTGGTTTACTCACATGCGAGGAATAAAACAGGGGGATTATAGTCAAGGCATTATTGTTGCTCCTACAAGAAACAAAACGCGCATTAATGGCAAAAATGACAGAGATAGATGCCCTTTAAATCTAAAAGTCTCTGAGCGTAAAGAGCAAGAACTGTCTGATTGTGGGTTCATTCCGATTTCACCAGTTCCTGAAACAGACATGGTCGGCATGACTTCCAATGTTTCGTTGCATCAGCCAAAACTGTACGAAGAGAAGCATGTTGAGACTAATGAAAAACTCACCTCAATGCTCCAATACACGATGTGTGTATCGCGTATAGCACACTACGTCAAAGTTATGGGGCGAGACAAGATAGGTGGCTATCAGGACGCGGCATCGCTCGAGAGGGAGTTTCAGACTTGGTTACATCAATATACAACGGCTTCAGACGAAGCTTCGGATGAACTCAGAGCTAAGTACCCATTGAACGAAGCGAAGATCAAAGTTAGAGAGAAACGCGATACGCCAGGGCACTTCTACTCGGTGATACATTTACGCCCTCATTTTCAGCTCGACCAAATGGTCTCAAGTATCAAATTAATTACGGAATTATCACCAGAACATTTGGTGTAAGGAAAGAAAGATGACTCAGTGGAAAAATGCCTTATCGGAAGGGCAGTTGCAACAA
>NZ_JAWOQQ010000137.1:0-1100 GCF_033337405.1 Vibrio sp. YT-16
GGTGCTTGCTGGCCCCAATATGTCCCCAGTGCTTAATGGACTCAAACAACAAGTGAAATCTTGGCCCTTGCCAGGGCCAGCTTGGTTGCTGTGTACTATCGGCAATAAGTTCCAGCTTTCGTTAGGAGGCCCAGCTCTATACCAAGGCGTCAGAGCAGAACGCACCAAGATTGGTGGACGCATTGTGCCTTCTGCTATTCATCTTGCACAAATCCAAATTTTGCTAGTTTGGCGCTTCTTTGCTTGGATTGTGGTTCAAAGCTTTCTTCTAGGACTGATTTATCAAGGATTATGATGAACAAAATTTGCCTATACCTCCCCCTTTTCTTCTCCTCTCTTACGATGGCGAACGAACCCGTTGAACGAGTGATCAGTTTAGCGCCTCACGCCACAGAGATAGCTTATGCTGCTGGCTTAGGTGACAAACTGATCGCTGTGAGTGAGATGAGTGATTATCCGAAGGAAGCTGGCGAACTGGAGAAAGTATCCAATTACCAAGGCATAAAGTTGGAACGCATCATTGCCCTTCAGCCCGATCTCGTCATTGCTTGGCCTGCGGGTAACCCCGCCAAAGAGCTCGAAAAGTTAAAACAATTTGGCGTACCTATCTACTACTCAACCACGGGTACTTTAGAAGACATCGCAAATAATATTGAGCAGCTGAGTCAATACAGTGATGATCCATCAAAGGGTCAAAAAGCAGCGCGGGACTTTAGAGAGGAGCTAACTGCTCTCAAAGCGAAATACAACACCACAGAGAAAGTCCGCTATTTTTATCAACTCAGCGAAAAGCCGATCATTACTGTGGCAGGTAAAAACTGGCCGAGCGAAGTATTTAACTTCTGTGGTGGTGAAAATGTATTTGCCAATACAGCAGCACCCTATCCTCAAGTCAGTATCGAGCAAGTGATAACACGTCAACCTGAAGTACTCTTCACCTCTCGTCATGCTATGAGTGATGATGGAATGTGGGCTCAATGGAAAAATGAACTGCCAGCTCTGCGCAACAATCATGTTTGGTCAATCAATTCTGATTGGATAAATCGCCCAACGCCACGCACACTCAATGCGATCATTGAAGTGTGTGAACACTTTGAAAG
>NZ_JAWOQQ010000138.1:0-1098 GCF_033337405.1 Vibrio sp. YT-16
ATGGATAGTAAAGTAATCAACACCCTGCTCTGCTTGTTCGATTAACGTGTCGCGCATGACTTCCCAATTCAGGTTCTCAGCAATGCCATTTACTTTCTCCAAAGCCTGATACATAGGAACCGTACCAATTGGCACCGGGCTATTGCGTAAAATCCATTCGCGAGTTTCATGAATGTTACGGCCGGTAGAAAGGTCCATCACGGTATCGCCACCCCAGCGTGTCGCCCAGACAAGTTTCTCCACTTCTTCTTCGATTGAAGACGTGACCGATGAGTTACCAATATTGGCATTCACCTTAACTAAGAAGTTACGGCCAATAATCATTGGTTCAGATTCTGGATGATTGATATTCGAAGGAATGATGGCGCGACCTTCTGCGACTTCTTTACGAACGAATTCTGCAGTAATGTCTTTAGGTAGATTTGCACCGAAGCTTTGACCAGGATGCTGCTGAGTCAGCACGTCATCGCGATATTTAGCGCGACCCATGTTCTCACGCAGTGCAATGTATTCCATTTCCGGAGTAACAATGCCTTTACGAGCATAGTGTAGTTGAGTGACGCATTTTCCGGCTTTAGCTCGTCGAATACGTGGTAAGTTGCCATAACGCAAATCATCTAAGGTTTCATCGTCAAGACGCTCTTTTGCGTAAACAGAGCTCACATCTTCAAGGATTTCAGTATCATTGCGTTCTTCAATCCACCCTTCTCTAAGCTTTGGTAAGCCACTGTAAAGGTCGATAGCGTAATCTGGATCGGTATATACGCCAGAGGTGTCATAAACACGTACAGGCTCATTCGGCTCAAAAATTGGAGCCTCTTTGGTGCCACCAATTAGGCTATCAGCCAAAGAAATTTCACGCATTGGCACTCGGATGTCAGGACGAGAACCCTCTACATACACTTTGGTTGAGTTTGGGTACGGCTGTACCGAGAGAGTATCAATAAACTGTTTTGCTTCCAGTCTCGCTTGTTTGCGACTCGACATAGCATTTTTCCTTGCTTGTTATTCTAGATAAAAAGTATTGGGATAAAAATGCTTGGCGGATAGATGCGACAAGAGGGGTCGAATTATGGACGATTAGAGTTCAGGTGCTCA
>NZ_JAWOQQ010000013.1:0-142363 GCF_033337405.1 Vibrio sp. YT-16
GAATCTAGCCCAGATATAATCTGACAGGCACCGAGTCGAAAAGTGGGTAACTGTCAGATCAGGTCTGAATTAGTACACATGAATGCACTATCCAAAAGAGAAGCTGTTATATATTAAGACTAGTTTTGGTTTCCGTTTGAGCTATGTTCTACTTTTATTTATCTCCATGAATTTAGTCTTTCTAAATCAAATTTTAGCCGCTAAAATTCTGTTAGATTTGGGGGCTGGGTAAGAGAAACTCGTCACGAATTGTTCCCAAAGCTTTAGACACCGCTTGGTGAGTTATTTTTTTACCACCAAGTTTAGTTAGCTTTTGAGCAATTTCTTTCTGATTAAGGCCTTGCTTTCTCAGAGCGAGCATTCTTTTCTTATTGTCAGTAAGTCTTGAATCGACCATTCTTCGGGCTATATTACGCAAAGCTCCTTCGTCATCTGCTCCAAGAGTTGTACCAGCTCCAGTCAAGCGCACAGCCGCTTCGTTAATGAGCCTTTCTGTCTCGCCTTTTAGCTCTATCGGGTACTCGAAATTATCCCTGATATAATGGAAAAATGCGTCAGCTTGCTTTTGCGTTAAGGACTTATCCTGGAGGAAGTGATAAAAATAAAGATCAACTAGTTCATCTCCTGAAACATCTTTAAGCTTTTCGACTTTGAAAACGTGAAGCCGTAATCGTCGACATTCTTTCTCAAATTGGCTCTTTGATTTCATAGCACTCCTATATACGGAGTTCCAAGTGCGACCATCTTTATTCTTCGGTTTATGATGAGGGCAATACCGGTGGCTAAGTTGCCTTTTTTTCTTATTATCCTGGTGTTGTTCGTTGTGGCTTTCTACTTCATCCTCAGGGTCTAATATATTGTTATCTAACTTATAGAAATATTCTGCGAGTTCATTTCTTTGGCCACACAGCTCGCAGTAGGTTTGTTTTCGTTGCGCATTGAGTTTTGTATCTGCGCTATGTTGCCGAAATCGTGTGGGCGTAAGGTGAAGTTGCCATAAAAGCTCGAGTAGATTGTCTACAGTTCCTTGAAACTTAAAATCTATAGGCCGATATTGATGTTCAAGGTTCATAAAGTGCCTCAAGCGCTGTTTGATCACGTCATGAGCATTTTGGAACCCCATCATCATAATTAGATTGGTTATCGGAGTATCTTCTTTTAATTTTGATGCATATTTAATAGATACAATACGATCTGCCTTTTCTGTCAAAGCCGACTTGTTTTTTGAACGTGGCAAGGGTGAACGATCAATATTCAGGTAGGGGTTTGGAAAGTAGCAAAAATGACTCATAGGAAGAGATCGAAGGAACTCTGACACCTTAGGGTCGATAACTTCTAAGATGAGCTCTCCAATAGGGCGCTTATCGGTTTCTAGTTTGTGGTGAGCTTTACTCCCCTTTAAATGGCTTCTAGGGTCTTTTCTTTTTGAATGTACTGTGTAGTGTGCCCAGCGCTCTCTAAACTCTCGTATGCCATCTGCAACAAAGGCGTCACAATCCTCCCAGACAGAAATATAGTATGCGTCTAAGCGATCACTTGCTTCCTTTTCGATTTCAGCATATTCCATCTGCCACTCCCGTCCCCCGTACTGCAGTGCCATGTTACTAATGATTACGTGATGAACATATTAGCAACTAGTTGCATTTATTGGTAGCTGGTCCTTTATCAATATGAAAATAAATGAAGGCTCAACTTAATCTGCCAAAACGTCCAATCCGGAGTTTAAAAAATATTGGCATAGTCAGGTCTCAGTAACTAGGAGGAGGCAAAGACATGCAGGATCTGGCACATAAAACCCTTATTAATCGCAAGACACTACTCAAGATGATTCCTTTGTCTGATCGGACTATTTACAACATGGAGCAACGGGGAGAGTTCCCTCGACGAATAGTACTTACTAGCCGCAGTGTGGCTTGGGATCTTTCAGAGGTTGAGAACTGGATAGAAGAAAAACGCAGGTCTGCATTCAAAGCAGCTAGACCGGGCTTTTTTTGGTAGTCAGTAATCAATATGTCGTTTGAAGATTTTATGGATACAGAGTTCCTTGTATCAAATAAGAAAAAAAATGTTCCAGTAGTGCACCGTAAAACAAAAGTTGAAGTGAGATCGAGCTACGTAGACTCCATCATAGAGATTCAAGAATGCAGTGCTCAGGAGGCCAATGAACTCGGATTTATTGCTCGACTTCTGATTCAAGCAACCATGCCGCACAGCAATCCAAAATCGAATGAGTGGAGCCGGAAGAATGGTAATTTCACCATCCACATGATGGCACCATCATCTGTAGGTTTGCCTTTCGGTTGTTATGCACGCTATCTCTTGGTTTGGGTAAGTACACAAGCAGTGAGAAATAAGTCAAAACTGGACAATGGCTTTATCACTGAACAGGAAGCACGCAGGCTTGAACTGGGAGATTCTCAAAGAGGTTTTATGAAAAAACTAGGGGTGCGTTCAAGTGGGGGAGAAAATGGGCCAATAGACCCCTTTAGGGACCAAATGCGGCGGTTGTTCAAAACTACGATCAGTGTCAGTTATACAGAACTAAATGATGAAAGTGGATATATTTGTGAAGATGAAACAGGAGCCAGGGTCGCTGATATTTCCCATATTTGGTGGAGTACAAAGCAATCCGATCAAGATTCATTAGGAGCATCTTGGGTGGAACTATCGCCTAAGTTTTTTCAACTTATTACAGATAAACCTGTCCCTTTGGATATGAGAGTTCTGCGGTTGATTAAGCGTTCTCCGATGGCCGTAGATATATATTGTTGGGCGACTTATCGGGTGAGTTATTTAAAGCGAGCCACAATTATTCCTTGGTTAGGTTTGATGGGGCAATTGGGAGCGAATTACGCCAATGTCAAAGACTTTAAACGACGGTTCAATGGTGGACTTAAAAAGGTACAACAGGCATGGCCAGAACTAGATGCTACTCCAACCGAAAAAGGATTACTTTTGAAGCCAAGTGCTCCTCAAGTACCTCGACGGACAAAACGACAGATTGAACGGGATATTGAAGCGTAATGGAACTGTATACACCATCGTTTTAGGTGTTAGTAAGTCTGGGAAATTAGAAAGTTATCCACGCATGTTTTGTCCCGCTTTAAAGGGGGAGTTTTGCGCATGTTTTGTCCCAGTTTACGCATGTTTTGTCCCGGAGTGCGCATGTTCTGTCCCGAGAAAGGCCAAAAAGTTTTTTAATAACAGATGGTTGTGGAACCTCCTATAGTACTTTCCTGTAGGTTTACCTATATAAAAAATTAACCTGTAGTTAAGAGAAAAATACAGTGGATAATTTGGTAAAGACTGAGCAGTTTGAGTATCGAAATTGGAATAATACAGTCTATAAAATACCGAACTGTTAAGCTGATTTATACATGTCTGAAACTGTCAATAGAATGGATTTGAACGGCATTGGTGGATTTTTAAGTTATTGAAAAATAGCTGTTTTAATGTTTCACCTTCTTGGCGTTTCAACATTTATTGACATTTGAGGGGCGGGAGATATTTGGAATCGAAATAATATTACAAGCCTTTCCCATGTGATTTCAGACATATACATACAAATACAGACAAGATTCATCGTCTTTGCAGAAATATACAGATAGCAAAACATGGATAAACAGTGCTGAGGTGCGGGCAAGATAGGTGAAGTAGGCCCACCAACAAGTTGATGGTTCCTATTTCACTCACTACTTATTCGCACCTTCGGGCTCAACGGTATCCTGCTCTACGAGGTCTCTAATTATCGACTTTAACCCTTGGAACTCCTAACCAGCTTTAAGGGGAATGACACCTATGTTTCAAAGATCTGAGGCCGCGCGTTTTTAAGGTGTCGCGCAGGTCGGACGCCAGGATAGAAAGTGACAACCTATCTTTGTAGAGGTCCACATTCACCGCTGATTTTCAGTAGGGGTAAAGGCTCATATCTATAGATTTTGGGCCGATACAGGTTGGTGGGTGCAACTTAGTCACGACAATACTAAGGGCACTCAATTATGAACAACGTACGTATTTTAGCGGCTAAAATAACTACGGCCGCTATTTCATTAGCATTTATCTCTCCCATACCGGTAGTAGCTGGGATTCCGGTTGTTGATGGAACGAACCTGACACAAAATATTATGTCAGCAATGGAGTCTGTCACTCAAACAGCCAAACAGATCCAACAGTACCAAACTCAGTTGCAGCAGTATGAAAACCAGTTGCAAAACACTATGGCCCCAGTGGCTTATATTTGGGACCAGGCACAATCGACGATTGATGATTTAACTCATGCCACCAATACGCTTGCTTATTATCAAAACCAGCTTGGTAGCCTTGATGCTTACCTAAGCAAATTCCAGGATGTGGCCTACTACCGCAGTTCACCTTGCTTCAATGGATCTGGAGGTTGTACGCCTGCAGAACAAGCGAAGATGGAAGAAAACCGTCGCTTGGCGTCCGAATCCCAGAAAACAGCCAACGATGCTCTCTTTGAAGGCTTGAAGCTACAGCATAAAAACTTGCAGGCTGACGCTCGTCAGCTGCACCGATTACAGTCAGCAGCTCAGGGAGCAGATGGTCAGTTAGCTGCTATTGGCTATGCCAACCAGCTCGCTAGTAACCAGGTCAACCAACTCCTTCAAATCCGTAGTTTGTTAATTGCTCAGCAGAATGCTGTTGGTTCTCGAATGCAGGCGGAAGCCGACCGCGAAGCTCAATATCAAGCGTCCCGTGAAAGGTTATTTGATATGGGAGAGCCTACCGACCGTTCAAAAAATAGGGGGTTCTAATCATGCAGAATATCATTCGAGTTTTTATCGTCAGCGTGTTGGCATCTTTCGTTCTGGTAGGGTGTGGTGAGGATGGAGGGCCAAAGCCTACAACGATCAACTGTAATAACCCGAACCTGACGAAAGATCTGAGGGAAGAAGGGAACTGTCTTTGGGATATGGGCGAACGCACGGAACGCTCCAAGAATAAGGGGTTCTAATTATGAGCAAGATATTCATTCGACTTGTGATGCTACTAGCTGTGTTACTGACCTCGCAAACTGCGTCGGCGGCCATTGAGCCTAATGGTGTCTTGGATGAGGTAGCCGTGCGCTTCATGACCGCTAGTGCTACTTGGAGCACGGTAATTACAAACCATGCCGTGTGGCTGTTTTGGACGCTGGGTACTATATCTCTTGTTTGGACTGGCGGTACTTTGATCCTTAAACAAGCGGATATAAGGGAGTTCTTTGCCGAGTTTATGCGCTTTATCCTGACGTTTGGTTTTTTCCTCTGGTTACTCAGAAACGGCCCAGACTTTGCGACGTCAATCATCGACTCGTTGAGAACGATCGGTGCTCAAGCCGGTGGCCTTCCGAGAGACCTAACCCCCTCAGAGCCTATCAGCATTGCTTTCGACATTATTGTTAAAGCAGGTGAGTATTACAGCATCACAAGCCCTATAGATAACTTGTCTCTTTTCTTAATCACGCTAGCAATTTTGGCATGTATGGCGGTTGTGGCGGCTAATGTGTTGTTGGCCTTGGTAACTGCTTGGATATTGATATATGCCGGTGTTTTCGTGCTGGGGTTTGGTGGTTCGCGTTGGACTTCAGATATAGCAATCAACTACTTCAAAAGCGTATTGGGTGTCGCTTTGAAGTTGATGACAATGACTTTGCTCATTGGCATCGCCATGTCGATAATGGACGGTTTTTATGCTGAGCTATCCAATGATGCTCCTATGCGTGAACTGCTGGTGATCTTTGTCGTTTCACTGGTTCTCGTAATGCTTATTCACTCTGTTCCCAATGTGGTTGCTAGCCTAGTTCCCGGAGGTGGCGCGGCGGCGGGTGCTGGCAGCATAAGTGCTGGGGCGGTGGCCGGAGCGACTGTTGCCACTGGTGGTATGGCTGCTGGTGCAGCAATGGCTACCGCCGGCGGTGCGTCTGCTATTCAGGCTGCATTTACAAAAGCAGGTGAGAACGTAGCGAACAATACTGACGTTATGTCGAGCCTTAGCAGTGCATTTAGCGGTAGCGGTGACTCTGACGAGGCTGGCTCCTTCTCCCAAGCTTCCGACCAATCTTCTAGTAATGGCGAATCCTCTGGCGGCTTTAAGGATAGTGTTGCAAAAGCGGGCCGCGTTGCAGCGGATACTGGCGCTAATTTGATTAAGGGAGTGGGAGATATGGCCGGGGAGCGTATAAGCCAAACCGCTGGAGGTCGTTTAGCCAGCTCAGTACGAAACAACATGAAAGGGGACGAGGAAGATGATAAGGAGGGTGACTGACGGCGCTTCTCCTGCATTTGACAACGACAACTTAGGCGGTGTCGTTACTGGCTGGACGAGTCAAACCAGCGGCTTTGATGACCTATCCAGTGATGACCAGGAAGAAGCTCGCCAAGCACACGCTGAGTGGCAAGAGCGTGACCCGGAAAAGCACACCTTCGACGTTGAGGACTACGTTTCGTATGCCCAGGAACGCAATGAAGAGGTTGCTAGCTTTGTCAATAAAGGCCGTTCGGCCGAACTAGATAAGGATTACTGATTATGGAGTTTAACTTTCCACCTCAAAACCTTGCGGAGGTATTTGGTTTCTTCGCAGTGATGTTCATTGTGATGCTGGCCTTCTATTTTTTAGGACAGTGGCTACACAGCACTGGACACAGCCCTAAGATGACAACCATTGCCGATAAAATGGAAGTATTCCAAAACAAGCTGGCCGGGCGTGCCTACAAGGACGTGACGAAAACGGTTGATCAAATCGACAACATGAGACGCTGGCCGTTTGGCCGACGCAAGTAGTTAGAAAGCAGTCGGGCCGGTGATGGTGCACCGGCTCGCATTTTCACATACATCAAACCGATTATGGTGAAGCTGTAACTCGTTTTTGGACAAAAGCACGTTAGAGTATGGGTTCTAACGCGCGAGATGTGGATTAGAAAAAGTATCTTGAAACCTTAAACGTTAGGCTTATGTGTGTGATTCATAGAGGTGGTTTCAATTTTCTTAGCTGAAGATCGAGCTTGTAATTTTGCTCTTGAAACCGCTCTTTCTGCACGCCACCTAAATCACTACACTTACCGTAAACTACAAATGCCACGCGTTGCGAATCCGTCTTAAAGCGTTTGTTATGGTTCATTTTCATCCATAAGACCTTTAAGCTTTTTCTTAGCAAAATTCGCAGCCAAATCTTTTGCAACTGCTATAACAGTTGCCACACTATCGTCCTTGAACTTAGTTTTGATAACATTCCATACATCTTCTTGGCGCAAGTTATCTAAAAATTCATGCCCAGCCCAAGTCATACTAGTTATAACAAACCTTGCAGGAGCCATCGATGAGGAGGAGTGACTTCTAACGTAATCACCTTCCTGTCGGAGGACATTAAAGTTTGAAACTTTTCTATTTCCGAAGTGCGTTACTATCGTGGCTAAAAGAACCCAATACTGACAATAAAGATCGACACTTAGACTCAATCAATGTGGCTATCCAACGAAAGTGTGACAACAAAGTTTGAAACTCGCTTTTGGACAAAAATGCGTTAGGGTTACCCCTCCGAAGGGGAGACGGTACATTACTTCTAGTATGGCAAATGACTCTTGACATGTGTTTTGCGGTCAGGGTCCAAACCACATCATTTCGAACTCTTGATTAGACGTTAATTTTCCCGTAAGTAACTCGATTACGACCTTCATCCTTTGATTGATAAAGTGCTTGATCTGCTATCTCGACAATATCTGTGGCTGAAAATGAATCCATATTGCAAGACAACGGTTCTAGTGTGGTGAAACCAATCGACACAGTAACAATGGGATAAATAGCCTGTGGTGCGTGTTGGATGGATAAATCAGTGATGGCTGTCATTAGATGGTTGATAAGCGTATGTGCTCCATTTTGCTCTGTGTTTGGTAACAACAATGCAAACTCCTCACCACCATAGCGGGCTACGACATCGGCCGGACGCTTCGTTATTGTATTTAACTCTCGACCAATGAGTCTTATACAATCATCACCTGCCACATGCCCAAAGTGGTCGTTATATTTTTTAAACTCATCAATATCAATCATGACAATCGTTAGAGGTTCGCGTTGCCTGCGGGCACGCCTAAACTCGATGTCCAACTGTTCATCGAATGCCAACCTATTCGCTAATCCCGATAAACTGTCGGTATGGGCAAGCTTACTTAACTTAATCAACGCTTTATGGTAAGCCAGGTGCGTCTGAACCCTCGCCGCAACGACCCGCGGCTTTAATGGTTTAACAATATAATCAGAGGCGCCTGCATCGAAAACTTTTTCTTCAAACCCGGTTTCAATATTGCTGGTGATAAAGAGGACTGGGATATCGGATGTCAGCGTGTTTTCTTTTAACATCAGGCACAATTCAATACCATTGGTATCGGGAAGTTCGACATCCAATAGGATTAAATCTGGTCGATTCTCTTTAATCATATCGAGTGCTTGTGCCCCCGTTGCTGCAAATCGAATCCGACCAAAATCTTGCAACACTTGATGTAAAGTAATCACAACTGAACTATCGTCATCAACGATAAGTATCTCAGGATTGCTTTCATTCATTCGATGACTCATTATTTCCCCTTGCACGAACAACAAAAGGCATTAAAACCTCACTTGCTTGCTTGAAATTCAAACGTTTGGTCGCCTCTAGCAACAAGCTCAACGTATCTTTACCCAGCAGATTGAGTAAGTATTCTTTTTGCTCTTCGACTAAAGTTAACGCGTTTAAGTCTTGCTCATCGAACATTTTCAATAACTGATTGGCTAAGTCTAAAGAAACCACCTCATTAGACGCCGCAGGGTCGATAGGCATCTCCGTACTCGTTTTCCATACTACCATTGCATCTTTAACGTTAACCTTCAACTTCTTAAGCTCCGACGACAACTCATGAACAGCCACTTCCGCTTGTGAATCTGGCTCTCGCAAAATATTTTCCGCAGAGGATGCCAGAGTATGAAGGTGCTGAGCACCAACCATGCCAGCGGAGCTGCGCAATTTGTGGACTTGAGAAGCGAGACGAAGTCTCGTTTCTGGATTATCCAGAATAGACGTATCGAAAGAATCATCCAGCATGAGATTCTCATTATCTTCTAAAAGATGCTCAAGAGTATTAAAGAACAGTTCCTTATTGTTCATTAAAAGCGCTTTTGCCTGCGAGATATCTAGCCCATCGATAGATGGCCAATCATCTTGCGGTTTTGAGGGGAGGTTAATTTCCTCAACGTCAATATTTTTCCCCAAATATTGAGATACTTGAGTTCGTAATACACTGATGAGCTGCGTTGGGTTGATAGGTTTTGTGAGAAAATCATTCATCCCCGCATCTAGAGCACGTTTACGCTCTTCAACGAGTGCCCCTGCGGTTAATGCAATAATTGGAATGGACGTCAATTGTAGGTTTTTTCGAATGTAACGCGTCGCCTCTAAACCATCCATTACGGGCATTTGAACATCCATTAAAATGGCGTCATAGTAAGATGGATTCTCTTCTAATTTGCTAATGGCAATATGACCACTGCTTGCGCACTCAACGTCCGCCCCTGCTCGAGTAAGAAGATATGTAGCCACTTCTAAATTCGTATCACTATCGTCAACCACCAATATTCTCACATCCGTTAACCACTTAGCGTGTATTTTCTCGGTCGTCGTGGCGTTTAACACCCGCTCGATGTTCCCCGTTAGACGACAGACCGTATCATTGACGGCGTTAAACAACGTGGAAGCACAAACAGGTTTCTGCAATATTGTGTCAACCAGATGCTTAGAATCTAAAAGTTTAATTTGTGCTTTTTCATAAGCCGTTGCCATTAATACGGCTGGCAATTTTTCTTTACTAAACTGTTGTGATAACGACTCTATCGCCGCTAAACCATCTAAAATCGGCATTTTCCAATCGACGATTAATGCATCAGGTAAACGCAGTCCTTGCTCTTGTCTTGCTATAAAAAGTGCAACCAGCGCTTGGCCATCAGTGACTAATTCTGCTCGCCATCCAAGAGCGCGTGTCAAAGACATGATGTGCTTGGCGTCCTCCTCGTCATCTTCGGCAACGATGAGATAGAGCATTTGTTGATTCTGCGATTGCGCAATTTCTATGCTTTCTGCTGAAAGGACAGGAAAAGGAATATCGACCCAAAAGACAGAGCCTTCTCCCTCGACACTGTTAACGGCAATTTCTCCGCCCATTAACGCGACAAGCTGATTAACTATTGATAACCCCAAGCCAGTTCCACCAAAGCGTCTTGTTGTACTCACATCTGCCTGAGAAAAAGGTTTAAAAAGTTGCGATAAACGTTGCTCTGAAATGCCGACACCCGTGTCACTGACAGAAAAACGAATTGTGGTTTTAGGCGCCTCCTCTGGGGCTGACGCAGAAATGGGTTCGACATGTAAACCAATCTGACCCATGTCAGTAAATTTGAGCGCATTCCCCAGTAAATTGACGAGGATTTGCTTCAATCGCATGGCATCGCCTTCAACCCAGCTCGGCAAATCAGGAGACAAAGTTAACGAAAAATCGAGCTTTTTCTGCTCTGCTTGAATGATAAATACGCTGCTGACTTCATCCACAAAGTTTGGAAGTTCAATTGGTAATAACTCCAACGACATCTCATTCGCTTCAATTTTTGATAAATCCAGCACATCGTTCACTATTCCAAGCAAAGATTTTCCTGAAAGGCTGATTTTATCTATCAATACACGTTGTGAATTTGTCAGTGTCTCATTGGACATTAAATGCGTTAGTCCAATAATAGCGTTAAGTGGTGTTCGAATTTCGTGACTGGTGTTGGCTAAGAATGCGCTTTTCGCTCGGGTTGCATTTTCAGCGTCACGCAACGCTTTCGTGAGTTTCTGTTCAGCTTTCAGCCTTTCGGTGATATCTCGCAAAGAAACGGAGACCAACAACTCATCTTCCATAGAAACGGCACTCAAACTAATTTCTACAGGAAACTCTTCGCCATTACCTTTCAATGCAACAAGATTTTGCGAAGGTGCCATTCGACGATGTTTAGGGTTACGCATATAGCTCAATAAATATGTACGATGCGCTTCTCTTAATTCTGGCGGAATGAGTTTATCCACGGAGTGATGTTCGAGTTGGTTTCTTGGTACATCGAACACTTTCTCAGCTTCCGCATTGACCATTTTGATAATGCCCAACTGATCAACTATCAGTGTCGCTTCAGGTGAAGACTCTATTAGGGCTTTAAATCTTGACAGTTCTTTGGTTTGTTGCTGCCGTAACTGATGATTCCATCTTTCTTTTTGTTCAGTCAAAGCGCTTAACCAAAGCCAGTATTGAATACTGATAGCTACGGTCGCTAAAAACAATATCGTAAGCAACAACGTGAGTAACTGCCAGGAGAAACCAATGATAAAGGGAAGATGACTTCTTGTGTTATAAATGGTTAAGTATCTTGACTCTGAAGCGTCACCCAATTGAAACTGAGATTTCACCGCCCAAATGACACCACTAGTGCTTTCATATTCATGGACTCCAGATATCGCTAGGAGTGACGATGTGTCTGAACTAAATTCAGAATGCCATTGAGCCGAGCCACCATATTCAAACGAAAATGGCTTACTGTCATCCGGATGGGCTATGTACTCATTATCTCTATTGGTTATGTAAGTATCGATACCCGCTATGTTGTCTTGCGTGAGATTGTTTAATACTTCTGCCGCATTGACGTTAATAATAATTAAACCAAACGGTGTGCCATCCTCAAAATACAAAGGTGTTGAAAATCGCCAAACTGGTTTGTGGGGGTTTTCAATAAAGCCGAACTCTCTGTTGAGATTAATATCGGACAAATACACTTGATTTGTCTCAACACTCATCGTTTGCAAGATATATGGCTCGGAGCTTTTCTCCTGCAAAGATAATCCATCAAAGGGGAGCAGAGTCGCCCCTTCGCGTTGTAGCTTAACCTGCTCCTTCCAACGGCCTTTTTCAGTAAGGAGTCGTACTTGATATACCTCGTCTGACGTCAACATATACGCTTTAAAAATATCTTCCAGACGCTCTAACCATTGTTCATCTAAAGCACCTTCCACATTATCAGCCTTCGCATTTTGCATTTGTAGCATGGCTTTAATGGGGGGAGTATTGGCTAAAAACAGCGTGTCACGCTCGTATCGCTCTGCCACAGAACTTATATACATAAGAGCGTCTTGGTTTGTGCGAGTGAGCTGATTGGCAATCTCTGTTTTTTGCCCTTTTAGCAGCAACCAGCTCATTAATAGAAATAGAACGAACAGCGTCGCAATCGCAGGCGGCCATGTTTTTTTTACAATAGGGCTTTGAGCAAACAATAAAAACCGTTGAGCCCGCTGGTAGCCTTCATCGTTTTCTCCAAATTCGTGCTCTGAGTGGGTAATGAGTAGATTGACACCCAACACCAGAAGAAACGTCATTCCGATACCGATGGTCAAAACCCAAGCTATATCCCAGCGATGGGATAAGTATGCTTTGTCATTGGGGGTAAGCTCTAACATCCACTTCTGCCCCATCACATCAATGACACGCTCCAATTTATCTTCTGTATGAAGCTGAACAGCATCATGAGCGCTGGTATAAAAAGGCGTTGGCTCTCTTTGGTTACGCAGTTGAATTTGCGCCTGTTCGAAAACTTTAGGTAAGCCCTCGAGCACATCATCAACAATTAAAGGGGCATAAGACCAACCAATAACATTATCCTCTCTTTCCTGTGGTGAAGATAAGTGGAGATCACTTGGAAAAATAGGCAGCATAATCAGAACGCCACGGCGGGCCTTTTTATCGGCTTGAACTAACGTAATCGGCTCTGTGAGGTACGGTCTATTCTCTCTTGCTGAAGCCAGCGCAGCCCTTCGGCGATTCGTTTCAGAGCCGATATCCAATCCAACTGCCTGCTTGTTAGGTTCAATCGGATAGATGTATTCGATAACAAACCGGTCCTCATTATGCGACGTCAAAAAACGGATAGAAAAGTGCGGCATGCCATCACGTCGAGCTTTTTGTATAAAACGTGCCTCCTGTTCAACCGAAACCTTTCGTATAAAGCCAAAACCGAGCGATCCAGGAAACTCATGCGGTATATCACGAGTACCAATGTAATTTTCAAATTGCTTTCGAGTAATAAATTCTGGGCCAGTGGTAACAATGGCCCCACGAGCGGCCCTCAGTCCATATTCGTAAAAACCAAAACGCTCTTGAATCAACGACTCGGCTTGTGTCGCCAGAAGCTTTATATGAGCTTTATCTTCTTCCTGATCCTGAACATGCAGTAAGACAGAGACCAACGCCGTCAGCAATGAACCAGCCAACAAGGGAAGCCAAGCTAAAACCGAAGTGACAGCTTTTGGCAACGATACCTTCATAAGGAGTATTCCAGTTTAATGTCTGTATAACGTACAGGACGAGAAAAATGGTAACCTTGAAGTGATGCCACACCAAAAGCACGTAACCGCGCAACTTGAAAGGAATTTTCAACGCCTTCAGCGACACATTTTAGTCCCGTGTCTTTGGCTAATTGAGCAATCGTTCTGACTAAAGACTCATCAGGATTGTCTTCGGTCAGTTGATTTACAAAAGAGCGGTCAATTTTAAGTACATCCACTGGTAGCGATTTCAGGTAACTTAAGCACGAATATCCCGTACCAAAATCATCTATGGATATGGTGATGCCCAGTTGTCTGAGCTGTTCCATATCACGAGAGACATGTTGCAAATTATCAAGCATCAGGCTTTCTGTCACTTCAAGCTCTATCTGAGAGGGATGAACGCCGTGCTCTTCAATGGCATGCAATAAGAACGGAAGAAAGTGGGGGTCTAAAAATTGAACCGGTGATATATTTAATGCCATATGTAGACGAACCTGACTTTGTTGCCATTGTTTGAGCTGAGCTAAAGCCAAATGGATCATTTGCTCTCCCAAAGGAATAATGAGCCTCGTTTCTTCCGCTAAAGAGATAAATTCAACAGGTGGAATTAAACGCCCATTCTCATCGGAAATTCTCATCAAAGCCTCGACCGCCGTGACTTTCCCGGTATTCGCATCAATCATCGGTTGATAAAGTGCGACCACTCGTTTGAGGTTAATTGCCTGTTTAATCTGAGAATAATGTTCACGTCGAGCAATATTGTGAGATTCCATCTCTTCAGAATAGAAACAAACTCCATCATGAATCGCGTCGACTTTTGCTCGATGTAAGGCCGCGTCTGAATGTAATATTAACGACTGTGCATCAGTGGCATCTTCAGGAAATACGCTCAAACCCATACTGATTGAGAAATTATTTAATTCCGGATGTCGTTTTGCAAACTGTTGGACAGTTTCCTTAATGGACAAAGCAAAATTTGATAACTCCGTGGGATTACAGAGTTCGGGAACCAGAATCATAAACTCGTCAGCATTGTGCCGACTGACCATCCCGTCATTGTGTACTTGACTTTTTAAACACTGGGCAATTTTCTTTAATAATATATCGCCATATTCGAACCCAAACTCTTCATTAATGAGTTTGAACCCATTGATGTCGAGCACTATTAACCCTAGCTCTCGCTCCAAGCGCTGAGCCTTTTCAATTTCGTTCGCAAGGTGCTCCATCAATAAAAAACGATTTGGGAGGTTTGTAAGTTGATCATGTTGAAGGGTATGAGACATTTTTAATGCCATCGCCTTCGATTCACTAATATTATCAAAAACGATCACGCCACCGATTACTTCCCCATATTCAGAAAGTAAAGGGGCGGCACTATCTTCTACTGGTATCCAGCGGCCATTTTGACATCGCATTTGACAATTAAGAGCCATGCCCACCACTCTATTTTCAGAAATGGCCAGTCTAAGTGGATTTATATGAGAGGGGCCGTCGTTTCCGATCCTTAAAGGCATGACATCCTCAATCGCTAATCCTTCTGCATCAGACATCGACATCCCTATGAGCAGCTCAGCGGCGGGGTTTAAATACGTAACTTGGCATTCTTTGTCCGTTGTTATCACGGCGTCACCAATAGAGTCTAACGTTATTCTAGCGTGGCGAAATACTTCAACTAAACGCTGCTCACGATTTCTAAGCATCAGTTGTGTACGAACCCTAGCCGCTACAACAGGCGGTTGTAGCGGTTTAGCGATAAAATCCACAGCTCCGTCGCGTAAACAATGAAGTTGCTCTTCAACTGAATCATTGGCAGTAATGAAAATTACAGGAATTAAAGCTGTCTCGCTGTGATTTTTTAACAGAGCCAATACTTCATAACCATTCATTCCCGGCATTTGAATATCAAGAAGTATAATGTCGGGTTTAACAGCAATGGCCTGCTTTAGAGCATCAACGCTTCTTTGTTCGAAAAAGACTTGCCCAATTGTTTTAAGTACTTGATGCAGTAAAGTAATCTGATCTGCGTCGTCATCAACTAAAAGTATCCGTGGTGAGGATTTACTCACAGAGAACATACTTTCTCCTTCCGCTAGATAAAGGTTCCGTACAACCAACATGACAAATACTAAAAGTGTAGGTTAGTACTACTGCATAAGCCGACGTTGTAGACCAATTTATTTAAATTTAGTGAGATAAGTGCCAAGATTAATAATGATTCATAATATAATTGAGGTCAAATCGACATTACAAAGCGGATTTATAATCAATAGGTTAATGAGAGGGAATGGATATTAGATTGCAAAATGACACATAATTTTAAAAAGCTCACGACGACGCTCGCTCGGATAACTAAAGGTAGGGGAAACTTTCATCCAAAAGAAGTTAATTAACTTCAGTGATAACAAACAATGGGGCAAAATCGTCTCAGAGAAGAAGGCAAACTACGACAAATGGCACCGAAAAGTTTCGTACTTTATTGTCATAGTTCTAATCTTTATTGTTCGAGTTTCAAACTTTGTTGTCCACCGACACTTCCAATAATCCGGCATCAATTAACAAAGCAACATGATAATTTATGTCCTCTGGCTTATAGTTTTCAAAATTAAAGCCAGAAATTCGGTCAGGATGCTTCTCAATAGAAAGAAGTAATCTTCTGATTAAAGCCATATCTCTTTTCAATCTGCTAATCCTCCAATGAACCATGTAGCCTTGTTAAGGTGTGAGGCGCGCAATACCGAAGATCCCGCATGCCACCTTGACCACTAAAAACAACCCATAGTAAAAATGCCACGCGTGCCGAATCACTCTTGAACAATTTGTTATGCAAATTTTTAGAGCACCCTAGCCATAAGCATTTTTTGCAATTTATCTGGAAAGCTATCAGCTGGAATAAGATCATCAAACAACCATTCAAAATACTCATCGAGAATATCGACCAACTCTCCAATAGTGTAATATGCGTTCGCTACTGAAATTCCAGGCTGAGGTCCAAACACGTAAGTAAAATGATCCCTAATTTCTGGTTTGTGGACCTCTGTAACAACCTTTTTTTCATCGCTAGGTTTGTCCAATCGAAAATGTTTCGAACCATTTGCTAGATCGCGCGTAGCATTAACTAGTTCCTTCATTTGTGGCGGCGCTTGATTAACTTTTTTATAAAACAAGTTAGGCCGATTTTGTTTATCGTTTTTAATCCAGTCGTGGTGCAAGTGCCATGCAGTGACCACAAAGTTGAAGAAATCATAAGGGTGATAACTTTGAGTAACTCGTTGCCGCTCAAATTTTAATTTTTCACGTAACTCGTGAACTGTCTCTATACCTACTTTCAAACGAAGTCCTCAAATTGCATAACGCTTTCTATGCGGATTTTAGCCGCCTTTCATATTCCTATCATGTAACCTTTTTAATACCACATCAACGTGTAATCAATAGGTTAATGAAAGTTAACAGAGATTAGATTGTATGATGCCTGATGATTTCAGAAAAATGCTGGTGCCCAAACTCCTTCGGATAACTTTTGATAGGGGAAATTACTAGGTTCGAACTGAGCAAGATCTTTTGCTCTGAATTGTTTTGGGGCACTTTCTTGTTAGACAGTGCCCACTGTGAAGGTTCTGGACAACTAATATTTGAAGTCTGGAGTTTTGAGTTATCTCACTGAAAGGGAAGTGGAATACGGTGACAATGGGGATAGATAAATTGTTTGGAACAATTAAATGGAACGACTGAAAGAGTCTCCTTTAGAGTCGATAGATGACATGGAGAACGTCATTAAGAAAGCAGAGCGTCGTGAGACGGTAAAACTTTCTTCAGAGGCTATATCAAAAAGACACGGAGCCTTAAAAGATGCAGCTAGATTACAGGCTCTCGTCTCTATTGCTCGTAATTCTGCTGAAAAAGTCTTGGTGTTGCAGAACTCACCTAATACTGAAATTGTTTTGCAAGAGCTGTGTAGTTACGCACCGGGCTTGACGTCGGTGAGATTAAATAAATCAATTAACATAAACAATGAGGTTATCTCTAGGCGAAAAGCTCTTTTGCCAGCAAAAGACAAAATGATTGCATCCGATAATCAGCACTATGCAGCAATAGTTCGTGGACGTTCGATCGACTTATGTTGTATCAGCGGTGCGGAAAGACAGTATTTGTCTCCTCTGTTTTCAAACAAAAATAGCCAAGCGGTAAGAGATAGTTCACTAATGACAAAAACTATGGTGGCTATTTTTAAACAAATTAATCAGCGAGAGTTCAACCATTTAGAGGGCGACCTAATTGAAGCCTTTGGTATTTTTGGTTGCGAGCTTTTCAAAAATACGCAAGAACATGCCCTTAGAGACGAGCACGGTAGACCTTACATTGAACATGTAGAGGGGATGATTGCTTCATGGAAAGACCAATCAAGCGAGACATATAAAAAAGACTTTATGGGGCATCCAAGACTAAGTAAGTATTGGAACGACAATGTTGTAACGAGTGTCGACGGAACCAAGAAAACGCTGCGTTGTATGGAAGTGAGCTTTTTTGATACCGGCCCGGGGTTGGTAGGAAGGGCCTTTGGAACAAGCATTGACGTAGCCTCCGAGAAAGACGCTCTGATAAAGTGTATTGGAAAAAATTTCTCTACTAAATCTGAAAGTGGCGCAGGCAACGGCTACCCTACGATTTTAAATCAGCTAAGTAAAGTAGGGGGATTGATAAGAATTCGGTCTGGGAACCAGTGTTTATTCAATTGCTTTGACAGAGACAAGCATGGATTTTGGACGCAAGAGCAATCTGTAGAAGCCGCGAAACAGCAGCAAAACCAATATTTAATGAATTTTGACAACTGGACGAACAAAAGTCTTGGGTCCACTTCAGGAACAGTGGTATCGATTTTGGTTCCCTTAAGGAAAGATAGTGGACAACGTACTTTGCTTTAACGCAGAAAAAGATCTTGATGATCAAAAGTTTGACATTCTGTGCGCTTACCTTGGAGACGGAGCTTGGCAAGAGCCATCTAGCTTTTATCCAGCTTTAGAAAAAGCGTTAAAAAATAGTGATACTCTTCCCGATGGCATCGTTATTTACGTACCTTCCGGCAAAATCAATGACTGCCTTAAACATTGGAAAAATGAAGATTTACGAGACAGTTTTTTGGATCGTTTGTCGAAAAACAACGTGTGCTTCACCAAAGCCCTTTATTTTATTGATATTAGTGATGGCATTTTTAAAATACATGAAGGTTATACTAGCTCATCCAACTCTTTGCCACTTCAGGCAAAGGATGTGACTAATTTTTATTCAACAGGTCTGCGTAAGCTTGCTGAGCGCAATAATGTTCTGCATATTGCGCCCGCAGGACACACATTCAAACACCCCTCTGGCCGCATCAGTAAAATGTTTATACAGTCGAGAGATATAGCTGCCACTGAAACTGAATTACAATTCGTCGCTAACGGATTACGAACCTTAGTGGAAAATGTAGATTGGCTCAAAATTAAAACAATCTATATAGATACCATGGGTATTTACTCTATTGTAAAAGAAGCTGCTTTAACTGCCGGTTGTAGAGCTAATATCGAAAGCTACCATTCCTACGATTTTTTACAGAAGCTTAATTTACCCATAGACGACTACCTTGTGGTGATTTCAGCATCTACTTCAGGGGGAATGGCTAGAGATCTAGTCAATAGAAACTTCTGCAAAAACAAAATCGTTACCTTGATTGATGTAGAAGTAAGACCTTCCATATCACATGTGCTTATTAACCTGTCTTCAACACCATTGTTACAAGGAGTAAGTAATGTTGATGGTAATGAAACTGATATAGAGTTAGTAGGTGAACATTTCTCATATAAGGCTAAACCCCCTAAACAAGTGACCGTGGGTATCCCCCACAAGCCTAAACACCTTCCGGATATCCTCATAGATTTCTGCATATCAGGCATCAACCAAATCAATCAACCCATTGATATAATTAATAAAAATCCATTACTAAGCCTCAAGCCAGAAAATCTACACGCCAGTAACAAGTTCAATAAATGGTTGGAAGAAGAGTTAAAGTGGTCTCTATCCTCGTCTATTGATACTGTGATATTCAGTGATGACGGTGCATCTAAAATTTTGGCTCAAAAAGCCTCGGACTTTATTAAAAACAGTCGCGGTAATGGAAAATCTCCATCGTTATTGGAATGGCCGAATATAAATAAAGAAGATTTACAAGACGCAACTGGAGTTATAGTCGTCACGGCATTTTCAGGTGACGGTGGAAAATTGAGACAAATTAGTCGAGACCTTAGGGAATATGAAAGCAAAACCATTCCAAGACACTTTTTAATAGGCGTTGGTCTACCCCAAAGCATGGAATCTTGGAAAAAGCTTGAGCAATTCCTCGTACGCAATGCAACACCAAGATTTTATAACTTTTCAGTTTGGAAAGTATTGCCATTGGGACCAGATAACATCCAAAAATCATGGGACGAGTTAGCACAATTAGCTGCAAAAGCGGATAATGAAAGCACATCACCATTGGACACAATTACGCCCGATGATGCAGAGAAATGTTACGAAGCACTATCTCATTGTATTGGTCAAGCTAGTGCTAGCCTGCTACCCAATGCTAATGGCGAATCACTAAAACTGACCGAAGGTTTCGTATTTTTTGATGACAAGTTTGATGACAGAATTGACCGTATTACTCAGAGTGCTACGCTGCTAACCATTGCCGCTGTATTACAAACAGCACGAGAACACGCAGATCCTGAAAAGTGTTTAAGGCCAACAAACTATCAATCCGTAATTATTTCCCCAGAGAACTTCTTGAGATTTAATGATGATATTTTGCAAGCCTGCATCCTTCGCGCGAGCCTACCATCAGAGTTGGATTATTCGTCCGATCACCACTTAAGTGGACTGATGAAAGAATTTCTTTACAAGGTTTTTACTAGACACAAGTATCCGTTTGGTTATGCAGCCCTTGAGTTCGCGGGCGCACTTGCAGTTGGCAAGCTAAAACTGAAAAAGGAACACTGTAGGGAGTTAGTGGAGAAATCGGTCGAATCCATTGGTTCGGAAAGTCGCGTTTTAACAGGTTTCTTGCTGATGGCAATGCCTAAAAGCTGATTCAACGACATTAAAAAAGTAGTGGGGCAAGACTTGCGTTTTGCCCTAATTACCTAACCATATTTATTGAAAATACATAACTGATTGGTAAGAATCGTAGCTACTTTCAGATTAGAACAGCTAGTGCAAACTTGGGCTGTCGTTCCAGCGACTGCAACTAAGCGAAACTCATAGTGGGGCAAAATTTTAGCAACAGAGTCAGTACCGCTTACTCTGACTCGATATTGGGGCGTTACTTGGTCGAGGATTTGCTCGGCTTTAAGCCCGGAGTGTTTCCTGGAGTTTTTTTGTTGTCACGTCTACGTTGATCTGGTTTGCCGGTCGACTTGGCTATTGGTTTTGGCCCTGGTTTCAAACCCATGATTTGATCCTTTTATTTAACGAGGTTATTCCTCGTTGTACAATCTTTGGGCAGTATTGATGGTTTTCAAGATGTGTATGAAAAACAATCTAAAAATATCCCCAAGGTTTCTTACTGGTAACTCATGTCTTGATGCATTTAAAGTGTACTGCTATAAGTTGGAGGCACAAGATGGATAGAATTACCTCGGGTCCGCGACGGCTTAGTGTTGAAGAGATACAAGAGCTTCGTCGTGATATGCAAGAATCCTCAGCCTGGGCCAAAGCCGAACTAAAACGTCGACGAGCCGCAAAAAATCAAAAAAATTCTGCGCATGGTATAGATGATGGTATCGATAATGACCACATTTCTAACTAGCTGTTATATAGGTATATTTTATTCTCATTGATATTCGAGTGGGAATAATTTTCCTCTAGACAGTTGAGTTTATAAGAACCAGCCTTCGGGCTGGTTTTTTTGTACTTCAAGTTTGTGAAGAGGTGGCTCAACTTTTTTGTGAGAGATATATACATGCGGTTAAATTAAATATATATTCATTTTAATTGTTTAATTATCATAAATGGTATTGCTATGGAACAGGCTGACGTTACCTCTCTCATTCCCATCCTTATTACTCTTTTCCTCGCGCTGACCACAAGAAATGTCGTTGTTGGTTTATTCGCGGGTATGGTGAGTGGTGTCGCTATGCTCGAAGGGACATTTGTCGAAAAAGGGCCACTAGACTCGTTTAGTGCACTGATGAAAAGCTATCTACTGCCGCAATTAACTGACAGCTACAATGCGGGCGTCATTTTGCTCTTGGTCTTTATTGGTGGCTTTGTTGCCTTGATGGAGAAATCTGGCGGTGGTGTGGCGTTTGCTAAAAAGGTTACTCAATGGGTGGCGAGTAAATGCCAAGCTCAACTGTCCGCATGGTTCGGTGGTGTGGTTATTTTCTTCTCAGACCTTGGTACACCACTGATTGTTGGCCCTGTTTTTCGCCCTTTATTTGATAAGTTAAAAGTATCACGCCAAAAATTAGCTTTTATTATCGACTCTACTTCCTCTCCCGTCGCAATCTTGATCCCTTTTATCGGATGGGGCGTTTACATCATGGGATTGATTCAAAAAGAGTTTACTGCCCTGAATGTCAGTATGAGTGATTGGGATGCTTTCATTGGTGCGATCCCGTATCAGTTTTACGCCTTTCTTGCGATCGCGATTGTGCCGATTGTCTCTTTCTTCAAATTAGATTTCGGACCGATGGCGAAGGCTGAACAACTAGCAGAGCAGGGCTCCGACTTTGGGAAAGTGCAGGAGTCCATGAATGTGTTTACGCATAAAAATGCAAAATCTAGTTTTGTATGGGCACCTTTGCTCGTTATGCTGGTGGTTCTATGTACCATCCTCGTGCCACACGGTTTTCCATTTCAAAAAGTGGCAGGATCAACGTTTAGGGCTGCACTTTCTTCTGCATATTTCTTTGCGGCCTTCACTTTAATTGCGCTGATGGCGTTTTATGGCGTAAGAAAGCTTTCGGATGGTATTCAGGTTTATCTGAAAGGGATGTCAAACATGATGTCAGTGGCGGTGATTCTGGTATTGGCTTGGGCGCTTAGCTCGGTTGGGAAAGAATTAGGTGCAGCTGCATACATTGCTGAACAAGCTCAAGCCGGTTTCCCTTACTGGTTATTGCCAGCGGTTGCGTTTTTACTGGCCGGTATTATCTCGTTCGCTACGGGATCATCTTGGGGGACGTTTGCCATCATGATGCCATTAGTGATCCCAACTGCCGTCGCGATTGATGCACCACTGTTGGTTTGTATTGGTGCGGTATTATCTGGTGGCTTGTTTGGCGATCACTGTTCTCCCATCTCTGAAACTACGATTTTGTCGTCGACAGGAGCGGGGTGTGAACAGTATGAGCACTTCCGTACACAATTACCTTACGCATTACTCAATGGAATGATCGCATTGGGGTGTTTTCTTTTAGCTGGAATCAACGCCTCACCAGTGATTGTGCTTGCCGCAATTATTTCTCAGTGTGTGGTTTATTTTGTGCTGTCTAAACAAAAGTCAACCGCGAAGCTAGAGGTGGTTTCGGCAGAACAATAAAGAGAGAAACATCACAAAGCGGAGGCTCACAGGGTCTCCGCTTTTCTTTTGAGTCAAGGTAACATTTTTCTTGTGACAAAATGTGTGTGAGGACCTATTTATTCATTTTGTCTCGCAGAATCAACGTACTTGGCTCGGTGTTTCGTATATATGATCCACTATATGTCTAGTTATTCCTCGTATATTGTATTGTTGAAATCCGGAGACTAGACATGTTTGCACTCAAACATCTTCCTCTTGCATTGAGTTGTGTCTTAGCAGCACAAGTGAATGCGAGTATGAATATTCAGCCCGATCCGCAAAATCCGAATGGTTATGTTATTGCTCGTGGTGACGTTCAAGCCGTAGAGCAAAGCAAAACTTCTGATCCTATGTATGCCATTTGGTCACAAGCATTAGAGACACGCCCGAACTCAGTAGTTGAAGCGATTGTTCCAGGGGCGACAACCAACCCAGAAAACGTGAAGCGTGTAGAGCGTGTATTCCCCGAAAGTGAGTGGGACTTCCTGACTCAAATGGCGGCACCTGAATACACTTACACGCGTTTCCTACGTGCAATTGGTAAGTTCCCTGCATTCTGTGGTGAGTACACAGACGGTCGTGATTCGGATGCAATTTGTAAAAAATCGATCATGACAGCGTTTGCTCACTTTGCACAAGAAACCGGTGGCCATATTTCGATTGATAACGTATCGGATAATCCGCTAGGGTTGGAAGAGTGGCAGCAAGCTTTGGTTCATGTGCGAGAAATGGGATGGTCTGAAGGGCAAGAAGGTTACACAACAGGTTGTGGTCAAAATGACTGGCAAAACAAACGCTGGCCATGTGAGTCTGGACAAGGTTACTTTGGACGTGGTGCAAAGCAGCTTTCTTACCATTTTAACTATGGCGCGTTCTCTGAAGTGATGTTTGATGGCGATGCATCTGTATTGCTGAAAAATCCAGGCTTGGTTGCGGATTCGTGGCTGAACTTAGCATCGGCTATCTGGTTCTTCCTAACCCCACAAGCACCGAAACCTGCAATGCTACATGTGATTGACCGTACTTGGGTGCCTTCACAGCGTGAGCTTGATGCTGGCATTGGTTACGGCTTTGGTACCACCATCAACGTGATCAATGGTGGTATTGAGTGTGGAGAGCAAAACAAAGATAAAGGTCAACCTGTTAACCGTATTCGCTATTGGGAAGGACTTGCCGCTCATTATCAAATTCCAATTGAAGCCGATGAGACCAATACCTGTTGGCAGCAGACGCCTTACGGCAGCTTAAATCTGAATGGTGCGACAGACGTGTTGTACACCAACTTGGATGGGAACTGGAAATACTACTCAGATCGTCCGGGAGGCCACTCTTTTGAATGTGAACTTGTTGGTTTCCAAACGGCTTACTCTGCGCTAGTTGCGGGTGACTATGAGAAATGTGTAACTAACTTCTACCAATCTCATGCGGGTTGGCCAGAAGTTCGTGTAGTTGACAAGTTAGACCCAGTGGATCCGGTCGATCCGCCTGTAGGTGGTGTGGCAGCTTGGGATTCTGGCAAAGTATATAACACGGGTGATCAAGTTTCTTACCAAGGTGCTGTTTACGAAGCGAAATGGTGGTCACAAGGTAATGAGCCAACGAAAGGAGACCCTTGGAAGCTGGTTTCAGGCACTCCTACGGAGCCGCCTACAACGGAACCTGAACCACCGGTGACTGAGCCAGAGCCGCCAGTAACCGAGCCAGAACCACCAGTGACAGGCAATTTTATTCAGTGGGAGCCGGGTGTAACGCAAGTCGCTAACGGCGATAAAGTGACGTACCAAAACAAATGTTTTGTTGCGAAAAATGGCCCAGGAGTGTGGGAAAGCCCAACGCAAAGCAACTGGTTCTGGGACGAGATTTCTTGTCAGTGATCGAGTAAAAAACAACCTAACCATCTATAAAGACTCTGCTTTTTTGCAGGGTCTTTTTTTATATATGTAGTGGTTTATTTATGGAATCTAAGTTTTCAATAACAGCTTTTCTCTTTTGTTCTGGAGCCCATTAAAATTCGCGCGCATTTTTTATCAACATTTTTGAAAAAAGGTATTTGTACATGTCGACAAAACTGGCTAACCCAGCACCGCTAGGTCTTATGGGTTTCGGTATGACCACTATTCTGCTCAATATTCATAATGCAGGATTTTTCCCAATTGACTCTATGATTCTAGCGATGGGCATCTTTTACGGTGGCCTTAGCCAAGTAATCGTTGGCATCATGTGCTTTAAACGCGGTGATACATTCGGCACAACTGCGTTTACTTCTTACGGTCTATTTTGGCTAACATTGGTTGGTCTAATCGTAATGCCTCACATGGGTCTTCCTGCAAGCCCTGCAAGCTTTATGGGTTGGTACCTAGCGCTTTGGGGCATCTTCACTGGTTTCATGTTCATTGGTTCTCTATGTTACCCAACAGCGAAGCAAGTGGTATTTGGCTCTCTAACTATCCTGTTCTTCTTGCTTGCTGCTCGTGATTTCACTGGTAGCGAAGTGATCGGTGCTATCGCTGGCTTCGAGGGTATCTTCTGTGGCGCAAGTGCAATTTACTTCGCAATGGCACAAGTACTGAACAACGAATTTGGTCGTGAAGTGTTACCTGTAGGTAAAGCAAAAATCGCTCGTAAAGTTGAAGCGGTTATCGCCTAAGCTGCTACTCATAATGAAGAAAGGGGGATTAACCATTGGTTAATCCCCCTTTTTTATGTCCTCAATCGGACCACTGCTTTTTCTTATTTATGTGATAACGCTATGTTGATGGTTGCTCAACAGTTTCTGCGCTATTGCTGTCTGCCGTTGGTGCTTTACCCGTTTTACGTCGGTACTTATCTTCCCAGTAATCTGCGCCTTTAATGCCCAGTGCAACAGGGTTAAATGTAAAATCGGTCACACCACGTTTTTGTTGCTCTTCGTAGTCGTTCAGTGCTTTGAGTGCAGGCTTCGACATAAAGAAGATGATCAAAATACCGATGATGTTTAGCCACGCCATCAGTCCTACGCCTACATCACCCATCGCCCATGCTAAGTTGGCGGTTTTCACGGTTCCGTAGAACACGGATGAAATAATGATGACTTTCAGAATAAACATCAGTCCATTTACTTTGAACGTACGACGAATGTAAGCAATGTTCGTTTCTGCAATGTAGTAGTAAGCCAGAATGGTCGTAAACGCGAAGAAGAATAGAGCGATTGCGATGAATGGTTTACCCACGCCAGGTAGTGCGCTTTCGATCGCCATCTGTGTAAACACAGGACCATTTGCACCAATATCCGCTGGTAGGTTTTGAACCAGGAATGTACCTTCAATCGCACCATTTACGTTGTACGCGCCAGTGATAAGAATCATGAACGCGGTTGCTGAACACACAAGTAGTGTATCGATGTAAATAGAGAAAGATTGAACAAGACCTTGCTGAGCTGGGTGATCAACACTCGCTGCTGCTGCTGCGTGAGGACCAGTACCTTGACCTGCTTCGTTGGAGTAGACACCACGTTTTACACCCCAGCCGATTGCTGCACCAACGCCTGCCATTGGTGTGAACGCGTCACCAATGATCATGCCGAAAATGCGTGGAACCTCACCAATGTTTAGAAGGATGATGACAAACGCAGTAATGATGTAAGCTAACGCCATAAATGGCACAACGACTTGGGTAAAGTTCGCGATACGCTTTACGCCACCAAAAATGATGAAAGCCAAAATGACACAAACAACCGTACCAGTGAAAATTTTAGCAAAACTGAAGGTACCAATAGCGGTTTCAATCATGTCACCTGAGCCAAATGCGGCTTCTACTGCGTTACCGATACTGTTCGATTGAACGCCAGGAAGTAGAACACCACAAGCAAAGATGGTCGCGATAGCAAAGATCCAAGCGTACCATTTTTGTCCCATTGCTTTCTCAATATAGTAAGCAGGGCCACCACGGAACTCGCCTTCGTCTTCTTCTTTATAAATTTGTGCAAGTGTTGATTCTGCGTATGCGGTTGCAGCGCCAAAGAAGGCAACGACCCACATCCAGAATACGGCACCTGGGCCACCGAAACCGATAGCAGCAGCAACACCAGCAATGTTACCTGTACCTACACGGCCAGATAGTGAAACGGCAAGTGCCTGAAATGATGATATCCCTTTTGTTGAACTCTTCCCTGAAAGTAATAAGCGCCACATCTCAAAGAAGTGACGAATTTGTACAAAACGCGTCATGATTGAATAGAACAAACCTGCGCCAAGGCACAAATAGATCAGTACCGGGCTCCAAATAATTCCATTCAGAAAATCAACTAATGACTGCATGAGTATTTTCCCTGTTAGTTGTGTTTGTGGTTGTTTTTCACACAATACATTACCCTTTATGTAATGCAATTGTTAACTTTTTTAGCTACAAATCCTTTGTAGCGTGATGATGAACACAGAATGGAGAGTAGTTGTTAAAATTTGGTTCTTGTTGCTTATTTGCTCCTTTTAGGTAGAAGATTTGCCTGATGATTAATTATGCAGCACATTGTCATTTAAATGTGCTGCGATTTTGATGAGTTAAAAATGCCAGTGGTTATGCATTTTGTGGAGTAAGTGTCTGCCTGTTTTTTGTTCAGTCATGTCCTCAGGAGTAACGACAAAGGTTAAGCTCTGCATTATCCATCACTTTTGCTTTTTCACCTTTCATTACGCTTGCTAGCAATTGACCTGAACCACAAGCCATCGTCCAGCCCAGAGTTCCGTGTCCGGTGTTAGTAAAAAGGTTATCGTATTTAGTCGCGCCGATAATTGGTGTGCCATCAGGCGTCATTGGCCTAAAGCCGCTCCAAAACTCAGCTTGGCTGAAGTCACCACAACGAGGAAAAAGATCACGGATGACCATTTCGATGGTGTTTTTGCGCTTTTGTGGAAGGGAAGCATCAAACCCTGCTAATTCTGCGGTGCCAGCTACGCGAATTCTGTCATCAAATCGAGTCATAGCGACTTTATAGGTTTCATCCATCACAGTAGATCGAGGAGAGAAGTGTTCATCTTCCATCGGGATGGTAAGTGAATAGCCTTTGACAGGGTAGACCGGAATATCAATATCGAGTTGCTTGAGTAGCGCTGTAGAGTAGCTTCCAGAGGCCACCACATATTGGTCTGCTTTAAATTGTCCTCGGTTCGTTTGGACACCTATGATCTTTTTGCCTACTGTAACCCAATTGCTTACTTCAGTATCGAATTCAAATCGGACACCGTGTGCCTTAGCAAGCTCCGTTAGTTGTTGGCAAAATTGATGGCAATCGCCCGTTTCGTCATCAGGTAGATGCAAGCCACCAACCAGTTTGTCTTTCACAAGTGCAAGCCCTGGCTCTTGTTCAATACATTGTTCGACGTCCATTAGCTTAAATCGGGTTCCGCTTTGTTCAAGGAGCTGCATGTCCTTTTCAATGGCTTGCAGCTGTTGATGTGTTCGGAATACTTGCAAGGTCCCAAACTGACGTCCTTGATACTCAATGGCGTGTTCTTGGCGTAACTGTTCTAAGCAAACACGGCTGTGGTTAGCGATCGAAAGCATGCGAGCCTTGTTAACTTGATAGCGAGGTAGGGTGCAGTTCGCGACCATTTTACTCGCCCAGCGGATCATGTCGGCATTCAGAGTGGGTTTGATTTTAAGTGGAGCATGCTCCTCCATTAACCACTTAATGGCTTTAACAGGAACACCAGGCGCAGCCCAAGGCGAAGAATAGCCATATGAAATCTGCCCGGCATTGGCGAAGCTCGTTTCCATGGCACTGCTTGGTTGGCGGTCAATGACGGTAACTTGATAGCCTGCTTGAGATAAATACCAAGCAGAGGTTAAGCCGATAACGCCGCTGCCTAATACGATGACTTCCATTGATGCACTCCACACATTTATCAGAGTGCTCAGTTTCTTTTCTTTACCTTTTGTTAACAATCGATATAAATTACACACTGCGTTTAGAAAAACTATAGGCTCAAGGATGAAAAGTAATCTGATAAGTGGTTTGTGCCTATTTAGCCAAGTCGCGGAGTACAGCAGCTTTACTGGTGCTGCAAGACATTTACACCTCACCACTGGTGCCATAAGCCAACAAATTATTCATTTGGAAGCGTTATTAGGTTTTACTTTATTTGAACGCCACTCTCGCGGTATTCGTTTAACCGTAAAAGGCACTCAGTTACACCAAGCGACGCAGTTTCACTTTTCGGAACTGAGCAAATTGCTTGATGAGCTCAAAGTAGAAAAGCAAACCAATGAAATTCGTTTGAAGTTGACGCCTTCTTTTGCTTTCAAATGGTTAGTCCCAAAGCTCGAAAGCTTCCATCATGATAATCCGGATATCCAAGTACAAATCTTTGCGGAAGGTGCGCTGGTAAATAGTGAGATAAAAGACTATGACGTCGCAATTGACTATGGTCTTCATCCTTATAGAAATGCTAACGCGGAGCTGATTTTGGATGAGCATCTGCTACCGGTGATGAGTCCAAAATACCTTGAGGATCATGGCTGGCTAAAAACGTTGTTTGGTGAGCAAAAAAACTCAATGCCAGTGAAGCAATGGCAAGAGGCGACGCTACTACACGATGCGATGCCATGGGAAAAAGCGACGCGTGACTATGAGTGGCTATATTGGGCGTCAGCGATGGGGTTGGATTTTAAAACCGATATCGGACACTTTTTTAATCGAACGGATATGGCAATGTCTGCAGCCGAAGCTGGCGTTGGGATTGCGATGGCTCGAATGGCATTGATTGAGGATGAATTGACGACAGAGCGTTTGGTTTCTCCATTCAAACCGATTCCTGCCAATGCAGGGTATTACTTGATCATGAACACACGTACGAATGCGACAGAAACGTTTCGTCACTGGTTACTTGGACAGTTGAATTAGCGTTTTATCTCTGTGATTCATCCCTACGTTATTTGTTGAAAAATTGGGCAATATAAGTTTTAAGCAAGGTAAGTGCTTTGCTTGCCGCTATTTGAGTGATGAAAGACAGGGAAGAACATGAAAGACGAAACGCTATCTATCCATTTTGGTTACGAAACTGACCCGACCACCAAATCTGTCGCGACACCGATTTATCAAACGGTCGCGTACGAGTTTGATAACGCGCAGCACGGCGCTGATCTGTTTAACTTGAAAGTGCCGGGGAATATCTACACTCGCATCATGAATCCGACTAACGATGTTCTGGAAAAACGCATGGCGGCGTTAGAAGGTGGCATTGCTGGATTGGTCGTGAGTGCGGGGAGTGCAGCGATTAACTATGCGATTCTGACGTTAGCGCAAGCGGGCGATAACATCGTTTCTACGCCGCAACTTTATGGCGGTACTTATACCTTGTTTGCGCACATGCTCCCAAATCAAGGTATTCAGGTGAAGTTTGCTAAAGATGACAAGCCAGAAAGTTTGGCCGAATTAATTGATGAAAATACCAAAGCGGTGTACTGCGAGAGCATTGGGAACCCTGCGGGCAATATCATCGATTTAGAACGTGTGGCGGAGCTTGCTCATGCACAAGGCGTACCTGTGATTGTGGATAACACCGTTGCGACGCCAGTGCTTTGCAAACCCATCGAATTTGGTGCGGATATCGTAGTTCACTCTCTCACTAAATACGTTGGTGGGCATGGCACCACATTAGGTGGCGTGATTGTGGATTCCGGTAAATTCCCTTGGGCACAGCACAAAGACCGCTTTCCTGTTTTCAACCAACCAGAACCTTCTTACCACGGCGTGGTGTATACCGAAGCGTTTGGTGAGGCGGCATTTATCGGGCGTGCGCGTACCGTACCACTGCGTAATACCGGAGCAGCATTATCACCGATGAATGCATTTATGCTTATGCAAGGGTTAGAAACGTTACCGCTGCGTATGGAGCGCCATACCGAGAACACACTCAAAGTGGCTGAATTCTTGGAACAGAATGACAAAGTCAGTTGGGTAAGTTATGCCGGATTGCCAAGTTCTGAACACTTCCATCTCGCCGAAAAATACATGAAAGGTAAGCCTTCTGCGATTTTGTCGTTTGGTTTAAAAGATGGTTATGACGCTGGTGTGCGTTTTTATGATGCTTTGAAAATCTTTAAGCGTTTGGTGAACATTGGCGATGCAAAATCATTGGCTTGCCATCCTGCATCGACGACTCATCGTCAATTGAGCGAAGCAGAACAAAAACAAGCTGGTGTGTCTCCAGAGATGATTCGTTTATCGGTGGGTATTGAACATATTGACGATATTCTAGCCGATTTAGAACAGGCACTAAACGCGTAAAACGATTCTTTTTTTAGCTTTGGGTTACCCATAGGCCAGTCTTTAAAAAAGCTGGCCTATTTTTATTTTATTGTTTAAATATCAAGGGTTTTGGTGTTTTTGGTTTGTGGTATTCCAAAAGCTCATAGAGGGTGAGATTTATTCTCTTGTCACGTTTGGGTTTGTTCCTGATGATGTGTGCATGTATTACACATTGGAAGGGACTCAAATGTCTTACGTATTTCACCGTCACTGCCATGCCACGCTGCCAATCATCGATAGAGGTGAAGGTGTTTATCTATTCGATAAGCATGGAAAGCAGTATCTCGATGCTTGTGGTGGGGCTGCGGTATCAAACCTTGGCCACAGTCATCAAGCCGTTAAAAAAGCGATGTTGGAACAGATCGAGCGAGTGCCGTTTGCTCATACTGGATTTTTTACTAGTGATAACAGTGAGCGCCTAGCAGAATTGGTTTGTCAGCACATGCCTGAACAGTTCAACCATGTGTATTTAGTCAGTGGAGGATCAGAAGCGGTGGAGTCGGCACTAAAAATGGCGCGGCAGTATTTCGTGGAATCAGGTAAGCCAGAGAAAAAGCAATTCATCGCGCGTCAGCAAAGTTATCACGGTAATACCTTGGGGGCTCTGGCTGTCGGAGGTAATGAATGGCGACGTGAACCGTTCAAACCCATCTTACACCCGAGCCATCATATCGCCCCTTGCTATGCTTATCGTTATCAGCAGAGTCATGAGTCGGAATTGGATTACTCATTGCGAGCGGCGAATGAGCTAGAGGCAAAAATTCTTGAGTTGGGGGCTGATAATGTCATGGCTTTTGTCGCCGAGCCCATTGTGGGAGCCACCGCTGGAGCTGTGCCTGCCACACAAGGTTATTTCAAGCGTATTCGCGAAATATGCGACCAATACGATGTGTTATTGATCTTGGATGAAGTCATGTGTGGCGTTGGACGCAGTGGTAGTTTTTTTGCGTTTGAGCAAGAAGAGGCAGACCCCGATCTGGTGTGTATGGCTAAAGGGCTTGGTGCGGGTTATCAACCTATTGGCGCGGTGGTTGCGAATGATCGAGTCTACCAAGCTATTGCCGGTGGAAGCGGTTTTTTCCAACATGGCCATACCTTTATGGCGCACCCTGTGGCGTGCGCTGCTGCCGTGGCAACCATTCAAACCATCTTCCAAGATGATTTATTAACGGCGGTGAATCAGCAAAGTGCTTTGCTGCGTAATGAGCTTACTTCTGAATTGGCCCATTTACCGTACATTGGCGACATTCGTGGTAAAGGCTTATTTTTTGGCATTGAGCTGGTGGCGGATAAAGAAAGCAAGGCGCCTCTGAGTAAAGCCACATTGGCAGACAAACGCATCAAACAGCGAGCAATGGAAAATGGCTTAATGTGCTATCCAATGGGCGGAACGATTGATGGCGTTAATGGGCACCATATCTTGCTTGCGCCGCCATTCATTATTCAGCCTCACCATATTGATGAGCTAGTTGGCAAACTCTCATTAACGCTAAAAGAGGTAGCGAAGGAATGGAATTAGAAAATCGATGTATACGAGAGCCTATCGCTATTATCGTGGCCCCAAACGGTGCAAGAAAAACTAAGCACGATCACGCCAGCTTACCCATGACAACAGACGAACTGGTTGCAGAGGCTATCGCTTGTCAAACGGCAGGGGCTGCCATGATCCATTTGCATGCTAGAGACGCCAACGGACGTCATTCATTAGACATCGACGACAACATGGCAATTTACCATGCCGTGAAAGAAGCGGTGGGACAAAACATGATGGTACAGCTCACCACAGAGGCGGTGGGCTTGTATTCTCCGCCACAACAGATGGCGTTAGTTAAAGCTGTGAAACCAGAAGCGGCTTCTTTTGCATTGAGGGAGTTAATCCCCGATCGCGCAAGTGAGAAAGAAGGGCATGCCTTTTTCCATTGGGTGGCAGAACACAACATCGTGAGCCAAATTATTCTCTACGATGCAACCGACATTGAACGTTATTTCCAACTGCGTGATGCGGGCGTGTTACCTAAAACGCATCAGCATGCATTAGTGGTGTTAGGGCGTTATCACCAAGCTCAACAGTCTTCGCCATGGGATTTACGAGGTTTGAATTTGGCGCGTTTTGTCGAGGAAGAAATTCGATGTGCCATTTGTGCTTTTGGCGCGCGAGAGCAAGACTGTTTAGCGAGTGCGATGTTACTTGGATTCGATGTGAGAGTGGGGTTTGAGAATAACCACGTCGATGTGGCAGGCGAATTAGCAATCAGTAACGCGGCTCAGGTGGAAGCTCTACGCGATGTGGCGCATCGCTTTGCGATTCCTTTACACAGTGCGCAAAGTTTGCGTTCAGCTTTGAAGTAAATCTGCTCGCGGAAAAGAAAAAAAGAAGAAAGGAAAGTAAAAAGGCTCCATCGGAGCCTTTTCGGTATTTGTCGTTAGTTCTCAGTTTGCGCTACAGGTTGACGAGCGGGATGTTTGATAAACACCGCGACAACAGCCGCTACCGCTAATGCAAAACAGTAGTAAGAATTGGCAACTACTTCAAGTGGCGAGAGGTTGAACACGGAACCTAGCAGTAGTACTTGAGCACCGTAAGGCAACACGCCTTGCACCACGCATGAGAAAATGTCTAACAAGCTTGCTGAGCGGCGAGGAGAGACATTATTCTCTTCCGCCAGTTGGCGAGCAACGCTGCCCGATACAATGATGGCTACGGTGTTGTTTGCCGTACAGCCATTGACCATTGATACCAAACCTGCAATACCTAGCTCGCTTGCACGACTGTTCGCATGCTTAGAGTGACTAGAGCCAAACGCGTGGATAAGGCTACTAACGAAATTTGTTAGAAAAGCAAGACCACCTTGGCGACGCATCAGTTCACTCAAGCCACCAATCAGCATGGATAACAAGAAGATCTCTTGCATGTTACCAAAGCCTTTGTATACGTCTTGGGCTAGATTAGTTAGTCCGTAATTGTCAATCGATGCCAAGCTCACGCCGCCAGCCAAAAGAATGCCAATCGACAGAACCACAAACACATTCACACCAGATACCGCTAGGATCAAAATAGTGATGTACGGCAAGACTTTTAGCCACTCAATATCGCCAGTTGCAGGCACTTGAGTCGCAGTACTGTTGAAAGCGAACACTGCAATCGCGATCAACGCCGCAGGTAAAGCAATACGAATGTTCTCTTTAAACTTGTCTTTCATCTCACAACCTTGAGAGCGTGTCGCCGCGATGGTGGTGTCAGAGATGATAGAAAGGTTATCACCAAACATAGCGCCGCTCAGTACAACGCCTGCGGTTAACGGTAAGCTCATTCCTGCTGATTCAGCAATACCCAACGCTACGGGGGCAACGGCTGCGATGGTACCCATCGAAGTCCCCATTGCTGTTGCGATAAAAGCAGAAATCAGAAAAATGCCCGGTAAAATCATGCTGGTTGGAATAGCGGATAAACCAAGGTTCACTGTTGCATCAACACCGCCAGAGGCTTTTGCTACCGCAGCAAAGGCACCTGCAAGCAGATAGATCATACACATTGCGATGATGTCTGGGTGGCCAACACCACGCATGAAGTGTTCGATTGAGCGGTTAAGTTTCTCTTTACTTAAAAGAAACGCAATGATGATGGCTGGTAATACCGCGATGGGTGCAGGCAGCTGGTAGAAGGCAAATTCCACGCCTTGCAAAGATAAGTAAGTGCCTACGCCAATAAATAGCGCAAGGAATACAATTAATGGGATCAGTGCGACCGCAGACGGTGCAACTGTTTTAGTAGTTTGTTGGGAACCGGACATGTAAACGACAATGTTAATGATAAGAGAGAAGAGCAGACTAATATCACATTTCTACATTGTCAACGTCTAGACGTCTAAATGGCTGTTTAAATTTTACACGTAAAGAAAAAGATAAAAGCTCGTGTTGCGTATCTCACTGATACCACGAGCTTTAGTTATGCGCTAATGAAGAGACTGTCGTTATTGCATTGATTTGGCTTTTTTGCGTTTAACAATACCTAAAACCATCCACGTAAATAAGACAGCAGCAAATGCCCATACCAGATATTTGTATTCGGTGTACAGGTTGCTCAACACGCTTAAATGTTCAAATGCAAAGTGAGTTAACAAGCTGAATACCAATACCCAAACCGTCGCCGCGAGGGCGTTACCGAGCAAAAACTCTCTACGTGGCATTTTCGCGATACCGCATGCAAGAGGCATAAATTGCTTCATTCCTTCAATAAAGCGGCTGACCACCAAGCACGTAGGGCCGTATTTCTGGATAGTCAATTGAAGCGTTTGCATCTTCGGGCCGGAAATGTAGCCTTTTTTATCTAACCACCCCTCAAAGTAATAACCGATTAAGTAGCCACAGGTATTACCAAAAAAGCAGCTCAGCCACGATACCATCATTACCATACTTAGGTTCATGACTTGTTCTGACGAGAGCAAAGATGCCGCGATCATCAGTGATTGACCAGGCATCGGGATACCTATCCCTTCTAGAAATATACTGACAATCAGCGCAACGTAGCCGTATTGCTCAAGCAAAGGCTTCATTGACATGAGAAGTTCGTTAATATGTTCCAAAAGCTTTCCCCTAATAAAAGCGGAACGAAGTTGGAGTGATACTCCGAATGTCCTATTGGGTCAATTCTTGTTTCTCACCATTGAGAAAAACTGACATGCCTCTGATAATTGCGCAGAATCAACCTGCAGCAGGCTTTATTCGCCGCCACGCTCTTTGGTAGCGGCGAATTAGGGAGATCCTTATGACTCTTTGGCTTTGGTGAATGCACCATACAAATCAAGGCGGCGATGACGTAAGTTGGTGACAGAGCCTTCGGTATTAAGCTGTTTCAACTTAGTCAAATCAACATCAGCGAAGATTATCATTTCGGTGTTGGCGCTTGCTTCTGTCAAGGTCGCATCGTGTGGAAAATAGATATCCGACGGTGAAAATACGGCAGATTGTGCGTACTGGATATCGACATTATCAACACGAGGTAAGTTGCCGACACTGCCCCCAATTGCAACGTAGCATTCGTTTTCGATGGCTCGTGATTGGGAACAGATTCGTACTCGTTGGTAGCCATTTTTTGTGTCTGTCCAGAAAGGAACGAACACAATTTGTGCGCCTTGCTCGGCGAGCATTCTTCCCAACTCTGGGAACTCGCTGTCATAACAAATCAGTATGCCGACTTTGCCTGCATCGGTTTCGAACACTTGAACATTGTCACCACCGTCGATCACCCAGTCTTTTTGCTCATGGGGCGTGATGTGGATCTTATATTGAGCGTTTATTTCACCATCTCGTTGCAGCAAGTAGGCCACATTATACAACTTGCCATCCTCGATGACGGGCATACTGCCTGCAATAATGTTGATGTTGTAGGTGACTGCCATCTGCGAGAAGCGGTTTTTGATCTCTTCTGTAAAGCTAGCCAAAAAGCGAATTGCTTCGACGGAATTTTGGTCGTTTTGCAATCCCATCAGCGGCGCGTTAAAGAATTCAGGGAATAGGGCGAAATCGGCTTTGTAGTTCGCAAGAGAAGAGATGAAGAACTCAGCCTGATCGAGCAAGTCCTCTAAGTCATTCATAGCACGCATTTGCCACTGCACAACACCAATACGAATCAGCGTTTTTTCTACATCATGTACGGATTGAATATCCTCTTCGTAGAAGAAGTTATCCCACTCCAGCAGAGTTGCGTAGCCTTTAGAAGCACTATCCTCTGGCAAGTAACCACGCATAATACGTTTGACATCGAAGTCGTTTGCAAGCTGAAAAGACAAAATAGGATCGTGAAGCTCACGGCGTTTTATCTTGTCGATGTATTCAGCCACGCTCAGTTCGTCAGCATATTTGTGGTAATTCGGGATGCGACCACCGGCTAAAATTGCTTTGAAATTCTTACTCCGGCAAAGTTCTTTACGCGCATCATACAGACGGCGACCTAAACGCAGCCCACGGTAGTCCGGGTGAACAAATACATCGAGACCATACATGGCGTCACCGGTCACTTGGTTTTGGATGACGTTGTTCTCGGTGATGATGTCGGTGTACAGGTGAGGAAGTGAAAATCGGTTGTAGTCCACTTTGATTGTTAGCGCTGCGCCGACAATTTTTCCGTTATCCTCAATACAGATTTGTCCATCAGGAAACTGATGAATAAGATCCATGATGGTCAGGCGTGGCCATGAGCCACCAACATCAGGAAAAACAAGGTCCATTAATTCCGCGAGCTCTGGGTAATCGGTCGGCTCAATGGTGCGTAAAGAGAGTCTTGGCGTGTTGCTGTCCATATCGTACTATCCATTTATCCTTTTTAAATAGTATGGATGAGAATGCCATAAATTTGAGCAGACAGATACCGAAGTCTTTGAGTTGTTTTGGTTTACCTAAACGAGTTTAAAGAAACAACATTAACTTAGCTTGCTCTTCAGCCATTCGTGAAATGCCACTACTTTTTTAGCTGAAAGTCGATAATTTGGAATCATCACGTAATAACCATAACCGCTCTGTAAAGTTAGGTTGAGAACATGCTGAATGTCCCCTCTTAAAATCGAATACTGCGCCATAAAATCAGGAAGCAAGGCGAGCCCTTTTCCCATTCTGACAGCTTCGCAAGCTAGGTAAAAATGTTCGACGCCTACAGGTTGATAGGTAACGGGAGATTCTACAGTGTAGACAGTTTTAAATTGCTCCCATAGCTGAGGGCGAGTGATTTGAGGTATAAACGGATAATTACTAACAGCGTGCACACTCTCAATTGCAGGAGCATTTGTGCAACCGACTAATAACAATGTTTCTTCGCACAGTAAGTGGCTGTATTCATAATGTGTGGATAATGGAAGGCAGCGAATATGTAAGTCACTTTCGTTGCTCGAATCTTTGACGTTCCCATACCCGGTACAGACTCTTACTCGGATGTTAGGATGTTGCTGGTGGAAGTCATCAATATTAGGTATCAACCAAAGGCTGGCAAAAGAAGGGGTTACGTCCACGGTGAGTAATTCTTGCTTTGAATCTGACTGGATTAAGTTGGCAGTTGCATGCTGAATAAGCTCCAAAGCTTCTGTGACTTGCGGCAGATAACGCTTGCCTTCTTCGGTTAACTCAATACCACTCGCCCTTCTTTGTATTAAAGGTAAACCCACCAATTGCTCCAGCGATGCGATTTGTTTGCTTACTGCGCTTTGCGTAATACATAGGGCATCCGCTGCTTTAGAGAAACTGAGGTAATTAGAGACCGCGACAAACGTCCTTAATGCTCGAATAGAAGGGTATTCACTGCCTTTTAACATACTTCAGTTCCATTAAACTCTGCTTAGGCAAAGAGTAGAGTATTCACGGCTTGAAGCAAAGTAAGATGCAACGTATGTGTGATTAGCTTCCTTTCTTATAAAAACTAGCTAAGCGTTTTTTGACTGATTAATCTACAAGAGTATTTTAGATGTTTATTTAATTTCTTTGAAAAATCTACAAATTAACAAGAATCTTTTTCACATCATCGATTAACCTCAATTTAGTATTGTTTATATAAAGTAAACAGACAGATCTTTTTTTCTGTTTTTGTTCGGCGTTCTTTAGAGGATTGTCAGTATTCTATAAAATTAAATATATTTTTCATTAATTTAAAGTTGGCATTGCATTTGCTCTTTACTATTCGAACCTTCAATGGAACTTATATTAGGAGAACGAAATGAAAAGCAATGTTGTTACTTTGATTAGCCTTTTTTCTTTAGCAACGTTTAGTACTTTATCACATGCTGCGGACTCCAACGATCATGGTGTATATGTTGGCGCCAACTACGGTTACTTAAAAGTTGATGGACAAGATGACTTTGATGATGACAGCGATGTTATTCAAGGTTTAGTTGGTTACCGTTTTAATCCTTACTTAGCGTTGGAAGGTGGTTACATTGATTTCGGTAGCTATGGTAATAACCTAGCAAATGCCGAAACGGACGGTTACACCGCAGCACTAAAAGTTACAGCCCCTATTGCTGATCGTGTCGACCTTTACGCAAAAGGCGGTCAAATGTGGTACTCGACGGATTACGACGTTGCGGGCTTCCAAGGCAACAAAGATGATGAAGGTGTATTCGCTGGTGCCGGTGTGGGTTTTAAAGTTACTGATAACTTCTTAGTTAACGCAGAATATATGTGGTACGACGTAGAACTCAATGCGGAGAATGTCGCGAACGGTGCAAACACGGAAACAGACTTTAACCAAGCATCACTAGGTGTGGAATATAGATTTTAATATTGTTAACAACTCTAAGCCCTAATAAAAAGCGAAGCCTAAATAGCTTCGCTTTTTCTGAACTCAATCTAGTTGAGGATAATAGAGCGTTTTTTAGAATAATTGTTCGTGCCTTTTACTGTCACTCTACTATATTTAGAGCATTTCTAACATGACTATCTAACCTTCTTACTAGTCTCGAAAAACAAAGTTTTATCACTCTATAAGTAATACTCGATAGGTCGATCGCTGCGCTACCTGACATTACATTCATGTGACCTAAAATACCGCGAACGTGTTCTGTATACTCGTTTTTTAGTTTTGAGATGTACGCCATAGCTTTAGCTAGTTGATCCCAAGCAGTAAGGCCTACAGTTGCTATTTGTTGTATTATATGACCCAGACCTGAAATTCTTAATAAGGTCAAAATTGAAGAGACTATTTTACTTACCCAACCATCAGTCATCCGAGCATTATATCTATTGTTGAAGTCAAGAAATACGTTGCGTTCTAGGTAAGCTTGAGATTTGGGTTGTAGTGCCGACCACTCATTACTTGTAGCGGTATTGACATAACCCGGAACAGATTTTTTTCCTAGTCCATGAGCGCAGAAGTAGATGCCAGAACTTCCATCTAGCCGATACTCAATACCACCGTGAGTAAATGGCCAAAGAGGAGACATAGGAACTGGATCTGCGCCATGAGTGCAGCGATAGGAAGAATCTAACTCCCTTCTTGCGTATGGTTTAAAGCCAACTTTTGGTGCGCCAAAAGTATATAGGTGTACGCTATAGCCGTACTGACTCTTCACCCAATCTGCCGCTAATGAAGCAAGAGCACCACCTAAACTATGACCTACACAGTGTATTGCCTTCGGTGCTTTCATGTTCTTTTTCGAATAACCAGCGATGTATGCTGCAAGTTGTGGCTTTATCGTATTGAAGAGATTTACAAAACCTGCATGTACCCTGTAACCTGATGAGGTACCTGATATCCCAATGTTTCCATCGGTCATAATGTCGCCGATGTTTGCTTGAGTGCCACGAAAGGAAAATACTAAAGTATCGGTAAACTCGCCCTTACCTCGACCTATCGCTACAAAATCTGATGTCATTCCACCAAATCCCATAAAGCCACTTGTCGTTCCTTTTTTGACATCATTCCTTAGATCAAATGTAAAAAACTTTGCTATATAACCACTAACGTTACGAACATTAGTTGCGAATACAGAATAAGGGATTTCTGCGATTCTAGATGATAGCTTTGGTGAGAGTGATTGCATTCTTTAATTTCCATATAAATCAGAGTCAATATATCCAAATAAATCACATTGACTATTTACGTAGTAGTCATCGTTTTCGTCATCATCAATTGAAAAAGCAAAGTACTTAAGAGGGTTTGCTGCATCACAGACTAGATTAGCCATATTGTTTTTTACGTAATCCTCTATTTCATAGCCATCGAACGAACCTTCCCAAATAATAACGCTTTCATCAATATCTAGTTCTGTGGTTAAAACAATAGTTACATAATGTTCAATAAGCGGGATCTTAACGCTCTCTTTGTTCTCATACACAGGAGAAAATTCAAACCGACCATTGCTGTCAGTAAATGTTGATAAGTCTATTGATTTTCCTGAAGCGCTTAAACCAATACTAAGACTAACCTTTTGGTTATCAATCGGCTTCCCTTTTTTTGTTAGCACACCATTGATTTGTGGTGTGTATTGGTTAACTTTATCGCTATTCAATATACTCTCTCCAAAACTCATATTAATGCTCAACAATATGATTGTAATAAATCCAACTAAGTAATTTCTCACATCGACTTTTTTCATTTTAAAAATCTATAAATGTATATGTATTGTGTGTTTTTACAATATTTAATGCTAACTATGTGATTCGTACTGCATTGCCCTTGTAACTTGTGAATTTGAAAATTACATTTTTAGATTTATGTTTATCTACTTGACCGATTTTTATTAGCATTAATAAAGTTTAAATCTGGAATACTCAGTCTACGCTAACCTTAGGTAGTTATATTGTATTGGATTTTTTAGGCTTTCATCAGGTAATGTGGAAGCAAAATAAACGAGAGCTATCGAATGGGAAAGAGCTCTATAAATACTAGGTTTCAGACAATGAAATCGTATTGAAAATAGTTAATTAGTCGCTTGCTCAAGAGGTGTTTTTATTACTTTACATCGTAATGCTAGATTGACTTGATAATTTATTTTTCCGCCAATTGTGATAACCAAGAACAAAAGAAAAGGCTTATTGAGTATCTTTTGATGGTTAGTGATAAACCCAAATTGTTCAACTTTAAGCCATCATAATTCTATAACTTAGATTTAGCACTCGTAGTTGTTGATACCCCAAAAACTTAGAACACTTTAAATCGAAGAGCATATAGTACACACTTTTTGTCCTTGAATGAGTTCTTCTGAACTTCCATGTGTTTTTGGTGGTGTATTTATGAGCGTATCGCCTGTTACTTAATACTCAACGAGTTTTTAAATCGGTGTACGTTCAGAGTTATGCAGTAATGCTCGTGAAAAGTTATCAGGTAGCATGAGTGCGTGAGAAAAGAAGACAATGTGGATAGTGGATAGTGGATAGTGGGTTGTTGATACAAAAAAGGCCACCCGAGGGTGGCCTTTTCCAAACGTTTGGTGGAGCTGGCGGGAGTTGAACCCGCGTCCGAAAACCGTTCATCATTGGTACTACATGCTTAGTCGATCTTTAATTTCGCCACCCACCTGCGAACCGACACGCTAATGAATGACTAGCCTGAATTAAAATTCGCCGTTCATCTCTCAGGCGGGAGAATCCGGGCTAGCGCGTTTGGGTTTGATCCCTCGTTGATCCCCGTCTTACGTGCGGAAGCTAGGGCGAGAGAGCTCTTAGCAGGTTATTAAGCTGCTAGTGCGTAGTTTTCGTCGTTTGCGACTATTTTTTTGCGGTTTGTTAACGAGGCCTACCGCACCTCGGCATGCACCTCAGACTTCTGAATTCCCGTCGAATCCTAAATCAGCCCCAGGTAATATTCGCATAGTAACAGAAAAGCATTGGCTGTCCAGTACTATGCGTTTAAGTGGTCAAGATTAACGCAGCGCGCTCTTCATTACGCGTGCTTTTTCTCTTGCCCAGTCTTTTTCTTTTAGATCCGTACGTTTATCGTGCAGCTTTTTACCTTTTGCTACGCCAATTTTTAGTTTCACCCAAGAGCGAGACCAGTACAGTGAGAGGGCCGTTAATGTCATACCTTCACGGTTTACACGTCCGAATAGATTATCCAGCTCACGACGACTCATTAGTAGTTTACGCACACGTGTAGGGTTCGCCACAACGTGTGTCGATGCCTGATTTAAAGGAGTGATTGTCATGCCACTCACAAAGGCTTCACCGTCACGCATAAATACGTAACTTTCAGAAATATTGGCTTTACCTTGGCGAAGGGCTTTCACTTCCCAACCTTGGAGCTCCAAGCCAGCTTCGATTTCATCATCGATGAAATACTCGTGGCGAGCTTTTTTATTCAGCGCGATAGTATTGCTACCCGCTTTTTGTTTCGTTTTTTTCTTTGCCATAATAGCGTCATTATACGGGTTGGATATCGGATAGGAAATCCTTTTATTTGCGCAATCGTGGAATAAAAGTAAAATTGGCGAGTAGCTTTAAATCTGTACATGTATCGATAGGAGTATGTATGAAGCAAGTCAGCCGTTCTGCGCTTGTGTCTTTTAGCGCCGAACAGATGTTCAATCTGGTTAATGATGTTGCTAAATACCCTGAATTTCTGCCTGGTTGCTCGGGCTCTAGAATCATTGAGTCTTCGGGGAATGGTATGGTGGCTTCTGTCGATGTGGCGAAGGCTGGAATCAGCAAAACGTTTACGACTTCAAATGAGTTGATCCCAGGTCAGGCAATTATGATGAACTTGGTGGATGGCCCGTTTAAGACGTTGCGTGGTGGTTGGATTTTTACCGCGCTAGATGAGCAAGCTTGCAAGGTTGAACTAAAGCTTGAGTTTGAATTCTCAAGTAAAATGATTGAGATGGCCTTCGGTAAGATTTTTAACGAGCTTACTAGTAATATGGTAAATGCATTTACTAAACGCGCAAAACAGGTCTACGAGTGTTATGAGTATTGAGTCAGATATGATTCACGTTGAGGTTGTCTATGCTCTTCCTCATGAACAGCGTGTATTTAACTTAGTGGTAAATAATCACGCAACGGTAGAAGAGATCATTCGACAATCCGGTGTATTGGAGTTGTACCCTGAAATTGATTTGTCCAAGAACAAAGTGGGTGTGTTTAGTCGTAACGTGAAGTTGGATGCGACCGTTCGAGATCGAGACCGAATAGAGATTTATCGTCCGTTACTCGCCGATCCGAAAGAGATTCGCCGTAAGCGGGCGGAGCAGGCTAAAGCCGAGGGAAGTGCAGACCCAGTCACCGGTGGCAAGCCTAGTTCTGTACGTAAAAATAAGCAGGATTAATATAAACCCAATAGCTCATGTGAGTTACTCAAAGTTTGACTAACGTGATTTCTATATAATAAAAAACCTCCCAAACGGGAGGTTTTTTTGCAAAAGTCAGTTTACTGAATTTGCTCGTAAAATGCGTCACTTTTTGGAAAGTCACCACTGATGTCTGCGAGTGTGCCTTGGTCATTAAAGTTTACAATCAGATCTTTCTGTACTGGTTCGCCATGGCCAGGAGTATGATGATAGATGTAATACCAAGTGTTTGGATAGCCGTTTTCAATAAGCATTGGCGACCCTAATACGAAGCGAACCTGTGCTTTAGTCATCCCAAACTTTAATTTATCAACCGCACTTTGTTCTACATAGTTGCCTTGGTTGATATCAATACGATAAACCAGTCTTTCCAATACCGAACATCCTGTCAGCAATGTCATTGCTAATGGTACGGCAACTAACCACTTCTTTAATTGCATAATAATTTCTTAGTAACCTTTAAAATACTGCGCTGATAATAAACAAGCTCGACGCAGATGTAAAAAGCTATGCGTCGTATGGTAGACAATCTGACAACGAATTTTGAGTTGAGTTGCATTTATTCACCGATATTAGGCGGTAAATGTCACCACATGACGTATTAGTTAGGTGACGAAGAGCACATTTCAATCGGAGGTAGGGTGATGGACGCTTTCAGCGGTGAGCCAAGCCTAGTGACTCGTTAGTCGGTTTTGGCGAATTCGCGTAATGCATCACCTGAAAAACGATAATACTCTTTTTCATGAATTAGTGTTGCACCAATTGAGCGGTAAAACTGACCTGCGGTAGGGTTACTACTTTCAGCTGTCCAGTCCAACCTTTGGCATCCACACTTGATCGCCAAAGATGCCAGATACTTCATTAACTTGAGACCAACCCCTTTTCCTCGAACCTTCGAAGATACGAACAGATCTTTTAAGTACATCTGCCCTGAGAGTTTTGGGGCAGGGAACATGACGGTATAAGATGCAAAGCCTACGACGTCATCATTATCGTAAACCGCAATGATATTAACACCAGAATGTTCAGAGAAGACTTGGCTCTTTAGATAATGGACCAGATCGTGTTTTGATGAAGCTTTTTCTTTGAAGTAGTAATGTTCTAACTCAATAAAAATAGGGATGAGATCTAAGCAGTTGGTTTTGTGTATTGCTCTGATATCCATATCTCATCCCTTGTCGATTTATTAAGCGGCGATAAGCAGTTCTTTTGCGTTTGCCAACGTTGAGTCGGTTATTTGACTACCACCAAGTAAGCGAGCTAATTCTGCCACACGTTGTTGTTCATCTAATGCGTGCATTTGGGTTTCGGTTTGGCCTGCTTTGGTTTGCTTAGCAACAAACATTTGTTGATGGCCGCATCCGGCAACTTGAGGGAGGTGAGTGACACACAATACTTGAGTAGATTCGCCAAGCTTGCGTAGCATTTTGCCCACTACGGCAGCTGTTGGGCCACTAATACCTACATCCACTTCATCGAAGATTAAACTTGGTGTATCTACTTTCTGAGCGGTGATCACTTGGATCGCTAGAGAGATACGTGATAGCTCACCGCCTGACGCAACTTTTGCTATAGGTTGCAATGGTTGTCCCGGGTTGGTCGATACTAAGAAGCACACGCTGTCCATGCCAAGCGGCGATGGGTGCGTGTTGTCATTGCTAACTTCGATACTGAATACTGCTTTCTCCATGCTCAATTCGTGCATGCTTTGTGTGATCAGTTTGTTCAGTTCTTTTGCGTAACGGCTGCGTGATTTGTGCAGTTTTTCTGCTTGTGTTAGAAAGCTTTGGTACTTGTGTTCTACTTCTTGAGCAAGCTCATCTAAACGTTCATCGGAGCAATCTAACGCTTCTACTTGGGCCAGAAGATCTTGATGATGTTGGTATAGTTCTTCTGGCATTACGTGGTGTTTACGAGCTACAGACATCACTTTAGAAAAACGTTCTTCTACATAAGCCATACGAGCAGGATCAACATCGATGCCATCTAAGTAGCTGCGTAATTCATTCTTCGTTTCTTCAAGTTGAATCATCGCTTCTGACAGCATGTTAGGTAGCTCAGATAGCTTTTCATCTAATTCGGCTAATTGAATTAGGGAGTGATTGGCCGATTGCAAAATACCAAGCGCATTGACTTCTTCACCTTCGTAAATAAGTTCGATGGCTTGCTGACAGGTAGTGGCGAGTTCACCACTGTTGGATAGTCGTTTATGCTCTTGCTCGAGCTCTGCAAATTCTTCTTCACCTAGCGATAACTCATTCAGTTCTTTGATTTGGTATTCAAGCAACTGTTTTTGCGCCTGGTTTTGCTGGCTATTTTCTTTTAGCTGCTTGAGGTTATTATCCGCCTGACGCCAATGCTGGTAAGCACTTCGTGTGCTTTTTAGTAGGTTTAAATGCCCAGCATATTGGTCGAGCATGGCCATTTGGTGCTCACTTTTCATCAATTGATGATGAGCGTGCTGCCCATGGATATTGATAAGTAGCTGCCCTAGAGATTTGAGTTGTGATAGTGGAACAGGGCTGCCATTAATGAAGGCTCTTGAGCGGCCTTCTTTTGTGATAATACGACGCAAAATACACTCACTGCCATCTAGCAGATCGTTATCTTCTAACCAACGTGTTGCATGTAAGTTGTTGTCCAATAAAAAAGCGGCGCTAACTTCGGTTTTCTCTTCACCTTGTCGCACCATGCCGGCATCGGCTCGTCCGCCTAAGCAGAGCCCTAAAGCATCGATAGCAATGGATTTACCCGCGCCTGTTTCACCTGTAATGGTGGTCATGCCCTTAGAAAGCTCGAGTTGTAAAGACTTAACAATCGCAAAATTATTAACACTTAGATGAGCCAGCATTTTATTTACCTGTATAACTGAACAATACTGTATAAGAGAACAGTATATACTGTTTCTTTATACAGTAAAGTCAGGTAAGGAAAATTTTCTTTGTAGGCTGTTTTTTTGTGATGAAGTGGGAAAAATGAGCCGATGTGATTACAACGACTCATTAAAATTGAACAGGTTACGGACGAGTTGGGTTAATCGTTAATGGTTCTAGTGTGACGACTGCATTCACACCTGCACCTGGGTGCTCCACGTATGAAGTGTCTTGCATTAGAGTGTAGTAAACGTCGACGAAGTCATCATCATTCGTGAGTACACCATCGGGGATAGTGTCGATGATCTTGTTCGTGATTTGCGGAATAATCGCATAAGCCTGAACTTCTGGATCTGGAATCGCTTTCAATACTTCTTCGGCAACTTGAACAAGGAGTTTTGCCAATTGTTTATAGTCTGTGCCGTCATCTTGCTCCATGAGCACAATGTCTGCCGCACCCCAGCGGTAACGAGACCAGTGAATAATGATCTGATTTGGATAATAATCTTGGTTATCGTAGTCTAAGTATGGAAGCTCCACCAAATCGAGAGTAGGTTCATCACGACTTGGATTGACGCCCGTTACGATAGCGTAGATTTCTGCCTTGCCAGAGATCCAAGGTTCTTTGTCATCGGCTAGACGGATCTTTTTCAACTGCGTGGTTTGAATTGGAGCCGCTTCGCCCACTGCGCTACTTGACAATAACGGTGTATTTTGGCGTTGTTCATCAGCAATATATGGTTGAACTAAAGCTGGTTGACCGAGTTTTTTCATCTCAGCTTGCATAGCTTGCAAGCCTGCTTTTAGCTCTGCAGAGCTATTGTTATCAACGACAAGTACAGGTACCTCAGGGAGCTGGTAAACATCGAGTTGATGGATGTTGCCATAAACATCAAATGCTTCGATGTATTGCCAATTCTCATCATCACCACTTGGTTCAAACGCAAATAATGGCTCGACCTCGCCACTTTGCCATGCTGTTATCATGGCTTCATTTGCCAAGCGAACTTCTAACAACTGATCTGAGTATTCAGAAATACCTTTCCAGCTACGAATTTGAGTGTCAGCTTGTACAAGCTGGCGGCTGAACTCTGAGTTAGGGTTTTGCTTAACAAATGCTGATACAGACACGTTAGTCTGTTGTGGAGTAATATCTCTTCTCAACATGGGTTCAATGGCAGCATAGTTCTCACTCAATTGTTGAGCTAGGGCACGCTTCGTCTTAGTGATATCTTCCGCTTTTGCGTTGGATACACTGTTGACTTGCGTTTCCTCTGATTGGCAGCCAATAAGTGCTAATGTACTGAGAACAGACAGAATGATGGTTTTCTTCATAATATGTCCTTTATTGATTGTATGAAATAGAGTTAATACTCTATTCATGGTGAGAATATCACCGGACATAGATCATTGAATTTGCTTTTCTATCTTTTGTGTAAAGTTTGCCCACAGGATCAAAATTTATAAGCTTCTCTTTAATGATGACAAATATCGTGTCGCCTCACTACTTTGTGTCTATTTCTTGTCTAAGAAAGCCAAAAGCCAGTAGCAATTAAGCTGCTGGCTTTTTTATTGAAGTTATTGCCCTGAGTAACAAGTGTTAGAACAATTTACTAGACCAGCCAAGCTTATTCCGTAAGACGTGATAGTAGCTGTAGTCTTTTGGATGGATGAGCTTTAGTACATTTGGACTTTGATAGATGTGAATTTCGTCGCCAGGGGTAACTGGAAGTGAGACTTGTCCATCACAGCTAACTTCTTGTGTTCCACGGTTTTCTGGTGATACCACCAATTTAATTCGACGTTTTCCATCAACCACCAAAGGTCGACTCGACAATGTATGAGGGAACATTGGCACGAGTGAAATGGCATTCAAGCTAGGAGAAAGAATTGGGCCGCCGCCAGAAAGTGAATATGCCGTCGAGCCAGTCGGAGTGGAGACAATCAAACCGTCGGCCCGTAAAGAGAAGGCGAAGCTTTCATCAATATACACTTCAAATTCAATCATATGAGCAATTTGCCCTGGGTGAAGTACGGCTTCGTTTAGCGCAGCGTTATGGCTCTTTATTTGTCCGTGGCGGTGTACTTCCGCCTCTAAAAGAAAACGTTCCTCTTCAATATACTCACCGTCGAGTACCGCTTGCAGAGACGCTTGGAAGTCGTCTGGGTTCAAGTCAGTTAAGAAGCCCAAATTTCCACGGTTCACGCCTATAACTGGCACATCAAATCGGGATAAAATTCTTGCCGCACCTAACATGTTGCCATCGCCACCAACCACAATGGCTAGATCGGCATTTTTTCCTAGTTCAACTAAGCTAGCAAACTGACTCTGTGGGATATCATCCAGTATTGCGGCAAGGCGATCGTCAATGAATACTTTATAGCCCTCAGAGGTCAACCATTGGTACAACTCTTTATGAGTTTGAATTGCTTGTTGATCTCTTGGTTTTCCGATAATCGCGATCACGTTACATGGATTTTTCATAGCATTTCCGCATTAAAGAGGCTTGAATCAGGAATCTTCATCCCCATAATAATGGCAAGTCACCTAAATATGCGAATTTTTATGTGGTTAAAGCCCGCAAAAACGCGCATGGCTTTAAGGGCATTATGTTGAATTCTGGAGATATCATGAGCAACGAAGAAAACAAAGTTACAGAAGAAGAGCTTGATCAAATCATCGAAGAGGCTGAAAAAGTAGAAGCTGAAGCACAAGAAGTTGAAGCTGAGCTTGAAGAGCTTGGTGATGAGACAGACGCTAAGATTGCTCAACTAGAAGCGGCACTATTGTCTAGCGAGGCAAAAGTAAAAGAGCAACAAGATGCGGTGTTGCGTTCTAAAGCTGAAGTAGAAAACATGCGTCGTCGCACTGAGCAAGAGATCGATAAAGCACGTAAGTTTGCGTTGAACAAGTTTGCAGAAGAGCTGCTTCCTGTTATTGATAACCTAGAGCGTGCAATTCAAGCGGCAGATACAGAGAATGAAACTGTGAAGCCGTTCCTAGAAGGCGTTGAACTAACCCATAAAACGTTTGTAGACGTTGTAGCGAAATTTGGCTTGAAAGCAATCAACCCTGAAGGTGAAGCATTCAATCCAGAGTTCCATCAAGCGATGTCGATTCAGGAGAGCCCTGATCATGAATCAAACACTGTTATGTTTGTTATGCAAAAAGGTTACGAACTAAACGGCCGTGTGATTCGTCCGGCAATGGTAATGGTTGCTAAGTAACTTTAACTCCCTGTTTTTTAAATATAAAAGCGCCCATCATTTTTGATGGGCGCTTTTTTGTTTTAAACATAAATGACTGCATCGAACTTCGTTGTATATCGATAAATGAAAATTTGATCCCCTTCATATTTTTTCCTATTGGTTAATTATTTTCCTATAGGAGATTTTCTCTCATCTCGCTGCGTGTTTATTAACGGGAAGGGCTATAAGTGATTGTAATCATTCGCTGCGTGAATGTTTGTTCTGCATAGGAATGTAAATATAGTCATTTTTTCTAAAACAATTTCGTTAACAAAAATGTAAATTATCACTTTATTTTGTAACTTTGGTGTGTATGATTTGCGACTAATGCTTTAAAAGTAAGCATATATAACTACAAAAATGTAAATAGCAAACACAACATATCGGAGATTTATAATGGATAAATCGCTTTCTAGTAAGATTTTTATAGGCTTGTTTGCCGGCCTTGTGCTGGGGACAGCAATTCAGTACTTATTTAGCGGTATTGCGATTTTTGATACATACCTACTTGGAGCTGCAGAAGGTGTTGGCGGCATGTTCGTCTCACTGATCAAATTGCTTGTTGTTCCTTTAGTTTACGTTTCAATCGTATGCGGCATTGTTGACTTGAAAGACATCAGTGCATTTGGTCGTCTTGGTGGAAAAACTTTTACCCTTTACATTCTTAACACCATCATTGCGATTACGGCGGCTTTGACTGTCGGCTTGATCTTCCAGCCAGGAGCGGGCGCTAATCTAGCAGGAACGGTATCTGAGGCTGTACAGCTGACAACGACAGAGACGCCGGACATTTTCTCTTTAGTTGTTAACATTGTTCCTAGCAATCCTGTACAAGCGTTTGCTAGCGGCGACATGCTGCAAATCATCTTTATGGCAATTTTGACGGGGCTTGCAATTCAAGCTTTGGATTCTCGTGGTGGCCCAGCTATTCGCACATTCAAAATGGCAAATGAAATCATGATGAAATTGGTTGGATTAGTGATGAGTCTTGCACCATATGGTGTGTTCGCACTAATGATTCAACTAGGTGCAACGCTAAACGCCAATACATTAATGTCCGTTGCCGGTTACGTGGCTTTGGTGGTTGCGATGTTGGTGTTCTGGATCTTCTTCTTCTACCCAATGGCAGTGAGTATTGCGACAGGAACTTCTCCAAAGACTTTCCTACGTGCAACTCGTGAGCAGATTCTTTTCTCTCTATCTACCGCGAGCTCAAACGCGACTATCCCGGTAACGATGCGCACACTGACAGAAAAGCTTCAGGTCTCTAAATCGGTTGCTGGCTTCGGTGTACCACTGGGCGCAACGATGAATATGTCTGGTGTGTCTATCTATATTGCTCTAGCAACGATGTTTGTTGCGAACGCTTTTGGCCAGCCAATTAACACCGCAGACATCTTCACACTTGGCTTAACTATTCTTCTGTTATCTATTGGTGCTGGCGGCGTTCCTGGGGGCGGCGTGGTAATGGTAGGTGTTTTGCTTCACCAGCTAGGCTTACCACCTGAAGGTTTGGCAATCATTGCAGCGGTCGACCGTATTAATGATATGTTCTGTACATCATCTAACGTTGTCGGCGACACGGCAGTGAACACCATTGTTGCAAAAACAGAAGGTGAGATAGGTAAAGAAGAAGGTGTTGATGCTGAGCCTGCTCAAGCGAACGCCTAATACCTTGAATCATTTATTTTAACCCTAATATTGAAGCGAGCTCTTATGAGCTCGTTTTTTATTTAGGAAGAGTCGGGCATAAATAAATTTATCTGGGAAATGACGTTTTGTTGCGCTACAGCAGTGTGACGAGTTCCCAACTAATCAGAAAGAAACACATAAATTTCGAAAAAAGACGCTTTTTTTTAATTCTGCCCTTGAAAAGCATTTTGCCGCCCTTATCTATGTGGCATAGAGAAGCAAACATTGATTATTTTTGTTTGTGAGCAAGGGTTGAAACCCGATTCTCCTCCCCCCACATTGGGGTTATAACCAAACGAAAATAGAATTTATTCGGAGATAGCCAGATGGGTAAAATCATTGGTATTGACTTAGGTACTACTAACTCATGTGTTGCTGTATTAGACGGCGACAAACCACGTGTAATTGAAAACGCAGAGGGCGAACGTACTACTGCATCGGTTATTGCTTACACTGACGGTGAGACGCTAGTAGGTCAACCAGCGAAACGTCAAGCAGTAACTAACCCAGAAAACACGCTATTTGCAATTAAGCGTCTAATCGGTCGTCGTTTTGAAGACGAAGAAGTTCAGCGTGACATCGAAATCATGCCTTACAAAATCGTTAAGGCTGACAACGGTGATGCTTGGGTAGAAGCGAAAGGCCAAAAAATGGCAGCTCCTCAGGTTTCTGCTGAAGTTCTTAAGAAAATGAAGAAAACTGCTGAAGACTTCCTTGGTGAGGAAGTAACTGGCGCAGTTATCACAGTACCTGCTTACTTTAACGATGCTCAGCGTCAAGCGACAAAAGATGCTGGCCGTATCGCAGGTCTAGAAGTTAAACGTATCATCAACGAACCAACAGCAGCTGCGCTAGCTTACGGTCTAGATAAGAAAGGCGGCGATCGCACTATCGCGGTATACGACCTTGGTGGTGGTACATTCGATATTTCAATCATCGAAATCGATGAAGTTGAAGGCGAGAAAACATTCGAAGTTCTAGCAACTAACGGTGATACTCACCTAGGTGGTGAAGACTTTGATAACCGTCTAATCAACTACTTGGTTGATGAGTTCAACAAAGAGCAAGGCATCAACCTTAAGAACGACCCACTAGCAATGCAGCGTGTTAAAGAAGCAGCAGAGAAAGCGAAAATCGAGCTTTCTTCTACTTCTCAAACAGACGTAAACCTACCTTACGTTACTGCAGATGCAACTGGTCCTAAGCACATGAACATTAAAGTGACTCGTGCAAAACTAGAATCTCTAGTTGAAGACCTAGTACAACGCTCTCTTGAGCCATTAAAAGTAGCTCTAGCTGACGCTGACCTATCAGTAAACGACATCACTGACGTAATCCTAGTTGGTGGTCAGACTCGTATGCCAATGGTTCAAGCGAAAGTTGCTGAGTTCTTTGGTAAAGAAGCGCGCCGTGACGTAAACCCTGACGAAGCAGTAGCAATGGGTGCTGCAGTTCAAGGTGGTGTACTTGCTGGTGACGTTAAAGACGTACTACTACTAGACGTAACTCCACTGTCTCTAGGTATCGAGACAATGGGTGGCGTGATGACTAAGTTAGTTGAGAAGAACACAACTATCCCAACTAAAGCGAACCAAGTTTTCTCTACAGCGGAAGACAACCAGAGCGCGGTAACTATCCACGTTCTACAAGGTGAGCGTAAGCAAGCGATGTACAACAAGTCTCTAGGCCAATTTAACCTAGAAGGCATCCAGCCTGCACCACGTGGTATGCCACAAATCGAGGTTACGTTTGACCTTGATGCGGATGGTATCCTACACGTGTCTGCGAAAGACAAGCAGACTGGTAAAGAGCAGAAGATCACTATCCAAGCTTCTGGCGGTCTAAGCGATGAAGACATCGAGAAAATGGTTCAAGAAGCAGAAGCTAACAAAGAAGCGGACAAGAAGTTCGAAGAGCTAGCGACTGCACGTAACCAAGCTGACCAAATGATTCACGGTACTCGTAAGCAAGTAGAAGAAGCTGGTGAAGCGCTACCTGCAGAAGAGAAAGAGAAGATTGAAGCAGCAATTTCTGAGCTAGAAACAGCACGTAAAGGCGAAGACAAAGAAGCTATCGATGCTAAAGTTCAAGCACTAATGACTGCTTCTCAAAAGCTGATGGAAATCGCTCAACAACAAGCTCAAGCGCAGCAAGCACAAGGTGCTGACGCAGGTGCACAGTCTAAAGAAGACGACGTTGTAGATGCTGAGTTCGAAGAAGTTAAAGACGACAAGAAATAATATTTCTTAACCAGATGGCTGCATAGCCATCTGGGGTCGATAAGACTTCGTGTGCGGGCGTTTGGGGCAACTCTTACGCCCGTCTGTTTGTAAACGCTGTCTTTCTAGTTAAGTATGTTGCAGACAAGTGCACTTACCTAGAACGATACAAACACCAAGCGGTGAATCGATGCCGTTTGTAGTAATTAACTGGTGACGAAGAACATGTCAAAACGTGATTTTTACGAAGTATTAGGCGTAAGCCGTGATGCCTCAGAGCGCGATATCAAAAAGGCGTATAAGCGTCTAGCGATGAAATTCCACCCAGACCGAAACCAGGGTGATGATTCTGCGGCGGACAAGTTTAAAGAAGTAAAAGAAGCGTACGAAGTTCTGACCGACCCTCAAAAGAAAGCGGCGTACGACCAATACGGTCATGCAGCTTTTGAACAAGGCGGCGGTGGTTTCGGTGGCGGCGGCTTTGGCGGCGGCGGTGCTGATTTCGGCGACATCTTTGGCGATGTATTCGGTGACATCTTTGGTGGTGGTCGTCGTGGCGGTGGTGGCCACCGTGCCCAGCGAGGTGCTGACCTACGTTACAACATGGAATTGACGCTAGAAGAAGCGGTTCGTGGTGTAACGAAAGAGATCGAAGTACCGACACTAGTACACTGTGATACCTGTGATGGTAGTGGCGCGAAGAAAGGTTCATCTGCTGAAACATGTGGTACCTGTCATGGTCATGGTCAAGTACAGATGCGCCAGGGCTTCTTCGCAGTGCAACAAACCTGCCCTACCTGTCACGGCAAAGGTAAAATCATTAAAGACCCTTGTAATGAGTGTCATGGTCAAGGTCGTAAGCAGAAAACAAAAACACTTAACGTTAAGATCCCAGCAGGTGTTGATACTGGCGACCGTATTCGTCTATCTGGCGAAGGTGAAGCGGGAGAAATGGGAGCACCAGCGGGTGACTTGTATGTACAAGTGCACGTGAAAGAGCACCATATCTTCGAGCGTGATGGCAACAACCTATACTGTGAAGTGCCAGTAAGCTTTGCGATGGCAGCTCTAGGTGGTGAAGTTGAAGTACCAACCCTAGATGGTCGCGTAAGCCTAAAAGTGCCTTCAGAAACGCAAACAGGTCGTATGTTCCGTATGCGTGGTAAAGGTGTGAAAGGCGTTCGCGGTGGCGGTGTTGGTGATCTTATTGTTAAGTTGGTTGTTGAAACACCAGTAAACCTAAGCTCACGCCAAAAAGAACTGCTCAAAGAGTTTGAAGAGTCTTGTGGTGGTGAAGCGGCGACAAAGCACAAGCCTAAATCAGAAGGCTTTTTCAACGGTGTGAAAAAGTTCTTTGATGATTTAACCAGCTAAGACGTTAGTGAAAAGCACAAATACAAAGGCCTGCTAAAATGCAGGCCTTTTTGCATCTCGGTGTTCTTCCTAATTCCAGCAATCACTTGGTTCTTCGACATTTGTTGACGTTAAAGTAATCGTTTTAGAACCAGTCAAGCACTCGTCGTCGTCTTGTCCCAGAGCCGATTTTGCTGTTGCTGTAATGGTATAGGCCGTACTTGCAGAGCTCGCAATATCGAAAGAAAATCTATTTGTGTCTGAGTCACATAGAGTGCATGTGCCTCCAGAGAGAATATGACTCCAGTCGTACCCACCATCATAAGATGTCTCTAGCTCTAGCTGAATTCGACTAAGATCGCTCAAGGCAACCGTCCTATGAGACTTGATTACATGATTAGTGTAAGAAGGGTAGGCGATCGCAGCAATGATCCCGACAATCACGACAGCTATCAGTAATTCGATCAATGTCATCCCTCTCAATCCTTTTTTGTAGCCGTTACAACGAGAAATTCGAATCATCACGAGTAGTTTCCTTTTCACTTTTCCGCCTATTTTTGGCAGGTGATAGCATCTGTGCAAGATGAATTACGGCCCTTTTGCCGTTTACATAGGAATTTGGGAAATGCCTCGCGGGTTTACGTTGTTGGAGCTTCTTATTACTGTTGCTGTACTGAGTGCTTTATTGGCTACAGCTGCACCATCTTTCAAGAATGTCTTTGAAACCAACAAAATGCAGCGCTTAGCTAATGAATTGCATGGCTTTGTTATTGAAGGCAAGTCTGAAGCAGTATTACGGCGTGAAAGACTTTGGGCACACATCATCATGTCTGGGAGCTCATCCAGTGACGGAAACTGGCGTATTGATTTGACAGATAACGGAGCTGAGGGTGCTGGGACTGTGTTGTTCTCTTTATCAGGTAAGCCGTATTACGGTATTGTCGTTACCCCGAGCTATGCTTCCGATCAAATCAGCTTCGACGATGTTCATGGTCGACCATCATCAGGAAACTTGAAGTTTCATCCTGTTGGTGAATCATCAAAAGCCTTAAAACTCATTTCTCATACTTTATCAGCCCGCGTAAGAGTATGTAGTGATAACAGCGGCACAGAATATTACGGTTATTCAACTTGCTCTTAAGGATGGCTATGTTTAAACAAAAAGGGGCTAGCCTTATTGAGTTTATGATCGCATCTGTGCTTGGGCTTATTTCTCTTGCGACAGTGGGGTCAATCTATGTGAGTGGTCAACGAGTGATAATGGAGCGTTCGAAAGAGTTAATGTTGTTACAGAATTCTGAAAGTGTCGTGCAGATGCTCAAGAGCGACATTCAGCGTGCTGGTTTTGACGGTAACAATGGTCATTCTATAAAAATATCGGGCTCAGCGAACACAATTTACACTCTTGATGATGTTGATAGAGGGCTAATTGCTTACGCCTATTACATAGGTGTTTCTGGCTCTGCTCCTTTATATAAAAACGTGGCTTATGAGCAACGAGTTAATACGCCAGAGTCGCTATTTGTGTGTGAAAAAAAGCAAATAACGATATGGGATGTTAATGACGTGGTCAACCTTGCAGGCACAGGCTCATGTAACACTCTCTTTGATAAAAAAGTTATTCACGTTAATCGATTTGACCTGACTAGTGATTTGCTAGAAAGCACTGATGCAAAAAGTGCACTGGTGACCATTACATTGGGAACCGAATTGAAAGACGTGACAGATATTCGCACGCAGCAGTCGTTTACTGCGATGCAAAGGAACTGGCAGTAATGAAGAAACAACAAGGTGCAGCAGCGTTATTAGTTGTGGGTGTATTGCTAGTTGCGGCATTAATGATGTCGCTTGGTAGCTACAAGTCTCTTTTTTATCAGATCAAGCGTGCCAACAATCAAATTGAAGCACGACAAGAACATTGGCTTGCAGAAGGGGGATTGGAGTGTTTCTATTCTTTAGTTCAAAGTACCGGTGATATTTCTTCTGCAACTTCACTAATTTCAAGCCGATGTGAAACACCTTTAGGTTTACATCAATTAGCATTGGAACCCGACAACAAGCTGTTAAGCAAACCAGCTCCAAACTCCAGCCGGACCGTTGAAAAACAACTTGTCCTTTCAAGAGGAAGAGCGTCCGGAGCACTAAAAAGTAGTACAGATTTATACGTTAATGGTAGCTCCGCATTTTCAACACCAGATCCTGGCGAATTTGTAGGAAGTGGGTGGGAGTGTGTTGCTATTCGCTATAAGAATGCATTTCACTCACGTGCTGGAGCGACAAACCAAGGGGTTATACATGGTTCTGCCCCTTATGCTGATTTTGTTCACAACAATATAGATTGTAAATCGGAACATATGAGTGTGACCTCTTCTGACTCAGATTACGGAGAGGACTTTATTCAAGATGCAGACCTAGAGCCATTTTACGACATTTTTAGAGAGCAACGCAGTGACTGGAACTCGGTGAAATCAGGCTGGGGGTTTACTACGATTGATTACGACGACTCAACTAACCAAGTCGTTACTGATTGTGGAAAGAAAGTTGGGGAGCAAATTTCAGCAGGGAAAACTCATATTTGGGTTACGGGGTCCTGTGAGTTTACTTCCTCTAAAAAGAATAGCTCTGGAGAGTATGAGAATGATTCTGATGGGATACTAATCAAAGGAGGCATTGATTATCTTAATGAAGCTTTTGCCGCTACTGGAGAAGCTCCAATATTACTTGTGGTTCAAGATGGTATTTTTGCTGTACATGGTTCAATGACATTCCCTGGTATGCTCTATCAACTTACGACTAATTCACTTACAGATTTAGATACACATTGGAACTTGTTCGAGGCCAAAGATCATTTTGGGGATGCGGCTAACTTTCCCACGCTTGCTCTAGATAAAGTCGTTTACCTGCAGCGTGGCTCATTTAGTTTTTCGGGGGGACAAGTCTTAGATAGTCCAGGTTACAGTGCTTATTTTGTTAACTCTCTAAATTTTGCTTACAACCGAGATAACATCGATGAGGTCGTTGATCCGATTATTAATTTCCGCTGGAAGAAGGGCTCCTGGAATGATCTCTAAACAAAAAGGTTTTAACCTTCTTGAAGTTCTAATTTCTTTTCTACTTATCGGTGTTGGGGCTCTAGGTTTAACGAAGCTAAACGTATATCTAGAACGCGAATCCGAATATGCCATAAAAAGTATTGAAGCACTTCGTCTAGCAGAAAACCAGCTTGAATGGTTCCGAACGCGTGGTGCTTCGGATGCGCTTTCTACGATTTCTACTGCCAGTTTTGCCTCTATCGTGACAGGATCTTCCGCCACTGGAGCGTACACGGTGGAGTGGGATGTGCCACCTGCTACTGTATCAGGTTCACTAAAGACGATCATCATCACAACAAGTTGGGAAGATAGAATGGGGCAGACGCAATCCGTTCAGCTGAAAACTATGATTTCACAGTACAGTGAATTCGAAAACTAAGTTCAATTGCATACATGGGCTGAGACAAATGCGGGTGTAATTCCTGTTTGATACCGGATTTGTCACGGTTAATAAATGGTTTTTGAACTGTTAATCGAGTTGATGTGCTACTGTTTTTATTATGTTTAATTGAAGTGGTGTTTTTGCAAAATATGTCTCCAATTATGAAAAAAAATCTAGAACCTTGTGCTTTCTCCATTAGTGTTTACTAGAATACTCGTTGGATAGTAGGTCGTTATAATTATTCAAATAGGCCTTGGCACCAACATCATTCACTATGGAGTTACCATGAGTAACCAAGCTGTAAATAAGGCACCATCATCGAAGCCGAGCGGGATGGAGCGCTTTTTAAACTTTATCGAGAGGACAGGTAACAAAATTCCTGATCCTGCGATTTTGTTCTTCTGGGCATTGATCATTACTTGGGCGGCGTCAGCACTTTTGTCGAATGTATCATTCGATCTTCCAAACCCTCGAACGGGCGAAGCTCTTACTATCACCAACTTACTTACGGGCGAAGCGCTAGCAAGTTTCCTTGCTAATATGGTGACGACGTTTACTGGCTTTGCGCCACTGGGTATCGTACTTGTCGCAATGCTAGGTGTGGGTGTTGCAGATTCTTCGGGTTTTATTACGACGGGTCTTAAGAAGATGCTGAACTTCACGCCAGCTAAGCTTCTTACTCCAATGCTTATTTTGGTTGCCATTGTATCGCATACTGCGGCAGATGCAGGCTATGTTCTGGTTATTCCTCTTGGCGGTATTATCTTCCATGCGGCAGGTCGTCACCCTCTAGCAGGTATTGCGGCAGCATTTGCAGGTGTATCTGGTGGCTTCTCTGCAAACTTTATCCCTTCAGGTATAGATCCACTACTAGCAGGCTTTACGCAAACTGCGGCGCAGGTTCTTGATCCTGAATACGTGGTTAACCCATTAGCGAACATCTTCTTTACTGGCCTATCTTCCATCATTATTGTAGCGATTGGTTGGTACGTGACAGAAAAAATCATTGAGCCTCGTTTGTCAAAAATGCCAATTGATGACGATGCGGAAACTGCGCCAAACCTAGGTTCATTTACTGAACTGGAATCAAAAGCATTCCGTTATGCAGGTTGGGCAATGATGGCGGGTATTGCTTTACTTGTTGCAGCGTTAATTCCAGAAACATCAGCACTACGCTCGCCTGAAGGTGAAATTACGGCCTTCTCAGCACCGATCATGAAGTCTATCGTTCCGCTGATCTTTATTCTGTTTATCATTCCTGGTTACGTTTACGGTAAAGTGTCTGGAACGTTCAAGACCAGCAACGACATTATCAAAGCGATGGCTGACACCATGTCAACCATGGGCGCATACATTGTAATGTCGTTCTTCTGTGCTCAGTTCTTATCTGCATTTGCTCAGTCAAACATCGGTACGATGCTAGCGTTGTATGGCGCAGAAGGCTTAAAAGCGATGAACCTACCAGGTGAAGTGACCATCATCGGTATGATCCTTCTAACCGCGTCTGTAAACCTACTTATTGGTTCGGCATCGGCAAAATGGGCTTTAATTGGTCCAATCTTAGTGCCAATGCTAATGGCGGTTGGTATCTCGCCTGAGCTGTCTCAAGCGGCTTACCGTGTGGGTGACTCTGTATCGAACATCATTTCGCCTCTAATGGTATTTTTCCCTCTTGTAGTGGTTTACTGTCAGCGTTATGTGAAGTCGGCTGGTATCGGTACGCTTGCGTCACTAATGATGCCATTCTCGATCGCAATGCTGATCGGTTGGTCTATCTTCCTAGTTGCTTATTGGATGGTAGGTATCCCACTAGGCATTCAAGCTCCTTACACTTACACCATGTAAAAACGTGTAGGGTGTGAAAGCCACTAATTGGCAGCCGAAAAGCGCAGGTCTTCGATCTGCGCTTTTTTTGTTCTCGCACAACGAACATCGATAGGTCTTGTAACTAGTTTTTTGGAGTTGCAAACTTTGTCCCGTGATGTGTCGCTGTAGTGAAACCGAAGTTGGTGATAAAATTCCCGACTTCAATCGTTTTTTGTTTCTTTGGAGCCTCCTTTGTCTAACCATCCGTTTACCCCTCAAGATGAATTGTTTATGCGCAGAGCGATGGAGCTTGCTGAGCAAGCAGAAGCTGAGGGGGAAGTACCTGTCGGCGCAGTGCTTGTCAAAGATGGTGAAATTATCGCTGAGGGCTGGAACCGCTCTATTGGCACCCATGACGCTACCGCACATGCTGAGATCCAAACACTGCGTAAAGCAGGCCAAAAGCTAGAAAATTACCGTCTTCTGGATACGACGTTATATGTAACACTTGAGCCATGCCCAATGTGTGCCGGAGCCTTATTGCATAGCCGCGTTAAGCGGGTTGTTTTTGGAGCGCCAGATTTAAAAGCTGGAGCTGCAGGAACAGTGCTTAATTTGTTTGAAAGCCAAGCAGCTTACCATTACGCCTTAGTTGAAAAGGGGCTGCTAGAAGATGAGTGCCGCACTCAGCTACAAGCGTTTTTTAAGCGCCGCCGAAAGGAAATTAAAGCGAAGAAGCAAGCACAAAAAGCATTAGAAAATGGAGAGAGCGAACAAGGTAGTAGGAGTAGTGAGGGCTAGCAAACACCTACAACGTGGTAGATGTTTGCTTGGACGCACTAGTGATTGACTAAATGTACAAAAACACGATTACGTGAACTTACTTTCTTTTTCATACATGTCAGTTTACGTTTACGTCGGATAGCAGCTACTGTGTTATTTAAACGCTTTGACTGCACTCTACGTCTTCTCATATTCAAAACCTCCTGCAGACAAGACTTATACCAGTAAAGCGCGGCTCATCGATGCTTGGCAATAGGCTCGATAATCGCACTAAACATTGTATGGTTTAAACGTTCTTCATTTGACTTCTGCATTGCACAGAGCCAGCAAACAATTTCAATACGATGCTTAATAATAGGAGTGACGTTATTTCGGCAGAGTGTAGCCGAAAGCGCCGCTTCATCAAGTGAGCTAAACCATGTGGTTGTAAAGTAATCTGTTACAAAGCAATCAGTTTTACTAACGATGAAGAAAAGGCGACCAACCAAAGGAATGGTTGAGTGTGGTTGGTGTCACTCAGAATATTGGAGTCTAGATAAGTTTTCGTTAGGACTCAACAAAAATGACGAGCTTCATAGGCTCGTCATTTTTTAGTTTACCGCGGGTTTATTCTTCAATGCTTTCTTGTTCGGTGTCTTCTTCAACCGTGACGTCAGAAGCGCCAGAGACTTGTTCTACGACGGTCTCTACTGCGCCCGATATCAAAATGTCGGGGTTGAGCGGCGGAATCACTTGCAAGTCATCGCTATTCTCATCAATCGCTGGCTGTTGGCTGACATGACCAATGATGGATTGGTAGTAACGTCGAATATTTTCTACGTAATTACGCGCTTCATCGCCTCTGGCGTACCCATAGCGAGTTTGACTGTAATAGCGCTTCTGACGCAGTAAAGGCAGCCTGTCTTTTACATCAGCCCAAGCGTTTGGATCGCCACCTTGCGCTTTAGTAAGTCGTCGTGCGTCCATCATGTGGCCATAGCCAATGTTGTATGAAGCCAGGGCAAACCATATTTTTTCATGCTCGTTGATGCTATCAGGCACGCGACCTACAATGCGACGTAAGTACTCGACACCACCACGAACAGATTGCTCAGGGTCTAAACGGTTTGTTACCCCGACGCTTTTCGCTGTTGGCAGAGTAAGCATCATCATCCCCCTAACACCCGTTGGCGATTTTGCTGTTGGTTTCCAATGTGACTCTTGATAAGCCAATGCTGCAATTAATCGCCAGTCGAACTCTTCGCTGTATTTTTGGAATAAAGGTGCCCATTTAGGCAATTTGTCATCCAGAGCTCGAATGAATGCGCGAGTATCAACGTAATCAAATGCCTCAATATGACCAATGTACTTTTCTTCGAGGGTGGACAGTTCTCCTGATTGTTTGATGTTACCGAAAAACTCTATCAGCATCGCATACAAACTTTCGTCTTCAGAACGTCGAGTAAACCAAGACACTGGTTGATCTTCTGTAAGTTCAAATGCGAGCGCAAGATCGGGGTAAAGGCGTTGAGCTAGGGAAAGTTCCACCGAATCAGTCACAGTAAAACGTAACTCACCCGTCGATACGTATTTGAGTAAGTCTCTCGTGTCAGCATCACCAACAATTTCAAACTGAAGTTCTGGATACTGCTTCTTTAACGCTGTTAGGGTCGGAACATATTGCGATTGTTCAACGATCTTTAATGTTTGCGCTCCTGCATTTGTATCTTCGTCGGACTCGTCGTCTTTCGAGGCTTGGTATTCAATGAGTTGTTCGATATCACGTGGTCGAAGTTGCCCTTTTTTATATACCACTTGTTGGCTTACATAATAATAGGCAGGGCCTGGTCTAAATCGTTTGACTGCTTGTGACGTTTGATTTAAACCCGTAGCGATGATATCGATATCTCCTTTCTTAAGAGCAGGAAAAAGCTCAGCCTGGCGAAAGGCTGGTTTAATCTCGAGTTTGACGCCGAGCTGCTCCGCAAACTGACGCGCCAATTCGTAATCCAACCCTGCGGGACCATCGGGTCCTATGTAGTAGGAAAGCTGATTGTTTAGCGTGCCAACACGAAGCACACCACGTTCTTGAATTTTTTCAAATTCACTTTTGGGCTCCGACTCAATCTGGCAAGCAGAGAGCAAAAGAACAGAAACTAAAATTAGAGCACTGCGCTTGAGCCGGTTGAAGTGACTTATTTGCATTAATAGGTACATCTTGGAAAATTTCTATTTGCCTTTATATCAAAGCGAGCTCATGGGGCAAAGTGAATCACACACTTATAACGTGACATTGTGTGTTTTATCGACATTTTAGTTGTAATTCAAATTTGACAAAAAAAATGACGCAAACGGTTGCTTTTGGTGTTACATCACAAAAACAATTACTATATAATGCGCTCGCAATGACGAGGTGGAATCGGCATAGGTTCGACAGGGCTTATTTTAAGTGTCTGAATTTATTCCAATATCACCTTAATCAATTGCATAAGAGACCTAAGCACATGAGAATTTTGCGTGGCTCCCCAGCTCTTTCTGAGTTTCGTGTTAATAAACTACTGGAACTTTGTCGTGAACAAGATCTGCCTGTAACTGGTATTTATGCCGAGTTTATGCACTTTGCCGATCTAAAGTCAGACCTTGATGACCAAGAGTTAGAAAAACTTGAAAAGTTACTAACTTACGGCCCAACCATCGAAGAGCATGAGCCTGAAGGTCTTCTACTTCTTGTCACGCCTCGTCCTGGCACTATCTCGCCTTGGTCTTCTAAATCTACCGATATCGCTGTTAACTGTGGTTTGGATAAAGTGAAACGTCTAGAGCGTGGTACGGCTTATTATGTCGAATCTTCAGTTGTTCTATCAGAAGCTCAAGCTGACGCTGTTAAAGCGTTAATTCACGACCGCATGATGGAAACAGTATTCACAGCATTTGAAGCCGCATCAGCATTATTTACTGTTGCAGAGCCTAAGCCTGTCGCACATGTTGATATCTTAGCTGGCGGTCGTCTTGCGCTTGAAGAGGCAAACGTTTCCCTTGGCTTGGCACTCGCAGAAGATGAAATTGATTACTTGGTCGAGAACTTTACTAAGCTTGGGCGTAACCCAAACGACATTGAATTGATGATGTTTGCTCAGGCGAACTCAGAGCATTGTCGCCACAAAATTTTTAACGCAGATTGGACTATCGACGGGGTAGATCAACCTAAGTCTTTGTTCAAAATGATCAAAAACACTTTTGAAACGACACCTGACTATGTACTGTCTGCATACAAAGACAACGCAGCCGTTATGACAGGTTCTAAAGCGGGGCGTTTCTTCCCTGACCCTAAATCTCGTCAATACACGTACCACCATGAAGATACGCACATCTTGATGAAGGTAGAAACGCACAACCACCCAACGGCAATCTCTCCATGGCCGGGCGCATCGACTGGCTCAGGCGGTGAAATCCGTGACGAAGGCGCGACGGGTATCGGCGGTAAGCCAAAAGCGGGTCTGGTTGGTTTTACAACCTCTAACTTACGTATTCCTGGTTTTGAACAGCCATGGGAAACCGACTTCGGCAAGCCGGGTCGTATTGTAAATGCGTTAGACATCATGCTTGAAGGCCCTCTAGGAGGCGCGGCATTCAACAACGAATTTGGTCGTCCAAATCTATTGGGTTACTTCCGTACTTACGAAGAAAAAGTCACTTCTCATGCGGGTGAAGAAATTCGTGGTTACCACAAACCAATCATGATTGCTGGTGGTATGGGTAACATCCGCGATGAACACGTACAGAAGAAAGAGATCCCTGTGGGTGCGAGCCTAATCGTACTTGGTGGTCCGACAATGAACATCGGTCTTGGTGGTGGTGCGGCATCTTCCATGGCATCTGGTCAGTCAGCAGAAGATCTGGACTTCGCTTCAGTACAGCGTGAAAACCCAGAGATGGAACGTCGCTGTCAGGAAGTGATCGACCGTTGTTGGCAGTTAGGCGACGACAACCCAATCGCATTTATCCACGATGTGGGTGCAGGCGGTATCTCTAACGCATTGCCTGAACTTGTCGACGACGGTGAGCGTGGCGGTAAGTTCCAATTACGCGATGTACCAAACGATGAGCCGGGCATGAGCCCACTGGAAATCTGGTGTAACGAATCACAGGAACGTTACGTTCTAGCGGTAGCGCCAGAAAACATGGAAGCATTCGACGCCATCTGTAAGCGTGAACGCGCACCGTATGCAGTGGTGGGTGTGGCGACAGAAGAGCGTCATCTAACGCTAGAAGATTCTCACTTCGACAATACGCCAATCGATATGCCAATGGATATCCTGCTTGGTAAGCCACCGAAGATGCACCGCGACGCAACCACACTAAAAGTGGAAAGCCCTGCCATTGTTCGTGATGGTATTGAGCTTAATGAAGCGGTGGATCGCGTACTTCGTCTTCCTGCTGTTGCAGAAAAAACATTCCTAATTACTATCGGTGACCGAACAGTAACGGGTCTGGTTGCTCGTGATCAAATGGTTGGTCCTTGGCAGGTACCAGTAGCAAACTGCGCAGTAACAGCGGCAAGCTACGACACTTACCATGGCGAAGCAATGTCGATGGGTGAGCGCACGCCAGTGGCATTACTAGACTTTGGAGCATCGGCTCGCCTAGCCGTTGGTGAGTCACTAACGAACATTGCGGCAACAGACATCGGTGATATTAAACACATTAAACTGTCTGCGAACTGGATGTCTCCAGCGGGTCACCCAGGTGAAGATGCGGGTCTTTACGAAGCAGTGAAAGCGGTTGGTGAAGAATTGTGTCCTGCGTTAGGTTTGACTATCCCAGTTGGTAAAGACTCCATGTCGATGAAAACCAAGTGGGAAGAAAACGGCGAGAGCAAAGAAGTCACTTCTCCACTGTCGCTAGTTATCACGGCATTTGGTCGTGTGGAAGACGTACGTAAGACCGTGACTCCACAACTACGCACTGACAAAGGAGATACCTCTCTAGTTCTTGTTGACTTGGGTAACGGAAAAAACCGCTTAGGTGCGACAGCATTGGCACAAGTATACAAACAGCTGGGTGACAAACCTGCTGACGTAGATAATGCAGAGCAGCTAAAAGGCTTCTTTGATGCAATGCAAGCGTTAGTACGTGATGACAAGCTAGTGGCTTACCACGATAAAGGCGACGGCGGTCTTTTTGTTACACTGGCTGAGATGGCGTTCGCGGGTCACTGTGGCGTAAAAGCGAACATCGCAGAGCTGGGTGATGATGCGCTAGCCGTTCTATTTAACGAAGAGCTAGGTGCGGTTGTTCAAGTTAAGAATGATGATCTAGATTCAGTTCTATCTACTCTGGCGGCAAACGGCTTAGAGGCATGCTCACATGTGATTGGTTCTGTTGAAGCTTCAGACGACTTTGTTATCACTTCTGGTGATGCAGTTGTGCTTGAACGTTCACGTACCGAACTACGCGTTATCTGGGCTGAAACAACGCATAAGATGCAAAGTCTACGTGATAACCCAGCGTGTGCAGACCAAGAGCACGAAGCTAAGAAAGACAACTCTGACCCTGGTCTAAACGTTAAGCTCAGCTTCGACGTAAATGAAGACGTTGCAGCACCGTACATTGCGAAAGGTGCTAAACCTAAGATGGCAATCTTACGTGAGCAGGGCGTTAACTCCCACGTCGAAATGGCAGCAGCGTTTGACCGCGCAGGTTTTGAAGCAACCGACATCCATATGAGCGATATCCTAACGGGCCAAGCGGTACTGGATGAATACCATGGCTTAGTAGCTTGTGGTGGCTTCTCTTACGGCGACGTACTAGGTGCGGGTGAAGGTTGGGCTAAGTCTATCCTGTTTAACGCACAAGCTCGTGAACAGTTCCAAGCCTTCTTCAACCGTGAAGAGACGTTCTCTTTAGGTGTATGTAACGGTTGTCAGATGCTATCAAACCTGAAAGAGCTGATCCCAGGTGCAGACTTGTGGCCACGTTTTGTGCGCAACGAATCTGAGCGTTTTGAAGCGCGCTTTAGTCTAGTTGAAGTTCAGAAATCTGATTCTGTATTCTTTGATGGCATGGCTGGTTCGCGTATGCCAATCGCGGTTTCCCACGGAGAAGGGCGTGTAGAAGTACGTGATGCAGAGCACCTAGCAGCGATCGAGGCATCAGGTACGGTTGCGGTTCGTTACGTGGATAACATCGGTAACCCAACACAACAATACCCGAACAACCCGAATGGTTCGCCAAACGCGATTACCGGTTTAACAACAGCAGACGGTCGCGTAACTATCATGATGCCTCACCCAGAGCGCGTATTCCGCACAGTTGCAAATTCTTGGGCTCCGGAAGGTTGGGGTGAAAATGGCGCTTGGATGCGTATGTTCCAAAATGCCCGTAAGAATATCGGTTAATTAACCAAAGGTTAATCTAGCTTAAGTAAAGCGCTGGTTGAGAGACCAGCGCTTTCTTTTTTCTTATCACTCTTTTTTCTTCGTCGCTCTTTCTAGTGACTTGGCGAAACGTTGCTTTGTTCTGCCTCTTCTTTGTCATCTATTATCTAGCGTAAAAAACTTGCAGCGTTTAGATTACTTTTATGCTCTAATACCGCGCTTACCAAGGGATGGTGTTAAACAGCTCAGCTTAGATGGAGTTATCAAGTTGACCGAATCCCTGATTGATCCCTAAATCCCTTAGGAAATGAAAGAAATGTCTAAGAATCCAAAATTTGCTATCCGCGTCACTGAAAAACGTAACGGCTGGAGCGCAGAAATCACTCGCCAAGTGACATCTCGTAAGACTGTAGTATCAAAGCGTGAAACAGGCTTTGACAGCGAAGAGAAAGCACAAGCTTGGGCTGAACAAGAACTGGCTGGATTTATCCAAAACCAAGTGGTTCGTAACGAGCGTAAAGCAGCGCAACGTCAAGAGCGTGAAGCAGAACAACTAGCGGCAAAAGTTCGTAAAGAAGAAGCCCGCAAAGCACGTGAAACCGAAGTAGACACTGACGAAGAATAAGTTTAAATCGGTGAGATGGTGACGTTACCCATCAAACAAATAGTGAAAATGCCCTGAGTTTTGTCTCAGGGCATTTTTTATTTATATCGGCTAAAAACAATCCGACGATACGGACAAGCTAAACGTGCCGTCTTCAGGGGCTGCAAATTGTTTATTGCCAGGAAGAAGGTGAGGGTTATTAGCATAAGTGCGATGTGTCGATTTGATCTTTGCAGAATGTCTTTCCGGTAAATCAAAGTGTTGTAAGCCGTCAGATAGATCGTTTGCTTCACCGTAGTCGAAATGTGTTGCGACGTCTTTGGGCTGCTTGGCGTAACGACAGTGATCCGGCTTACCATCTTCGTGCCAAGTTAAAGAGTTAGTTTTTGCATCTAGATTCAGGTTATTTGCTGTTGGCTGTGCGTAAAAATCTTCTGAAACTTGGTGCTTGCTTTGTTCTTGTAAGTAGTCTGCAATGTTCTCAGAAGCTTGCGCTAGGCTACCTACAGGGAAGAAGCAAATCAGAAGAAGCCGTGTTTTTAGATTGTTCATAATGTGTATGCAAGCAAAAGGAAATGATAATACTGATAAATAAAACGGCGTGCAATTATGGCCATTGGATACGATATAACAGGGCAGTTAATGTCTGCCCTGCATCTTTTAGGTATGGTTAGTATTGATAAGTGAGGTGCAGTTTGACTTCGCGACCAGGCGAAGGCACGCCATTAGATAGGTATGCTTCGTAGTAACGATCGGTTAAGTTTTTCACAACCGCGCCAACGCTCAAGCCTTCGACTTGTTGTATTTCCCAAACCACGTAAGCGTTTTGTAGCGTGTATTGCTCACTTGGCGATTTCACTTTTAAATTATTACCGCTTGCCTTGGTTTTGGTTTGCGCATCATACCAACGGACTTCCCAGCCCGTACGTAAACCAGGAATCCATTCGTAACCTAAACCCAGATTAATGTTTAATGGCGGTACATCAGGATGATCATCATCTGAACCTGTAGAGTCAGATAGGCTACCTTTGTTTTTGCCGCGAATGTAACTTGCTGAGAAATTACTGTAGAAATCTTCAATCCGGTATTGTGAAATTAGCTCAAAGCCATAGTTTTTAAAGCCATCTAGGTTTGTATTCCAGCTTTGTAACTCAGTAGTATTTTTGTCGAGGTTTTCGCCCGTTCGTATATCAACTGTGTCGCTAACATCGTTATAGAACATAGTTAACTCTGTTGCGAGGTTATCGCGAGAGTTCACCAGCCCTTCCGTTAAGTTGATAACGCTTGCTTGATAAGCATGGATACGAGACACGTCCAGATTCAAAGCAGTAGCCGTAGCGGTAGCTCGCGCATATTGCACTGAGTAGATGTTATCAACGGTTGGTGCTTTTAAAGCGTAGGCGTAGGAGGCGTTTAAACGCGTATTATTGCTCGCATCAAAGTCGATATCCAAACGTGGGCTAAAGCCTTTATGCGTCGTTTCACCGTAGTTATGTCCGGCAGCTGGATCATTATAATCCGGCGCTGCGTTCCCTTTTCCTTCACTCTTGATGTATTCGTAACGCAGAGAAGGTGTGATTGTTAGGCGGTCTGTTGCTTGATAGTGATCAGCAATGTAAGCGGCATAAATTGACTGCGTGCCAGATGGTTCGTAGTAAGGGGTGTACCAACCGTAGTTTTTCGCTTCATTACTGTCGTATGATGCGTTGAATACTAACGAGTCTCTATCGGTTTTTTGATATTGAAGCCCAGTGACTAGAGTGTGATCTCCGAATTGCGCTTGGTTAAACACATCAACGTAATCACGCTCGTAACTCAGCCATGACTCATGACCGTAACTGCCAACAGAAACGAACATTTTCTCGAATGCTACGTCAGGGCGAACCCAATGACGATCGTTTTCGGAACGTGCCATTTTGATATTGAAATCAATATACGGGTTAGTCGGCATGTAGTGGTAAGAGATGGTCGTGGTGTTGTCCGTGTATTTGTTATCGACGGTGTAAGCGTATTGGGCTTTTTCTAATGAGCCGTATTTCTTGATATTGTATTCGGTGATGTTAGGCATTTTTCCGCGGCGGTTAGCCCAAGGTTTACGACCTTCATCTTTGTAGCGAGTGTGGCTAATTTCAAACTCGTGATCGTTGTTTTCATAACCGACCTTTACGAGCATGTTTTCTTGCTCATAACCTGAGTAATCCAGCGTTTCACCACCTCCGACTTTAATGTCATCAGAATCTTTTACCGAGCCATTCGCTAGAAAATAAAAACCAGTATCGTTTTTACCATAGAGTGTTAGCGTGTAGGCGTTCTCATCGCCGTTGGTGTTGTATGCACTTGAGATGCGAGCACCAAAGTTTCTTTCGCCGTACAGGAGATCATCGACACTTTTGGTTTTAATGCGAATGGAGCCACCAAACTTCCCGTTGAGTGCTCGATAGTCGTGCGCGCCCTTGATAATTTCTGCTTCGCCAATTAAGAACGGATCAAAAAAGAAGGTACCGTAGCGGTATTGTTGAAAGCCAATTGGAGCGCCATCGACAAACACGGCGATATCGCTTGGATCATCAAAACCACGAATGTTAATACGTTCGCCACCAGAACGACCGCCACCATCTATTGATGCACCGGGAACGGCATCGATCATTGAGGCAAAATTAGAGTACTGTTGCTCTTCAATCTCTGACCAATTAATGGTGGTTTGCGCAGGCTCAGCAATGGTAATAGGTTTGGCATAACGAACGCCTATGACTTCAAGCTCTTCATTTGGCGCTGTCTCGGCATATGAATAAAGAGGGAAGAGCAAAGCCAGTGAAATGAGATTTACTTTGAGTGGATGACTTTTTAATCGTTTCATATTGATGATTTATAGTGTTTTTATGAAGCTCGGATTATAAGAACATTATTACGATTAATAAATGATAATGAGATTAATTATCAAATGTGTTTTTGCGACGGATTGTAAAGTTTTTTATCCATTCGTGGAAACTACGATAAGTATCGTTAGCGTACATAAAACAAAAAGCCCAGCATCATGGACGCTGAGCTTATTGGCTTTAAACAAGATAGTGCGAGCACTGTTGCTCCTTTTGAGCTAATCAGGCGCCTACTTGGTAGGAATTACTGAGTTTCTAACGGTATCTGTCCGGTGGTCAGCGGCTCGGCATCGAATTCAGTGAGGCCTTCAATATAGCTTTCGACTGCTTGCTCTAAAGCATTATCACCTTGGTTAAAATAGGCAAGGTGGAAAATTGCATCGCCTTCGTTCACCAATGGTAATGTTTGTTGACCGATAACCAAACCACGCTTCGGGGCTTTTAGTTCTATCTCATCATGACCAAGAGGAGAGCTAATATAAGCGAGCGTTTCACCCTGTTCTACTTTGTCTCCCAGATTAACGACAGTACGCAAAATGCCGTTACCTGACGCGCGAACCCAGCTGGTGGACTTCGCTATGATAGGCTCAGGCAGCTTTTTCCTGCTCGCTCGCAACATACCAATGGCTTGCATTACGCGCCGAACCCCGAGTACACCAGCGCTGATCGAAAGTGGATCAAAACGCAATGCTTCGCCAGCTTCGTAGGTGAGCACTGGAATATCGCATTTTTCTGCTTCACTGCGTAAAGAGCCATCACGCAATGCTGAATCAACAATCACTGGCGTTGCAAATGCTTGAGCAATACGCAGAGTTTCTGAGTTGCTTAAGTTTGCGCGGATCTGTGGCAAGTTCGTGCGATGAATGGCCCCTGTGTGTAGATCCAAAATGTAGTCACAACGCTTGGCAATGTTGTTAAAGAACCCGTGTGCCATACGAGATGCAAGTGCGCCTTTTTCACTGCCAGGAAAGCAACGGTTGAGATCTCGTCGGTCGGGCAAGTAACGAGATTTATGGATGAAACCAAAAACGTTAACGATAGGTACTGCAATGACAGTGCCTTTCAGTTTTTGTGGATCCAGTTGGTTAATGATCTGACGAACGATTTCTACGCCATTAAGCTCATCACCATGGATAGCGGCATTCACCATTAACACTGGTCCTTCTTGTTTCCCATGGATGATTTCCACAGGAATAGATAAAGGCGAATGTGTATATAGCTTCGCTGCTTCAAATTCGATCTCTAATCGTTGTCCTGGTTGTATTTGATGTCCTAAGAGCTCAAATACTTTGCTTTTTTTACTTCTGGCCATAAACCATCTCTGTCAAATGCGTCATCAGCAATGTAACAATTGCTGCAAAATCGCACTAATCATTCTCATTAAGGACACGACAAATTACTTTAATCGTCATGCGTGAAATTTTGGTATGTGTGAAGTTTTTGTTTTCAATATGATCTTTTCTATCAGTTTAATACATAACAAGACATAGAGAAGAGTGCGCAATAATAGCCTTAAAAAATGTGACTGTATTAAAAATAATACTGTTCATGGAGGACAAAAAAACGGACTTTTAACCCTACTTTTTATCCGATAATATCCGCGCCGAATTTGAGGTTTCACACTTTCTAACTAGAGGTTTTGATGAAAAAGGCAATTGCTAAAATTGGTGCATTGACTGCGGTAGCAGTTTCACTTTCAGGTTGCGTAGGTAGTAATGCCGTGACAGGTTATGTTATGGGGTTTAACTTGAAAGCTGTTGACAACCGTTACGCTCGAGGTGGTCTAAATATGCTTTTAGCGCCTGTTTATGGTGTCGCGATCGCAGCGGATTATATCGTGTTTAACTCTCTAGAATTTTGGACGGGTAAGAACCCGTTAAATGGTAAGCCACATATCTTCGATACAAAGGTAGATACTTACATTGATGTCAATCACCAGTTAGATAAGTCGTTAACGACGGCACCAATCGCACCATTAGCGGATAACCGTGTCATTGAGCAGGGGCGAATGCAGCAAATCGATGAGAACACTGTTCAAATGGATATTACTTACAGTAACGGTGAAAAGGCGACACTCATGGGTGTACGCGATGGTGAGTTTGTTACTTACTACATTGATGGTGAAGTTGCTGCACAAACCTCAATGGATGAATTAGCCGCTTACGCGCAAAACCGTGTGTAGTTGGGTTCAACTAAACCAAAAAAAGGGTGCCGTATGGCACCCTTTGTCATTTTTCGTGATTGAATTATGCTTTCTCTGGAATCGCTTCTAAAAGCGCGACCATCTGATCCCAGTACAACTGAACAGTATCAATCTTCACTTTCTCATCTGGAGAGTGAGGGAATTTTATTGTTGGACCGAAAGAAACCATATCCATGTGTGGGTATGGTTCTTTAAATAGGCCACACTCAAGACCAGCATGGATGACCATGATGTTCGGCTTATGACCGTAAATGCCTTCATACATATCACGGAAAATTGCCATGATCTCGGAATCTGCATCTGGCTTCCAGCCAGGGTAAGCGCCTGAGAACTGAATTTGTGCGCCTGCTAGCTCAGTAATCGAGCGCAGCATGCTTTCCACTTGGCTACGGCCAGAGTCAATGAGAGAACGAATCAAGCAAAGCACGGTGACTTTATTTTCTTCTGTGCTGATCACACCAACGTTTAGAGAAGTTTCAACAACGCCTTCCACCTCATCACTCATACGGATTACGCCGTTTGGACAAGCGTTAAGTGCCGCAATGAATCGTTGCTGATCGGCGATTGAAAATACTTGCGCGTCAGTCGTGATCGCTTCATTAAAGGTTACGATACCTGTTTCGATTTTACCCAATTCAGTTTTAAGCAGCTCAGTGTAGTGGTTGAACAGCTCAGCAAGTTTGTCTTGGTTTTCGACAGGAAGCGCGACAGTAACAAACGCTTCGCGAGGGATTGCATTACGTAAGCTACCACCACGGAATTCGACTAAACGTAAATCAAGCTCTTGAGCATGACCGGCAAGGAAACGACCAAGTAATTTGTTGGCATTACCGCGACCTGTGTGAATGTCACAACCTGAGTGACCACCTTTTAGGCCTTTCAGCGTCAGTTGGCGTGTTACAAAACCTGCAGGCGTTGATTCTCGAGAAATATCGAAAGTCATGGTGCCATCAACGCCACCTGCACAACCCATGTAGACTTCGCCTTCTTGCTCAGAGTCTGTATTTAGAAGAATCTCACCCTCTAACCAACCAGCTTCAAGGCCAAATGCGCCAGTCATGCCTGCTTCTTCATCAATCGTCAGCAGAACTTCGAGTGGACCGTGCTTAATATCTTTAGATGCCAATACAGCAAGGCAAGAAGCCATACCAATACCGTTATCTGCACCAAGCGTCGTGCCTTTCGCAGTTACCCATTCGCCATCGATGTAAGGTTGGATTGGATCTTTGGTGAAGTCGTGTTCAGTGTCTTCGTTTTTCTGCGGCACCATGTCGATGTGTGCTTGAAGTACAACAGCCTTCTTATTCTCCATTCCTGGTGTCGCGGGCTTTTTGATGAACACGTTACCGGTTGGATCACGGCGAACGTCAAAGCCTTGCTCTGTTGCCCAGTTGATAATGTACTGTGCTAATGCTTCTTCATGTTTCGATGGATGAGGGATAGAACAAATCTTATCGAAAAACTGCCAAAGTGGAGCAGGTGATAAGGTACTGATCTCAGAATGGAACTCAGACACGGAGGACTCCTTTTGATGTGCTTTGCCAAATATATACCGTAAAAATGTTGTCAAGGTAGCATTAAATGCTAGACGATTTGGCCTTCAAATTGCCGTTAGCATACCACCAGATAAGGAGTACGAGTAGTCGCGATCACAAGGATTTCTCTCAGAACTGTCACAGTTTGTGAATACAATAACAAGCACTATGTGTTCTCTATCATACATTCTGAAAGTGGCTTTATTTTTTAATTCATAAAATTGTAATTTAATTACATATAAACTTTGATAAAGGTCAATTTATGTATTTTTTGTGATTCCAATCACTAAAATGCTTGTAATTAAATTTCTTGGTGGTATATTTGTAACCAGCTTCTGAGAGAAGAATGAAATGCTCAAAGGATGAGTCCGTTTTATCGCCTCCAAGGAACCGAGAAATCAACGAATGTTTAATTGATTTAAAAGGTGATAGTTATGAAAGGTTTACCAAGTACAATGTTCTGGAATAGCAAGTCTGTTTACACCGGTAACTTTGTATACCCAACAAGCTTTGGCTACTAAGTGAAGTCAACGCATGTGACTCGAACAGTTTGTTCACCCCTATAAATTGGAATTTTTTTTCAGTGATAGTGCTGACATGATTCACCGCCACCCAAATTGGGTGGCGTTTTTTTATCTCTATTTTCTCTTCCTGACTCACTTATTGCCATCAAAGCCTTCTTCTATTCCCCATTCTTCGGTTTTATCGACTTTTCCATCAAATCTGTTAGATACCATGTTTAAAATGGGCCTTTTTCATCTGAAAGTTTAGTACATTGCTCAGTTTTTATTCTCTTTTAGAGAACTGTGTTATCTGGGTTACCTATTGTTTTATAAGAATATATTTCTTTACTTGCTTTGATGGGTTAGAGAATGTGTTTCATATCCAAAGAAAAAAAACGCATTAGAGTGAAGATTCTATCTAGAATTTGCTATTTGATAACTTTATAATTCCCGCCAATCGATTACGCAACCGTTTACTTTTTACCTTTACAGGATTCGATCATGCTCGAGAGGCTTTTTAAACTCAGTGAAAATGGCACAAATGTGCGCACTGAGATCATTGCAGGTGTTACGACCTTCCTAACTATGGCTTACATTATTTTTGTAAACCCAGCGATCCTGTCGGATACCGGTATGGACCGTGGCGCCATTTTTGTCGCAACTTGTCTTGCTGCCGCAATCGGCTGTTTTATCATGGGATTTGTTGCCAATTACCCAATCGCACAGGCACCAGGAATGGGCCTGAACGCATTTTTTACTTACTCTGTTGTATTAGGAATGGGTTATACGTGGCAAGTTGCGTTGGCGGCTGTATTTGTTTCTGGCCTTCTGTTCATTCTTTTAAGCGTATTTAAGATCCGTGAGTGGATTATTAACTCGATCCCGCATTCTCTACGAACAGGTATTTCAGCTGGTATTGGTCTTTTCTTAGCGTTTATCGCATTAAAAAATGCAGGTATCGTCGTTGATAACCCAGCGACATTAGTTTCTATGGGAGAGATCACATCATTGCCATCTGTATTGGCCGCGATTGGCTTCTTTCTTACGATTGCATTGGTTCACCGTGGTGTGAAAGGTGCGGTGATGATCGCTATTCTTGGCGTTACAGCGCTTGGTCTTCTATTTGGTGATGTGCAGTGGGGCGGCATTATGTCAACGCCACCAAGCATTGCGCCAACTTTCATGCAACTGGATTTCTCTGGTTTGTTTGAAGTAGGCATGATTTCCGTCGTATTTGCTTTCCTATTTGTCGATTTATTTGACACCGCAGGTACGCTCGTTGGCGTTTCTCAAAAAGCAGGTCTAACTGATGAGAATGGCAACATCCCTCGTTTAAACAAAGCGTTACTTGCAGACTCAACAGCAACGTCAGTAGGTGCATTACTTGGTACTTCTAACACGACATCTTATATTGAAAGCGTTTCTGGTGTGGCTGCGGGTGGGCGTACTGGTCTAACAGCCGTGGTTGTTGGTGTACTCTTCCTACTTGCTCTATTGTTCTCACCACTTGCGGGTATGATCCCTGCTTATGCAACGTCAGGTGCGCTATTCTATGTGGCGATCTTGATGCTGTCTGGGCTAGTAAGCATTGATTGGCGTGACCTAACTGAAGCGTCCCCAGTTGTTGTGACTTGTTTAGTTATGCCGCTAACATTCTCGATTGCAGAAGGTATCACGTTAGGCTTTATCGCATACGCGGCGATCAAGTTATTCAGCGGTAAGGGCCGTGAAGTGTCGATGAGTGTATGGGTGATGTCAGCCATCTTCATCGTTAAATACCTCGTCGGTTAATTTCTCGAGCAAAAAGCCAGTGTGGATTTATTCACGCTGGCTTTTTCTTTTTTACGTTGTTCACAGAAGACGGTTTTTCTGCGGAATAGGCAGAGAATTTTGATATCACCGTTGGTATTAGCGGTGTGTTTCGGTAGAATAATCGTTTGCGCAGCTTGAAATCCTCGTCTCCAAACATTTTGGAGAAGTTAGTGAGCATTCCGCTTTTGAGTGACTTCGCTAGATTTTGAGGATGCATATTTTCAAATTATTAGGTTATTACAATGAGTAAAAAATTCATTATCACTTGGGATGCAATGCAGACTTACTGCCGTGAACTGGCTGAAAAACAAATGCCAGCTGAGCAATGGAAAGGAATTTGGGCGGTAAGCCGCGGCGGTTTGGTTCCTGGCGCTATTTTGGCTCGTGAACTGGGTATTCGTTACGTTGATACAATCTGTATTTCAAGCTACGACCATGATCATCAGCGCGACATGACGGTACTAAAAGCACCTGAAGGTGATGGCGAAGGTTACCTAATCGTTGAAGACCTAGTAGACAGTGGTGATACAGCGCGCAAACTACGTGAGATGTATCCAAAAGCGAAAATGATCGCTGTGTGTGCGAAACCATCAGGCAAAGAGCTGCTGGATGATTACGTTGTAGATATTGCTCAAGACACTTGGATCGAGCAGCCTTGGGATATGTCAATCCAGTATGCTGAGCCAGTAAACCGCAAGCAAAAATAAGCGCGGTTAAAGAATATTGAGAAATGCCCCTTTATAGGGGCATTTTTTTTATTATGATATTAAATCATGCTAATAGCCTAGGGTTCTTCCTATGTCTGAAGACGTCAGTAAAAATCTTTCCGAAACTTTGTTCGTGAAACATAAGCAAGCAAAAGAAACCTCCGCGCTTACCCAGTACATGCCGACCAGTAAAAAAATACTTGATGAACGAGAAGCGCAAGGTGATCGTGCTTGGTATCGTCATTTGCGTCGCTTGCAATGGGCTTGGCAAGGATTGTCTCCGATCGAAATGGAAGGCGTACTGTCTAAAATTGCTTCATCTTCTCACTCGCGAACCAATGATGATTGGTTAGACACTGTAATGGGTTATCACAGTGGTAACTGGACATTTGAGTGGATCAAGCTTGGTATGGATCATCAGAAGCGAGCAAATGAAATGCAAGGAGAAGAGGCAGCGGATGAACTCTTCACTGCTTCTTTGTGTTTTAGTATTGCAGGCTACCCACATTTAAAAAATGACAATTTGGCATCGCAGGCTCAAGTGCTGGCAAACAAAGCGTATTCTGACGGCGCAGAAAAAACTAAGTACACCATCAAGCAAATTGAAGTGCCTTACCAAAATCGCAAAATCATCGCGAACCTCCATTTACCAAGAACGGATAAACAGTTGCCTGTGGTCATGGTGAGCGCTGGTTTGGATACTCTACAAACCGACATGTGGCGTTTGTTCCGTAATCGTCTTGCACCGCGAGATATTGCGATGTTAACCGTAGACATGCCTTCAGTAGGGCATAGCTCTCATTGGCCCTTGACCGAGAATTCAAGTTGCCTACATCAAGCGGTATTGAATGAGCTTTACTCGCTACCTTGGGTTGATCATCACAAAGTGGGGTTAGTTGGGTTTCGTTTTGGTGGTAATGCCATGATCAGACTCTCTTTTGTCGAGCAGGAAAAGATCAAAGCTTGTGTCGCTCTAGGCGCACCCGTACATGATATTTTTACTTCCCCTCAGAAGTTACAAAAAATGCCGAAGATGTATTTAGATCTTTTGGCTTCCCGTTTGGGGAAAAATGCGGTTGATATTAATAGCATGGCTGGTCAGATGATGGCGTGGTCATTGAAGGTTCAGGGCTTCCTGAGCAGTCGAAAAACCAAAGTGCCTATTTTGGCTTTGAGTCTTGAAGGCGATCCAGTGTCGCCACACAGTGATAATCAACTTGTTGCTCTATTTAGCCAGTATGGTAGAGCAAAAAAAATCAGTTCCAAAACAATTACAAAAGGATATGAGCAATCCCTCGATTTAGCCATAAAGTGGCTAGAAGATGAATTATTAGGGTGACAATTCTCCTAAATTAGTTAAGAGTGATATATCTGAGCAAAAAATAAGCTCATGATAATTAAAAATAATAATCATTCTTGGGTGTTTACTTTTAACTATGAAAACGGAGATTCATATGTCAGAGACGACTCAGGGCCCGACTCACTTTCGCTTGATGTCAAAGTTGAAGGCGATAGGGCCTTACCTGCGCGAACCACAATCGCAAGAAGGGCGCTATTATTTTGATTGTTTATCTGTATGTGTAGACGACAAAAAATCGCCTGAGAAGCGTGAATTTTGGGGCTGGTGGATGGATTTGGAATCCATCGAGGGAGGCTTTACTGCTAAATATCATATTGGCAAGTACAACAAAGAAGGGCAATGGGTATCTGAAGCCCTTCCCAAAAAAGTGGTAGAGGAAGTGTATCTCACGCAGAGCACATTCCATCAAAAGCTGGTTGATACTTTAGAAGAACACTTCAAATTAGAAGTCGAATATCACACGGAGTCTTTCGATTTCGCTTAATTTGGTTGTTTTCATTTAATACCAAACAAAAAGGTGCGAAAACGCACCTTTTCTCTTGTTAATTCCCTATTTGATTGTTAAAACATCCTCTCTTTATTTGTTTTTCACTTCAGAAGACATCATGACAACGAATCAACAAAATGCAGTTGTTTCACAACCACAAACTGTCGTTGTGAAACTGGGTACAAGTGTGCTGACAGGCGGCACTCTGGCACTCGACCGTGCACACATGGTTGAGTTAGCACGCCAGTGTGCTGAGCTTAAAAAACAAGGCCATTCAATCGTAATGGTTTCGTCTGGTGCGATTGCAGCAGGCCGTGAGCATCTTGGTTACCCCGCATTGCCCAACGAGATGGCGAGTAAGCAGTTACTTGCCGCGGTGGGGCAGAGTCGCTTGATTCAAACATGGGAGTCTTTGTTTGGTATTTATGGTATCAAGATCGGCCAAATGCTACTAACCCGTGCCGATTTAGAAGATCGTGAGCGATTCCTTAACGCGCGTGACACTATTAATGCGCTCGTTGCGAACGATATTGTTCCTATCGTAAACGAAAATGATGCCGTTGCGACTAGCGAGATTAAAGTTGGCGATAACGACAACCTTTCCGCTTTGGTAGGCATTTTATGTGGTGCAGATAAGCTCTTGCTTTTAACGGACCAAAAAGGTCTGTTTACTGCTGACCCTCGTAGAGATCCGAACGCAGAGCTTATCAAGGAAGTAAAAACCATCGACGATACGCTGCGTAAAATCGCAGGTGGAAGCGGTACAACATTGGGTACTGGTGGTATGGCAACGAAGCTGCAAGCCGCAGACATCGCTCGCCGCGCAGGTATAGAGGTTATTATTGCTGCTGGTAGTGCGCCGAATGTTATCTTTGACTCTTTAAGTGCTGAACCTCAGGGCACGCGCTTCCTACCTTGCGCTGAATCCTTAGAGAACCGTAAACGCTGGATTCTAGCGGGACCTGCGGCATCGGGCGACATCATTATTGATGATGGTGCAGTCAATGCTGTGGTCGGCAAGGGCAGTAGCCTACTTGCTAAAGGGGTCATCAAAGTTAGTGGTGACTTCGCACGAGGCGAAGTGGCGCGTGTAACAAACGCTCACGGTAAGTTGGTGGCTCGTGGCATCAGCGCCTACTCAAGTGATGACCTAACTAAAATTACGGGTAAGCACAGTAAAGATATCATCTCTATTTTGGGTCATGATTATGGCTCTGAGGTGATTCACCGCGATGATTTGGTCGTCATTCAGGAATAGAATTAGAGGGAAGCAAAGTGGATTTAACGAATATGGGTAAAGCTGCTAAAGATGCAGCTTTCGAATTAGCGACAGCGTCAACTGCGCAAAAAAACCAAGCATTAGCCATCATTGCTGATGAGCTAGAAGCAAACTCTGCTGCTATTTTGGCGGCAAACGCTAAAGACATCGAACTTGGCCGTGAAGCGGGTTTAACCGATGCGCTGCTCGATCGCCTTTTGCTTAATGAAGAACGATTGACTGCAATTGCGAATGATGTTCGCAACGTCATTAGCTTGAACGATCCTGTAGGCAGCGAAATAGACAGTAAGGTACTGGAAAATGGGATGTCACTGTCTCGTCGTCGCGTGCCGCTTGGTGTCGTGGGCGTAATTTATGAAGCGCGTCCAAACGTAACCATTGATATCGCAGCGTTGTGCTTGAAAACCGGCAACGCAAGCATTTTACGTGGTGGCAAAGAGACCTTTTTCTCGAATATGGAATTAGTGAAGGTTATTCAGTCTGCGCTCGCAAAGGCGAACCTTCCAGCCGCTTCTGTGCAGTACATTGAAAAACCAGATCGTGAGCTTGTTTCTCAATTGCTTAAGTTGGACGATTACGTCGACATGATCATTCCACGCGGTGGTGCTGGCCTACACAAAATGTGTAAAGAAAACAGCACGATTCCGGTGATTATTGGTGGCTTTGGTATCAGCCATATCTTTGTCGACGAATCCGCTGATCTAGAGAAATCCCTGAATGTGGTTGAGAACTCTAAAGTTCAACGTCCATCTGCGTGTAACTCATTAGATACGCTGCTCGTGCATGAAAAAATTGCAGCGCAATTCCTACCAATGATCGTAGAGCGCATGAACGATAAAGTGACCTTCGTGACAGAGCCTAAGGCAAAAGCACTGATGCCTCAAGCAACACAAATTCGCGATGCTGTTGAAGGTGACTTTGATACGGAATGGTTGAGCTACACTCTTGGTGTAAAAGTTGTGTCTGATGTGAAAGATGCCATTGTTCATATGCGTGTCCATAACGCGAGCCACTCAGATGCGATCATGACCAATAGTTTGGAAAACTCAGAACTGTTCATCAATTCTGTCGGTTCGGCGGCGGTTTATGTGAATGCTTCAACGCGCTTTACAGACGGTGCGCAATTTGGCCTTGGCGCAGAAGTCGCAGTATCTACGCAAAAGCTACATGCACGCGGTCCGATGGGCTTAGAAGAGCTAACTAGCTACAAGTGGGTTGGTAAAGCGAACTACTTAGCACGCAGTTAACACATTCGACGAGATCTTGAGTGAAAAAGGGGCCTTTGCGCCCCTTTTTGTTTTGTCTAACATACCAATTCCGCTACACTACATGAGCTTTTATTTCGGTTTGAAAGCGTTATACCCAAATAGCTTTAATAGAGTCCGTATAACCATGAACGCGTGGTTATCCGTGATTGCTCATGAGGTTATTTTGGTATAGATATGGAGGTGATATGCATTGTCCTTTTTGTTCCGAGAACGATACCAAAGTTATTGATTCCCGCTTAGTGGCTGATGGCCATCAAGTTCGACGTCGCCGTCAGTGCTTGGCGTGTAGCGAGCGTTTCACTACGTTTGAAAGCGCAGAGTTAGTGATGCCTAAAGTGATCAAATCGAATGGCAACCGTGAACCATTTGATGAAGATAAAATGGTTGGCGGTATTCAACGAGCTTTAGAGAAACGCCCAGTGAGTGCCGATTCTATAGAGTTAGCGATCAGTATGATCAAATCACAACTGCGTGCGACGGGTGAGCGAGAGGTTCCGAGTGAAATGATTGGTAATTTAGTCATGGACCAGCTCAAAGAGCTCGATAAGGTGGCTTACATTCGTTTCGCTTCCGTTTACCGCAGCTTTGAAGATATTCGCGAGTTTGGCGAAGAGATTGCCCGCCTAGAAGACTGAGTAGCTCATGACTCAACACACTCCTGAAAGCGCGTTTTCTGATTTAGATTTCGCCATGATGTCACGAGCTATTAAGTTAGCGAAACGTGGCATTTATACCACCGCCCCTAATCCAAATGTAGGGTGTGTCATCGTTCGTGATGAAGAAATTGTCGGTGAAGGCTATCACCATCGTGCTGGTGAGCCGCATGCCGAAGTGCACGCGATGCGCATGGCGGGTGAAAAAGCAGTTGGTGCAACCGCTTATGTGACGCTAGAACCTTGCTCTCATTACGGCCGTACACCGCCATGTGCCGAAGGGCTGATTAAAGCGAAAGTGGCACGTGTGGTTTGCGCCATGGTAGACCCAAACCCGAAAGTTGCAGGTCGCGGCATCCAGATGTTACGTGATGCCGGAATTGAAGTTCAAATCGGCTTGTTAGAGCAAGATGCCCTTGCCCTTAACCCTGGTTTTATAAAGTACATGCGTACAGGCATGCCGTTTGTTCAATTAAAAATGGCGGCCAGTTTGGATGGGCAAAGCGCACTCAATAATGGTCAGAGCCAATGGATCACCTCCCCAACGGCCCGCCAAGATGTGCAGCGTTATCGAGCAATGAGTGGTGGCATTCTTTCTACTAGCAAAACGGTGATTGATGATAATGCATCACTCAACGTGCGCTGGGATGACTTACCTAATAGTGTTCAAGCGCAGTATTTACAAGAAGAGCTTCGTCAACCAGTACGTGTAATCTTAGATCGTCAGAACCGTTTAACTGATGCGCTCAAGCTGTTCCATACCGATGGAGAGCGAGTTATTGTTCGCTCTGATGGAGACTGTATCCCTCTATTGGACAGCGCTGACCAAATTGACTTATCAACGACATTAAAACGTATCTCTGATGAGCACCATATCAATCACTTATGGGTTGAAGCTGGAGCTACGCTAGCGAGTGCGATGATAAAGGCTAATCTTGTAGATGAGCTCATTGTTTACCTTGCGCCAAAACTCATGGGCAGCGATGGTCGGGGGCTTATCGGTGCTTTAGGGTTAAGCGCTATGGCTGACGTCATAGATTTAAACATTACAGACGTTCGTATGGTTGGGGTAGACATTCGCATCACCGCCACCATAAAACGTAATGAAATTAGATAAGAAATAGTATGTTTACAGGAATAGTAGAAGCAGTTGGCAAGTTAGCTGCGATTACGCCGAAGGGCGAAGACATCACCGTCACGGTTGAAACGGGTACGCTTGATATGTCAGACGTTAAGTTAGGCGATAGCATTGCGACCAATGGTGTTTGCTTAACGGTAGTTGACTTCGGAAGCCACTATTACAGTGCTGATTTGTCATTAGAAACCTTGAAGAAAACGGGGTTTGCTGAATACCAAGTAGGCGATAAGGTGAATCTAGAAAAAGCCATGTTGCCAACAACGCGATTGGGTGGACATATCGTTTCTGGCCATGTCGATGGGGTTGGTGAAATTGTCGAACGCAATTCAGTTGGCCGTGCGATAGAGTTTTGGGTTGCAATGCCTGCGGAAATTAGCAAGTACGTTGCAGAGAAAGGCTCGATTACTGTTGATGGTATTAGCCTAACCGTCAACGACTTACGTAAAAATGCTTTTAAGCTGACGATCGTTCCTCATACGAGTGAAGAAACTACGATTGACCAGTTTCAAGTGGGGCGCAAAGTCAACTTGGAAGTTGATGTACTTGCGCGTTATATGGAGCGTTTACTGCAAGGACAACAAGAAGATAAGGCCGAGTCTCGTATCACGATGGACTTTTTACAGCAAAACGGTTTTGCATAAGTCTTGGGAGTGGCTGCGTGAGGCATGCGATAAAGAGCAGACTCACAGAACACCGCGAGATTCATTGACTTGCTTAATGCAAAGCTCAAACTATTGACCTAACTAGCATTCACTGCAACGTAATTTTTCATTGCTGTCGCAATAACAAATTTAGAATAACGGGATAACAGACTATGCCAATCAGTACGCCACAAGAAATTATTGATGATATTCGCGCAGGCAAAATGGTCATCCTAATGGATGATGAAGACCGCGAGAATGAAGGTGACTTGATCATGGCTGCCGAGCATATTACGCCGGAAGCCATCAACTTTATGGCAACCTATGGCCGTGGCCTGATTTGTTTAACCATGACCAAAGATCGTTGCGAAAGTCTAGGTCTGCCACCAATGGTGCAAGACAATAATGCGCAATACACCACCAACTTTACTGTTTCGATTGAGGCAGCAGAAGGGGTAACGACGGGTATTTCAGCCGCAGATCGCGCACGTACCGTTCAAGCAGCAGTCGCGCCAAACGCTAAAGCTGCGGATTTGGTGCAGCCTGGTCACATCTTCCCTCTCGCAGCTCAAGACGGCGGTGTACTGACTCGCGCAGGTCACACTGAAGCTGGCTGTGATTTGGCTCGTCTTGCTGGTTTAGAGCCAGCATCGGTGATTGTTGAGATCTTAAATGACGACGGCACCATGGCTCGTCGCCCAGATCTAGAGATCTTTGCAGAGAAGCACGGTATTAAATTGGGCACTATTGCCGACCTAATTGAGTACCGCAATAACACTGAGACAACGATTGAACGTGTGGCAGAGTGCAAGTTACCGACAGAGTTTGGCGAGTTCACGTTAGTCACGTACAAAGACACCATTGATAACCAAGTGCACTACGCAATGTGCAAGGGCGATTTGAAAGAAAAAGCGCCACTGGTTCGCGTTCATCTTCAAGACGTTTTTACCGACTTACTACGTAGCGATCGTAATGCAGAGCGCAGCTGGACACTAGATAAGGCAATGAAACGCATTGGTGAAGAGGGCGGTGTACTGGTTGTTCTTGGCCATGAAGAATCGACCGATCTACTTATTCATCGCGTGAAGATGTTCGAAGCGCAAGACAAAGGTGAAGCACCAACGCTTGCTAAAAAACAAGGCACGTCTCGCCGTGTTGGCGTTGGTTCACAGATTCTTGCGGATCTCGGTGTACATGATATGCGTCTTCTGTCATCGACCAACAAAAAGTACCACGCGTTAGGTGGTTTTGGTCTGAACGTTGTTGAGTACGTCTGCGAGTAACAACCGAACAATAAGTTCCTAGTCTTTGACGTGCTTAACTCGTCAATGGCTAGGAACCAGTGATTTGCCTCCAATTTCCATTAGATATTGCTCACAAATTTGTGCTAGAATCCGGCGATTCTCACTTGATGAACATATTTCACTTATAAATAGAGTTAAAGGAAAGCTTATGAAAGTGATCGAGGGTGGCTTCCCAGCGCCAAATGCAAAAATTGCTATCGTTATTTCTCGTTTCAACAGTTTTATTAACGAAAGCCTACTTTCTGGTGCGATCGATACACTAAAGCGTCACGGACAAGTAAGCGAAGACAACATCACGGTTGTGCGTTGTCCAGGTGCCGTAGAACTACCTCTAGTAGCTCAGCGTGTTGCTAAAACTGGCAAATTCGACGCTATTGTTTCTCTAGGGTCTGTTATTCGCGGTGGAACGCCTCACTTTGACTATGTTTGTAGTGAAATGAACAAAGGTCTAGCACAAGTGTCTATGGAATTCAGCATTCCAGTAGCATTTGGTGTTTTGACTGTTGATACGATCGATCAAGCGATTGAACGCGCAGGAACCAAGGCTGGTAATAAAGGTGCAGAGGCTGCACTAAGCGCACTTGAAATGATTAATGTACTATCTGAAATTGATTCCTAATGGGGGCCAGTGTGAAACCAGCCGCACGTCGTAACGCACGTCAATTCGCTCTACAGGCGATCTACTCATGGCAAATTACTAAAGAGAATGTTGCCAAGATTGAAGAACAGTTTTTGTCTGGCGACAAATACGATGAAGAAGAACTTCATGCATCTGAGCCAGCGCTTGCTGCTCCAGAGACAGACGTAGCTTACTTCCGTGAACTATTAAGCGGTGTTGTACTTAGCCACGCTGAGCTAGATAGCAAAATTCGTCCATACATCTCTCGTCCTATGCAGGATTTAGATATGATGGAACTTGCTCTTCTTCGCCTTGCTATGTACGAGATGACTCGTCGCGAAGATGTTCCTTACAAAGTTGTTATCAATGAAGCGATTGAACTTGCAAAAGTTTTCGCAGCAGAAGATAGCCACAAGTTTGTGAATGGTGTACTTGATAAAGCAGCACCTCACATTCGTAAGAAATAACGATTTCTTCAATGAAAAGGTCAGCACATGCTGACCTTTTTTGTATCAAAAGCTTTTACATCAAAAAGTAAGTGAATTATGTCTGGTGAATTTAATCTGATAGACAAATACTTCGTCGGTCGTCAGAGCCAACGTAAAGATGTCCATCTAGCCGCTGGTGATGATTGCGCTTTGGTCAAAGCGCCAGCTAATGTTCAGATTGCGATTAGCACGGATACATTGGTAGCTGGAACGCATTTCTTAGCCGACGCGAACCCAGCATGGGTCGCACACAAAGCATTGGCTTCTAACATCAGTGATTTGGCGGCGATGGGCGCAACGCCTGCGTGGGTGAGCTTTGCATTAACGATGCCTGAGCCAGATGAAGAATGGCTTGCACCTTTCTGTGATGCATTTTTCGAACTGGCTGATTACTATGGTATTCAGTTAATAGGCGGTGATACCACCAAAGGCCCATTGTGTCTGACACTGACGGTGCAAGGTTTTGTACCTGAAGACAAAGCGCTCACGCGATCCGGCGCCAAGCCTGGGGATTGGGTATACGTAACGGGAAACCTTGGCGATGCAAAAGCTGGCTTGGATGTGATTCTAGATGACTCTCTGCGCAGCAGAGCCGGCGCGGAAGCACTAGAGCGAGCTCATTACCTTAGTTCTCCGCGTGTGCTTGCTGGACAAGCTCTTGTTGGCCTAGCCTCTTCGGCGATAGATATTTCAGATGGTTTAATCTCTGATATTAAGCACATTTTACAGCGATCTCAGGTTGGGGTGAGTATTGATGTCTCTCAGCTACCGATCTCTTCAGAATTAGTCCAGTTTTTAGATGATAAGATCAGCGCGCAGCAGTATGCTTTAGCAAGTGGCGAAGAATACGAGTTGTGTTTTACCGTGCCGGAGCAAAATCGAGGCTCGTTACAAAGCGCTTTATCTCATACTGGCTGTAAGGTCACATGTATTGGTCAAATCCGACCAAATGGAACCTTCGAGCTGCATGATAACAATCAACCACTTGATTGGGACTTAAGTGGCTTCGACCACTTTAAATGATCTGAGCTAAGCTCTAGCCAAGAGCCTGTTACTATTGAGCAACTCACAGGCATGACGATTGAAACCAAACTAGCAGTATAGGTTTAAGGATATGACCAACCCTCTTTCTCTGATTTCATTAAAGAACCCGTGGCATCTATTGGCGACGGGTTTTGGCAGTGGATTATCCCCGTTTATCCCTGGAACAATGGGCACACTGGCGGCCGTGCCTTTCTTTTTGTTGTTGGCACAATTACCATTTACGGCGTATGTCATTGTTGTTCTGATTTCGTGTGTGATCGGCATTCAAATATGCCAAGTGACGTCTGCAGACATGAAGGTGCATGATCATGGTTCAATCGTATGGGATGAGTTTGCAGGCTTTTGGATTACGATGAGCATTGTACCTGCACTGAATATTCCACTCACTGAATGGAAGTGGTTGATCACTGGCTTCATCTTATTTCGTTTTTTCGATATGGTAAAACCTTGGCCAATTGGGTGGCTAGATAAGCGAGTTCACGGTGGGCTGGGTATTATGGTTGATGATATCGTGGCGGGAGTTATGGCCGGTGTTGCCCTGTTTCTAGTCGCAAAATATGCGGGCTGGATGAACTAAACACTGAACGTAAAAAAGGGATGTTATGAACATCCCTTTTTACATTCTATTTTGCTAAATAATCCAAGATGGATTTTTCAATTCCTTTTGCATCGAGGCCAAGCTCTTCATGCAGTTCATCTTGTGTTCCCTGATGAATAAACTCATCTGGTAAACCTAGGTTCAACACAGGTTTAATGATTTTATCTTTCATCATGAACTCAACGACACCAGCACCAGCACCACCCGCGATAACATTTTCTTCTAACGTCACGAGCACGTCATGATCTGCGGCTAATTGACGAATTAATGCTTCATCGAGCGGCTTCACAAAGCGCATATCAGCAACAGTGGCGTTAAGGTATTCTGCCGCTTCTAGCGCGTTACCCAAGAAAGTACCAAAGCTCAGAATAGCAACTTTTTCACCTTGGCGAACCATGCGCCCTTTACCGATTTCTAACGCGGTAAACTCAGTTTCGATTTCTACGCCCATGCCGCTACCACGAGGGTATCGAACCGCACTCGGGCCAGAATGCTTATGGCCAGTGTAAAGCATTTGTCGGCACTCGTTTTCGTCACTTGGCGCCATGATCACCATGTTCGGAATACAGCGCATAAAGCTCAAATCGAACGCACCTTGGTGAGTTTGACCATCTGCGCCAACGAGACCTGCGCGGTCGATCGCAAACATCACTGGTAAGTCCATGATCGCGATGTCGTGGATCAATTGGTCATAACCACGTTGCAAGAAAGTCGAATAGATAGCAACGATTGGATGATCGCCCGCAATTGCCATGCCTGTTGCCAGTGTTACAGCGTGCTGCTCAGCAATCGCCACATCAAAGTATTGGTCTGGGTACTCTTTTGAGAAACGCACCATACCCGAGCCTTCGCGCATCGCTGGCGTAATTGCCATTAGCTTAGGATCTTGGGCCGCCATGTCACATAAAAAGTCACCGAAGATCTTTGAGTAAGTTGGCTTACCGCCACTGCTCTTCGGCAGACAATTATGCGTTGGATCGAATTTAGGAACACCATGGTAGCCGATAGGATCTTTCTCGGCAGGCTCATAACCTTTGCCTTTCTTGGTCATGATGTGTAGGAACTGAGGACCTTTGAGCTCACGCATATTTTTCAGCGTTTTGACGAGTTCATTGACGTCGTGTCCATCAATCGGGCCAATGTAATTAAAGCCGAACTCTTCGAACAGAGTACCAGGCACTACCATGCCTTTTAGGTGCTCTTCCGTACGGCGAACCAACTCTTTAATAGGTGGGACACCAGACAGCACTTTCTTGCCGCCTTCACGGATAGAAGTGTACAAGCTGCCAGAAAGTACTTTCGCAAGGTGGTTATTCAGGGCGCCGACGTTTTCTGAAATCGACATTTCGTTGTCGTTCAAAATCACCAACATATCAGGATGAACGTCGCCAGCGTGGTTCATGGCTTCGAATGCCATGCCTGCTGTAATTGCGCCATCACCAATCACACTGACGATTTTGCGACCTTTACCTTCTTTTTGTGCGCTGATGGCCATGCCAAGACCTGCACTAATCGATGTCGAAGAGTGGCCGACAGATAAGGTGTCATATTCACTTTCTTCACGCCAAGGGAAAGGGTGTAGACCATCCTTTTGGCGAATTGTTGGCATTTTATCGCGACGTCCGGTGAGGATTTTATGCGGGTAAGCCTGATGACCAACATCCCAGATCAATTTGTCGATAGGGGTGTTGTAAACATAATGCAGAGCGACAGTTAGCTCCACGGTGCCTAAGCCAGACGCTAAGTGTCCGCTAGATTGGCTCACTGAATTTAGCAGATACGTTCGCAGTTCATCACACAGATTTGGTAATGTTTCTTTCGGAAGAAGACGTAATTCTTCCGGTGTATTTGCTAACGCCAGTGTTGGGTACTTTGAAATATCAAGAGTCATATAAATGCGCGCTTATAGTGTTAATTTTTGCGCTCGATGACATATCGGGCGAACTCTTCGAGTAACTGAGTATTGTATGGGATAGCTTCCAATGCTTGAAGTGCTTCCTGTAACAGAGTGTGAGCTTTCTCTATGGCTCCCTCTAAACCCAGCAGGGAAGGATAAGTGCTCTTATTCAGACCTTGGTCGGAACCTTGAGGCTTACCCAGTGTTTCTGTGTCACTGATGATATCAAGAATATCGTCTTGAACCTGAAACGCCAAACCAATTGCTTTTGAGTAGCGCTCCAAGTGAGGTAGAACCTCGATACCTTTCTCACCAGCAGCTAATGCACCTAATTTTACCGCACAATCAATCAGAGCTCCGGTTTTTTTACGGTGTATCTCTTCCATTTCTTCAAGAGAAACTAGGCGATTTTCCGCGCCTAAATCTAAGGCTTGCCCTACACACATGCCGCTGGCACCAGAGGAATGCGCTAAGGCTTTGATCATATTGATGCGTTGAGCTTCTGCCGCCGAGCTTAATTGACCATCAGAAATAATAGTGAAGGCAAGAGTTTGTAGTGCATCACCTGTCAGTATTGCGGTTGCTTCATCAAACTTAATATGACAAGTTGGTTGACCTCGACGCAGTTCATCATCGTCCATGGCTGGCAGATCATCATGAATGAGTGAGTAGGCATGTATACATTCGATAGCAGCGGCGGGGGTGTCTAAGTCTTCAGGTTTACAGCCGAGCATTTGACCTGTGATGTAAACAAGAAAAGGGCGAACGCGTTTCCCACCTAGCAAAAGGCCGTATTTCATTGCTTGAATCAATGGCTGCTCTTGATATGGAAGCTGATCGAGCCACAAATTCAATTGCTGATTGTTTCTTTGTTGAAAAGACGTCAATGTCTGTTGCATCACATTGCTCACTACTGATTGTTATTCTGAATCTGGTTTGAAGTCACTCAGTGGTGCTTCATCATCTTCACTAAGAAGAATGCTCACGCGCTGTTCGGCGTCGCTTAATTTAGTTTGGCCTGCACGAGCTAAGGCAATGCCTCGTTCAAACTTACGCAGGGCATCATCTAGAGCAAGATCGCCATTTTCTAATTGATCAACCAAGCTATCAAGCTCTTCAATGGTTGCTTCAAAGGTCATGTTTTCTGGTTTCTTGACCGCCATCTTTTTTCTGCCTTAATCAAGCCTCGGGTAAGATGCACGAAAGTTACCTTAGCCTAGTAACTTGGTCAAATTTAACCTTATATAATTGTCACAAAATTAGCGTTCAACGAGTCTAAGCGATGAAACCCCATATTTTGGTTGAGGTTGTTAAGTGTAATTTGTGATCCATTAGCTAAGATTTTTCTAAAAATTCTGCGCGAGTTGTCGATACAGGTAATAATCCGCCCAATGGCAGTATTTGAGTATAGCGTGAGGAGTGCTTTGTGGATTTAGCAACCCTATTAGGTTTGATTGGTGGTTTTGCATTCGTCATTATGGCGATGGTGCTTGGTGGCAGCATCGGCATGTTTGTCGATGTCACGTCGATCCTTATTGTCGTTGGCGGCTCAATATTCGTCGTGTTGATGAAGTTCACAATGGGACAGTTTTTTGGTGCGACAAAGATTGCTGGCAAAGCCTTCATGTTTAAAGCGGATGAACCCGAAGACCTGATCGCAAAAATTGTGGAAATGGCCGATGCGGCGCGTAAAGGTGGTTTTCTTGCTCTTGAAGAGATGGAAATAAACAACACATTCATGCAGAAAGGCATTGATCTACTGGTTGATGGCCATGATGCCGACGTTGTGAGAGCGGCACTCAAAAAAGACATCGCGCTTACGGATGAACGACATACGCAAGGTACTGGCGTATTTCGCGCCTTTGGCGACGTTGCTCCTGCGATGGGAATGATTGGCACCTTGGTTGGTCTTGTTGCGATGCTTTCAAACATGGATGACCCTAAAGCGATTGGACCAGCAATGGCCGTTGCACTCTTGACCACATTGTATGGCGCGATCCTGTCCAATATGGTGTTTTTCCCTATTGCGGATAAGCTTTCTCTTCGCCGTGACCAAGAAACGCTAAATCGCCGTTTGATCATGGATGGCGTATTAGCGATTCAAGATGGCCAAAACCCGCGAGTGATCGATAGTTACTTGAAGAACTACCTCAATGAAGGTAAACGTGCCCTTGAGATTGACGAGTAACTTGGAGAGTAGTGATGGATGATGAAGATAACAAATGCGATTGTCCGCCACCCGGTCTCCCGTTATGGATGGGGACATTCGCGGACTTAATGTCGCTACTGATGTGTTTCTTTGTTCTTCTACTCTCGTTTTCTGAGATGGATGTACTGAAGTTCAAACAAATTGCAGGATCAATGAAATTTGCCTTCGGTGTGCAAAATCAGCTTGAAGTGAAAGACATTCCCAAAGGTACTAGCATTATTGCCCAAGAGTTTCGACCGGGTCGGCCGGAACCAACTCCGATTGATGTCATCATGCAGCAAACCATGGACATCACTCAGCAGACGCTCGAATTTCATGAAGGGGAGTCTGATCGAGCTGGTGGCACAAAACGTGATGAAGGCAAGTTAACGGGTGGGCAATCGCCAGAAACGTCAACTCAAAACAATGAATCTGCCGAAGCGGACATGCAGCAACAGCAATCTAAAGAGATGTCGCAAGAGATGGAAACCTTGATGGAAAGCATCAAGAAAGCCTTAGAGCGAGAGATTGAACAAGGCGCCATTGAAGTTGAAAACCTCGGTCAGCAGATTGTTATACGTATGCGTGAAAAAGGTGCATTCCCAGAAGGTTCGGCCTTCTTGCAGCCTAAGTTTCGCCCTTTAGTTCGTCAGATTGCAGAGCTAGTAAAAGATGTGCCAGGCATTGTTCGAGTATCTGGCCATACAGACAATCGACCGCTAGATTCGGAACTTTATCGCTCTAACTGGGATCTATCTTCTCAGCGCGCAGTATCAGTCGCGCAAGAGATGGAGAAAGTGAGAGGCTTCTCTCATCAACGTTTAAGAGTACGAGGCATGGCGGATACGGAGCCCTTGTTACCGAATGATTCTGATGACAATCGCGCACTTAACCGACGGGTTGAAATCAGCATTATGCAAGGCGAGCCTCTCTACAGTGAAGAAGTGCCGGTAATTCAATAACTAGGCTTTAGTTTTAAGTCAGTAAAGAGACAAGAAAGCGAGCAGATTGCTCGCTTTTTTTGTTTTTCCAATCCGCTTGGGTGTATAATCTTGCGCCTTAAAAGTGAGCTCAGACTACTTTTTGTGACTGAAACGCGGTTTTACTGCGTATGAAGTATTGAAGTTGAGTGTCACTCTTTGTTGATTGCGAAACTAACCTGCGAATTAGACTATGAAATTTATTGTAAAGCCCCATCCAGAAATTTTTGTAAAAAGTGAATCTGTGCGTAAGCGCTTCACAAAGATTTTAGAGTGCAACATTCGTAACATCATTAAGAGCCGCACGGAGTCTGTCGCGGTATTTAACCGTCGTGATCACATTGAAGTGACCTCTGAGAGTAACGAATTCCACGCTGAAGTTCTTGAGGTTTTGACTCATACACCAGGCATTCACCACGTACTGGAAGTGAAGCAAACTGAATTTAAAGACTTGCACGATATCTTCGAGCAAGTGCTAGAACTCAACCGTGCTGCACTCGAAAATAAAACCTTTGTTGTACGTGCGAAGCGTCGTGGCAAGCATGACTTTACCTCTATTGAACTAGAGCGTTATGTAGGCGGTGGTTTAAATCAAGCGATTGAAAGCGCTAGTGTTAAGCTACGAAACCCAGACGTGACGATCAAGGTAGAAGTCTCGAACGACAAGCTAAACCAAGTATTGTCTCGTCATAAAGGCCTAGGTGGTTTCCCTCTGGGTACGCAAGAAGACGTGTTAAGCCTGATCTCGGGTGGTTTCGATTCTGGTGTTTCAAGCTATCTTCATATCAAGCGTGGTTCAAAAGTACATTACTGCTTCTTTAACTTGGGTGGTCCAGCACACGAAATCGGCGTTAAGCAGGTTTCTCACTACCTATGGAACAAATACGGTTCTTCAGCAAAAGTACGTTTTATCTCAGTTGATTTCGAGCCTGTGGTTGCGGAAATCCTAGAGAAAGTCGATGACGGCCAAATGGGCGTGATCTTGAAGCGTATGTTCATGCGTGCAGCAGGCATGATCGCTCAGAAGATGAAGATCGAAGCATTGGTAACAGGTGAAGCGCTAGGTCAAGTATCGAGCCAAACGCTAACCAATCTACGCCACATCGATAACGTAACAGACACGCTGATTCTGCGTCCGCTTATCAACTGGGATAAAGAAGACATCATCAATCTAGCACGTGAAATCGGCACAGAAGATTTCGCAAAGACAATGCCAGAATACTGTGGTGTTATCTCTAAGAAGCCAACCGTGAAAGCGGTGAAAGGCAAGCTAGAAGCTGAAGAAGAGAAATTCGACTTCAGTATCCTTGAGCAAGTGGTTCAAGAAGCTCGCATGATGGACATTCGTGATATCGCGAAAGAGTCTGAGCAAGCCGCACCAGAAGTAGAGCAAGTTCAAGCGGTAGAAGAGCACGCGGTTGTGCTAGATATTCGTAGTCCTGAAGAGGAAGACGATAACCCACTTGAAATCGAAGGTGTGGATGTGAAACATATCCCTTTCTACAAGCTGGGTACACAGTTTGGTGACTTAGACCAGTCTAAGACATACCTACTTTACTGTGACCGCGGTGTGATGAGCCGTCTGCAAGCGCTTTACTTGCAAGAGCAAGGCTTCAGCAACGTAAAAGTTTACCGTCCATAGCTGACTGTTAAAATACGTTAAAAGGCGCAAATTGAGACATCAATTTGCGCCTTTTTTGTTTTTGATCGCGTTACAGACAACCATTACTTAGCATAATGTTGAGGCTCATCGCAAAGCCATACACTTTGTGTTGATATAACGATAATTAATCCGAAAGAAGAGTAATAAAGTGATATTGCTGCCAGATATGCGGATGAGATTTTTGATAGATAAAAAAACACCGCCTAATTTAGGCGGTGTAACAAATTTGACAGACAGGTCAAAAATAAATACAGGAAGTATATGTTTTGTCACAGGGAGTGTGGACAAAACATTATGGTAGAAATCTACCTAACTCGAAATACGAGTTTGCAAACACAACATCGCAACAACGAAGCCAATTGATTTCCAAAGAAATCAAGCCGTTCAGGCCCGTGTTGCGGGGTGAAATATAGAATTTATCTGGCTGTTCGACAACGGACATTTTATAATGTTTCAGATTAAAAAAACTAATCCTATTAGAGGTCCCATATGTCTCGCAGATTGCCTCCATTAAATTCGCTTCGAGTCTTCGAAGCGGCTGCTCGTCATCTCAGTTTTACACGAGCAGCAGAAGAGTTATTTGTTACTCAAGCCGCGGTCAGTCACCAGATTAAAGCGCTTGAAGAGTTCTTATCATTGAAGCTCTTCCGTCGACGTAATCGTTCTTTGTTGTTAACAGAAGAAGGCCAAAGTTACTTTCTCGATATCAAAGATATTTTCACCTCGATTGCGGAAGCGACAGATAAGGTGTTGGAACGTAGCGAAAAAGGGGCATTGACGATTAGCCTACCGCCGAGTTTTGCTATCCAATGGCTTGTACCTCGTTTGGCCGATTTTAATGCTCAAGAGCCCGATATCGATGTACGTATTAAAGCCGTAGATATGGATGAAGGCTCACTGACTGATGATGTTGATGTGGCGATCTACTATGGCCGTGGGAACTGGCCAGGTTTGCGAGCAGATAAATTGTACCAAGAGTTTTTGATCCCACTTTGTTCACCTTCATTACTTTTGGGTAACAAACCATTAGAATCTTTAAGTGACCTCAAATTACATACTTTGTTACACGATACTTCGCGTAAAGACTGGAAGCAGTTTGCTCGTCATTACAACATTGAAGGCATCAACGTAAACCACGGTCCTATTTTTAGTCACTCAACGATGGTGCTACAGGCTGCTGCGCACGGTCAGGGGGTCGCGCTCGGTAACAACGTACTCGCCAAACCTGAAATGGAAGCCGGACGACTCATTGCACCATTCGACGAGGTGTTGATATCTAAGAATGCATTCTATGTGGTGTGTCATGAACAGCAGGCAGATATGGGCCGAATCGCAACGTTTAGAGACTGGATGTTAGCAACCGCGAGAAAAGAACAAGAGGAAGTATTGGATGAATCACTGGATAGCTGAGGGACCTGAAAACGGACCGCTGTTTATTTTTGCTCACGGCGCAGGTGCGGGGATGGAGCATGACTTCATGACAGCTGTCGCCAAAGGATTAGTGGAGCAAGGTATTCGTGTAGTGCGTTTTAATTTCCCTTACATGGTGAAACGTTCGGAAGATGGCAAAAAGCGTCCGCCCGATCGCGCGCCAAAGTTGCTCGAAGCATACAGCGAAGTGATCGCTCACTTTACTTCTTCTCCCGTGGTTATTGGTGGTAAGTCAATGGGCGGTCGTATGTCGAGCTTGTTGGCTGAAAATGAGCTGGTGGCGGGCATTGCCTGTTTAGGGTTTCCATTTCACCCGCCGGGAAAGCCAGAGAAATACAAAGGCGAACACTTAGCAACCATTGAGAAACCTACGCTGATTCTGCAAGGGGAACGAGACACCTTTGGTAAGCGTGAGGAATTCGATGATTTCGTCCTTTCGTCACAAGTAACGGTGAGCTTTTTACCTGATGGTGACCACAGCTTCAAACCGCGCAAGATCTCAGGTCATACTGAAGTGGGTAACATTGCACTCGCGATAGAGCAGTTAGCGGCGTTTATAAAAGAGGTGTACAGTGAAAAGTAAGTGGTTACTATCATTCTCTGCTCTGTCTGGGCTGATTTCGGTCGCTCTTGGAGCATTTGCTGCTCATGGGCTAAAAGCGACACTGGCCCCTTATTTGCTCGGTGTATTTGAGACCGGAGTTCTGTATCAATTTATTCACACGTTGGCGATTGTGTTTTGTGCCATTCTGCTTCTGCTCAATTTGGGACAAAAAGCACAAAAATATTTTTTCATTGCGGCGATTTGCTTTATTATCGGCATCTTTTGTTTTAGCGGCAGTCTTTACGCGCTGGCGCTGACGGGCATTAAGTGGTTTGGGCCAATTACTCCTGTGGGAGGATTACTGTTCATGATTGGTTGGTGTCTGTTCTTTTTTGCTGCGTTCAATATCAAAGAGGTCTCCAAGTGAAACAACTAATGCTCTATTGCCGTTCTGGCTTTGAGAAAGAGTGTGCTGGTGAAATTCAGGACAAAGCGACACAGTTGGAAGTGTATGGCTTCCCTCGTGTGAAGAGAAACTCAGGTTATGTTGTCTTCGAGTGTTACCAAGATGGAGATGCCGACAAACTTGCGAGAGGTTTAGACTTTAAGTCTTTAATTTTTGCTCGACAAATGTTTGCGGTAGCAGCTGAGTTTCAATCGTTGCCAAGTGATGACCGCATTAGTCCAATTTTGAATGAACTAGCAGACATTGAAGCATTCCCTCGTTGTGGTGATTTGAGAATTGAAACGCCAGATACAAATGAAGCGAAAGAGCTACTGAAATTCTGCCGTAAGTTTACCGTCCCAATGCGTCAAGCGTTGCGCGGCAAAGGCTTAATGCTGAACAAAGATAACGCGAAAAAACCAGTACTGCACATTTGCTTTGTTGAGCCTGGCCACTGTTACGTTGGTTACTCTTACACTGACAACAACTCACAGTTCTTCATGGGTATCCCTCGCCTTAAATTCCCAGCAGACGCTCCAAGTCGTTCAACACTTAAACTGGAAGAAGCATTTCATGTCTTTATTCCACGTGAAGAGTGGGATGAGCGTTTGGCACCAGGTATGTGGGGTGTGGATTTAGGTGCATGTCCAGGCGGTTGGACGTACCAATTAGTGAAGCGCTCAATGTTCGTTCACTGCGTAGATAACGGCATGATGGCAGACAGTTTGATGGAAACTGGCCAGATCAAGCACCATATGGTGGATGGTTTTAAGTTCGAACCAGACCGCAAGAACGTAACATGGATTGTTTGTGACATGGTGGAAAAGCCAGCTCGTGTTGCTCACCTGATGGGACAGTGGCTGTTAAAAGGTTGGGCAAAAGAGGCCATCTTTAACCTTAAGCTGCCAATGAAAGGGCGTTATGACGAAGTGCTGCAAGACCTTGAAAATCTGAAGCAGTTCCTCATTGATAATAAGGTAAAGTTCAAGCTACAAGCTAAACATTTGTATCATGATCGTGAAGAGATCACGATTCATATCCAATGTCTGTCGAATATTTCACCTTACTAACTTTATTCCCCGAGTCTTTTGGGAATAGTGATTAGAATAGAAAAAGCGCCTTCAAATGGCGCTTTTTTAATATCTGCCGGATTTCATGGTGTGAAACTTCCATCGGGCACTACTTCGCTTTGTTTGGCCCTAAAAAGCGAATATCTTGCAAGTTAAAGCCTAGTTCGATATCGCACTTTAAAGCGGCGACGCGTTTACATAAACGAGCAGACTCAATGTGCTCGTCCAATTTTTTACGGTATTTCGGTACGAGGTCTTCACTAGCGTAGGCAGCTTCAATACTCTCAAACTGAGTGAGAATCTCTTTCGCTGCTTTCGGGCCAATTCCAGGTACGCCCGGAACCTGGCTAGAGCTTATCCCTGTCAATCCCCAGTAGTCCGCTAGTTGATTTGGTTTTACGCCGAACTCTTTTTCGATAAATGGTTCATCTAACCAACGGTGTTGGAAATAATCACGGATTTGTAGGGTAGGGGAAAGTAGCTGGCAGTAACCTTTGTCTGTGGAAACGATGGTGACTTTTTCACCATGGCTGGCCACTTTCGTTGCGAGTGTAGCAACCAAATCATCTGCTTCATCGCCTTCAGAAAGCAATGAATCAATACCTTGCTCCCACCACGCTTGTTGAATCGCATCTAACCCTTGCAGTAGTGGCTGAGGCATTGGCTTTCGGTTTTGCTTATAGTCAGGGAGAATTTCAGCGCGCCAACCTCTGTCTTGTTCGTGGTGATCAAAAACTGCGATGATGTGTGTCGGGTTGGCCTCTGACAGAATGCGAGTGAGGGTTCTTTGCGTTGTGGTTATGGTTCTTGCTATGTCGGTTGGATCTGGTTGTGCTGAGTGCACTCGGCGGATCAGGTTTAGGGCATCAATGATAACAAGATGAATAGACATAATGACTTAGCAATAAAAAAGGGACGTAATGCCCCTAGTGTAACGAATGCTAGCCTGACTATCGACCACCAATTTCCGGGTGAGCGATTCGATAACACGGTTCGTAGTCTGAACCGCCAGGTAATTTCATTCGGTGCTGTTCGACAAAGTCTTTTAGCAACTTATCGAGTTTTTTCATGAGGACTGCGTCGCCATGAATGGTGAAAGGCCCTCTACGTTCTATTTCTCGAATGCCTTCAGCCTTTACGTTACCTGCCACTATGCCAGAGAAGGCTTGACGCAAGTTGGCCGCTAAAACTTGCGGTTCTTGATCTAGGCTTAAATCCAATTGTTCCATCGACTCATGAGTAGGCTCGAATGGTAGTTGGAAGTTTGGCTCAATTTTCAATGACCAGTTAAAGCTGTACGCATCGCCTTTCTCTTTTCGGTGAAGGCGTACCGAGTCCATGGAGCGTTTCATAATACGAGCGACTTCTGCCGGGTTGTCAATGATGATCTCGTAGTGCTTTTGCCCTTCCTCACCAAGTGTGTCGCGAATGAACTCATCAATAGAGCGGAAGTACTCTTCACTCTCTTTTGGTCCTGTTAATACGATAGGCATTGGCTGATCGGCGTTATCCGGGTGCATCATGATGCCAAGAATGTACAGTAGCTCTTCCGCTGTGCCCGGGCCTCCTGGGAAAATAACGATACCATGAGCCATACGGACGAAAGCTTCCAAGCGCTTTTCGATGTCGGGCATGATGACCAGTTCATTTACTATTGGGTTTGGTGGCTCGGCAGCAATAATCGAGGGTTCGGTTAAACCAAGATAACGTTGCTGAGTATAACGTTGCTTTGCGTGCCCAATTGCTGCACCTTTCATCGGCCCTTCCATTGCACCAGGGCCGCAACCTGTGCAGATGTTAAGTTCACGCAGGCCCAGTTCGTTACCCACTTCACGTGTGTACTGATACTCCACTCCATTGATAGAGTGACCACCCCAACATACGACAAGATTCGGTGCGATACCTGGAGTTAATGCTCTGGCATTACGAAGAATGCCGAATACGAGGTTCGTAATGTGAATTGGGTTAGTAAGGTTGAGCCGCTGGGCGTCTGCCAAATGCATGTTTACGTAAACGATATCACGCAATACGGAGAACAGATGCTCTTGGATACCTTTAATTATTTCGCCGTCAACAAAAGCGTGCTCTGGCGGATTAGTCAGCTCAAGCTTAATACCACGCTCACGACGCACGACGTTGACATCAAACGATTGGTATTTATCGAGCAGTTCTTTCGAGTTATCGGTATGGCTACCGGAGTTCAACACCGCTAATGTGCAATTACGGTACAGCTGATAAAGTTCACTCGAGGCTGTGTTCTTTAAGCGCTCTACTTCTAGTTGAGATAGCAAGTCCATGCTACCAGCGGGGCTTATATGGGTAATCATAACGCCTCCTTGTGTTGCATTAATTTGAGGGAAAGTACCAACTTACCTTTTTGGTGTTATACGTATGGTTTGATGAAAGGTAGTTGGCCGATTTGGTTTTATGGTTATCAACTCCCAAGCAACCTCAAGATGATACATTTGCCTTTTATAAATACATCATCTTGAAGTGACTTGGGTTTTTACAGCTTAGCAGACTAAAAGGGAAGAAATGTGATAACTCGTTGAAAATGGGTGGTTATAAAGCGAAGATTGCACCAAATTTGGTTTGTTTGCTCGCTTTTTGTACGAATCTTAGCTCCAGTTAAGCTGGTTTGTTCCACGTTTTTTAGCGTCCGCAAGCATCTTGCCAAGACGATCGAGCACATACTCTGGCGTATCGGACTCTTTGAAAGACGTCGATACAGCAGCTAAGGTAATCATGATATTTTGCTCACGGAACTTAAAGGGTAATTGGCTAATATCACGCTGGATATGCTTAATAAGATCCAGTGTGTATTCTTCAGATTGTTCCGGGACGAGTAGAATGAACTCCTCGCCACCAAAGCGAGCCACTGTTTCCGTTTCTGATACGCGCTTGTTAATAGTACGAGCGATGATCTTCAGCGCTTTATCGCCAGCCGTATAACCATAGCTATCATTCACCGCTTTGAAATTGTCTACATCAAACAGCACAACACGAAGGTTTTGCTGAGAGCGAATCCAACGGCGATACTCTAGCTCTAGTCGATCGTTAAATGCAGTGCGGTTATAAACTTTAGTCAGCGGGTCGAGCAACATACGCTGAGCTTGGTCATCTAAGCGTCGACGATAATCTTGCGTAGTTTCAAATACCGCTTCGAGTTGGTTCTTACTGTAACTTAACCGCTCTTGCAGCGCTTGCTCTCGCTCTTCCGTCATTTTCAGTCGCTCTGTCAGCGACGCCATTTTTTCGAGAAGAGGCGTGATTTCTTTTTTCACAACCGCGATATCTTGAGCTTGATTAAGTGACTTTTGGCTTAATTCAACCAAGCTGTTCATTTCTGTGTTGAGCTCTTGGCGGTGTTCAAAGTAGGTATGATGCTGGTCGACGTTCTGATGAACGGTTTTTAGGTTACTTGCGAGAGAAGTGTTCAGCTGATCAAGGAATTGGCTAGACGCCTCGCGCTCGAACTTTGTTGCTTCGACAACCAATTTCAGCGTTGAGAGCGTAAGCTCAATGAGAGACTCGGCACTCACGCCAAGGAGCAACTTAGCGCGAATATCCAGCAATCTATCGCCTGATTCTCCCTCGAAATCAAGCTCTGTAATAGTATGTTGGAGGTCGCTGGCTAAGCACTCAAGCTGAGATCTGTCGGGATTGTTTTCAAATTCACTAAGATGTAGACGTGAATTAGACGTGATGATTTTCAGAGCGCGTTCGTAAATACTCAGTAGCTTAGTGGCTTGATCAGCTTTATTGCTGGCGTGAACTTCAGAGAAACTCATCAGGTTCCGTAGTTCACGTTTTAACTGCGCAGGTAAGCCCGTGACACGTTGCAGTGTTTCACCACTGTGCTTGATTTGTTCGTCAAGGTAACCGTTTTGTTTATCCATCGTCTTCGACTGCTGTTTGAGCATCCTCTCTAATACCGCTAAACGCGGGATAAGAGTGCTGATATCTTTTTGATGTTGCAGCTCTTGTTGGATTTCAAATAGGTAGTTGGATACCTGAGTATTCGAACCCTGGCAAGCTGAAGACAATGATGCCACAACGCGTTTAAGAACTTGTTGTTCACGTTTGAATTTGAGTGAAGTATCACGATGAGTCAGTCTGAGTTGGTCAAGTTGACAACTCAGCTGATGCAGCTGCGACTGAATATCGGATTCCAAGATTCCCATGAAGTGACTACGGTTAAGTCCATGTACTACTGACAATTATCTGATAATAACAAAAAACTTTATAGCGTCATTAGTTATTACGTTCAACAGGCGTTTAATTATCCATTTTTTAATATTTTCTTGATGTCGTCCTCATTCTTGTAGGACGAATGGATCTTGATCAGGCCTTGGCTAATGGCATGTTGACAGGCAGTTCTTATGTTACCTGTTGCAAAGCTAGCAGCAGGCGCATTATCGATGGCTTTTAAGAACACCCAGTGGCTTTGCTTATCCTTCAAGCTGACTTCTCGTGCGATGTGAGTAGCAAGCAATAACAGATCGAGTAATTCCTCATCGTTAATTGCAGTGTAGGCTCGGGGTAAGAACGGATAATCGCTGATGCCCATACGAATAATACGATTGACGTTGTGCTGCTGTGCGAACTCATCCACCCAAGTCTGGAATTTTTCGAACATGACTTCGGCAGAAGCATCACGGTCAGCGTTCGGTTCTATGTAGAGTAAGTTCGCATCTGAGAAATGGTAAAGACGCGACGGTTTTTCTATTTTTTCCGCAAGGAAGTCGCCAAATGCCCGTTCTAGTTCTAGACCTGCCTTATAGCCGTTATGGACGTACATGCTTCGTAAGAATGGCAAATCGATCATAACAAAGCGTAGGCGATCATTAAGTGGTTCGTGGATCAATTCACCCATTTGCCATTGCTCGAAAGTTTCGCTCGACTTTTTCAATGAGCGAGAAAGCTTAACATTCAGCATACGCAAGTTACGTAAACGAGAGCGAGAGTGGGTGAAGAGGTCGTTACGCAGTTTTTCGATTTCACTTGCTTGGCGCTGCATAATGACACCACGGCGCATAATGAACAAAAACATGACCAAGACAGTAATAAACAATGCAAATGAGATTTTCTGGAATTTACGATGCTCTCTTTCCACTTGCTCTAAGCGTTCTGATTGACCGATGTAATGGATGGTTTGTTCGGCAAATTCTTTTTGCTGACGGAACGCATCCTCACTGATTTGGTTAAGCTGCTTTTGTTCTAGACGAACGAGGTTGGTGTATTTTTTATAAGCTTGCAGAGAAAGTTTGTATTCGCCTGCCTGCTCGTAACCCAACCCAAGTAAACGGTATGACTGCTGCTTAATGAAGTTGTTATTTTCAGGTGACTTTTCAGCAAGTGCTAACGCCAGCTTAGCATTAGTAATGACGTCTTTACTGTCATTTTGATGATAAGCCAGACCTGACTGAAGCAGGGCAGCCTTTGCTTCAAGCTTAGGAATATTGGTGTATTCTAAAAGCTCTTTAGAGCGGTCTAAGTACTGCTCTGCTAGCGCGTAGTTATAGAGTTGTAGGTAGGTAGCCGCCAAGCTTAAGCGAATTTTAATGATTCTATTGATGTTCTTACTGGTACTTTCATGGTCAAGCACGTTGAAGTAATGCACTAACGCAAGGTTAAACTTACCCTGATAAAAGTAGATGTCGCCCATTTGCTCTAGGACGTCCGCTAGGATCGGAGAGCTAGGGTAAGAGTCATAAAAATCTGCGGCTTGAGATAAGTATTCGATCGCTTTGTCGTACACTCGTCGCTCCTGGAAGAGCCTAGCCAAAAGGCGATTCACTTTTGCTAATCTTGCACCACTGTTACTTTCAATAGATTGCCAATAACCGTATAGCAGCTCTGACAAAGCCAAATTGTATTTCTTGCTATTGAGGTAAAACTCGCCGACGGCTGTGTAGTAGTCGATCAAGGCTAACTCAGAGCGGCTATCGTCAAGCATGGTCTTTGCTTCAGAGTACAAGTTTTCCGCTTTAATGATATCGCCACTATGTGAAGCGAGGAGTGCTCTTTGCATCACTAGTCGGTAGCGAACGCTGTCGGTGCGTTGTAATACGGCATCGGCTTCATCGAGCTGTTGTTCAATTTGGTTAAGCGTGTCTTCCGCTTTTGAGTAGTTTTCGTCGTACATCCAAATCATTTGGTTGCGCATCAGCTGGAGATCTAAGTCCATGTACGGCAATTGATATTCTTGCGCTAAGCGTTCCGCTTTATTTAGGTGCTCGATAGCCGAACGAACATTACCCATGGCGTAATCTGCCTGAGCGATAATCTTGTGCGCTTCGATGGTGCTGCTTGGTGTGCGAACGCTACGATCTGTTTCGTCGCGAGACATGGCTGAAGGGCTGTCACTTTCTTTGCGTTCTGTTAGCTCACGCTGTGACAAATAGTTGGTTGCCGCTTGTTTTGCTTGTGATGGTTCTATTTCCGCCAATTGTTGTGCTTCGTTGAGTAACGCGGACGATAAAATGGTTGCATGAAGTGGCTGTACAAACAGCAAGCAAAGAAAGCCAATCAATTTGAATAGACGCGAACTGTCCCAAAACATCCTTTCGTTCCCTCGAACTGTTTTTAGATATGGCGATAACGGCGAAAAGCCTCAATTAGCCGTTTAAATGCGGGTTGAAGCCATTTGATATAGTAACATGCTTGGACAATAAAAACGTCCGGCAACCCTTTAGATTGCCGAACTTATTTCTGTTGCCTATGCGCTTACTGACGAGCCATACGGTGATTGTGAGCTGGCTTATCTTGTTCCGTTGAGCGGTAAGGGTTGATATCCAAGCCTCCACGGCGCGTATAGCGGGCAAATACGGTCAGTTTGCTTGGTTGGCAGTATTTCATTAGATCCGTAAAAATACGCTCTACACACTGTTCGTGGAACTCATTGTGCTCGCGGAAAGACACTAAGTAACGTAACAGCTTCTCACGAGCTATTTTTGCGCCTTGGTAGCGAATTTCTACACTGCCCCAGTCGGGTTGGTTAGTGATCAAACAGTTTGATTTCAATAGGTGGCTATGTAGCACCTCTTCAACTTGTACTTCACCTGCTGCACCTTCAAGCAAATCGGCATCGAAATCGTAACTGGTGATGTTAATGTCTTGGTCATCAATACATTCACCGTCCATTGTTACGATAGGTTGATTGGTATAGTGGGTCACTGGATTCACCTCAACCAGCACCTTTTCACCTGCGCATTCAGAAAGGTCTTGTGTTAAACGCTCAGTCACTTCTTCCCAGCTTGCAAAGCGGGTTTGGTTATAGCTGTTTAAGTACAGTTTGAAAGACTTCGATTCAATCAAGTTTGCGCTGGTGGCTGGAATGTATACTTCGCCAACGGCCACTTGTGGTAAACCTTTACTATTTAACCAAGACAGTTCGTACAGCGTCCAAATGTCGTGCCCCATGAAAGGCAGAGTATCGCCTAACTGGAGGTCATCTCGGTTCAGGCTGCGAGGGACTGGTTGCAGCAAGCTTGGGTCATACTGGTTCGCATACTCGGTCGTTTTACCTAGTGTTAAGCCAGCAAGCTCTTTAGCGTCAGAATATTTGCTCATACTTTGTGGTCGTTTTCGATTAGAATGGCGAGAATTTTACTGAATCCGCTGGTCAATTGCCATCCGGCAAGCACGGCTATCTGATAAATAAGGAATGAGGAGACCTTCATGACCCCAAACGTTACTCAGGCGCTACAAGAGTTCAGCCTGCGCTACCAACAAGCTTGGCAAGCTAAGCACAATGAGTTGCCAAGCAGTGAAGAGCTTGCAGAGCTTGTTTCTCCTTGTGTCGAAGAGAAGCGTGATGGAAAGGTGCTTTGGAAAGCGGTCGCACGTGATGAAATGGCCGATTTCACCAATGTGGAAAATGCGATTGAGTTGTCACTGCAAGATGATGTTAAAGCCTTTTATGGTTCTCAATACTGCGCTGATATGGAGGCAACTTGGCAAGGTAATTCGTTGACGCTGCTGCAAGTCTGGAGCGATGACGATTTCGTGCGTCTACAAGAAAATATTCTTGGTCATTTGGTGACGCAGCGCCGCTTGAAACTTAAACCAACAGTATTTATCGCAGCGACAGATGAGGAAATGGATGTGATTTCTATTTGTAACCTCACTGGCAATGTGATTCTAGAGCGTTTGGGCACCTCTAAACGTGATGTATTGGCAGATTCATTGGTTGAGTTCTTGAATAAGTTAGAGGCTGCCGTCTAAGTATGTATGTTGTTGAGTTGCAGTTTGAGTGTTTTGATAACACCACCGTCAGCGCGGTAGACAAAGCCATTAATGGCTTGATGGATGCTCTGCGTTACAACGGCCAAGTATTAGGTCGTGAATTCCCGATAGTGATGGGAGAAGGTGAATTTTTCGTTCGTGTTGTTTGCCCAGAACAAGACAGCTTGCATCCACGTTATCACTCAGATTTCGTCAAAGTGTGCATGAACCGTTTGTCGGATGCGTCTTTGCTTGCACCGAAAATGCGTATGCTGGGGCGTGATTTGAATTCAGAACAAGCAGCCGAAGAAGAGACACCTAGCTGGCAAGTGTTGTACACGACTTATGTTCATACGTGTTCGCCTTTGCGAAGTGGTGAAACCCTGTTGCCAATTCCTTTGTATCGTAATGAGCCAACACTTAATGGAGACCATAAAGCCGTCATTAAGTGGCAGACTGAGTGGCAAGCGTGTGATGAAATCCAAATGGCAGGGGGCTGCCGAGCGGAACATGCGGCGCTGCACGAAATTTGCGATGTGGATAGTGTGCTGTTTCGCCGAGGTTGGGACTTACGTGGCCGTATCGATTACATCACGAAGATCCCTACGTACTATTACCAGTATCGTGTCGGTGGTCAGTCGCTGGAGAGCGAGAAAGCGCGCAAGTGTCCAAAATGCGATGGCGAGTGGCTACTCGATGAGCCACTACATGACATATTTCATTTTAAGTGTGATGACTGCCGAATCGTGTCGAATATCTCTTGGGACCATCTTAAGTAGCGAATTGAAGCTACTTAAATGGGTAGATAGACAAATAGAAAGGGCTGATGTTTTCACATCAGCCCTTTTGTGTTTAGAACGTTGTTTTCAGTCATGTTTTGAAAAGTGGGATTACCAACCTTTCACAACACCGCCTTTGAACAGTTCTTTTGCCGCTTCGTAAACTTCTTCCGTTTGGTAAGCTTTTACGAAGTTTTGTACGTTTTGCGCATTAACATTTTCTTCGCGAGCGACAATTAGGTTTACGTATGGTGAGTCTTTATCTTCAACGAACACGCCGTCACGCTCTGGCGATAGGTCGATAGAGCTTGCGTAAGTGGTGTTGATGATAGATAGCGTTACGTCATCCAGTGAACGTGGAAGCTGTGGGGCTTCTAGTTCAATGATTTCGATATTTTTAGGGTTGCCTACGATGTCACGTACTGTAGCGAGTAGACCAACGCCATCACGTAGCGTAATTAAACCTTGCTGCTCAAGAAGCAGTAGTGAGCGACCTAGGTTAGTTGGGTCGTTTGGTACTGCGATGCGTGCGCCATCTTGAATTTCATCAATTGATTTTACTTGCTTTGAGTAACCAGCAATAGGGTAAACGAATGAGTTACCCGCGATAGCCAGTTTGTAGCCGCGGTCTTTCACTTGTTGGTCTAGGTATGGTTTGTGCTGGAACGCATTCGCGTCTACTGAACCATCATCCAGAGCGGCGTTTGGTGTTACGTAATCGGTAAATGTTACTAGCTCAACATCTAGGTTGTATTTCTCTTTTGCTACTTTAGCGGCAACTTCGGCTACTTGTGCTTCAGCACCAGCAATAACGCCAACTTTTACTTTGTTTACGTCTACTTCTTTGTCGCCGCAACCCGCTAGAGCAAGAGCAGAGGCGGCCGTTGCTACAGTCAAAAGACCTTTAAGGCTAAATTTCATCTTTATCTCCTTATAATTTGTATTTTTGATGCTTATCTGTGGTCTACACGGCGCACCACTGCGTCGCCGATAGACTGAATAATCTGTACTAGAACAATCAACATCACGACAGTCACGGCCATGATAGTTACATCGTAGCGGTGGAAACCGTAACGAATGGCTACGTCGCCTAGGCCGCCGCCGCCTACCGTACCCGCCATAGCTGAGTAGCTAACGAGAGTGACCAACGTAATCGTTACTGAGTTAACAATAGTCGGCATTGCTTCAGGTAGTAGAACTTTTGTGATGATCTGTGTTGGTGTCGCCCCCATTGACTGCGCTGCTTCCACCAAGCCTGTCGGTACTTCTAATAAAGCACCTTCAATGAGACGAGCGACAAAAGGAATGGCGCCAATAGTCAGTGGGACGATTGCTGCGGTTGTGCCGATAAAGGTTCCAACTAGCATTTTTGTCACTGGAATAATCGCAACCATCAGTACGAGGAATGGCACTGAGCGACCAATGTTAACGATAGCGCCTAAGCCGCTATTTAGTTTGGTGTTTTCAAGTAGGCCGCCTTTCTTAGTAATATGGAGGATTACGCCTAATGGAATACCCACAGCAAAGCCGACTAATCCGGCAACCGCAACCATGTAAAGCGTTTCCCACGTTGCACCTAAAAGTAGTTTGCTGTTTAAGCTCAGCCATTCAGAAATCGTATTAAAGGACATAACCAAGTACCTCTACTTTTACGTTGTGCTTACGCAGGTATTCAAGAGCTGCGTTGTCATCTTCTTCGTTACCAAATAGCTCTGCGACCATCATGCCGAATTTCACGCCACCAGCGTAATCAAGGTCGGAACTCAAAATACTCACATCAATATTGTATTTACGAGAAATTTGCGACATTAACGGTGCATCGACGGTTGCGCCAGTAAACTCTAAGCGAACCAACGGGTAGCTGCCATCAACACGCTCTGCTTGCAGACGAGCTTGGTAATCTTCAGGAATGGAAAGATCCAGCGTTGAGCGAATGAATTGGTGCGCTAGCTCTGTCTTAGGGTGCGCAAAAATATCGCCAACGGTGCCTTTTTCCACCAGCTCACCACCACCGATGATTGCTACTTCGTGACAGATACTTTTTACGACTTCCATTTCGTGAGTGATAAGTAAAATCGTGATGTTGAGTTTGCGGTTGATCTCTTTCAATAACTCAAGGATAGATTGAGTTGTTGCCGGGTCTAGCGCACTAGTGGCCTCATCACAAAGCAGCACGCTAGGATCGGATGCCAATGCACGAGCAATTGCCACACGCTGTTTTTGGCCGCCACTTAAGTTAGATGGGTAGCTCTCGTGTTTGTCGGCTAAGCCTACAAGCTTTAGCAACTCAGTTACTTTTGTTGTGATTTGCGATTTGTCTTTACCTGCCAGTTCTAGTGGCAGTGCTACATTATCAAACACAGTACGAGACGAAAGCAGGTTAAAGTGCTGGAAGATCATGCCAATGTTACGGCGTGTTTCGACTAGTTGTTTTTTGCTGAGTTTGGTTAGATCCACACCATCAACGATGATGGAACCAGAGGTCGGCGCTTCTAACATGTTTACGCAGCGAATCAGCGTACTTTTACCAGCACCTGATGAACCGATAACACCAAAGATGGTGCCTTTGTCGATGTGTAGGTTAATGTCTTTCAGGGCAAGGATTTCCTTACTGCCTTGGTAGAACACTTTATTGACGTTTTTTATTTCTATCATGTTTCAACATGCCCAAAGATACGGGGAACTTCGCTGTCAAAAACGGCCTTTGACAGAACTTAATGTTGAGCTTTATCTCAATTTTCAGTTGATGCTATGGGTTAAGCAGAATGAAGTCAATAGATATTTTTACGTCTAGACGTCTAAATGTATGGATGTTCTGTTTTAAAACGAAGATGTATAGATAACAAGCAGGAGGTAGACGGCGGGGCACCCTCAGATTTACCGATTCTTGCCCAACAAATCAACCGTTTTGTCGAGGCCTAGAATGAATTAGATAGTGTTGAAGTTTATAAGGTATGTAATAATCTGATTAAACCGAGTTAATAGAGAAATACGTTTTGGCAAAACCTGCTGTTTTTATCGATCGTGATGGCGTGATAAACGTTGACCACGGCTACGTTCATGACGAACATGATTTTGAGTACATTGATGGTGTATTTGAAGCGACGAAAGCGCTAAAAGATAAAGGCTACCTTCTAGTGTTAGTGACGAATCAATCGGGCATCGCACGCGGTAAATTCAGTGAAGACCGTTTCTTGTCTCTGACTCAATGGATGGATTGGAACTTTGCTGATAATGGTGTTGAGTTCGATGGTATCTATTACTGTCCACATCATCCAGAACATGGCATTGGCGAGTACAAGCAAGATTGTGAGTGCCGTAAGCCAAAACCAGGCATGTTCATTTCTGCGCGTGACTTCTTGAAGATCGACATGGAGAAATCTGTGATGATCGGCGATAAAGCTGAAGACATGATGGCAGCAGAAGCGGCAGGCGTTGGCACTAAGATTTTGGTTCGCACTGGTAAGCCAGTAACGGAACAGGGCGAAGCCATTGCAACGGTAGTATTAGATAGCATTGCAGATGTGCCTGCGTACTTAAACAAGTAATCTTCATTACTGACTGAGATAAGGGAAGCCACTGCTTCCCTTTTGTTTGATTCCTTCTTTTAGTCTGAACACTTATGAGCAAAAAACTCACCATTCTTGATATCGCAAAATTGGCAGGCGTGGGCAAATCGACAGTAAGCCGTGTGCTTACTAACGATCCAAAAGTGAAACCCCAAACGCGAGAGAAGGTTGAGCAAATCATTCGTGAATCTGGTTATGTGCCGTCCAAATCTGCGCAATCAATGCGTGGCGGCCGCCAAAAAGTTATTGGGGTTATCATCTCCCGTTTAGATTCACCATCAGAAAATCGCGCCGTTGGTACAATGCTCAATGCTTTGTATTCCGCTGGTTATGATGCGGTGATCATGGAGAGCCAATTCGATCGCGATAAAACCAATGAACATTTGGATGTGCTTAAACGTCGCAACGTCGATGGGGTGATCGTGTTTGGCTTTACTGGATGTGATGAGCGAGCATTGGCGGAGTGGGGGAATCGTATCGTCGTGATCGCGATGGACACGCAAATGGTTTCTTCGATCAACTACGACAACCAAGGTGTGATAGACATGGCTTTGTCTCATCTTGAGCAGCAATCTTTATCTCGCATTGCTTATATTGGTGTTGATCCTGAAGACAAAACCACTGGCTTAGCTCGTCTAAATGCTTATAAAGCTTGGTGTCAACGCAAGCAAATTGCACCTTGTTTCCAAACGGGTAAGTTGAGCCATGAAAGTGCTTATCAGTTGGTAGACAAAGTCCTTCAATCTGATACTCAGGCCATCGTGTGCGCCAGTGACACCATCGCGTTGGGCGTGATTAAGCGTCTTCAAGAGTTAGGCCGTGAAGACGTGGTTGTGACAGGTGTTGGTGGTAATGAATTGCTCTCTTTCCTTTTCCCTAAAGTATTTAGTGTCGACCCAGGTTATACCCTTGCAGGTGAGAAGTCCGCTAACATGCTGATCAATCAATTAAATGGTGATGAGGAAGTGGTTCACTTTACTCAACAGCCTATCGTTTGTTAATCCACACTAAAACGATCTGCTCTAAAATTATACTGTGATCATTCTCAATTAATGGGACTGTTCCCATTTTGTTTTTTGTCTTCGAATGGCAATATTAAAATTAAGAAATGGGAATGTTCCCATTTATAAAAACAAAATGATGAATCGAATGTATCCAATACAGGGTGGACAAAGTTATGAGTAAGATTGCGCGTAAAGACGTGGAGCGTCTTATTGAGCTGGTCGGGGGGCCGGACAATATTGCCAGTGTAAGTCACTGTTTAACTCGCTTGCGTTTTGTTCTAAATGATACGGACAAAGCAGATACGAAACAGTTAGAAACATTACCGATGGTGAAGGGCTGTTTTACCAACGCAGGCCAGTTCCAAGTGGTTATCGGTACTGAAGTGGATGAAGTTTACAAGGTACTGATCGGACTGACGGGTAAAAGTGAAGCCAGCAAAGACGAAGCGAAGAACGCTGCTCGTCAAAACATGAATATCGTTGAGCGTGGTATTTCCCACCTTGCAGAAATCTTTGTACCACTGCTACCAGCGATCATCACCGGTGGTCTGATCCTTGGTTTCCGTAACGTGATTGGCGACATCAAGATGTTTGATGGTCAAACGCTAACGGAAATCAGCCAGTTTTGGGCAACGGTACACTCTTTCTTATGGCTGATTGGTGAGGCGATCTTCTTCTTCCTACCAGTTGGCGTGTGTTGGTCGACAGTGAAAAAGCTCGGCGGTACTCCGATTCTGGGTATCACGCTTGGTGTAACATTGGTTTCGCCGCAGTTGATGAACGCCTACCTGATTGGTAAGCAAGTACCCGAAGTGTGGGATTTTGGCTTATTCGCCATCGAAAAAGTGGGCTATCAGGCGCAAGTGATTCCAGCAATGCTTGCTGGTATGGCTCTGGCGTTTATTGAAACCAACTTAAAACGCATCATTCCGTCTTACCTTTACCTAGTGGTCGTGCCGTTTGTCTCAATCATTGTGTCTGTGATTCTTGCGCACTCTATCATTGGTCCATTCGGTCGTATGTTGGGTGACGGCGTTGCTTTCGCAGCAAAAGCAGCCATGACGGGTGACTTCGCAATGATTGGCTCAACCATCTTCGGCTTCCTATACGCGCCATTGGTCATTACTGGTATTCACCACACCACCAACGCGGTTGACCTTCAATTAATGCAAGAGCTAGGCGGCACGCCAATTTGGCCTCTGATTGCGCTTTCAAATATTGCTCAAGCGTCTGCGGTCGTCGGCATCATTATCATCAGTAAAAAACATGGCGAGCGTGATATCTCAGTACCTGCGGCTATCTCTGCTTACCTTGGTGTGACCGAGCCGGCGATGTACGGCATCAACTTGAAATACAAGTTCCCAATGCTGAGCGCGATGATCGGTAGTGCGTGTGCTGCTGCTATTTGTGGTAGTGCGGGCGTAATGGCGAACGGTATCGGTGTGGGCGGTTTGCCGGGCATCTTATCTATCCAACCGCAGTTCTGGGGCATTTTTGCTTTGGCTATGTTAGTCGCAATGCTGGTACCTGCTGCATTAACGTTAATTCTTTATAAGCGTGCACAAGCCAAAGGTGAGCTTGAGCCTGCAAACGCGTAATTCTATTTGAGGCAGTGACTTGGCTGCCTCCTCCTATTTTTCTTTTCAAATTTTAAGTTTCCGATTACTGGTAAGTGAGTGTTAGAAATGGCTATGACCAAGCATGATGAGAGCTGGTGGAAAACCGCAACCATCTATCAAATTTACCCAAAAAGCTTTTGTGACAGTGGCAGTAAAGGCACGGGCGACATCAAAGGGATCATTTCTAAGCTGGATTATCTTAAGCATCTTGGTGTGGATGCGATTTGGCTGACGCCGGTTTACCAATCACCAATGATCGACAACGGTTATGACATATCCGATTACTACTCGATCAACCCTGAGTTCGGCACTATGGAAGATTTCGATACTTTGCTAGCAGAAGCGCATCAGTTGGGCATTCGTATTATCATGGACATTGTAGTGAACCACACGTCGACAGAACACAAGTGGTTCCAATCCGCACTGGGTGATAAAAACAGCCCATACCGTGATTACTACATTTGGAAAGATCCGGTAGATGGTGTAGAACCAAACAACTGGCAATCTAAGTTTGGTGGTAACGCTTGGGCGCTGGATGAAAAAACAGGCCAGTACTATTTGCACCTTTTTGCTAAAGAGCAAGCGGACTTAAACTGGGAAAACCCAGTAGTGCGTGAAGAAGTGAAAGAAGTCATCAGCTTCTGGGCAGACAAAGGTGTCGATGGTTTCCGTCTCGACGTTATCAACCTGATTTCCAAGCAGCAAGATTTTCCAAGTGACGATATTGGTGATGGTCGTCGTTTCTACACGGATGGTCCACGTGTGCACGAATACCTTCAAGAGATTAGCGAATCTGTGTTTCAAAAATACGGCAGCGTAACAGTGGGTGAAATGTCTTCCACCACACTAGATCACTGCCAGCAATATTCTTCGCTAGACGGCAAAGAGCTATCCATGGTGTTCAACTTCCATCATCTGAAAGTCGATTATCCAAATGGTGAAAAATGGACCAAAGCGCCGTTTGATTTCATTCAGTTAAAACAGATCTTCAATCATTGGCAAACGGGCTTAAATGGCAAAGGGTGGGGGGCGCTGTTCTGGTGTAACCACGACCAGCCACGCGTTGTGAGCCGATTAGGTAACGACGAGCAATACCGTGTTGAATCTGCCAAGATGCTTGCGGCATCAGTGCACATGATGCAAGGCACACCTTATGTTTACCAGGGGGAAGAGATCGGCATGACCAACCCGGGTTATACCGAAATCAGCCAATATCGTGATGTTGAAAGTACTAACATGTACGACATCATGGTCAACCGTGATGGTGTATCTCATGACGATATGATGGCGATCTTGGCACAGAAGTCGCGTGATAACTCACGTACACCAATGCAATGGAACAGTGCAAAACACGCGGGCTTTACTGAGGGCACGCCGTGGCTTGAAGTGGCGCAGAATTACTCTGAAATCAATGCTGAAGCTGCGGTTGCCGATTTGAACTCGGTGTTCTACTTTTACAAGCGTCTGATTGAACTGCGTAAACAGGTTCCAGTTATCACCGATGGCCGTTACGAGGACCTGCTGCCAGAGCACAAACGTATTTTCGCTTACGCTCGTCAGAACGATAAGCAAACGCTGCTGTGTATCAATAACTACTACGCAGAAGAGGTGGAATGCGTTCTGCCAGAACGTTTTGATATGAGTAAAGCGAAAAACTTGCTATCTAACTATCAAAACTCAGCGAGCGCAGTCGCGTCAAACCATCAAGTGTTACGACCTTACGAAACTCGTATTTTATTGATAGAAGAATAAACTCGGGTGTCATCACCCCCTAAGGTTGATGTTCGAGATGAAGGCTTTGGTGTGCTCCCCAAAGCCTTCTTTTATTGAGATATCCTAGCTTATTTTGTTTCAATCGCTGTTAGCTGCACTTTCTCTTCATTGATTTGTACTTGTTGTACTTTCAGCAGTTCAATTTGTTCAATCAGACCTAAGCTCGGATTAAACCAACGTTCTGCCGAAGTGGCGAACTCCATTGATTCCATATCATCACAGTTTAGGTTGTAGATGTTCTCTTCCATCAGGTATGCCGCTTCAATTTTCTTGCCTGAGATCGAGAACGCTTTACGCACACCAGTCTCTCGGATTTGCTGTTGCCAAACCACTTGGCAAGATGCTGTCATAGGAAGGTTTTGTACCCACTCATGATCTTCAAAACGGTCTAGAAGGTTGTGAACTGCGTAGCCTGTAAGAGTGGTTTGCAGAGACATAGTTTCTTCACCGATGTCAATATTCGGGCTTTTCTCTTTTACGTCGTCACCGTTTAGGCGGAAAATCGGACTGCTGTGCATAAGCATGGCAATAAACTGATGACCAATGAAATAAGCGTCAGTGATTTCATGGAGTGCACCATCTGATCCTGCAAAGTAAAGCGTATTGCTCTCTTCGTCGTCGTTGTACTGCTCGTCTGAATAGTAGAACTGTTCGGCGCCGTAGTTCACCAAGTCATTAACCAACTGGACCATTGCCTCGCTGTTTGGGATTTGTGCCAATGCTGCCAATATTTGCTCGCTATCCATCGCTTGGAAGCTCAGTTTCATGTCGCCCTCTGGTTGGCCATCCAAGCTAAACGAATAGCTCAATTGTGTGTTTGGTATAGGAGCGAAAATGGAGTTGTGAATCGAGACGTCGAAACTTTCTTGAGGCACTTTGTTTGGATTCGCACTGCCAGAAGACGAACCTCCGCCACAGCCGTAAAGAGCCAGAGTTGCTGCTGCGATAAGCGTCATTTTGTTTAGCATGGTTTACATTCCTGATTGATAAGGCCGCTTCATGTTGGGCCGTTGCTTGAATGCGAGCATGCTAAGTTCAGTGAGAGAAAAAGGGCAAAAAACAAAAGATAACAGGGGTTAATGAAAGCTTAATTTTATATTTAGGTCTTTGTTTTATTTGGGGTTATTTCGTTGGCTACGTTAGTGCAATACTCGTTAATGAGCGCTTTCCATCGGCTTATGATTTCTTGATCGGTCACACTAACACGCAACGTTTTCCACGGTTGGAGGCAAGTCTCTTTTGATTCAGATTGAGAAAGACGCTCAAACAAGGTTTCGGAAGGTAAAACGCGCAGCAGCGCCACCAGTGATTCCATGTAGTTGAGACGGAACTGTTCAAGTTTGTTCTGCTTATAAGCAATGTGAGACACAAAGGTATAAATCAGTGCGTTTTGGATACGTGAGTCGCCATCTGGTGTCGTTAACAGAGCTTTTGCCCTGTCTAAGTTACCTAATTTGAAATGCAATAGACCTAACCAAAGGCTCAGCTCATCTGGCAAAACATCAAACGACGATTGCACTTGAGTTAAATATGCTTCCAGCTTTTGATGTTCGTGCTCGTATAAGGCGAGATGTCTTGCCGTTGTTATAGCCGCAAACTCATCAGATTGTCGGAGAGGTTGGCTAGAAAAGGCATTCTCGAATAACATTTTTTTGTGAATATCCGAAAGCTGCCACGTACTTGCCGAAGGTGCAGGCAGATTGAAGTATTGCGCGACATCCGAGTGCATTTGGAAAATATCCGATTGTAAGTCAGATAAACGCAGTGTGTACTCATTGCGAAACGCTAGCTTGCCCGTCGCAGGATAAATAAGGTTCATCTGCGCTTTCAAGATGTCCTGTTTTGTGCTGTCTTTTAACTCGATATTGAGCTCGTAGTCGCTGGTCTGCATGTTTCGTGCGCCAGGGAAATATGGCGCATGACCGATAGGATCAAGAAAGTAACTGGGAGCATCTTGGTTGGCTATGTCGGTGTATGGATATTCGACCTGTTGTTGCAGCAAGATGGCTTTGACCAGTATGCGGTATTTTCGCGCCTGAGAGCCGATTGAATCGACACGGTTGAGTAGTAGCTCGACTTTGGGAATCAGTAGTTGATGACGTGTTTGTTGTGTTGAGATTTCTTGGCGTTGCCATAACAAGCTTGCGAGCGTCACGCTACAAACTGCAAGTATGGCACACAAGCTATAAGCAAAAATCAGCTTGAAGTTCTTATTACTCGCCACCTGAGTTGGGATAACGCGTCGATGGCTTTTCGCTGGTGGCACCAAACGAATATTGGCAGGGTTAAGAAAGTAGCCTTTGCGGGGGTAAGTGACTAAAAGCTTAGCGGCATCGTATTCGGGTAAGTACTGCTGTAGCAGGGCACGTAAGGTGCTAATGCGGTTCGTTAGCACATTCTTAGAGATGAACTTGCTCTGCCAAATGGTTTCAATAATGGTGTCAGCAGAGAGTGGGTGGCCAACGCTTGTTAACAGCAGTTCTAATAATTCAATGGTGCGAGGTTCAAGATCAATCGCGATAGCATCTTGATGAAGGCTCTGTGTCTTCGGGTTATAGATCAGCTCTCCAATCGCAATACAACTGTGAGTCTGTTTAGCTTGTTGCAGAAAGTCGCGCATACCGTACCGATCTATTTGGAAATCGCGAAGTATTATATAGCGATTGGAGCGCGAAATCTTATAAATCGCGCTTCAATCATTATCAAAAATTTATGAACCGTAGGTCACGGAATAGCGGTGCGGTTTGTGGTTCATCGCTAACACGACATTGAGTGCAAACGCCCCCAAAATTGAAAGGCCAATCACCTCTGGTGTGACAAAGAAGAATGAAGCAAACAGGATACATGCATCGATTGCCATTTGGCTTTTGCCAACTGAAATGCCAAATTTGTCTTGGATAAACAAACACAGCACGTTAAAGCCACCTAAGCTGGAGCGATGTCTGAATAGGATCAGCATACCGAGCCCCATTAAAAGCCCGCCTGCGACGGCGCAATAAACTTCATTTACCGATTCGAGCGAGATTAGCAAATAAAGATGATCGGCAAAGATAGAAACCAACGCGCCAGAAATGGCACTATTAATGGCGAAATGACGGCCGAAGCGTTTCCATGCTAGTAAGTAAAAAGGACTGTTTGCTAAAAAGTACAGCACACCAAAGGTAAAAGGTGTAAATTGGCTAATAAGCAGAGCCAATCCAGTCGTGCCTCCCGTTAGAAGGTTCGCGGATTGGAGAAAGAAAACGCCTTGAGCTACTAAAAAGGTACCCGTGAGAATCGCTATCCAGTCTTCTTTTAATGAGTGTTTTTCCATCAATGTTGCAGTCATTAGTGATAAATAAGGCGTGCATAGTAGTAAAAAGATGATCTTTTCGGTAGCTAGAGGGTAAAATTTACGGTAAACCTATGTAATTGCTGTTTTACAGGGTGTAAAGCACAAATTTGACAGGCAATAGATTGTCGTTATGCGATTGCAATGCTGGCATGATAAACATTGCTTGTCATCATGAAAAAACTGCATGAGAAAAATTGTAAATTTCTCTTTATGACCTAAATCAAATTATGTAGAATGCGCGCCATTAGGGTGACGAAAACGTTTGCGTCGGGTCATTCAACAGTTTTTTTGCAACTTTCAGTACTAATCTGAGTCAGGAGATACAGATGCTTAAGCGTGATATGAACATCGCAGATTACGATGCGGAACTGTTCGCAGCTATCCAGGAAGAAACTCTTCGCCAGGAAGAACACATTGAACTTATCGCTTCTGAAAACTACACAAGCCCACGTGTAATGGAAGCGCAAGGTTCTCAGCTAACGAACAAATACGCTGAAGGCTACCCAGGTAAGCGTTACTACGGCGGTTGTGAGTACGTAGATAAAGCTGAAGCACTAGCAATTGAGCGTGCATGCCAACTATTTGGTTGTGAGTACGCTAACGTACAGCCTCACTCAGGTTCTCAAGCAAACAGCGCAGTTTACATGGCGCTTCTTAACCCAGGCGATACAGTTTTAGGCATGAGCCTAGCGCACGGTGGTCACCTAACTCACGGTTCACCAGTAAACTTCTCGGGTAAGCACTACAACGTTATCCCTTACGGTATCGATGAAGCTGGTCAAATCAACTACGACGAGATGGAACAGCTAGCACTTGAACACAAACCTAAGATGATCATCGGTGGTTTCTCTGCTTACTCGCAAATCGTTGATTGGAAACGCATGCGTGAAATCGCTGACAAAGCAGGTGCTTACTTATTTGTTGATATGGCGCACGTAGCTGGTCTTATCGCCGCCGGTGAATACCCAACACCAGTACCGCATGCTCACGTGGTAACAACAACGACGCACAAAACACTAGCAGGTCCTCGCGGTGGTCTTATCTTGTCAAATGCTGGCGAAGATATGTACAAGAAATTGAACTCAGCAGTGTTCCCTGGTGGTCAAGGTGGCCCTCTAATGCACGTTATCGCTGGTAAAGCAGTAGCGTTCAAAGAAGCGATGGAGCCAGAGTTCAAAGCTTATCAAGCTCGCGTAGTGAAAAACGCAAAAGCAATGGTTGGTCAGTTCCAAGAACGTGGCTACAAAATCGTATCTAACGGTACAGAAAACCACTTGTTCCTTGTTGACCTAATCGACAAAGATATCACTGGTAAAGACGCAGACGCGGCACTAGGTGCAGCAAACATCACTGTAAACAAGAACTCAGTACCAAATGACCCACGCAGCCCATTCGTAACGTCTGGTATCCGTGTAGGTACGCCAGCGATCACTCGCCGTGGCTTCACTGAAGAAGATGCAAAAGAGCTAGCAAACTGGATGTGTGACGTTCTAGATAACATCGGCAACGAAGAAGTTATCGAAGCGACTAAACAGAAAGTGCTAGAAATTTGTAAGCGTCTACCGGTTTATGCCTAACTGTTCTTCATAGAATGAGTCGATTTCGGTGTCGAACATACTCATTTGCTCGCGCAAACTCCGTGTGTTCTTCTAGAACTCGACTCATCTATTTTGAACATTGATATACTAAAGGCCCTCATTTGAGGGCCTTTTTGTTTGTCTGGCGTTTGGAATGAGATATAGCGAGAGTGTGTGATAAGGGGATGGCTACCAACACTGTCCCTTTTCAATATATCCAAACCACGTCATTCCGACGAGCCTAGGCGAGATCAGGAATCTTGTTGAGGCACACTCTTTTACTCAGAGTTTCCCTAAAAATCATCAGTATTCTGAAAACAGATTCTGAATCACGCTCGTTCCTCGCTGTTCAGAATGACGGTGGTAGAATGGCTTTTTATCATCATTTGCCAGATACAAAAAAGGTTGGCACTGAGCCAACCTTTTCTCTTCAAAACAAGCTTTTCAAAACAAGCGAGAGCTTATTTAATCTCGATACCTTGAGCTTGCATATCGGCATGGTAAGAAGAGCGCACAAATGGACCACACGCTGCATGCGTGAAGCCAAGTTCTAGTGCAACTTCTTTTAGCTCGTCAAACTCTGATGGTGGAACGTAACGTTCTACTGGCAAGTGGTGACGGCTTGGCGCTAAATACTGGCCTAGAGTCAGCATCGTTACGCCGTGTGCGCGTAGATCTTTCAGTACTTCGATGATTTCTTCTTTGGTTTCACCAAGACCCATCATCAAACCAGACTTGGTCGGTACATCTGGATGCTGCTCTTTGAACTTCTTAAGGAGCTCAAGTGACCATTTGTAGTTCGCACCTGGGCGAGCTTTACGGTAAAGACGTGGCGCGGTTTCTAAGTTGTGGTTGAAGACATCTGGCGGATTGTCTTTCATTAGATCAAGCGCTACATCCATGCGACCACGGAAGTCAGGAACCAGTGTTTCAATCTTAATATGCGGGTTTAACGCACGGATCTCGCGGTTACAATCGGCAAAGTGCTGTGCACCGCCGTCACGCAGATCGTCACGGTCAACAGAAGTGATTACTACGTATTTCAGCTTCATATCGGCAATGGTTTTCGCCAGTTTTTGAGGCTCTTCTGCTTCCGGTGGTAATGGGCGGCCATGAGCAACGTCACAGAAAGGACAACGACGAGTACAAATAGCACCTAAGATCATGAAGGTTGCTGTACCGTGGTTAAAACATTCCGCTAGGTTCGGGCAAGATGCTTCTTCACATACGGAGTGAAGTTTATTCTTACGCATCGCCGCTTTGATGTCTTGAATTCGTTGGCTGTCGGCTGGTAGCTTGATCTTCATCCAATCAGGCTTACGTAGCACTTCTTTCTGCTCTGTAGGCATGTTCTTTACGGGAATCAATGCCATTTTATCGGCGTCACGATATTTAACGCCTTTTTCCATCTGGATTGGTTTGCTCATGCTTTATTACCTTGAGAAGGTGCTTCTGTGCTGAATTCTACTTGCTCATAATCGAGCAAAGTAACGAGTTCTTCTATTAATTGTTTTTCTACGGCTTCTACATTGTCTGGGCCGCCAAATTGGCTGACCTGAACCATTTCCATACCTTCATAACCACAAGGGTTAATACGCAGAAACGGTGTTAAATCCATATTTACGTTCAAGGCTAAACCATGAAACGAGCATCCTTTACGAATGCGTAAACCGAGAGAGCATATTTTCTTACCGGCAACGTAGACACCTGGTGCGTCAGGTCGCGCGGCTGAGTCAATATTGTATGCTTTTAGCGTGTTGATCACGAGGTTCTCGATTGTGGTAACGAGATCTCGTACACCTAATTTTTTACGGCGTAGGTTGATCAAGAAGTAGGCGACCAACTGACCAGGGCCATGATACGTAACCTGGCCTCCGCGATCACTTTGTACAACAGGAATATCGCCAGTGTTAATCAAGTGCTCAGCTTTACCTGCCTGTCCTTGCGTAAATACTGGGTTATGTTCTACCAACCAGACTTCATCACGGGTTTCTTCTGTGCGTTGGTCGGTGAACTCATGCATCGCCTTCCATACAGGCTCATAGTCTTGGCGGCCAAGTCGTTTTACAACAAGTTGGTGTTGCATGGGAATTCCTGTTGCTAATATATAAAGTTTTTGGATTATAAACCGGATAACCCTGATGCTCTACCGCTGCGTAACAGATTTTTAACTGAAAGCGATGTAAAGCTTCGTTATCTCTTTGATAAATAAAAAGAAAGCAGCCAAAGCTGCTTTCAAAAAAAATTTAATCTATCAAAAAATTATAGAACCATGCGTACGATGTCAATTTCACCTAACTCTTTGTACAGTGTCTCAACCTGCTCGATAGAGGTTGCAGTAATGTTGATTGACACAGAGTGGTAGTTGCCCTTAGCACTTGGTTTAACGGTCGGGCTGTAGTCACCTGGAGCATGGCGCTGAATAACTTCAAGAACAAGCTCTGGAAGTTCAGGCTTTGCATGACCCATTACCTTGTAAGTAAATGAACAAGGGAACTCAAGCAGGTCTTTTAATTTTGCATCAGAGTTGATGGTTAGCATATCGATAACTCCAGTAGATATTCGTTGCGGTGCGAAATAGTACAGTCAAATTAGGGGGAACTCAAGACGAGGAGCTCAAACTTAAAAAGCCGCCCATTCAGGCGGCTTTGCGAATAAGTTTGCTACTCTAACGTTCTTTTTAGAAGAAGCTCTTGAATAACAATACGATGTAATCCCACATGCGGCTAAATAGACTACCTTGCTCTACGGTTTCTAGTGCCATTAGTGGGTACTCGGCAATATCTTCACCATCGATCTGATAGTATAGCTTACCAACTACATCACCTTTATTAATTGGGGCTTCTAGCTCTTTTTCAAGGACGAAGCTTGCTTTTAAGTTTTTCGCTTCACCACGCGGTAGTGTTACGTAAGTATCTTGGTCAAGACCCAGTGCTACGGTGTCTTTGTTACCCATCCACACTTTTTCTTCTACGAACGTTTCACCTGCTTTGTGCGGTGCCACTGTTTCGAAGAAACGGAAGCCGTAGCTTAGCAGCTTTTTGCTTTCTGACTTACGAGCATTGGCATCTTTAGTACCCATAACGACCGCAACCAAGCGCATTTGACCTTCAGTTGCTGAACTTACTAGGCTGTAACCCGCATTACTTGTGTGACCCGTTTTGATGCCGTCAACGTTCATGCTCTTATCCCAAAGTAGACCGTTACGGTTGTATTGGGTGATGCCGTTGTAAGTAAATTTCTTCTCTGAGTACACTCGGTACTCATTTGGTACGTCACGGATAAGTGCTTTACCTAGCAGTGCCATGTCGTATGGTGTTGAGTACAATTCTGCGTTATCTAAGCCATGAACGTTGGCAAAGTGCGAGTTAGTCATACCCAATGTGTTGGCCCAAGCGTTCATTAGGTCAACAAATGCATCTTCTGAACCTGCAATATGTTCTGCCATCGCAACACAGGCATCGTTACCTGACTGGACGATGATACCTCGGTTCAGGTCACGTACTTTAACTGTTGTGCCTACTTCAATGAACATCTTTGATGAATCAGGGAAGTTTTTCGCCCACGCATTTTTACTGATGGTGACATCATCATCTTCTGAGATATTACCACGCGCTAGCTCTTGGCCGATTACATAGCTGGTCATCATCTTAGTCAGACTAGCTGGAGACAATTTTGTGTTCATCTCTTTCTCTGCCAGTACTTTACCTGAATGGTAATCCATCAGCACGTAGCCCTTCGCCGCGATTTGAGGGGCATCTGGAACAACGATAGGTGATGCAAGAGCAGATTGAGCGAAAGTTGCAGAAAGGGCAACCGAAGAAACGAGAATAGATTTCACAAACTTATTTTTATTCATGGTAATTCAAATTTTTGGGTTAACTGCAGACATCTTATCAGAATCCCTAGTTATGTAAGAGGGGGATCAAAGAGAAATTCATGACACGAGGTCATTTGGCAGTGTTGTGTTTTTTAATAAATGCAGACGAATAGCCGAGCAACTTTACTTTATCTAATGTGGCTTGCGTCAGGGAATAGTCAGTAAATGGCCCTAACAACAAGCGATAAGACTCTTTCGCACTCTCTAGGAAAGTTTCTGTATCCAATTTTTGACCAAGCTCGGTACCTAAAGTTCGCGCGCGTTCTTCATTTTTTGATGATGCCACTTGAATAACGTACCTAGGGTGCGCTTCTAATGACTTTTTGTCCGTGGGCTGATTGATACTGATCACTTCAATTTCCACGTTCGCGGTGCCTGTTTTTATGACATCTAACTTGTGCGCGGCGGCATAGCTTAAATCAATGATACGGCCATCGTGAAAAGGACCTCGGTCATTAACTCGTACTATGGTGGTTTTGCCGTTGTCAGTATTGGTAACTTTTACGTAACTTGGTAACGGTAGCGTTTTATGCGCTGCCGTCATTGAGTACATGTCATAGATTTCGCCATTAGAAGTCAAATGACCTTGGAATTTTTTCCCATACCAAGATGCGCGGCCTTTTTCTTTAAAGCCTTTCGCATTGCGAACTATTTTGTAGTCTTTGCCACGCAAGTGGTAATCTTTGTTCCCACCTAGGCTGTACGGTTCATATTTAGGATGCGCATCCTCGATGTGTTCGACTGAAAGCGGTGTGTCCGGTGCAACATCGGATTCGAGTTCGTAACGGCCTTCTTGTTCTTTTTGGCTAGTTGATGAACAGCCTGCCAAAATAAGAGCAGAGAAAACCAAGGAATATAAAGCGCGTTTTTGCATGTCTAGGTCGCCTTAGAGAATGCTTTTCGGTGCGTATGAATCGACATCAGAATACCAAAACCAGCCATCAAGGTTACCATTGATGTGCCGCCATAACTGATGAGTGGCAACGGTACACCTACTACAGGTAGGATGCCACTTACCATGCCAATATTTACAAAAATATACACGAAGAAGCTGAGTACAATACTGCCTGCCATCATTCGTCCAAATGCGGTTTGCGCTTGGCTGGCGAGATATAAACCTCGTCCAATAATAAATAGATAGATGGCTAAAAGGCAAAGGAAGCCAATCATACCCCATTCTTCAGCAATTACTGCAAAGATAAAGTCAGTGTGTCGTTCTGGAAGAAATTCTAGTTGTGACTGCGTACCTTGCAACCAACCTTTGCCGGAAATACCACCGGAGCCAATCGCAATTTTACTCTGAATAATGTGGTAGCCCGCTCCTAGCGGATCAGATTCCGGGTTAAATAGAGTACGAACTCGCACTTTTTGATACTCTCGCATCAAGAAAAACCACAGAATTGGAATGAAACCACCTAATGCAATCGCAGCACCAGCGATGATTTTCCAGCTAATGCCGGCGAGGAAGATAACAAAAATACCGGAAGCGGCGATCAGGATCGAGGTACCTAAGTCAGGCTGCTTTGCAATGAGAATGGTTGGTAAGCAGACCATAATCAGTGCAACAATGAGTGTTTTTAGCGTTGGTGGAAGGGGCTGTCTACCGACATAGCGAGCCACCATTAATGGCACCGCGAGCTTCAATAGCTCTGACGGTTGAAAGCGCACAAAACCGAGGTTAAGCCAACGCTGCGCGCCTTTCGATGCTTCACCGAAAAACAGCACGCCGAAAAGCAGTATAACGCCACCAACGAACATCAAAGGTGCCAAGCTTTCGTAAGTTCGTGGAGAAAGCTGCGCAAGGACGAGCATCACAACGAGTGAAAGGACCATTCGCATGGCTTGGCGATCCATCATCAGTAAACTTTGGCCACTGGCGCTGTACATGATCACCAGGCCAAACCCCATCAGGGCCAATATGCCAAGTAGGAGTGGTAAGTCGATATGGAAGCGTTCAAACAGGGCGCGATTTTTACCTGTAGAGGGATCCATCTTCATTACTGTTTTACCTCTTTCTTCGCATTGTTTTCAGGCTCAATTTCTTCTGGACCAAGAACGACTCGGTCAAAAATTTTCCTTACTACTGGGGCACCGTTACTAGAACCACCACCGGCATTTTCTAGTACTACAGTGACGACCACTTTAGGATCATCAAATGGTGCAAAGCCAGTAAATAACGCATGGTCACGTAAGTGCTCGGCGATCTCATCGGCGTTGTATTCTTCGTTTTCACCCAGACCGAAGACCTGTGCAGTACCTGATTTACCCGCTGTTTCATAATTCATTTTGTAGAATGAGCGGCGAGCTGTTCCGCGCGTGCCATGGTTTACCCGACGCATGCCTTCTTTCGCCATATCCCAGTACTTTTTAGGCACATTCTTGATTGGTGGGTAAGTCACGTATTCTGTCGTTTTTTGCTCTTCGAAGTCGTTACCATTTTCTATCGTCGCTTTGAGCAAGTGAGGTGCGATCACTTCTCCCTCGTTTACTAATACGGAGGTTGCTTTGGCTATTTGCATTGGTGTTGCTGTCCAATATCCTTGGCCGATACCCACAGGGATCGTATCACCTTTATACCACGGGGTTTTATGGCGAGACATTTTCCAGTCACGAGTCGGCATATTCGCCTTACTTTCTTCGTAGATATCAATGCCAGTGTAATCACCAAAACCGAACATCATCATCCAATTCGAAATACGGTCAATACCCATGTCATAAGCGATTTGATAGTAGAAGGTATCAACAGACTCTTCGATCGACTTAATGATATCGACGCGCCCGTGTCCCCAACGCAACCAGTCCCGGAACGGACGTGTGTTAGAGTTTGGTATGCGCCAATAACCAGGATCATTTCGTGTAGTGTTAGGTGTGACGACACCTTCTTGCAACGCGGCTACCGCCATAAATGGTTTGATGGTAGAGGCAGGAGGGTAAATGCCAAGTGTAGTGCGGTTGACCAAAGGACGGTTTTTATCGTTCAAAAGGGCGCGATAGTCTTTACCTGAGATTCCGTGCACGAACGAGTTAGGATCGTAGCTAGGGCTCGAAACCATAGCCAGTACGCCGTTGTCTCTAGGATCGATTACTACAGCACTGCCTCGGCGGCCGTCCAACAATTGGTGTACGTACAACTGCAAGTTGATATCAAGGTTTAAAACGATGTCTTTTCCGGGTACAGGTGGAACGTACTTTAACGTACGAATTACTCGGCCGCGGCTGTTTACCTCGACTTCTTGATATCCGGCCGTACCGTGTAAGAGGTCTTCGTAGTATTTTTCAATACCCAGCTTACCAATGTCGCGAGTGGCTTGATAGTTTGCGTCTTTTTCTTCTCGGATCAGGCGCTGCATGTCGCGATCATTGATTCGAGAAACATACCCAATCACGTGGGTTAAGACTTCGCTGAAAGGGTAGTAGCGCTTTAAGGTCGCACTTATTTCAACACCCGGAAAGCGGTACTGATTGACGGAGAATACCGCTACTTGTTTTTCGTTCAGTTGGGTCAGCAGTGGGACCGATTTAAATCGACGAGTCCGTTTACGCTCGTGGTGGAAACGTTCAATCTGGTCTGGTGTAATTTCCAGAATAGTTTGTAATTCTTGGATGGTTGCATCAATGTCTTTAATTTTTTCTGGGGTCAGTTCTAAGTTAAAGACGGGACGATTCTCTGCCAGTAAAACGCCATTTCGGTCATAAATTAGACCTCGGTTAGGCGCGATAGGCACTACTTTGATGCGGTTATCGTTCGAGCGGGTTTGATAGTCTTGAAACTGGTTCACCTGAATGTTGTACATGTTGGCAACCAGAGCTCCCATCAAGACAACAATGCCGATAAAAGCAACAATAGCGCGGCTGGCAAACAGACGCGCTTCGGCTTGATAATCTCGGATTTGACTGCGGCGTTTACGAATCATTAACGCTTGGCTCTAAAGTTAAACAACGATTATTCGCGATGATAAGGGTGGTTAGCGGTGATGCTCCACGCTCGGTATAAGCTTTCTGCCATTACGATACGCACTAGAGGGTGGGGTAGCGTTAAGGCAGACAATGACCAGCTTTGGTCTGCTGCAGCTTTGCATGCAGGAGCGAGTCCTTCGGGACCGCCGATTAATATTGATACATCACGGCCATCTAATTTCCAAGCTTCTAACTGCTCAGCGAGTTGAGGAGTGTCCCATTTTTTACCTGGGATATCTAACGTGACGATACGGTTGCCTTTTGGTACCGCCGCGAGCATCGCTTCTCCTTCTTTTTGCAGGATGCGAGCGATATCGGCATTCTTACCACGCTTGCCAGCAGAGATTTCAATCAACTCCAACGGCATATCATGCGGGAAACGGCGACGATATTCTTGAAAGCCTTCCTCAACCCATTTTGGCATTTTTGTGCCAACAGCAATTAGTTGAATTTTCAAAAGATTAACCCCAGAGTTTTTCTAGCTGGTAGAGTTCGCGGTGCTCTTCTTGCATCACGTGAAGCATGGCGTCGCCCATATCTAGAACTACCCATTCACCTTCGTTTTCACCTTCCATTCCTAGTGGCTCAAGACCGGCTTTTTTCACCTCTGTTGCAACATGGTCAGCGATGGATGAAACGTGGCGTTTGGATGTACCAGTACAGATGATCATGTAATCTGTCACGCTTGATTTATCTTCCACATTTAGGACGATAATGTCTTCCGCTTTCATGTCGTCGGCTTTATCAGCTAAAAAGTCTTTCAGTTCTTCGCGAAGCACTCGGTTTTCCTCGGTTTGTCTCTTATCTCTACAGTGTTTTACATTCTTGCTTGCAAAACAGGTCGCGCACTATATCACGCTTTGATTTTTAAATTGCCAGCTTAATATCAGGAGAGCAGGTTTCTAAGCTCAACTGATGAATAGTTGGCCATACAGACTCGTCATACTGAGTTTTGGCTTTTATCTCGGCTTGAGCCAACAAGGAGAGCAATGCACAAATACGACTCGCTGATAAGCGGGTCAGTGCTGCGTTATAGAGTGGACGCTTGTTTTGCCAAACTCGATATTTCTCAAATACCTGGTTCATTCCCATTTGACTTAAGTCTTGATGCATATTTAAAAGTTGGCTCAACTCTTTTTGTACACTTCGAATCAAGATCACGGTCTCAACCCCTTCCGCCTCAAGTTGGCGAAGAATACGTTGTGCACGGTTTGCTTTACCTGCCAGTAAGGCGTCGATCCAGTTAAAGGTAGTGAAGTGGTTATGGCGACTTAGGGCTTCCTCTAAACGTATGATGGTCAGCTCACCATCCGGGTAGAGTAGGGCCAATTTCTCTAAGCTTTGTGTCAATGCAAATAGGTTACCTTCATGCCATTGAGCCAACATTTGCAGTGATTGCTGATCGGGTTTTAGTCCTAACGTGCGGCAACGTGTCTGAATGAACATAGGTAGGCGTTGAAGGTCTGGCGACAAGCAGCTTACCCAATCGCCTTTTGAGCTTAATGCTTTGAACCATTTCGCATTTTCTTGGGCTTTGGTCAGTTTGCTACCAACGATGACGAGCATGATGTCATCATGAAGCATATCACACAGTGTTTGCAGCTCTTTGCTGACGGCGGTTGTCACGCCACTTTCAGGAATTTCAAGCTCAATCAATTGACGGTTTGAAAACAGGCTCATCGCTTGGAAACAGTCGTAAACTTGGTTCCAGTCGATGCTAGCATCCACCGCAAAACGGTGTTTTTCCTCAAAACCTTGCTGAAACGCTGCCTTTTGGATGGCTTGGCGGCTTTCTTGAATCAGTAACGGCTCATTACCAAAGATTAAGTAAACCTGTTTAACTTGTTTAGTTAAATGATCCGTTAGCTTATCGGCATAAATTCGCATAGTGACTAAGAGTTTTTGTTCGCTGGCTCAGAGATTTGTCCTGCTTCATATTCGGCACGAATACGGCCCAACTGGCGCATCATCTGTTTTGCAGCTTGCAAGCGCATCTCGTCTTCAATTACGTCACGCTCAACAGATTTTGCAAGTGCGGTCAACGGGTTGTCTAGGTAGTTGCGGTTTACTGTTGTCGTAAAGTTTTTAGAACCATAGCCAGGAATTGTCACACGGTATTTTACTACGTATGTCAGCTCTTTTTCTGCTGCACGGCTATTTTGATAAAGCGATAGTGTACGCTCATCGATTGTCGCTTCCGTCAAATGAAGGTTGGGTACCGTCGATGATGGTTGAACAAGTTCAACTTTGTTCAGTTCGAGTTGAGAGCGAACATAGCGAGTTAATTCACTGTATTCATCGTAGCTGGAGAAAGACATAGTGTGCAGCTCTTCCGGTACGGAATACTCGCCGCGAAGGTGAAAACCACAGGCAGAAAGAAGCCCCGCTAATACCAATACCACTGGTAGTTTAATCAAAGAGAAAAAGCGCATTGATTGTATTCATCCTAAATTGAAGGGGTTATTTACCTTAAACCACTCATGTGAATGGTTTGAGGTAAATAAACAGGGTAGAAAACTACCCTGTTTAATGACTCTTGGTTAACAAATAAGTTCGCTACACAGAGACAAATTGGCAGCTGCGATTAGTTTGCAACGATGTTCAGCAGTTTACCTGGAACGTAAATAACTTTACGAATAGTCAGGCCATCAGTGAACTTAACCACGTTTTCGTCGTTTAGACCAAGCTGTTCGATATCGTCTTTAGAGATATCAGCTGGGACTGTTAGCTTCGCACGTAGCTTACCGTTAACTTGAACAACGATAGTTTTTTCGTCTTCAACTAGCGCTTTTTCGTCAAACGTCGGCCATGCCGCGTTATCAATGTCTGTTTCACCTAGTGCTGCCCATAGCTCGTATGAGATATGCGGAGTGATAGGGTAAAGCATGACAACAATAGCTTTCAGTGCTTCGTCAAGGATTGCACGATCTTGCGCAGATTCTTGAGGCGCTTTCGCTAGTTTGTTCATCAGCTCCATGATCGCAGCGATCGCGGTGTTGAATGTTTGACGACGAGCGATATCGTCCGTCACTTTCGCGATAGTCTTGTGAACGTCGCGGCGAAGTGCTTTTTGATCACCAGAAAGCGCTGAGGTATCTACTGCTTCTGCTGCGCCTTTCGCTGTGTGCTCTTTAACTAGTTTCCAAACACGTTTTAGGAAGCGGTTCGCACCTTCTACGCCAGACTCTTGCCATTCAAGTGTCATGTCCGCTGGAGACGCGAACATCATGAATAGGCGTACTGTGTCAGCGCCGTACTTGTCTACCATTTCTTGAGGGTCGATACCGTTGTTCTTAGACTTAGACATCTTGATCATGCCTGAGTGCGTTACATCACGACCTTCAGTGTCTTTAGCAGAAGTAATGCGGCCTTTACCATCACGTTCAACGGCTACGTCTGTTGGAGCTACCCACTCTTTGCCGCCTTTCTCGTTCTCGAAGTAGAACGCATCAGCCAGTACCATGCCTTGACACAGTAGTTGCTTGAACGGTTCGTCAGAAGTTACGTAACCCGCATCGCGCAGTAGTTTGTGGAAGAAGCGTGAGTACAGTAGGTGCATACAAGCGTGCTCGATACCACCGATGTACTGATCTACTGGTAGCCAGTAGTTTGCTTTTTCTGGGTCTAGGATGTCGTCCGCTTGTGGTGAACAGTAACGCGCGTAGTACCAAGAAGATTCCATGAACGTATCGAACGTATCTGTCTCACGTAGAGCAGGTTCGCCGTTAAAGGTTGTCTTCGCCCACTCTTTGTCTGCTTTGATTGGGCTGGTTACGCCGTCCATTACCACGTCTTCTGGAAGAATCACTGGTAGTTGGTCAGCAGGTACTGGGTGAACTTCACCGTCTTCAGTCGTTACCATTGGGATTGGTGCGCCCCAGTAACGTTGACGAGATACACCCCAGTCGCGTAGACGGAAGTTTACAGTCTTAGTGCCTTTGCCTTCTGCTTCTAGCTTCGCTGCAATTGCATCGAACGCCGCTTGGAATTCTAGGCCGTCGAATTCACCAGAATCGAACAGTAGGCCTTTCTCTGTGTATGCTGCTTCAGAGATGTCTAGCTCGCTGCCATCAGCAGGCTTGATAACAGGCACGATGTCTAGACCGTACTTCGTTGCGAACTCGTAGTCACGTTGGTCGTGTGCAGGTACTGCCATTACCGCGCCTGTACCGTAGTCCATCAGTACGAAGTTTGCTACGTAAACAGGAACTTCACGGCCGTTCAATGGATGAATAGCAGTAAGGCCAGTAGCCATACCTTTCTTCTCCATTGTCGCTAGCTCAGCTTCTGCAACCTTGTTGTTCTTACATTCGTCGATAAACGCTGCAAGCTCTGGGTTGTTCTCTGCAGCAAGAGCTGCAAGAGGGTGGCCGGCTGCGATGCCCACGTAAGTCACACCCATTAGCGTATCTGGACGTGTTGTGTAAACTTCTAGGTCTTGTTGACCCTTAACTTCAAACTTCAGCTCAACGCCTTCAGAGCGGCCAATCCAGTTGCGCTGCATGGTTTTCACCATTTCAGGCCAACCTTCAAGCTTGTCTAGGTCGTCTAGTAGCTCTTGAGCGTATTCAGTGATTTTGATGAACCATTGAGGGATTTCTTTTTGCTCTACAGGCGTATCACAACGCCAGCAACAACCGTCTTCAACCTGCTCGTTTGCAAGAACAGTTTGGTCGTTAGGACACCAGTTAACAGAAGAAGTCTTTTTGTAAACTAAACCTTTCTCGTAAAGTTTAGTGAAGAACTCTTGTTCCCAGCGGTAGTACTCCGGTGTACATGTTGCGAATTCACGGTTCCAATCGTAACCAAAGCCTAGAAGCTTAAGTTGGTTCTTCATGTATTCGATGTTTTCGTAAGTCCAAGGTGCTGGCGCAGTTTTGTTTTTTACTGCTGCGTTTTCTGCAGGTAGACCGAATGCGTCCCAACCGATTGGTTGCATCACGTTTTTGCCTTGTAGGCGTTGGAAACGAGATACTACATCACCGATAGTGTAGTTGCGCACGTGACCCATGTGCAGTCGACCACTTGGGTATGGGAACATGGACAGACAGTAGAATTTTTCTTTATTTGGGTCTTCACTTACAACAAAGGTTTTGTTGTCATCCCAGTGCTTTTGAACTTTTTGTTCAATATCTTGTGGGTTGTATTGTTCTTGCATCGATGGTATCCGTTATCTTGGAATTTGTGAGTTCGGTTAGAACAGACTTAAATAGATCGTCATAGAATACCTAAAGCTAGGGATCACAACAATAGCCAATCTGTACCCATGCGCCCTTAAGTGACGCAGGTAGGAGAAAGATGGAGGTCAGTTATGCCTAAACGTAAAACAGGTTATGAGGAAATGCTCGAGGATGTGATTGAAACCTTGAAGCACAGTCCGGAAGAAGTTAACAAAGCGATTGAGACGTCGGGCAAAGTGGTGGATGCTGCTAATGACTTGACCAAAGATGAATTGGCTTTAATCAAAGCGTACCTTAAAGCAGACTTAAAAGAGTTTTCAGAGAGTTACGAGGATAGCAAAAGCGGCCCGTTTTACTTAACGATTGCGGACTCGATATGGCAAGGGCTGTTAGAGATTACTGACCGAACTAAAGTTGAGTGGGTTGAGTTGTTCGATGACTTAGAGCATCAAGGGCTATATGAAGCAGGAGAGGTGATAGGCTTAGGCACTTTAGTCTGTGATGAGTGTGGTCACAAGACAACGTATAACCACCCAACTGTAATCATTCCGTGTATTAAATGTGGTCACAAAGGCTTTACTCGTCAGTCATTAAAGCCATAAATGGCGCGTAACGACAGTATAATGCTATGAATAAAAAAGAGGCTTAGTCGCCTCTTTTTTGTCTTTTCTACTTTCAAGCTGTTATCAGCTCTGTTTTCTTCTTAAGCCGAGCGCCAGCGCTAAACTTAACCCAACCCAAATATACAATGGCCAAGTACCAAGGACTCGATATGGCGTTTGTCCATTGGTTGGGGTGAGCTCTGCGCGCAGTACTGCAGTTTCAAACTGCGGTACTTGCTCAACGATTTTACCTTTGTGATCGGTTACCGCTGTTAATCCGTTGTTAGTCGAGCGGATGAGCGGTTTACCTAACTCTAAGGCACGCATACGGGCGATCTCCATATGCTGAAGAGGACCGATAGAGTGACCAAACCATGCATCATTTGAAAGCGTTAGAATGAAGTCTGTTTCGTCAGTCACATTTTGACGCACTTGCTCATTAAAGATGATCTCATAGCAAAGCGCTGGTGCCATGTGCATGCCATTCGCAACGATGTTTGGCTGCACAAAAGCCCCACGGCTAAACGACGACATCGGTAGGTTAAAGAATGGCGCTAATGGGCGCAAAATATCTTCAAATGGTACAAACTCACCAAATGGTAGTAGGTGATGCTTATGGTAACGTTCGCTTAAATCGAAGCTGTAGTCACCGTATGGTGTGATGCCTAGGGACAGAATACTGTTGTAGAACTGTCGATCTTCAGCTTGGTTGACGACACCGGTGATGATTGCGCTGTTATTCATTTTTGCAGCGCTGTCGATATTGCTCAAAAATGAAGGCACTTCAATTTCAAAAGCGGGAATTGCTGCTTCTGGCCAAACGATAATGTCAGCGTCCCAGTTTTCACGAGTTAAGTCAGCGTACTTCATGATGGTTGGCCAGCGTTGACTTGGTAGCCACTTTAGGTTTTGGTCTACGTTACCTTGAATTAGTGCGAGCTTAGTCGTGTCTTCTGGTCGGGGTGTTACCCAATCGTAGTTGCGAATCCCAAAGCCAGTACTGAGTAGCACCGCAGGGATAATCACCATCAGCCACTGCTTATGAATCCAGGCATAGGCTAACGCCCCTGCGCTGATAAGGATAAATAGAGTAAGCAGTTCTACGCCGCCAATTGGTGCAAAGCTTGCGAGTGGAGCATCTATCTGGCTATAGCCTAGCCATAACCAAGGGAAGCCAGTCATCACCCAACCACGCAACCAATCACTGATCAGCCATAAAGCAGGTGCAGCGAGAAGTGCTTTTGTGAGCGTAAATTGAGGAAACAGCTTGTTGTTGAGCCAAGCAAATAAGCCTGAATAAACAGCCAAGTAGGCAACAAGCAAGCCCATTAAAAATAAATTGGCAATGAGCGGCATACCGCCAAAACCGGAGATACTGACGTAAACCCAGCTAACGCCAGTTGCAAATTGACCTAACCCCCAAGCATAACCAATCCATAGTGCGCGTTTCGGAGTTTGGTTAGCAAGAAGAATCAGTAGAATTGCAGGGCTAAGAATGGCAATAGGCCACAGCTGGTAAGGAGCGAAAGCGAGTGTAGTAGAGGCGCCAACAAAAGCGGCCACTAAGGGCCGCTTAAGGCGATGAAAGAGTTCATTCATCATTGTAATTTTCTGAGATTCCCAATGGGTATCGCGTTACTCTTGAGTGGCTTCAACCAGGGGTTCTTCGTCTGGGATCGTCACTTGGAGTTGAATGACACGACGGTTATCGGCAGCGGTGACTTTGAAGTTGTAGCCTTCAATTTCAACCAGTTCACCACGAGAAGGTAAGTGACCAAAGGCAGTCATGACCATACCACCAACGGTATCAACTTCCTCATCGCTGAAGTTGGTTCCGAATGTCTCATTAAACTCTTCGATGGTTGTCAGCGCTCTGACAGCAAACGTATGCTTGCTCAGCTTACGAATGTCCGTCTCTTCACTTTCATCGAATTCATCTTCAATATCCCCGACGATTTCCTCAAGGATATCTTCAATGGTCACAAGACCAGAAACACCACCGAATTCATCGACAACAATGGCCATATGATAACGTTCTTCACGGAATTCTTTCAGCAGTCGATCAACGCGTTTACTTTCCGGTACTACAACCGCTGGTCGAATGACTTCTTCGATATCAAATGGATTGCTGCCTGAGCCTAAGTATTTAAGTAAGTCCTTCGCTAGAAGTATGCCTTCCACATGGTCTTTATCTTCGCTGATCACAGGGTAGCGAGAGTGTTGAGCATCGGTAATCAAAGCAACCAAGGTATCAAGGTCGTGAGTACGCTCAACTGTAACCATTTGCGAACGCGGGATCATAATGTCACGCACACGCATTTCGGAGATTTCCATAACACCTTCGAGCATATCGCGAGTGTCATGGTCAATCAGGTCGTTAACTTCAGAGTCGCGGATAACATCCACAAGCTCTTGGCGATCTTTTGGTTCGCCCTGAAATAGTTGACCTAGACGTTCAAAGAAGGACTTTCTACTCGGACCTTCTGCCTTTTCTTTCTTATCTTCGTTAGAAGAGGGAGAATTATCTTCGTTCATTGTTTCTCAATTAAGTAACGCTATCAGAAGTGTGATAGCACACATAGAGAGGCGAACACGAGAGTCATTTAGGTGGTTCGCCTTTCCCTGTCGAGTGGCCAATAGCTACTCTTTTTCAGCAATGTAAGGATCTTCATAACCCATACCTTGCATGATTTCGGTTTCGAGGGACTCCATCTCTTCGGCTTCGTCATCCTCTATATGATCATAACCTAGCAGATGCAAGCTGCCATGTACAACCATATGCGCCCAATGTGCTAGCAGAGGCTTGCTCTGTTCAACCGCCTCTTTTTCAACAACTTGGCGGCAAATAATCAAATCACCAAGTAAATCTATTTCCATACCAGGAGGTGCTTCAAATGGAAACGACAACACATTAGTTGGTTTATCTTTGCCGCGATACTCATGGTTGAGCGTATGACTTTCTTGTTCATCAACAATACGAATGGTGACTTCGGCTTGTGGCTGGAAGAGAGGGATTGTCTTATCTAGCCACAATTGGAAATCTTGCTGCGAAGGCAGACCTTCTTCATTTTCGACTGCCAGTTGCAGATCAAGTTCAATCGCCATGGTTATTCCTTAGTTGAAGCAACTTGTGCATTCAGTTCGGCTTTTGCTGCTTCTAGTAACTTCGCGTCGCGTTCTTCACGACGGCGTTTCTCGAACTCTTTACGCTCTTTCTGGTCTTGTGCTTCCCACTTCTCGTACGCGTTAACGATACGAGCAACCACAGGGTGACGTACAACGTCGTCGGCTAAGAAGAAGTTAAAGCTGATGTCGTCAACTTCGCTTAGTACTTCAATAGCATGACGAAGACCCGATTTCGCACCACGAGGTAAGTCAATCTGCGTGACATCACCAGTGATAACCGCGCGAGAGTTAAAACCAATACGCGTTAGGAACATCTTCATCTGCTCAACAGTGGTGTTCTGACTCTCATCAAGAATGATGAAGGCGTCGTTTAGAGTACGACCACGCATGTAAGCAAGAGGAGCAACCTCAATCACGTTACGTTCAATCAGCTTCTCTACGCGCTCAAAGCCCAGCATTTCAAATAGGGCGTCGTATAGCGGACGTAGGTATGGGTCGACTTTCTGGCTTAAATCACCAGGCAGGAAGCCCAATTTCTCACCAGCTTCAACCGCTGGACGAGTAAGTAGAATACGACGGATCTCTTGGCGCTCTAGTGCGTCAACAGCTGCTGCTACAGCAAGGTAGGTTTTACCTGTACCAGCCGGGCCAATACCAAAAGAAATATCATGCGTGACCATGTTAACCAAGTACTGCGCTTGGTTTGGCGTACGTGGTTTGATCACACCTTTCTTGGTTTTGACGAAGACTTCTTTACCGTGCTCGATATTAGACTCAGTATTCTGCTCAAGAACACCAGACTCTTTGATCGCTAGGTGGATTTGCTCAGGCTCAATATCTGGGATCTCACCTCGTACAGGTGCGGTATCAACATATAGAGTTTTCAGGATATCCAGCGCAGCTGATGCGGTATGAGGTTTACCGACAATCGTAAAGTGGTCACTACGGTGGTTAATTTCAACGCCTAGACGACGTTCTAAATGCTTGATGTTGTCATCGAATGGGCCGCACAGGCTAGCTAGTCGGCGGTTGTCTGAAGGTTCTAGGTTAATTTCTAGAGTTACGATTTTATTGCTCAATGTTGCCTCTCATTTTTTGCCACTTAGTGAGAGCCTGATAACGACCAGGCTCTCTATGGCTATTTATACGAGCTTACGGCGTAAAAGTAGCTACACCCAGCTCATCTTCGCGACGTGTTTTCGCCATCATCTGCGTTGGGGAAATCACACTACGAAGATCCATGTCTTTTTCAGTACGTACTAGCTCACCACGCAGTGAGTTTGCAAATACGTCTACGATCTTCACATCAACGAACTGACCAATTAGGTCTGCACTACCTTCAAAGTTTACTACACGGTTGTTTTCTGTACGAGCGCGTAGTTCCATTAGATTTTTCTTCGAAGGACCTTCAACTAGAACACGTTGTTCTGTGCCAAGCATTAAGCGAGAGTAACGCATCGCTTGAGCATTGATAGTTTGCTGTAGTTCGTAAAGGCGCTCTTTCTTCACTTGTTCTGACACATCACAAGGGTAATCCGCTGCTGGCGTACCTGGACGTGGAGAGAAAATGAAACTGAAGCTCATGTCAAAGTCTACATCTTTGATTAGCTTCATGGTGTCTTGGAAGTCTTTGTCTGTCTCACCAGGGAAACCAACAATAAAGTCTGAACTGATTTGGATATCAGGACGAGCTTTACGCAGTTTACGGATGATCGATTTGTATTCGATAGCGGTGTGAGGGCGTTTCATCATCGTTAGGATACGGTCACTACCACTTTGCACAGGTAAGTGCAGGAAGCTCACAAGTTCTGGCGTATCTTCGTATACTGCGATGATGTCGTCTGTGAATTCTAACGGGTGGCTCGTCGTGAAACGAATACGGTCGATACCATCGATAGACGCAACCAAACGAAGCAGTTCTGCAAATGAACAGATCTCACCATCGTGCATAGGACCACGGTACGCGTTTACGTTTTGACCCAGAAGGTTTACTTCACGTACGCCTTGTTCAGCAAGTTGGGCGATTTCGAACAGTACGTCATCCATTGGACGGCTTACTTCTTCACCACGAGTGTACGGTACGACACAGTAAGTACAGTACTTAGAGCAGCCTTCCATAATAGAAACGAATGCTGTCGCACCTTCAGCGCGAGGTTCAGGTAGGCGGTCGAATTTTTCGATCTCTGGGAACGAAATGTCCATAACTGGTGCATCATCGGACTGAGATTGTTTGATCATCTCAGGTAGGCGGTGCAAAGTTTGTGGGCCAAAAATAACGTCAACGTATGGTGCACGTTCACGAATATGGTCACCTTCTTGTGTTGCTACACAACCACCTACACCGATAACTACGCCAGGTTTTTTATCTTTTAGTGTTTTCCAGCGGCCTAGCTGGTGGAAAACTTTCTCTTGCGCTTTTTCACGGATCGAACAGGTGTTAAGTAGAAGTACGTCTGCTTCCTCTGGCTCTTCCGTCAGCTCGTAGCCGTTTGCAGCATTAAGCAGGTCGGCCATTTTTGATGAATCGTATTCGTTCATCTGGCAGCCCCAGGTTTTAACTAGCAGTTTCTTACTCATCTCACTTTCGCTCGTTCAGTTGTACTTAAATCGGAGAGCTATTGCTCAAATTATAGCCGCCATCACGGCGGTAAGCGGCGTATTGTACTGCTTTAAAAAGCACCTGACTAGTGATCTAGCTAATTCTCTGCAAAGCCTGATGAAATCTAGTTTTTCGCCCTATGCAGAACAAGGTTTTTTGTTAAACAATTTTGTAAAAATAGCCATGGAAAGTACAATAAAAAACGCCAATTAATCAGCACGATGAAGAGTGAAAAATGAACAAGTATGACATCGCCGTGATCGGTGGCGGTATGGTTGGGGCAGCCGTCGCTGTTGGATTTGCCAAGCAGGGCAGAAGCGTTGTCTTGGTCGAAGGTACAAAACCTAAAGTTTTTGATGCCTCTCAGGCGATGGATATTCGTGTATCTGCAATCTCGCACCAGTCGGTGGAGTTACTTGATTCACTCGGAGCATGGTCAGAGATCAAGAGCATGCGAGTTTGTCCTTATCGGCGCTTAGAAACTTGGGAGCACCCAGAGTGCCGTACTCGTTTTCACTCTGATGAATTGTCATTGGATCAGCTAGGTTACATCGTTGAAAACCGCCTAATCCAATTAGGTCTTTGGCAAGTCTTCTCTCAGTATGAAAATCTAACCGTGATGTGTCCTGAGCGATTAAAAGCCATTGAGTTTGCAGATGTAAATCTTGTGACACTAGAAAGTGGGGCGCAGTTTGAAGCTAACTGGGTGATTGGTACTGATGGTGCAAACTCTAAAGTTCGTCAATTGGCTGGAATTGGTGTAACTGCGTGGGATTACCGACAACACTGCATGTTGATTAATGTGAAAACAGAATTGCCTCAGCAAGATATTACTTGGCAACAATTTACACCTTCAGGCCCACGTTCATTTTTACCTCTGTGCTCTTCGAGTAACGACGATGGTCAAGTCGTAGGCCAAGGTTCTTTGGTTTGGTATGACTCGCCTAAACGTATTAAACAACTGTGTGCGATGAGTAAACCTCAACTAAGAGAAGAAATTTTACGTCATTTCCCTGCTGAATTAGGCGATATTGAAGTTTTACAGTTTGGCTCATTCCCACTCACTCGTCGTCATGCGCAAAGCTACTCAAGCAAAAATTGCGTGTTAGTGGGTGACTCTGCCCATACGATCAACCCGCTTGCAGGGCAAGGGGTAAACTTAGGCTTCAAAGATGTAGACGTTCTCCTTTCGGTAACAGAACAACAAGAAAAGCTGGAAGATACCTTACTCGCGAAATACGAACGCGCACGTCGACCTGACAACTTACTCATGCAGACGGGCATGGACTTTTTCTATAAAGGTTTTAGCAACGATCTAGGGCCATTGAAGTTCGTACGTAATGCTGCATTGAAGCTTGCTGAAAACTCAGGGCCAATTAAGGCTCAAGTACTGAAATACGCGTTAGGTATGTAGTAAGCTACTCAAATCACAGATAGAAAAAAAGCGAGCCATGAGCTCGCTTTTTTAATTCGGCAAATCTAATGATTTCCCGAGTCCAGAACCAAAAAAAGAAAAAACCCAGCAAAGTCATGCTGGGTTTTCCGATAATGGTGCGGAAGGAGAGACTTGAACTCTCACACCTTGCGGCGCCAGAACCTAAATCTGGTGCGTCTACCAATTCCGCCACTTCCGCAACTTAATCTATAGATATCAAGGTAATTGGTAAAATCTCAATATCGTTGTATATGGCAGGGCTACCTGGATTCGAACCAGGGAATGGCGGCATCAAAAGCCGCTGCCTTACCGCTTGGCGATAGCCCTACAGCGTAAATAGTCAAAGACTACTTAACCTCTCTTATCGAGAGAAAGAATGGTGCGGAAGGAGAGACTTGAACTCTCACACCTTACGGCGCCAGAACCTAAATCTGGTGCGTCTACCAATTCCGCCACTTCCGCGTATTCTGATAGTGTAGATTAATTTAAGATGGTGCGGAAGGAGAGACTTGAACTCTCACACCTTGCGGCGCCAGAACCTAAATCTGGTGCGTCTACCAATTCCGC